>CAVPGW010000020.1:0-196906 GCA_963704055.1 Pirellulaceae bacterium | reverse complement strand
CTAGCTCAATTGGATAGAGCATCGGTCTACGGAACCGAAGGTTAGAGGTTCGAATCCTCTGGGGTGTACTTCGTGCGGTGCCCAAAAGCATCGTGTTTTCTTGGTCGGAACGCTTTGTTTGCGTTACCTGCTTCGGCAGTGCGACCCGTTTCCAGAACCATTCTTGATATTTCATATCAGGAATCAATCGGAAAGGGTGTCAAATGCCAGGTTTCAAATCCGACCGGCCCAGCTATCGATATCACGTCAGCGGGCAAGCCGTCGTCACCTTTTGCGGCAAAACCAGCCTCGAGCAGTTGAACGAGGTGCGCCTTATCGAACGGCCAGGTCGAGATTCCCGATCGACTGGATCAGCTGACGCAAGCGATGGTCGTGTTGTTGTTGACTTCGCGGTGATTCTGACATGCCGAAATGGTCGTGTCAGCGACGATTAAAGCGAAGCCTACCGCCAACAACGCCGTCCAATGAAGACTGACTCACGATTTCAGCACTAGAACGATGCTTACTCAGCCCACGCTCACGTGACGAACGCGGGTCGCTGCGAGAGTGTTACATCAAGCTGGGGAGCGGAAATCGGAAACGAGTTCGAGTCTGTTCTGTATTTTGGTGAGATTCGCAGACTTCGGTCCGAGGCCATCACGTGCTGGGCTTCTACGCCGAGCGTTCCCCGTGTCGGAAGCGAACGAACATCGACGGCGACGGTAACGCTCCGGGCCGGATTTCTTTTCCAATTCTTTGGCCGCCTTTTCGCCCGCGCGGCAATCTCCTGGGTGCAGCGATGGGATTTCCCAGGGGCTCGCCGTGTTCTGATTGAAATTCCCAGGTCCGAAACCGATCTCTCCCAATTTTGGAGTATGAATCATGGCCACGAATTCCCAAGTGCGGCAGCTGTTTTCCCGCCTCCGTCCGGCAAGAACGCACAATCCATCGAAACGGCCACGGAGGAAAGTCAGCCGTTGCGAACGGCTCGAATCACGAATGCTGATGGCGGCCAGTGCGGCCGGGGACTTCAACGGTGATGGCTACACCGATGTGGTGCAGGCCGAACCCACCTGGAGTTCAAGCACCGGCCGAGTCAGCGTCATTTATGGCCGATCGAACGGCTTGAATACGTCATCGCTCGAGCATTGGTACCAAGGAAAATCGGACGGATCGGGATACTACATCAAAGGGTCGCGTGAAAGCGGCGATCAATTTGGGAACGCGCTGGCGGTGGGCGATTTTGACGGTGACGGCGTCGACGACCTGGCAATCGGGGTCGCCCGCGAGGACGTGTATCGCAGCGGCCAGAATCGCATCCACGCCGGGGCAGTGAACATCATCTACGGCAAACTGGGCAGCGGCCTGTCGGCACGTGGCAACGACTATTTCACGCAGGAACACCTGGGTGACAGGTCCGATGACCATGAGGCCTTCGGGACGTCGCTGGCCGCCGGCGACTACAACGGGGATGGCGTGGATGATTTGGCTGTGGGCGTTCCCCAACAGTCGCTTTGGGTACACACCCAGTCCTACGGCGGGATCGCGGCCGAATACGTGGGTGCTGTCGACGTGATCTTCGGTCGCCAAAGGAGTGGACTGACGACATACGGCAGCCAGCGCATTGAGAAACCTGCTCTGGGCACGGATCGAGCGGATCGTGGGATCATGACTGCCGTGCCTTACGGCGGGAGCGATCTCATTGATGGAGACCAGCTCGGAGGACGCCTCGCTTCCGGAGATTTCAATGGAGATGGCATCGCAGATCTCGCCATGTCCTCCGCCGGCGACTACGTTGGCCAAGCCGAATACACCGGTTCCGTCTATGTCGGCTACGGCGTAGAAGGCGCGGGCTTCCGCGGCGCACGGTTTCAAGCTTGGAACGCTGATGTTCTTGGTCACGCTCCAACCGCTTATGGCATGTTCGGTCGTGAAATCGTCGTCGGGGATTTTGACGGCGACCAAAATGATGACATCGCGATCGCTGAAGACGCGCGTGTCGGAGGCGTGGCAAGTGCGGGAGCAGTCTACGTGATTTACGGCAGTGAGACGCCACGGCGCTCGTTCTTCGAATTCGCAACCATTCAGAGTTATGTGGTTGACCCAAGCATTCGTATCCTTCCCAGTGGCGGACTAAAGTCGAGCGGCCATCGGCGACTTACTTTGGAGAGCCTCGGGCTCGAGTCACGCGCCTCCGATCATTTTGGGTCGGTGCTGGAAGTGGGAAGATTCGACGGCGACGAAGTCGATGATCTGGCCATAGGGGTGCAGCATATATCGCTTGTTAGCAGCCGCGGTGTTCGAATCGCCGATGCCGGCGCAGTGTTCGTCACGCACGGCTCAGAAGACGGGCTGGACACGAGGCATGCCCGACTCTATCACCAAGACATCGATGGAGTCCTCGGCCGAATGGACTCCTATGATCGCTTCGGCAAGACACTGCTATCAGCAGATCTAAACAACGATGGGCGTTCGGAGCTCATCGTCGGAGTCAATGATGACGGATTGACCGACCTCGGCTTCGGAAAATCGAACCAGAACGTCTTTTACGGCGGAAGTACAGGCTTACTCAGTTCGCCGCCGATACGTTTCGTCACGTGGGGTCGCGATATGTTCTTCCGCGCCTATCCCTATGGCACGAGCAGCATCCAACTGCTGTTCTAGAGAGCGAGTTTGAGGCAACTTCCGGATGGCAGCACGGACGATGAGAGTCGATTTACGTTGCTTTAGCGTTTTGACTGATGGAGACTCGCTGGCCGCTGCCCATTGGAACGTCAACGGAGGCTCTGGCGGCGTGGTGACGTTTTCTCCTGAGGCAACGGTAGTTACGCCGCCGGCTTCAGTTCGTCGGGGTCTGCGAATCCGTACCAACTTTTGAGCTCTGGGGCCTGGACTGCATGGCTCGTAGCCGTGACCTAAGTTTGTAAACCAATCGGTACGCGCCGGCTGGTATTGGCATCATGTCTGTTGCACGATGCTCCATCGCTCCAGCCGTTACGACCGGAAGCCTGTCGTGCGCAACGATCTGTCCATCGAAGCCAAACAAACTTTTCAGGTGGTTGCCTTGCTGGCGACGATTCTGATGGTCGGAATCCATTACAAGTCAGACGTCCCCGATTCTCCGGATCCCGCCCTGGCGACTTGGAACGAACTTGGCCAGGAGTTCTTGTTCGGTGGAGTGGGACGCGTCGCGGTTCCGCTGTTTTCTTTCGCAGCCGGGTTCTTTTATTTCCGCAGCGATGACGGTTCGCTGGCGAGCTACCGCAAGAAGCTGGTGCAGCGATTCCGTAGCGTTCTCTTTCCCTTCACTGGTCGCGATTCTAACCGGAGGTCGTACGCCGGCGACCGCGGCGCGACTCGCCAGCGGCCCCAATGCAACTGTACACGCATCGTAAGAACTGAAAACTCATGGAATTCCTAATCGCCCTGTTTATGATTGCTGGCTTGGTATGGACCGTACCGATCATCCAAAGTGGTCGCCTGTTTGTCATTGCGATGCTTGTACTTGGTGTAGGTACAGTCTTCGGCCCCGCATTCTTCTCCATTGACGCACTGATCCAAATCAGTCTCGATCGTATGATCTTGTTTGGGATGCTCGGCATGGCCATTGTCGGTTTGCGTTTGGGCTACGCAAAAGTTCCGGCGTTGAACCGCTTGGATTGGTTCGTGATGGGCATGGTCGGGTGGTTTCTGACCAGCGCGATCCTAGGCGGGCCCAAGCCCACAGGAACACCGCCGGTGGCGCGTTGGCTGTTCTATATCGCGATTCCCGCAGGGATGTACGTGTTTGCCCGACTGACCGATGTCCGTGCGAGAGATGTTCGCCTGATGTTGGCTGGTTCAATCGTGCTGGGCATCTATCTCGCGGTGACTGCGGTTTTCGAGATTACTGGGATGCATGGATTTGTCTTTCCCAGCTATATTCCCGACCCCACGAAATGGCAATTCTACGGACGCGGGCGTGGGCCATTGCTGAACCCGGCCGGTAACGGAATTGTAATGAGTATTTCGCTGGTTGCAGCTGCAATTGGCTTTGTCTACTCGGGTCGCCGAGGAAAGCTCATCTACGCTGTCGCCGCGACCGTCATCTTCTGTGGGGTCTACGCCACGCTCACACGCAGTGCATGGTTAGGCGCGATCGGTGCTCTCGCAATACTCGCTCTGATCTATTCGCCTCGTTGGGTTCGTGTACTGGGAATGGCAACCGTCGTGATCATCGGCGGCGCGTCTGTCTCTGGCGTCAAGGACCAACTGATCCGCATGAAGACGTGACAAGAACTTAACTGCCGCCGATGCGGAAAACTCCATCAAGCTCCGCCCGCTGCTGGCGGTGGTCGCGTGGGAGATGTTCAAAGACAAACCGATTTTCGGACACGGCTACGGCCACTATTTCACGCACAACAATCGCTATCACAACAACCGCAGCTACGAATTGCCGCTAGGGCAGGCTCGGACCTACGCCCAACACAACGTCTTCTTGTCGATCTTAGTCGATACGGGCTTGGTCGGGCTGACGATGTTCATCGGCTGGCTGGCGATGCTGGTTGGCGTTGGTTGGCAACTCGCACGCCAGCGAGAACCGGGCAACGAGACACGATGGGTAGGCCTGATGTTACTGGGGGGAATGACCGCCTACTTCTGTAACGCAATGTTCCACGATGTAATGATCATCCCGATGGTGCACATGTTCCTGTTCTTCCTGGCAGGAGTCGGGGTGACGGTCTACCAGAAGGGTCTAGCGGTCGATCAGCCGTCAACCGTACCGTCACGATCCCACGCGGTTGCTGCAGCGAACTGAACGCCGTTGGAAAATGCGTGAATGTCGCTCGGTTGCCCCAACCGAGAACGATCGCATGACTCGCTTGGGACAAGCGAGCAACAACGGTTACGCCGCGCGATACAAATCGCCGCGTGTTGGCGGCATGCCCGATAGCCCCTTGGAGGCGCGCTTGGTGGCCACCACTTGGAACAGCTTGATCGAACCCGCCGTGAAACCGACCGAACCTCCAGTCATGTAGGCGAGCCACAAACGATACCGTTCCGGGCCAACCAACTTGATGGCCTCCTCTTTGTTGGCAGAGAGGTTCTTGGACCAATACTTCAGGGTCAGTGCGTAGTGCTCACGCCACGATTCAACATCGTGCACTTCGAAGCCACTGGTTTCCATGAAGTCGGTTGTCATACCGACGGGTGTCAGCTCCGAGCCGGGGAAAATGTACTTCAACAACAGCTTGCGCTCGGGACGGATCTTGCGGGCCTGTCTCTTTGATTTTTTCGCACTGCGAGCGATCGCGTGATTGAGCATGATGCCGCGATCGCGAAGCAGCGAGTTGATTTTGCCGAAGTAGCGAGGATAGTTTGCGACG
The DNA here is from genome assembly GCA_963704055.1 of Pirellulaceae bacterium. Taxonomy (GTDB): domain Bacteria; phylum Planctomycetota; class Planctomycetia; order Pirellulales; family Pirellulaceae; genus Rubripirellula. Next base: position 191,561 of record CAVPGW010000020.1, on the reverse strand, counting down.
CCGATGTGTTCGGACATTCCGATGCTGGAAATCTTGTCGTACGTTCCCTGATGGTCGGCGTAGTCACAGATCTCGACATTCACCTGATCCGACAGTCCTAACTGAGAGATTTTCTCTTTCGCGTAATCATGCTGCGTCTGCGAAAGCGTGATGCCGGTTGCTTTGACTCCGTAATTCTGGGCCGCGTGGCAAATCAATCCGCCCCATCCACAACCGATGTCCAGCATCCGATCGCCCGGCTCAAGCCGTAGCTTGCGACAGATCATGTCCATCTTGTCGCGTTGTGCTTGATCCAGAGAGTTGTTCCAGTCTTTGAAGTACGCGCACGTGTACACCATCTCGCTGCCGAGAAACAGCTTGTAAAAATCGTTACTTACATCGTAATGAAACTGGATGTAGTCGGTGTTGTCGCGTTTTGACTCGACTCGCCCAACCACATCATCAGCGAAGCACTCTTCACGCAGATCACTGACTTTGGTTTTGGCAAATAAGAACGGCACGGTTCCTTTGACCAACATCAACTTGCTGATCTCTTTCAAACGCTGGCGATTTTCTCGCTTGGTCCGCAGAGCATCTGTAAATTCCATCAGGTCTCCGCCCTCGAACGAAATATGCCCTGTCGCATACAACCGCACGAATGTTTCCAGGCTTGGACGTCGCAGCAGCGATCCGACCACGCCGGGGCCGGAGACATTGATCGTGAATCTTCCGTCGACCTCTTTTCCAAGCGGCACGACTTCACCTGTCCACAGCCGCACCGAGACATTCAAATCCAGCGGCTCGGCAACCGAGTTCAGAACTTGTCTTGATCGAACTTACTTGCGTCTCAGCGGAAAAGGGATTTCCCATCCTTGGAATCTCCGAACTTCGGATAACGAGCTATCGCGTCGTGATCACGACCCGTTCCTGATCACACCCGATTGTCGCGTGATGGTAGCAGCCTGGTACCGACTGACTTAGAGCAATTTTTCGTGACCTATCTGGCAATCTGGGAAGACTGGACGAAATGGCAATGCGTCTACCGAGGCCAACTCATGTAGGCCAGAACCTGTCCTGGCACGCTAGCCACAGCCTCATGACTTCTCCAGGAAGGGTCCTGGCCTACGTAGTTCAGAGTTTCCTATTGGCGATTGACTGGTCGGTTTTGCGGTCTCTCAAGTTCCGTATTGTCGACCACTCCGTCTTTGTTTCGATCGAATCGCGTGAATCGCCAGAGCCGGCCCCTGAAACTCGGCTTTCGTAATCTTGCCGTCGTTGTTTTTGTCGTGCCGACGCATGCGGTCCACGATGTTCCGGCCGTTCCCTCCTTGTGGTCGGCCGCTCGACTCAGCGAGCGGAGGTGGATTGCTAATGGCTTGTTCATTTCCGCTTCGCTCCAGGCGGGAACTTCCTGTCCACAAAGCTCAAGCAACGTCACGAACCAGTGGTGTGCCATCACTTCGGCGCCCATTTCGTTGGGATGTAATTTGTCAGCCTTAAACGCCTTTGGCCAAAGTTTGCTGGTAGGCTGCCAAACGTCCGGGCCGGCGTAGACGTTGGCTGGTTTCGACTCTAGAAATCGAGCAAGTGCAAGTCTCTCATTGCCGATCGCCGGCTCCATGCCCGTCTTGTAGATGTGCATCGCGATCACGACAGCATCGGCACCATCGGCCAGCAGCAAGTCGGCGTAGCGACGCAGCGCTTCCGCACCTTTCTGGATATTGGCCGTATCCTGACCGTTGCCAATTCCGTTGGCGCGATCACCGAAAACCCACTGCAAGAGACTGCTGCCCAAGTACGACCGTTGGCTGATCCTTCTTTTCGGAGTAGCGGTCGTAGTTTCTCCGTCCACGGCTGCAATGGTGCTCCTGTTTCGATGTTCATCCAGCGAGCGATAGGCGTGCCTCCCGCCGTGGCCGATTTCACTTCGATGACTCGTTTCCCATCGAAATATCGATCCAGCTTTCTCTGCAAAATGTCTGGCCATAGGAACGACGTCGAATAGCCGTTCACGACGAATGTTCTTCGGCTCGCCGTCGAACCAGTCGAGTTCTCCATTTGCACCGGTCTGACAGAATGCCGGCGACAATGGGAAGCGCGGCGAGTAACGTGATGACCAATAATCTCAATCGTTGCATGGTTTTTCTCCTTTGCAGGTTATCCCAACATGTTAGGTTGACCGCTGTCGAGCCGCGTTCTTGTTCGTGGTGACCGCATTCATGCGGTTGTCCCCGCAAGTACCCGATGAATCGGGTCACTACGAAGTACTGCTGTCCAGCTAATTCTTCACTCTCCTGGCTCGCACATTATGGCGTCTCACGGCGATGTGCCAATCGTCCGCAAACTAGACGAACGCAGCGATCCTGCGCAGCATGCCATGGGCCTGCAACCGGTTCAAAAGCGTGAAGTCGTCTTGCGCGTGCAGGCGGAATCGCTTGACAACATGAGAAAGCAGGCGACCGTATGCATTGCTCATCCCAAGGGCAGCACATTTCAAATCATTTGCGACGAAGGATCCTACCTGGGCGGCGACGATTCGGCGCCTCCACCACTGGCGTACTATAGCGCGAGTATCGCGTTCGCACTTCGATCAGCAGTTTGCCTGGTGCTGGCGTTGCTGAAGCAGCCGCCAGCCGTGGATGATTGCTCCAATCCATCCGTATCCGCGCAAGAAGACGGGCAGCACTAAAATTACAAAGATGAGGGCGACAATGAGGCTCTGTGGGGTCGGTCGCAGCCAGGCGATATCGATTAGCAAGGCAAAAGCCTCGGCAGCATAGACCGCTCGCCACCAAGTTCCTCGAGGCCGCCAGAATGGCGTCGACAAGGACAGCAGAAACAGCAGAAAGAATAGAGTCACCTGAGTGATGCTCGCGACTTCCTGCCACATGATCGCGGTGAATAGCGCCCTCTTTAACAGACCGTGCGACGATCCAGCCGACCGCGCCAAAGGCGGCAAGCATCGGCACCAAGGCAATCCCGATCAGTATCAGCATTCCAAAGTGTCGACAACCAAAACCGATCATCTGGCCTCTCTTCCGATGGTGTGGGCGGATGATACGGGTTCACGTCCGATGGAATCTCATCGGGGCCTGCATTGTCAGCCGTCATTTTTCGACCTTGCGAATCTGCCAGCGTCAGCATGCATCGTTTTTGGGTTTCGCGGTCACCCGCGAATGAACTGGTCTTTTCGAGGTGATCGCAGCATGACGCCCATCGCAGCCAACCCGATGAATCGGGTCACTACGAACGAGCGTCTCGCCGCTGAAATCGCGTTCAACCGGCATATGATAGTTTGTCCGACCGCGAGTATGTACGGGTGTCACCTTTGGGAATGCTGCAGGGCAGCCTCGATCAGGATAATCGAACGACAACGAGAGGTTTTGCGAACGATTCGCGTTTGGCGCATAATAGTCATCCTCGCTCTCCCCGCCTCTCCAATCCCAAACGCCATCATGCGACTGGTTTTTCTGTGTCTCGCCTGCATCTCTGGTAAACGCCGCCAACGCCGTCGAACTTCGCTGGAGCTTTGATTCGCTCCCGCCCGATTCCTTGGTTGGTGATGCCGCCGTCGAACCAATTGGACCGACTTCCGAAAACTTTGCAGGCCTACCGGAATCAAACTTCGCGCTGCGGCTTGATGGAAAGGGCGACTATGTCCGCGTGCCCGATCAAGGCGGAGATGAATCGCTCGACTTTCATCAAGGCGATCCGATCTCGATCGAGGCTTGGGTGCGACTGGATCGCATCAGCGATGGTCAGAACGTTTACATCGTTGGCAAGGGAAGAACGCATCAGAGCGGCCAGCGTGACAACCAGAACTATGCACTTCGCTTGCGTGCGGTCAGTCGTGACGCGAGGCCGAGCTTCCTGTTCCGCAGCCAAGCTGACGATACCGAAAAGTCCGATTGGCATCGTTGGACCGGCAACCGAGGGTTCCGCCCCGATGGATCGTGGCATCACGTGGCGGTGAGCTACGAGTTTGGGAATCCCGACAGCATCTGTGGCTACGTTGATGGAAAAAAGATTGCTGGTAAGTGGGACATGGGTGGCGCCACCACGCGACCGCCGATGGTTGACGACGACGACTTGTGGATCGGTTCGTCAATGGGAGGTAGCGCCGGCAACTCTTTCAGCGGCGCAATCGACGAAGTCGTGATCGCGCGCGAGATCATTCCAGCGACCGCATTTGCAGATCGACGAGTTGTGATCACGCATCCGCCCAAGCCGCCGGAAAAGGGTGTCATGCCTGGCGTCGTCAGCGTCTCGCTGTACGAGGACGTTGGTAGCGAAGCCGCTTGGCCGGTTCAGTTGCCAGAGCCGCTGGTCGAGTATCAGCAAACGGCTTTTGCCATCGCAAGGATTCCGATGGCGTATGGTCGCGGCGGTGTCCGCCGCGACTGGAAAGGACCCGTGATGCTGACTGCGATGGCAGAAGTTGACTTGCCTGACGAGGAAGTCGAGTGGTGTTTGCGTGCTGGTGGCCTGTCACGGCTGTGGATCGGCGATACCGTGGTGGCTGAAACGCCCGCGCATCTTGGCAACGCCAGCGGTCATGGTGAAGTCATCCGATACGAACAAGACGATCCATGGCTTCGCCCGCCGCGCGGTGGTCACTTTGAGGAAATCGCGAAGCATCGAGTCGATGCGGGCGGGGCAACCCTGGTGACGCTACAAACGATGATCGGCGGCGACGGACTGCGGTATGAACCCGGTGAAATCGTCGTCGCGTTTCGCACCGATCCCGCAGATCAATGGCAAGTTCTCAGCCTGAGTGAACCGATCGCATTGACGGATGACTCATGGGAGCGATACGCGGTGGGACACGACGAACTTCTGCAGCAAGTCGACGACCAGCAGCGCAGGTTGGCCGCCTCGAGCGAAGACGATTACTGGAGGTCGCGACACGAGGCGGCGAGAGACTTCATTGCCTCGCAGCCAAAACTCGAATTGCCGGCGGCGCGATCGAAGGCGCCGGCGGCGATAGCGCGATCGACCGATTCATCAACCACCGTCTCGCTGACGCCGGACAGCTCGGCAGTGTCAGTGAGCGGACGACCGACCAACAGTTTCTCCGACGCGTTTATCTCGATACCGTCGGCGTAGTGCCAACGGTCGACGAGATCGAGGCGTTTCGTTCGCTTGATGATGATTTGAACAGGCGTCGTCGGCTGCTGATCGATCAAGTCCTGGCCGATCACCGCTGGGCCGATCATTGGACCGCGTACTGGATGGACGTCCTGGCTGAAAATCCTAACGTGCTGAAGCCCAGCTTGAACAATACCGGCCCGTTTCGCTGGTACTTATACGACATGATGCGTGACAATGTGGCGATCGATCGTTGGGTCACAAGCCTGCTGCGAATGGAAGGAAGCGTGTTAAGTGGTGGGCCGGCGGGCTTTGGCATGGCAACGCAAAACGACGTCCCGATGGCGGCAAAAGCGCACATCGTGGCCAGCGCTTTCTTGGGGGCTAACATGAAATGTGCCCGCTGCCACGATGCACCTTATCACGACTGGACGCAGAAACAGCTATTTTCGCTGGCCGCCATGCTCGCTCGCCAGCCGATCAAGATCCCAGCCACCAGCAGCGTGCCGAAAGCATTTCTTTGCCGGAGAAAGCGACGACGAATCGTCTGATCACCGTCAGCCTGTCGCCCGGGGAAGAAGTCGCATCGGCATGGTCGTTGGCGTCGTACACGACCGGCGAGCCGATCGATCAGAAGCTGATTTCCTCGCAAGACGATTCTCGTGAAGAGCTTGCCTATCACATCACACGTGTCGAGAACCAACAATTCGCCAAGACGATCGTCAACCGGCTTTGGCAGCGATTGATGGGTGAAGGAATTGTCGAGCCCGTGGACGACTGGGAAGGAACGGATCCGAGTCATCCCGAGTTGCTGGAGTATTTGGCACGCGAACTGGCAGCCAATCGCTTTGACTTGAAGCATGTCGCTCGCCTGATCTTGAATTCGAACGCGTACCAGCGACGCAGGGTCGGTCGGCCGCTGGCCTATGATGAAAAGGAACGCCTATTTGCAGCGCCGCGTGAACGACGCATGACAGCCGAACAAGTGGTCGACTCGATGCACGTGGCCGTTGGTCGGGCGATGAACGCGGACGAGTTGACGTTTGACCCGGAAGCAAGAATGAAGCCGGCGGCTCAAAACAACCTCGGGCTTCCTCGGCGTGCCTGGGAGTTGACATCACTTTCCAACGAGCGTGACCGTCCCGCGCTGTCGCTGCCGCGCGCCGCGGCGGTCACTCAATGCCTGGAAGCGTTCGGTTGGAAAGGGGCCCGCCAAGAACCGGTGAATCATCGGCAAACGGATGCGAATGTGATCCAGCCAGGCATCCTGTCGGGTGGTCTGCTGAGTATCCAACTGACTCGATTGACGGACGATGATGCGATCACCGCAGCAGCGATTCATGCCGGCTCGGTTGATGAACTCGTCGAACACCTCTTCCAGAGTTTCTTGACTCGATCCCCAACCGACCAGGAACGAGAACGTTTCGTCGGTTTGCTCCGCGTCGGTTTCGATCAGCGAGTCCTGAAGTTGCCGGCGTTTGCCGAGACGCCGATTCGCGAACCTGTCGTTAGCTGGGCGAATCACTTGCATCCTGAAGCGACCGACATTCGACTTCGCCAGTCCGCTCGACTTCGCAACGGTCCGCCGCCAAGTCGATGGCTCGAAACCGGATGGCGTGAACGGCTTGAAGACGCCACGTGGGCGTTGATCAATACCCCCGAATTTCTGTTCGTTCCATAACATGACTGAATTGACCATCGATCGACGATCTTTCCTGCGAGCAACGTCGGCGGCAACCGCCGGCGCCGCGCTCGCTGACGTCTCACTTGGCGACAAGCTCTTGGCTGGTGAAACGGCTCAGCGTCTTGCAGCGGGCAGGGCGGAACACTGCATCTTCATTTGGCTGGGCGGCGGGATGTCGCAGATCGACACCTTCGATCCCAAACGCCGTGGCGATCCGAAAACACGCACTGCGGGCAGCGACTACGAGGCCATTGATACATGTGTTGCCGATGTGCAAGTTTGTGAACACCTCAAGCGTGTCGCCGATCGCATGGATCGAATGACAGCGGTGCGAAGTGTGCATCATGAAGTGATCGACGAGCATGCCGCGGCGGTCAACCGCGTGCACACCGGCCGACCGGTCAGCGGAACGGTCAGCTACCCGTCGATCGGCTCCGTGATTGCGAACCGCCGTGGTGCGGCTGGTGAAGGCGTGCCAGCTTACGTCCTGATCGGCTATCCCAACGTGACCCGCGGCCCAGGGTTCCTGGGTGCGAAAGACGGTTATCTGTATCTGACCGATACCGATTCGGGTCCCTCGGGATTAACCCGTCCCGATTTCGTGACGCAGGCGAGAGCCGATCGCCGCAGCGATCTGCTGGACGTCCTGCGGAGTACGATTCATCAAGACGATCATCTCTCCAAGTCGCCGTCGATCCGGTCCTATGATCAAGCATTGTTGGAAAGCCGTCGACTTGCGGGACCAGAGTTCATGGAAGTCTTTGATTTGCAGAGCGAGAAGGATGACCTGCGAGAAAGCTACGGTGACGAGTTTGGGCAGCGCTGCCTGTTGTCGCGGCGTCTGATCGAGCGTGGCGTACGTTTCGTGGAAGTCGCTCACAACATGAATTTTGTGAACGGGACAGGCTGGGACACGCACAATCAAGGACAGTTGAATCAATGGGTGCTGATTGAGCAGCTTGATCAGGCGTTGTCGGCGATGATTGACGATCTGCAGGCACGCCAGATGCTGGACAAGACTCTAATCGTGGTGGCGAGCGAATTCGGACGTCCCGCAGGATTCGATGCGGGCGGCGGACGCGGACACCAATCGGCGACCTTCACGATGGTGCTGGCCGGCGGTGGGCTGAACCACCATGGTGCCTACGGCGTCACCGACGAACTATCCAAAACAATCGTCGAAAAGCCGGTCAGCATCCCCGATTTCCACGCGACCATCCATCACGCGCTCGGAATCGACCCGTCCGAATATCTTTACGACGGTGATCGCCCCGTCCCAATCACCGACGGCGGCCAGCCAATTCGCGATCTGTTTGCGTAAGATAGTCGCCGATCGATGCGACGCGGCATGGGTGGCTGGTGGTCAAGCGTCAGCGAGCCCCCAGTGACGAACACATAGGAATTCCGGGGGCTCGCTGACGCTCGACCGCCGGCCACCCCGTCAATGCAACGCTCGACCTGCCACAAAGACCCCGGAAGAACCTCCAACTGCAAACCCGATGAATCGGGTCACGACGAACGAACGAGGCAGAACAGTTACAATGTTGACCCACGCAGGGCCCTTCCTTTTCAATGGTTGAACCATGACACATCGAACGATTTGCTTTTTGATCGCCGGAGTTTTTCTGATGCCATCGATGTCATTCGCACAGCAGAAAAAGTTTGTTCCCAACTACGACGAAACGAAGATCCCTGATTATGATCTGCCCGATCCGCTGCTGACCGAGTCGGGCGATCGAGTTGCCGACGCCGAAATGTGGAACAAGGTTCGCAGGCCCGAGTTGTTGAAGCTGTTCCAGAATCAGGTTTACGGTCGTGGTCCGGCGGCTTGCGAGATTTCGTACGAACTTGTCAGCAGGAAAGAGGACGCGGTCGGCGGCAAAGCGATTCGCCGTGAAGTCGATGTTAGGTTCGGCACCTCGGACGATGCTCCGACGATGCGGTTGTTGATCTACACGCCGAAGACATCCAAATCGGCGCCGGCGTTCTTGGGGCTGAATTTTGGTGGCAACCACACTGTCGACGCTGACCCGTCGATCAGCCTGAACACGAACTGGGTGCGCGATCGCGAGGGCACGACGAAAGACCACCTCTCGACCGAAGCGTCACGAGGCACCGCGTCGAGTCGCTGGCCCATCGAGATGATCATTGATCGAGGCTACGCGTTGGTGACGATCTATTACGGTGACATCGATCCGGACTTCGACGACGGATTTGAAAACGGAATCCATGGTCACTTCAAGGCGGAAACCGAGTCGATCCCGCAAGGCGAAAAGTGGGGCAGTGTCGCCGCTTGGGCATACGGCCTGAGCCGTGCATTGGACTACTTAGAGAAAGATGCATTGGTCGATGGTGAGCGTGTGGCTGTGATCGGTCATTCACGTTTGGGCAAGACGTCGCTGTGGGCAGGAGCCAGTGACCCGAGGTTTAAGCTCGTGATCAGTAACGATTCGGGCTGCGGCGGCGCGGCGCTCAGCCGCCGAGCGATCGGCGAGACGGTGGGGCGGATCAACACGTCGTTCCCGCATTGGTTCTGTGACAACTTCGTGCAGTACAACGAGAACGAAAACGCGTGCCCGGTCGATCAGCATGAATTGATCGCACTGATGGCACCCCGCGCGGTCTACGTGGCCAGTGCCACAAAAGACGAATGGGCCGACCCCAAAGGCGAGTTTCTTGCCTGCGTTCACGCCGATCCGGTCTACCGATTGCTCGGCACCGACGGGATGGGCGGATCAGAGCCTCCTGCGAAGCAACCCGAAGCCGACTCGCCGATCAAGAACGGAACGATCGGCTATCACCTGCGGACCGGCAAGCACGACTTGGCCGCGTATGACTGGGCCCAGTACCTCGACTTCGCCGACCGACACTTGAAGTGAATTCGCGGCTGGCTCGGCCCTCGGATCACGCTGCATCGTTTTGGAAATGGAGCCGACATCCACCTGCCGCGTGGAAGTTGTCACCAGCGACGGTCTGGCTGTATCTGAAGTCGCCATCTCGATGTCACCGAATACCGCCTGGTCGCCCGAACCTGGCGGGATCGTCGGCCATGATCACAAGACGACCGGCATCCTCTTGTCTCGCTTGGAGGAGACGCAACAGTTCGTCCAGGACAACCCGGATCAATTCTACACTCAGCCCCTTCTTTACTTTGTGAGCACGGACGCCGAGCGGATCGCGATCGTGACAGACTTGTCGTGTCGTCGACGGGGTCCTGGACCACTCTCGTCGGGTCGAGACGAGTACCTCGACCATCATGAATTGACGGGTGCGATCGGCGTAGGCCAGGACCTGGAGACCGTCCGGCTTAGCCGTTCCGTTTTTGTTAGGATTTCCGACGCTCGTCGTTTGGTATAGGCACCGAGAAGAAAGTACATCACTCGATTGGACAGCCGCGGAGCGGCGGAAGAATGTAGCCTGGGGTAAGGGTGCGAGCTTTCAGCGAGCAACCGCAGCCCCAGGTTGCGGTTGCTCCACGACATTCTTCCCCCGCGGCGTTTCGGCGGCGTAGCCGCCGAAACGCCGCGGGGGAAAGGTTCTTTCGGGTTCGCTTACCTGGGGTTACACCAGCCTCGCTGTCGCTCGTTGGTTCACCCCAGGCTACCCTCTTTCACCGCTCCGCGGTTACCCAAATTTCATCACAACCGGCATCCTCAGCCGGACGGTCTCCAGGTCCTGGCCTACGTATGCCGCCAATCGAAGACGAGCCAGTGTCTAGCGGCCCAGATAGGTCGCGGCATCGAGTTCAAGTAAGCTGAATGGTCTTGATAACCGGGCGGCCAATGAACGATTCGGTTTGACACCTGTTTCCCAGGAGAATGTATGATTCTTGCCGGCCATCTTCTGATCGACAATGGCGCGGGCCGCTGCACTGTCTCGCCGGGGTTTGTCCGAGTCGACGGGGAGCAAGATTGTCGAGGTGGTCATCGGCGAAATCCCACGGCAGGCGGATATCGGCGGAAAGCGAACGCTGATTTCGCCGGGCTTCATCGATGCGCATCTGCATCTTCCCCAGTTCGATATGATCGGAGCTCACGGCATTCCTCTGCTACGTTGGCTGTCCGACATCACCTTTCCAGCTGAGCTGAAGTGGGAAGATGGAAACGTCGCCAGGGAGATGACCGTTCGCGTTGTGACTCAGTTGATGTCGAAAGGTACGACGGGGATTTGTGCGTACGCGACCGTGCACCATGAATCTGCGCGGGCCGCGATCGAAGTCGCCACTGAAGCTGGATTGCGTGGCGTGATTGGCCAGGTGTTGATGAACCGCGAGGCGCCCGAATCGCTGTGCCGTCCCACGAACCAATTGTTGGACGAGGCAGCGAGGCTGGGAGATTTATTTCCGGCGCACCAGCGGATGGCTGCAGCAGTCACGCCCCGGTTCGCGATTTCATGTAGCGACGATTTGCTGGCCGGCGCCGGCAGGCTCGCTCGGGAACAAAACTCGATGGTTCAGTCCCACTTGGCTGAAACGGTCAATGAGTGCGAATTGGTCGAGAAGCTGTTTGACGGCCGATCATACGTGGACGTCTACCGCCAGGCAGGATTGCTGTGCGATCGTGCGATTTTCGGCCACGGCATTCACTTGGACGCTGATGATCGTGCGTCGCTGCAACAGACCGGTGCGACGGTTGCGCATTGCCCAACCGCCAATTCGTTTCTCCGCAGTGGTACGATGGATCGTGTGGCCCTGCTGTGCGACTCGGTCAAGCTTGCCGTTGGCAGCGATATCGGCGCGGGTTACGAACGGAGCATGGTTCGCGTGGCTCGCGCGATGATCGAAGCAGCAGCTTCGCTCGGCGGCGATTATCCCGATGCGGCGGCGGCATGGTACGCGATCACGGCCGGAAACGCCGACGCACTCGGCTGGGCGGATGCGGGCCGGTTAAGAGCGGGTGCTGCCGCTGATCTGTTGGTGATCGAGCCGACGATTCCATGGTTGGATTCACCCGTAGATCCTCTTTCCATGCTGATGTTCGCCTGGGACGACCGTTGGCTCAAACGAACGATGCTGCGGGGCCAGTTGGTGTAGACCGCCGCGGTGGCTGCTGGCTACTCGTCGGTACGTTCGGTTCTTCCGCGACTCTAGTGTCGGATCCGCAATGAGTGGGTGGCTGGTGGTCGAGCGTCAGCGAGCCCCCAGGTGCGAGCCAATGGAATTCCGGGGGCTCGCTGACGCTCGACCGCCGGCCACACGGCTATATGCAACTTTTCATCTGCCACTAAAACTCCGGAAGCTCGGAAAGCTCGGGAAGTTCCGGGACACGCTGCTTCCGGCGATTGACGCAGGTCCAACCACAATAACGCAGCCAACCTATGCAAAGCGCCAGCAGGGCGCCGATCACGACCACTCCGTACAAGGAAACGGCACCGATCAACAGAAACTCCGTGGTCAATGCATACCAGTCATATTCCATCACCGCGAAGAAACCGTTGACGAACGCCGCACCTGCGAATGCGGACGCTGCGGCAATGATGACGGCGAGTCGCTTGCGTTCGGTTTCGCCCAAAGCGATGATCAAGAGACTGATGATCGCGAGCGCGGCCAGAAAGGCAAAGGCCGTAAAGAACAACACTCCTTCGATCACTGCTTCCAAGTCAATTGCACCAAGAATCGCGCACCCGATCGCTGCGATCGCCGTCAGTTCCAGCATCGATCGGGTCCCCGTCTGAGGAGCGACCGCTGAGTCCTCTCGCGCATGCGCCATCGTCCAGGGGCTCCAGAGTTGCACACCCAGGGCAATCGCCGAGGCGGTGATGAAGTACGCGAACATGACGGCAAAGAATTCAAGCCAGAAGTGGGAGCCTCCCGATTCGGTGATCGAAACCAACAAGACGAAGGCGAAACACCCTGGAAGCACCGCGAAGCTAGCCATCGCAAACCGCAGAAACACCGAGCCGTACCAAAACATGGGCGTGACGGTCGCGAACGCGAAACAGACGGCGGGAGGATACAACAGCGTCTGAAAAATGATCATCATCAGGGCAAACTTGGGCTGCCCTGTGGCCGAGAACACCTCTTCGACCAACTCGATCCCCAGCGGCATCGCCGCACCAAAAACGAGCACGAACGTTGCCAGCCCGCCGATCCCCATGAACAGGCTTTTCGTTTCACCCACTTCAATGTTGGCCACCATCCGTTCACGCTGCCAGCTCGTTGATTTGGCCCGTTGATATCGACTCGAAGCGAGATATTTCCGGACCTCGAGTTGATCCTCGCTGATCGGCGAATCGGCGTTGTGTTGTGACATGGTGGGCTTCATTCCCGCTCCAACGCTCGCAGGTGGCATTCGACGCTTTCGGCCAGCGCAATCGGGTTGTAGCCGCCTTCGAGTAGACTGACCACGCGACCATCGGCATGTGTCTTTGCGATCCCCTTGATGATCTCCGTCAACGTCGTGAAGTTTTCGCTTTCCATATCCAGCGAACCGATCGGGTCGTTCACGTGCGAGTCGAATCCGGCGCTGATCATGATCAACTGCGGTTTCATTTTATCGGCCAAGTTCTCAGTCGCGGTACGGAACCGGGCGATCTGGTCCTCGGGCGATGTACCGTATCGAATCGGCAGATTGACTGTCAGTCCTTTGCCGGCACCCCCGCCCGTTTCATCGGCGGCGCCGGAACCGGGATAGAACGGAAACCGATGCATCGATAAAAAACCCACGCTCGGATCGTCCCAAAACGTGGCCTGAGTTCCGTTGCCGTGATGCACGTCCCAGTCCACGATCATGACACGCTCGAGGCCAAGTTCTTCGATTGCTGCGCGAGCACCGACAGCGACGTTATTGAACAGGCAGAAGCCCATCGGATAGCTGTGCATGGCATGGTGCCCAGGCGGCCGGACCATGCAAAAAGCCGTCTTGTCTTCCCCCGCCACAACGCGTCGGACGGCGTCAATCGCCGCGCCGGCCGCGGTCCGCGCTGCGTCAAACGACTTTTCGCTAACGACCGTGTCTTGTTCGATCTGCCCGCCACCCTGGCTGACAAACCGCTTAATCGAATCGATATGATCGGCAGCATGCACGTGACGAAGCTGCTCGATGGTTGCTGGTTTCCACGTTGGTTTAACGCACTTGGCGTCAGCCTTGTTCTTTTCCAGCCGTTGCAGCACCGCCCGAAGCCGACCGGCATTCTCAGGATGGCCGCCGGTATCGTGCTCCAAAAAAATCGGGTCGTAGTACAGTAGTGTCATGGTCGATCAGCGTTTCAGTTGTTTGGTTCTTCAGTTCTTCGGGGGGCTTAGTCGCAGATTGGTAGTCGCGTTCACTGGGTGGCCGGTGGTCGAGCGTCAGCGAGCCCCCGGATTTCCGTTGGCTCGCACCTGGGGGCTCGCTGACGCTCGACCACCAGCCACCCACTCATTGCGGATCGGCCACTAATCGTCACGACGAGTCAGTTCTTTGACGCGGAGATTTCGGAACTCGACGCGGCTACCGTGGCCGAGCAAACCAATGTGCCCGCTCGTCCGCAGCAATCCAGGATGCTTTTCTAACACAGCTGGGTCCTGAATATCATCCAGGTTCGTATCGAGAATCGGAATGTCGTTGACCGTGACAACATGATTTTTGTAGGTTGAGGTAAGGGGAGTCGCATTCCCAGGGTGGCCGGCGGTCGAGCGTCAGCGAGCCCCCGGAATTCCATTGGCTCGCACCTGGGGGTTCGCTGACGCTCGACCACCAGCCACCCGGGCATTGCGGCCTTGCCGTTAAACAACCTGAGCGGAGCGATAACTGAATACGAACGGTATCACGTTCTAAACGCGGAAGAATATTTTACTGCGGTAAAGGTACAAGCAGGTGAGCCAAAAGATGACGAAAACCGCCCCCGCTTCGATCGTCGCTCCGTAGGGACCCGAGAAGATCTGCTCACCGAAGTAGACTTCCAAACAACTCGCTACCCATTGCTTCAGCAACATCGACATCAAATAGATCGCCAGCGAGTTCATGCCCACGATGACCAACGGAAGGGTCCAAGCTTTCCAGCCCCGGATGTCGACGATCCAATACAGGCCGCCGAGGATCCAAAGTACCCATGCGCCGCTGTACAGCGTCCAAGCTGGTGTCCAAATCTTCTTGACGATCGGGCAGAGTGAGAAGCTCATCACGACTGCGGCCAACATGCACAGCAGCCCACCCCAGAGCAAGAAACGCAGTTTTTCGTACTCATCACGCTGACTTCGCAGCAGCGTGCCGGCCAACACGCCAAGAAGCATCGTCACCGCGGAGGGGATAAAGTTCAGCGTCGCGTAGCCTGCTGCGTGGGCCTCAATCGGTCTTTCGTGCGGCAATGCGTTGAACAGCACAAAATCGAAATCGGAGGCGGAGTTCGTGTTCAGGGCAAAATGTTTGACAAATCGCGAAGCTGTCGAGAGTGTGGCAATGCTCTCGGCTGCTGGTCGCGGGAGCGGGTCTGGCACCGGATGTTGAACAAACCACGCCCAATAACCTGCCAATAGGATTAGGCCGATCAAAATCTGCTGTCGTGCGCCGCGTCCGAGCAAGAGGAACACAAAAAAGTACCCGAGCCCGATCTGTGCCAGCACATTGGTGAACAGGCGGTTTGATTCGAGTCCGCTGTCTCGCGTATGCAGGAAAACCCCCAAGGCAATCAGCACCAACGCACGGACTAGCGCGTGCGCTGCCAACTTGGCTGTTGAGTCACCCCGTTTGCGTCGACTGGCGTACGAGTAGGGCATGGCGACGCCGACCATGAACATGAACGACGGCTGGATCAGATCCCAAAAAGAGCACCCAAAAACGTAGAATTGGCTGTTCCAAAAAGGGTGGCTGTTGTGAAATGCAAGCCATTTCCAGATTTGTCCGCCCACGCTTGTGACCTCAGCATCAGGTCCGTAGCCGAGCCTTTTTGCTGTCGCAGCCAACGCCAATCCGTTGGCCGCGAGCGTACACATGATCAGTCCGCGATAGGTGTCGAGCGACAAAAGACGTTGAGGTAAGCCCGTCTGGCTCAACGTCGCGGCGTCGGACGATTCGGGTACTGGCTGGGAATCGCTCATCTGTTATCCACGTGTACGCACGTTCACAAACCCGAATCACTGTGCCCAAGTTTGTCCCTTACAGCTTACCGAGGCATCACGTCACGAACTGCACAGCGAAAAATTGATGACGCTCACAAGCCTCTGATGTCCGGTGGTAGCGGGGGTGCCGAATATCAACCTGGGAACGATAGAGCGGGTTCCACTCACTACACGGTTCGCGATGGATTGCCGGGAAATGACAGATCGAAAGCCACGAAGATTTTTTCCGCAGCGTTTAACTTCGCTGGTCGGCGTGCTGCTGGTCGGCGTGCTGATGGTCGTTGCCCTAGGTGGTGTCGCGGTAGCCCAGCATACAGAGTTGGCATACTACATTCCCGATCCTGCCCTGGCCGGCAAAGAGATTCAGATGGTGGTGGCGGACGAGCAGCGATCCGCCTCGTTTCAAAGCATTCTGCAAGCCACCGCATTGATGCTGCAAGAACCTCTCCCCATGCCAGTCCAACTCAGCCCCCAAGATCTTTCCATCTCAAGCAGCAGCGATCTATTCGCCGAGGAAATTTTTCCGTCGGACGCACGCCCGGAATCCGACATCGATGCTGATCTCGACGGCACGCTTGTACCTGTTCCGGTGGAAGCACCGTTTAGTGAAGTGACCGCCGGAACATGGGACGCGCCAGTCCTTACCAAACGCAGGCCGTCCTTGGGCTCCACCGCTGGTTCGTATTCATCCGCCCCCAACATGATCGGCGATCATTTTGGCAGCACGTCCTTGTTCGGTCCGATCGGGGGCCGCACAGTTGCCTTGGGCGGCGGTGACCGCCGCTTCAAGATCGCCGAAAACGTCAGCCCGGCTCCTCAGGATCGCGTCTTCTTCAACTATAACCATTTCGAGAACGCCCTTCGTGACCTTAACGGCGTCAACCGATCGCTTGACCGATTTACGTTCGGGTTCGAAAAAACGTTCCTGTGTGGCAACGCATCGATCGAGCTGCGATTGCCGTTCGCCAGCGGGCTGAATTCACGTCAAACTTTCGGCATTGCCGATACGCAGGCGACCGAACTGGGAAACCTCGGCTTGGCCTTCAAGATGAATTTGCTATCGGGTTGTGATTGGATCCTGTCGGGCGGTACCGGAATCACCATTCCCACGGGCGATGACTTCGAAGCCTACACCGCAAACGCTCTCGAACTGCGGGTCAAGAATGATGCAGTCCATCTGTCCCCATTCGTTGGCTATCTGCATCAACCCAACCAAGATTGGTTCTTCCAAAGCTTCATCCAAGCCGACTTCGATCTCAGCGGCAATGATGTCTTCACGGGAACGGGCGGATTTGAGGGTGTCATCCAAGACCAAAACTTGTTGTTCCTCGACGCGTCATTGGGCCGCTGGATTTGCCGCAATTGTGATCCCTGCAAGCGGTTCTCCGGTCTCGCTGCGATCGCGGAACTGCACTACACGACAACGATGACAGACACCGATACGGTTGCGGCGATTTCCAACCCGTACAATCGGATGGACATTCTCAATGCGTCTGCAGCTTTGAATTTCCTTTTCCGCAAGACTGCATTGCGGGTCGGCGGCGCAGCCCCGCTGCGGGACGACGAGGAGCGGTTTTTCGACGCCGAGATCATCTTTCAGCTGAATCGAAGGTACTAAAGCGAGAAACTGACCGATGACCAGGACGGTCCGACTTTGACCTCCGCCGTGTTCATTGCGTCGTCCTTCTTTGGCCAGCGATCACAGCCAACATCGGGAGCCGATCCAGCTTCGGCAAACTCCGGGAAAACGTCGCCCGCATTGACGAGCGGGCTACCGTCAAAAATCGTCCAACGCGAACCAATTTTCTTGAGCGGAGGCTCGTCACATCGCTGCACACCTGGCTGCTCGTCGATACCAAGCTCGCCATCGCCGAAGCAGAGATTCCCACGCCAGTTGACCTTGGCACCCCCGTCCCGCACATCGATCAACGGACCTCGCCGGGAAACAATCGCGTTGTTGATGACCACCAGATTGCTCGGCGGGATCTGCGATTTTTCATCGTTATCGCCGCCAATCAGAATCGATCGTTTGCAATCGAAAAAGGTGTTGTGCGCGACGATGGCGTCTTCGACTGGTTGATACCCGTTGGCTGGTGAATTAAGTATTCCATTCATAATGCAGAGAGCACTTCGATAGTTATCGCCCTCCAATCGCTCGAAGTAGTTGCCCATCACGAGGTGCTCACTACCGATGATCCGAACTCCGCCGCTGCCACGCGCCTTTTCGCCGAGAAACGAATTTTCCAAGACGCGGCATCGACTACCGTGCCGCAGCGTCAACGTGCCCGAACAACGCAGAAATACGTTCGCTCGATAGACGTTTTCGCACGACTTGTTTGAGACGATCTCGGTCTCTCCGTTGCATTCTTCAAACAGATTCGCTTCGACAAGGCAGCTGCCACTGAGGTGCGCCGTGCCGCTATCGCCGATCCGAATTGTTTCGCCTTCATTCGTGCCCAGAAACGGACGCGGGCCAAAGTGATTGTTGTGAATCCGATGCTCACCGAGCCCTTCGCCGAGCCAGACCACAAGGGTCGTGCCACGATTGGTTTTTCCTTGTAGCCGACAGTGATCGACTGTGTTCTTCCGACCGTAGATCGAGACGTATTTGGAACTGAGCTTCCGATCGGGTGGATTGCAATCGATCAGTTGGCAATCGGTCAGGCGACATTCAGACGCCGCCTGTTTGGAGTCCCTGCGAAATTCGATCAGCGCGGACTTATGCCAGGCATCCTGAAAACGCAAGCCGCGGACGACAACATAGCTGCCGGCGATACGGAGCCGCGAATTGCCAGTGATGATGACCTTGCCCGGCTCCTCGGACTCGACCGTGATCCACGCATCGGGCGAACCAGTCGCATCGGCAACCAACTCCACATCAGACCATTGGCCATTGGCCAATACAATCTTATCTCCCTTTACAGCCAGCTTGATACGTTGATGAAATTCATCCGCATTCTTGACGCGAAAGTCTTCCCCGCAGACGGTCAAACAAGAGACGACCAGCGTGAGTGTCGAAGACAAACACGCCAAGGCATTGCGATGTCGCATCTATTCGGCCGGTTGCTCAGTAGCCGAATCGTCCGCATCATCCTCGTCTGGTGAAGGCGAGGTGTCACCGCCGGATGATCCTTCGACCACGTCGGTCTGTTCGTCGACGGCACCATGCTCATCTGCAGCGTCCTGCTCGACCACATCGCCTTGCTCGACCACATCGCCTTGCTCGTCCACATCGCCTTGCTCGACCACATCGCCTTGCTCGTCCACATCGCCTTGCTCGTCCTCGGTTGCTTCTTCCGGTGGAACGCGAACGATCGCGACCAGGCTATCGCCTTCGTCAACGTTCATGATTCGCACGCCCTGAGTGTTTCGACCAATCACGCTAATGTCGCCCGCTTTGATCCGCTGGATCTTGCCTTTGGCGGTCATCATGAAGACCTCGTCCTCATCCTTGACGCGGGCGATTCCGATCACTTTGCCATTTCGCTGGCTGGTACGAATGTCTCGAAGGCCTTTGCCGCCTCGTTTCTGCGTGCGGTAACGAGAACTCGACGAGCCGCTTTCTTCCTCCGACGAGTCGTCTTCAGCATTGCTGACATTGGGGCCGAACTTGGTTCGCTTGCCATAGCCTTTCTCGCAGATCGTCAACAGCGTCGCATCCGGGTCAGCCACGACCATCCCGACAACTCGGTCATCGCCAACCAACGAGATCCCTTTGACGCCGGACGTATTGCGTCCCATTGGGCGCGAATCTGATTCACGGAATCGAATCGCCATCCCCGACGCCGTCACCAAGATGACTTCATCGCCGGGGCCAACGACCGCGGCATCTACCAGTTCGTCGCCCTCGCGAAGCTTGATGGCGATGATGCCACCGCGTTTCGGCCGACTGTATTGTTCCAGCGGCGTTTTCTTGACCAACCCGCTGCGGGTCGCCATCACGACGTAGTAACCTTCTTGGTCAAAGTCGCGGACCGCCAAGCACTCGGCGACCTTTTCGTCCTTTTCCAAGTTCAACAAGTTGACGATCGCGCGTCCCTTACTGTCGCGTGCGAGTTGCGGCAGATCGTAGACTTTTTGCCAGCGCACTTTTCCGGTCGTCGTCAAGAACAACAGGTAGGCATGAGTGCTGGCAACAAACAGGTGTTGAATCGGATCCTCTTCGTCAGTCTTGGCACCCTTGAGACCCTTGCCGCCGCGACGTTGTGTGTTGTAAACGCTCGACGCGGTTCGCTTGATGTAACCCTGGTGGCTGATCGAGACGACCATGGTCTCCTCGGTAATCAGATCCTCCAGATCGATGTTGCCGAGTTCCTCCATCGAGATCTCAGTCCGCCGGGCGTCACCAAATCGCCGTTTGATCTCTTCGAGGTCTTCCTTGATGATGTCATAGATCCGCTGTTGGCTGGCAAGGATATCGAGGTAATCGGTGATCTCGGCTAGCAGTTCGGTGTGTTCGCCCGCTAGTTTCTCCTGTTCCAAGCCGACAAGCTGGCTGAGACGCATCCTCAAAATTTCGTCGGTCTGGACGCTGGTCAGCGTGTAAGTTGCCGCTTCGCCCCGTTCCATTTGGAATTGCTGGAATCCTACGTCACCCAAGGCTCGCTGCATCATCGCGGCGGGACATTCAATTCCCATCAGCCGCTGTTTCGCTTCCGGCTGCGTACGGCTTTCGCGAATCGTTCGAATGATCTCGTCAATGTCGGCAAGCGCCAACAACAATCCTTCCACCGTGTGTTTGCGCCGTCGTGCCTTGTTCAGCAGGAATTGAGTCCGGCGGCGAATGACGTTGACGCGATGACGAATGAACTCCGTCAACATTTCTTTCAACGTCAACTCACGCGGCTTGCCGTCGACCAAGGCCAAGAAGATGACTGAGAAAGTGGTTTGCAGAGGCGAGAACTGATAGAGCTGGTTCAGCAGCACATCGGGATCGGCGTCCCGTTTCAGCTCGATGATCAATCGAACCGGCTCTTTCAAATCGCTCTCGTCGCGGATCCCCGAGATGCCTTTGATCCTGTCGCTATTGACCAGCTCGGCGATCTTCTTGACCACACCATCGCGCGATTGCTGGTAGGGGATCTCGGAAACGACGATCCTCGTCCGAGTTCCCTTCTGCTCTTCGATCCTGCAGCGGGCGCGAAGTACGATCGTGCTGCGGCCGGTTTTATAGCCACGTCGAATTCCCGCTCGACCACAGATGATTCCGCCGGTCGGGAAGTCAGGCCCCGGTACGATCTCGAACAGCTCTTCGGTGGTGGTGCCCGGCTCCTCGATCAGTTTGATCACGGCGTCGCAGATCTCTGTCGGATTATGCGGCGGAATGCTGGTCGCCATCCCGACCGCGATACCACCGGAGCCGTTGATCAATAGGTTCGGGAACTTACTGGGCAGAACCGTCGGCTCTGTGCGGACTTCGTCGTACGTCGGTATGTAGTCGACCGTGTCAAGCTTGATGTCGTCCAGCATCGCCGCGGCAACCGGGCTCAGCCGAGCCTCGGTGTATCGCATCGCAGCTGGTGGGAGTCCCGCGATGCTGCCGAAATTGCCTTGCTTGTCGATCAGCAGCCGGCGCATATTCCACTCTTGCGCCATCCGCACGAGTGTTGGGTAGATGACACTTTCACCGTGCGGGTGATAATTCCCCGAAGTGTCGCCGGAGATCTTAGCGCACTTGACCCGTTTGCTGCCTGGCCCGAGGTTCAAGTCGTTCATGGCGACCAAGATCCGTCGCTGGCTGGGCTTGAGTCCATCACGGACGTCGGGCAGCGCGCGGCTGACAATCACGCTCATCGCGTAAGTCAGATAGCTATCCCGAAGCTCGTCCTCGATCGGCATATCGATCATTCGGAAGGCCCCAGCCCCGCCGCCGCCAGAGCCTTCTTCCTCTGGACTCGTGCCTTCTTCGTCGCCGTTTTCGTTGTTTCCGTCGTCTTCTGCCAACGTCGTGTCCTACGATGAGTCGCGGTTCTAAAATGGGCCGATTTGCACCCGTTACTGGCGTGCATGTACAAGCCTGAAAAGTAAGCGAATTCTAGCGGATTTCGCCCTTACTCACAACGACCCCGAGATCCCCTGCCGTTGCCGCAAATCGTTTCATCACAGATACTTGCGACACGAAGTCCAATGCTTTATGGAGTCCACCGGAGAGCCCTTTGGCGAATTGATGACAATCACGATCCAGAGCATCCAAATCGGCCGCGTGATCAGCGAAGGCGACCCCGCAACCAGCGACGTGCTGCAGCGCCAATGGACCACCGGTTTCTACAAACGTCCGGTCAGCGGGCCAGTCGCATTGAAGCATCGAGGGTTGGTCGGCGATGCTGTTGCCGACACGAAAAACCATGGTGGGCCAGACAAAGCGGTTCTCTGTTATCCGGCATCCCACTACCAACTTTGGGCGCAAGAGCACCCGGAGCTGCAGATGGCCGCAGGCGCGCTCGCCGAAAACTTGACGCTATTGGGGATTGATGAAACGAGCGTTTGTATCGGCGATCGATATCAGATTGGTGATTGCGAAATCGAAGTCAGCCAACCGCGCCAGCCCTGTTGGAAGATCGCGCGGCGCTGGGGAATCAAAACGCTAACCAAAGAGGTCACGCAGACCGGTCGAACCGGATGGTACATTCGTGTGATCATCGAAGGGACGCTGGAAGCCGGTCAAGAACTCCAGCGAGTCGCCCGTCCCAACCCCGATTGGACCGTCGCTCGTGCCAACGACGTGCTGTTCGGGCGAGAAGCCGATCGCATGGCGGTGTTCGAATTGATGAATTTGAAAGAACTAGCCGAGGCCTGGCGCAAGGATATCGCTTAGCTATGCAAGTTACCTTCTTGTCATTCTGCCCCAAGGTCATTCTGCCAAATTTACAATCCGCCATGATGCATCCGTACATGGTCGACTTGGGGACAAGTCAACCTACGAAAACGATACGCGATCAGATTCGGTACACTGTGGAACGCATCTTGGCCATTCGTGTTTAGAACCTTCTTCAACAAAACTGTCATGCCACGATCATCTGACGACCGAATCGTTGAATCGATTCGTATGTACCGCGAAGCGCTCAAAGAAACACAAGCTCTTTACATCGAGAGTGGTGAACTCGTCCGTGGAAGCTACGGCTGGCTGACCGGTGGTGATGACGCTGATGCGGCCTCCATCGCCGGCCAGATGGACGACCTGCATCAAGGTTTCCTGATGAAGGTCTTCGCGGCGGTCGTTCCGGACGCGAAAGCTCGCAACATCGAACAGCGTCAACTCGGTCGCGCTTTGCTCGAGCACATTTGGGGAAAATCGGTGATGGGCAGCCAATTGCGCGAAGCGGTCGATTGGTTGATTGTTGCATCGAATGACTTCAAGTGGAGCGATCTGGTTCGACCCTTCGCCGAAATCCCAGCGATCCGCGACCGCTGGGGCGAATTGGAAACGTTGGCGATGCGGATGGCGAACCTGGTGGCTTCGGTCGACGGCGACCTCAGCGTAGCTGATAACGCAAATCTCAAGGCGATGCAGCAACAGTTTGCCGAATTGCAAGGACGTGCGCCGGAGCACTTGGCAAGCGAAGTGGACACGAATAACGCGAGAGATGCTTTGACATGGCTGCGTGATGAAGCGAAACGATTGCGCGAAGGTGTCGGTGTCACGGCAGCCGAGAAGCCGACGCCCACGGCTGGGCCTGGCGGATCGGCAAACGCTCCCAAACCGAAACAAACGGCTCCCGAGCCTGCCGACGATCGCACACCCGATGAGCGACTTGCCGAGGAGCGTGCGAAACTTGACCGACTGGTCGGGCTCGATGCCATCAAAGACCAGATACAAACGCTGACGAATTTCCTGAAGATGGAGCGTCAACGCGAAGCAGCGGGATTGCCGACGACCACGCCCAGCCTGCACATGGCCTTCGTCGGCAACCCGGGAACCGGTAAGACCACCGTCGCGAGAATCGTTGCCAACATCTACGGGGCGTTGGGGGTGCTCGAGAAAGGTCATCTTGTCGAGACCGATCGAAGTGGTTTGGTCGCCGAGTACGCCGGTCAAACCGGGCCGAAGACGAACGCCAAAATCGATGAAGCACTCGACGGCGTCCTGTTCATTGACGAAGCCTACACGTTGATCGACGAAAGTGGCCAAGACCAATACGGTCGTGAAGCAGTGCAAACATTATTGAAACGAATGGAGGACCAGCGTGATCGTCTGGTCGTCATCTTGGCGGGTTACCCAAACGAGATGCACAAGATGATTCGCAGTAACCCAGGACTGAGTTCACGAGTTGGCACCACCATGCACTTCGACGACTATCCGCCCGAGGCGCTCTGTCGAATCTTCGAATTGATCGCAACGAAAGCGAAGTACACGTTGCCGACCGAGTCACGCCGGCGGTTGCTTCGTGGGTTCACCTATCTGTACATCGGGCGCGATCGTCACTTCGGAAATGGTCGCTGCAGCCGCAACAGTTTCGAGCGGAGTGTGCGTCGCCTGGCCAATCGGTTGTCGGAGATCAGCCAAGTCGATCACGATTTGTTGACCACGCTGCAGCCCGAGGACATCGAAGTTGCAGGCGTGATGCAGGCACACCTGACCGCCATGGCGGATGAGTCAGGCCAGGTGCGGGTCACGTGCAAGCAATGCGAAGCGGCCCAAGTCATCGATGACAAACTGCTGGGGACCGAAGTCAAGTGCAATCTGTGCGAAGAGATGTTCGAGGCCGATTGGGGCGAGCCAGTGATGGAGCTTGCCAAGCCGCCGGAAGCGGAGAACGCCACGCCTGGTTCGTAGTAACCCGATTCATCGGGTTCTTTGAAGAACGTGTCTTGACAACCGCACGAATGCGGTCACTACGAACTTCTGCTTGCTACCGCTGAACGCGAGCGCTGCCGCCGGCAGCGAAGGCTTCGACTTCAGGCAGCGTGGCGCGGGTGACGTCACCTGGGAAAGTGGTCAACAGTGCTCCATGAGCCCAACCGATCTTCAACGCCTCCTCGGGAGTACGTCCGCTCAACAGGCTGTAGATCAGCCCCGATGCAAAACCGTCGCCGCCACCGATGCGGTCGATCACGTCCAGCTCCGCGGTTGGTGCCACGTACTCATTGCCGTCGTACCACAACACCGCACTCCACGAATGACGATTGGTCGATTGGACTTCCCGCAGCGTGGTCGCGACTGCTTTGACATTGGGAAATTTCTTGACGGCGGCGTCGATCATGCCAAAGAAGTTCTTCGGGTCGAGTTTGCCGGCCGTCTTTGCTTCGACATCCGGACCTTTCACCCCGAGCCCCTTCTGCAGGTCTTCCTCGTTGCCGATCAGGACATCCACGTTTTCGACGATCTTGGCGATCATTTTCTGCCCCTGCTCCAAGCCGCCGATCGTGTCCCACAGCTTGGCCCGGTAGTTCAAGTCGAACGAACGAATCGCGCCAACTTTCCCAGCTGCCTGCATGCCCTCGATCACCACATCGGCGGTCGTTTCCGAGAGCGCCGCGAAAATTCCGCCACTGTGGAACCAGCGGCAACCGCCGGCAAAAATTTCGTCCCAATCGAAGTCACCCGGCTTCAACATCGCACCCGCTTCGTTGGCACGATTGTAAAACACGACCGGAGCGCGAACACCTTGTCCGCGGTCGCTGTAGACCGTCGCCATGTTTGGTCCACGTACGCCGTCGTGCTTGAAGTGCTTGTAAAAGGGCTTCACGCCCATCGCCCGCACCTGACGCTGGATCAGTTCGCCGATGCCATTGTCCACCATCGCCGTGACGACTCCCGTTTTCAATCCGAAGCAGGACGCCAGGTTTGCGGCGCAATTGTACTCACCGCCCGAAACGTGAACGTCAAACGAAGTCGCGGTGCGAAAGGGAATCACGCCCGGATCGAGTCGGTGTACGAGCGCACCGAGGGCAACAAAATCGAGGTCCTTATCGGCGCTGGGAATTTTCAATCCGCTCATCTCGTTTTCTCCGCTGTTCGTGCCGCGGCGAGGCGGCCCGATCGACTGTAAGGTGGAAGTGTCCTATCTGAGTGTGACGCTTAGATCGTCACCGATGCGAAGCCGCCATCGACGGCGATGTTTTGCCCCGTGACAAATGACGACGCTCGACGACTGGCCAGCCAAACGACGACGCCAGCGAGCTCTTCGGGCTTTCCGAAGCGGCCCATCGGTGTGTGCCCGATGATCTGGCCGCCTCGCTCGGTGTAGCTGCCGTCATCATTGAACAGCAGCTTGCGATTCTGTTCGGCGGGAAAAAAACCGGGGCTGATCGCGTTGACGCGAACGCCTGTGGTCGCCCATTCGCGTGAGAGCCACAGGGTCAGGTTGATCACGGCGGCCTTGGCAGCCGAGTAAGCAACGACTCGCGACAGCGGAATCATGCCAGACATCGATGCGATGTTGATCACGCTGCCGACGCCGGCATCGATCATGTCTTGGCCGAAAACTTGGGTCGGCAACAGCGCGCCGCCAACCAGGTTCAAGTCGAATACGTCGCGCCAAGCATCCAACGGCAACTTGCAAATGTCGCCTCCCGGTGGAATCGTTGCGTCAGGCCGATTGCCGCCAGCAGCATTGACCAAGATCGAGACAGGACTGCCCGCCCAAGACTTGATGTGCCCGCGAGCTTCATCCAGCGAATCGGCGCTCAATCCATCGGCGGCAAAGAACTTTGCTTCGCCTCCGGCATCATTGATTCGGCTGGACCGAGCATTGCCACGCTCGGCATTTCGGCCCACGACAGCGACTTTGGCGCCCGAGCCGGCAAGCGCCTCTGCCATCGTTCCACCGAGTTCGCCGGTGCCGCCAATCACGACAGCAACATCATCATCGAGTCTAAAAATATCTTTCATGGTGACCACAATTTAGTCGGTCACCAAAATCGACAACAGGTGCCATGAACAGTCGATTTACCAGAATATCGTCGCCGATCGCTCCGCCGATCGTGGCGCGGCCAGGTGGAGCTAGAAGTCTTCGATGACTTCCTCCGACGCGCGGGTGCCGAGCGCGCCCCACAGGCCGAAAGGACTCGGGGCACCGGCTTGAGACGGCGGCATGCTGCTGTCGCTCAAGTTGCCATCATTGTCCAAGTCCAAATAGACGGTTGAATCATGACTGCTGCCTGCATCAATCGAGTCGGTCACAAATCGAACCGCACCATCGCCCATCAACACGTGGCATCCGCCGGGATGTCGACTACTTGCCGGCGTGACTCCACCCATCAACGGCGAGATCACCGAGCCGATCGATCCGCACATGCCCTGATTTGGCGGCAGAATCGTATTGAACCCGGTACACAGATGGAGCCCGAGTGCCCAGGCAAACCCTCGCCGATAGTCGAGTTCCACGAAGGTTGCGTTGGGTCCCCAGAAGCGAGGTCGATTGGGGTCACGATGCCCCTCGTCATAACAATAGTCCGGTTCGTCCGCCACCAGCGTTAGCGGCACAACCGACAGCTGAGTTGTAATGTCGTTGTCACCCAAGTCCGTGTTGATCTCACCGACCATGATGGTGTTGGCCAGCCCATCTTTGATATCGCGAAACTTGGTGAACTTTCGCGCGACAAAAACGCCACGACACGAGCCGCGCGACGCCACAGTCTGATTCGTCCGTGGTGTCCATGCGCCAACGGTTGGCATCAACGGGCCATGATTCACTGTCGCCGAATCACCCAAACACGCTGCGTAGTTCGTCCGCGCGTGCGCCGGCAATCCTTGACCAGGATCACTCGGGCAGCGAAGCGTTGGGATTTCCGTCAACCAAGGTTCGTAACGAGAGGCGAGGTGGCTGATCAGCCGCTTGTAGGCCCCCGGCCCCATTGCCGCAAATAGATCGCCCGTGATCGGGTCCTGCAAGGGATTCGAAATCTGCTCCCACAGCGCTTGTTGCTCCATGAAAGGAGTGATCCCAACGAACATGCTGAGCGAATTTGCGTTCGTACCCACAATCGGCTCGAACGACGACGGAAACGGCAGTCCGCCAGTTCCACCTTGGTACTGCGGGAGCGTCTGATAGGCAGAGTGATAGTTGTGCAGTGCCAGCCCGATTTGTTTGACGTTGTTGCTGCAGCTCATCCGTCTTGCCGCTTCGCGAGCGGCCTGGACCGCGGGCAGCAACAAGCCGACCAATACACCAATGATGGCAATCACCACCAGCAATTCGACAAGCGTGAAGGCGGTTCTTCGTCTATCCTTCAACATTCAGCCATTCCAACCTGATTCGCTCAAGTATCAAGATTGAATTCCAAGCTCAACTTTACACGATCTATCTTTCCAAACTCAATTCGGAAGAATCGGACGGTTCCAAGGTCGTAGCGGGGGAATTCCCAAACTCGGGATTCTCTTGGATGAACGCCGCGATGTCTTCGTTGCTGGTGGTCGTGGTTGTCGTTGAGGCTTCGCCGCCGCACCCGACCAGAAACACGGAAACGCAAACGACAATCGCGGACCGAATCGAGCACCAGCGGTGCAAGTGTAGATCGGGGGCCAACGACAATCCGCCAAGTCCAAACAGCCGGTTTGACATCCCCTCAGCCCTAAATTTGAAGTCGATGCAAAAAAAAATTTTTGTGTCCTTGTTCGTAGTAACCGCATTCATGCGGTCGGTCATAGGCAAAGACCCGATGAATCGAGTTATTACGAACGAAGCCTCGCGTTGGTTCTGCTGTCACTCGATCGCAACTGCGAAATCCTCCCTCCCCAGCGTAGCGAAGCGGTATCGTATTTTCATCTGGGTCGCGAAGCTCGATGTTGGCCCCGTTAAACAACAGCACCTCAGCCATTGGTGGTGGCGCTACCGAACAGGGCAAATCCGCTGCAGTGAAAGAGTTCCGGAAAGACGTTG
The DNA here is from genome assembly GCA_963704055.1 of Pirellulaceae bacterium. Classification (GTDB taxonomy): domain Bacteria; phylum Planctomycetota; class Planctomycetia; order Pirellulales; family Pirellulaceae; genus Rubripirellula. The sequence continues at coordinate 162,952 of CAVPGW010000020.1, read as the reverse complement.
ATGACTTGAGCGGTGCGAGGTTCCAAGTTCATTGCTTTGGCAAACGCGAGCGTCTCCAGCTGGTGATCCTCGGGAATATGGGGAGCCAGCCTTTCGTAGGCGGAATCCAATTCATGTTGAAACCAACGTCCGCTGCGGACCGTGTTGATCATGCCAAAAGTGTAGAGCACCGAGTCGATGCAGCGTCTCGATTCTTCTTTCAGCAAGCTGCCGTGAGCAAAGCCGATTTGCTCGGGCGTGCCGCTTAACAGCACGACCCGTTGACCATCGATCCAACGAAGCTCACCGCCGGCGACTCTCCGTGGCTTCTGCAGCGGTGATGTCAGTAGACGCGAGGGAGTTGCTATCTCAATCCCGCGACGAATTCCGCGGGCAAGGGTCTGTTCAAGTTCTCGTCGTGGAATCGAAACCTGCTTCAACCCCGGCCAATCGTTCGCTGGCTCTGCTTTCCCAAGCGTCTCCTCGATCGTGACCTGCGCTCGATGCTGGTCACCTACCTTCAGGTCAATTCGCTTGCCGTTGTTGAGAAACGCCAGCGAAACATCATGGTCAAACGCCCATGAGTGAGCTTGCGCGTCGTAGTTCGGGTTCAGCAGAGTCGTTAACAACTGGCTGACCGCCGACGCTTCCGCATTGTTGAGCATCGGCGTGTAGGTGGAGAGCATCGAGCCAGATCCAATCAGCCGATCAATGATTCCCTGCGGGGCAAGTTGGTCCTCGGCGTCAACCTCGCCCGAACCAACAAAAACGACTTGATGATGAGGTAACGCGAAGGCGGTCACGTCAGGCCGGCGGCGAATTCGAACGCTGTATTCCGGGTGAAGCAGATCTAAGTCAAACGACTGGGCATCGTAACGCACCAATCGTCCGTCGACTTGCTGACGGTCGCCGTCAACGGTCACTTCAAGTTCGACGGAGACACAGAACGCCGCGGAGTCTCCTGATACACAGGAAAGAATCGGGCTCAGACGCTCAGCAAGCTGCTCGGCATTTGTTTCCGCCTGTGCCGGGCGCAAGCCGCGCAACATAGCAGGACGGCGGCACAGCGTTCTCGGTAACTTCGCATTTGCTTTCCTGGCGCGTTATTGTGTGAGCGTAACGGAATGAATTCTCTGGATTATAGGCAATCCCGCTCGTTGCTCTTCACCCACCCGACAATAAATCCGCTTCCTTTGCCGCTTTCTTAGCGGCACGTTTGGCCAGATGTTCCGCGGCCAGCTCTTCGATCGTTCGCACTTTGTCGGGGCACCGCTTGCCGAACCGCTTCTCGTACAGAGACTCGATGAATTCCGGCAGCGGCACCTTCCATGACTTATTCTCGGTGTTCGCCAGGCTGGGGAACCGTTTGGGATTCATGCCCAGCTCTCGCGCCATCTGGATATGCGCGTTGGACAAACGATATCTCTTACGTGCATCGATCCAAGGCTGGAATTTGTGAGGGATTCGATTCTTCTTGCCCATTTCAATCTCTGGCGGCTCGCGTTAGGAAAGTGTCATCGGCGAACGGCTCTCGGTAGAGGGTGCCCGCGCGGAGTTGGGGAGCGCATCTTGCGTTTGACGGCCGGGAAAGAATGTAACCGCGACGTGCACTCGCACGAGTGGGACATGGAAAATCGGGTTCCCGATTTGAATCCGCTACATCTTAATTGTCCCCAAATACAATCAAATCGAAGTCGACCAGGGATGCGGCAATGGAAGCCGTATTTCACAACCCGAAGCGTGGGTTTCTGAGCGAAAAAACGTCGTGGTCCCGCGACTCCCAGTTATGACCGCCGTGGTCCCCGTGCAAAGCCGAATAATCAGCATCAAGCCAAACGAGTCGATTGCAACTTCGCTACAATCACCACATACGCCGGAGCCGCAGCTGGTGATAAAAAAGGCGTGGACGAGACAACGAATCTATGACAGAGCTCCCACTCATCGCTCGCGCACGATCACATTCGCAAGCGATTGCGATCCGCTGCGAATCAGGCAAGCGAACTTACGGCGAGCTGCTTGATCGTTCAGCAGCTGTCGCGGCGTCGTTATTGGATGGCGCGGATGATTTGCAGGAGGCGCGCGTCGCGTATTTGGTGTCAGCCGGATTCGATTACGTCGCGGCGCAATGGGGGATATGGCGCTCTGGCGGCGTTGCCGTTCCGCTCAGCTTGTCCGCCACCGAGAGGGAACTCGAATACGCCCTAGCGGACTCCGGGTCAGCTTGCGTCGTGGTCATGCGAGACCTTGCCGGCAAAGTTGACGCACTCTGCCAGCGACTCGGAATGCGGCTGCTGGTGATCGAAGAAATTACGGACATTCCCGATGGCGAGCCCTCGCTTCCGGAGGTCGACCGATCGCGTCGCGCGATGATTCTGTACACCAGTGGTACGACCAGCAAGCCGAAAGGAGTTGTTGCGACGCACGCGAATCTGCAGGCACAGATCGAGACCCTGGTCGAAGCCTGGCGATGGCAGTCCGACGACTGCATCCCGCTGTTCCTGCCGCTGCATCACATCCACGGCATCATCAACGTGATGTCTTGCGCTGTGGTCAGGTGCAACGATCGAAACGTTCGCGCACTTCGACATCAAGATCATCTTGATCCGGGTCTCCGCGAAGGTTTATTCGGTTTTTATGGCGGTGCCGACGATTTATGTGAAGTTGATTCAGACTCTCGAATCGATGCAGGATGCGGAACGCGCCGTCATCGTGGCCGGTTTCGCTCAGATGCGATTGATGGTCTCTGGTTCGGCGGCGCTGCCGGCGAGCGTGCATGTTAAGTGGACGGAGTTGACTGGTCAAAAGTTGCTCGAACGGTATGGCATGACCGAGATCGGAATGGCCCTTTCCAATCCGTATGACGGTGACCGCTTACCCGGGATGGTGGGCCAGCCACTGCCCGGCGTCGAAGTACGTCTGAAATCCGAAGCAGGCGAATTGGTGACAGCGGATGGCGAACCTGGGGAAATCCAGGTCCGTGGGCCCGCGGTGTTTTCCGAGTACTGGAATCGTGACGAAATCACGGCCAAGTCGTTTGACGAGGGTTGGTTTCGATCCGGTGACATTGGGGTTCGTGAGAAAGGCTACTATCGAATCATGGGCCGCCAATCGGTCGACATCATCAAGAGCGGTGGCTACAAAATATCCGCGCTTGAAATCGAAGCCACTTTGCTTGACCACGATGCGATCAGCCAGTGCGCTGTCGTGGGCGTGCCGGACGAAACTTGGGGCGAGGCCGTTGCGGCGGCCGTCGTTTTGCACGACGGTCAAGAACTCAGCTTGGATTCGTTACGATCGTGGAGCCAGGATCGGCTTTCCAATTACAAGATTCCCAAGACACTCTTGGTCGTCGATTCACTTCCCCGAAATGCAATGGGTAAAGTCATCAAACCGGCTGTAGCGGCGCTTTTTTAAAGTCGTATTCCTATCCTCAGGGTGGGTCAGGAGCGTCAGCGACGCAGACCCACCATGGCCATCGCGAATTGTCGTGCGCTCGATAGGACTACGACAAGAATACAAACGGAGACTCATTCCAATGGACCGACGACGATTCGCTTACCTGGCTGGTGTGGCGTCTGCCTCTGCCGTGATTTCTCAAGCCAAGGACGCGCAAGATGCGTTGCATGTTGCCGTGATCGGGCACAGTGATCGCGGGGACTATGGCCACGGACTTGATACAGTTTGGTTGCGACTCGACGAGACCAAGATTGTCGCGGTGGCTGATCCAGTGGAAATCGGTCGTGCCAAAGAGCTCGCCAAGCTGAAGCTCGACGCGGTCTCCGGCTTCGCCGACTATCGCGAAATGCTTCAAGCCGTCAAACCCGACATCGTTGCTGTCTGTCCACGGCATGCCGATCAACATCGCGAGATGATCATCGCTGCGATTGATGCAGGTGCCCAGGGCGTCTACGTTGAGAAGCCTTTTGTGCGCACACCAGCTGAAGCGGACGAAGTGCTTGCTGCGTGCCGCAAACACAACGCCAAACTAGCGGTGGCGCATCGGAATCGCTATCACCCCGTCTTGAGCACGATCGACAGTGTGATCAAGCAAGGGAAAATCGGCAGATTGCTGGAAATCCGTGGCCGTGGCAAAGGCGATCGACGAGGCGGCGCGGAGGATTTATGGGTGCTTGGCTCACACGTCCTGAACCTGATGGCCTACTTTGCCGGGAAGCCGCGAACCTGCTCGGCCGTGATGCTGCAAGATGGACGCCACGTGACCAAAGCTGACGTTCGCGATGGTGCTGAAGGCTTGGGGCCTCTGGCGGGAAACGAATTGCACGCTCGATTCGAATTCGACAGCGGAACAATCGGCTACTTTGATTCGATCGCCAATGACGGAACGAAGAACGCCGGATTCGGAATGCAGTTGATTGGAAGCGAAGGGATCATCAACATTCAGGCCGACCTTACACCGCTCGCGCATTTGGTGCCGGGAAACCCCTTCGCGCCGACCGCCAGCCCGCGTCCCTGGCTACCGATTTCGACCGCTGGCGTCGACCAGCCGGAGACTCGCGATGAGTTGGAGCAAATGGTGCATCAGCATGTACTGCCCACCCGAGACTTGGTGGCGGCAATCCGCGGAAACCATCAGCCGCTTTGCAGTGCAGACGAGGGCGCGTTGACGGTGGAAATGATTTGTGCGGTGTTCGAGTCACACCGGCAAAATGGCCGTGCGATAGAATTGCCGATGTCCCAGCGACACAACGCACTGGCAAATCTGTAGACGCAGTCTAATCGAGAACTCCGTGTCGGCTTTAAGCAATCGTTTAACGGCAAGCCGAAGGCGACTGCGTCCGCCCTTCACAGTCGCCTGCGGCTTGCCGTTAAACAATCTCGCTGAATTCATGTTGGATGACGACGGCAAGCATCCCGTTTTTTCCACTTCTTCCGGAACCCGCAAATGAAAAACCGAACCAGAACGCTCGCATCGGGTATCGTCGCCACGTTGCTGCTGGGTTTGTTCGCTTACGCTCAACGTCGTGGACCAGGTGGTGCTGACGAGGCCTCGCTGGCTGAGCCGTTTCGTGGCATTGCCGCCGGCGGAAAGATTGAAGAGGGGCTGTTCAAGATCCAGTCCAGCGGCGTCAGCACGCAGCCGGTTGTGGATGCAGCCGAATCATTCCTCGCCGGGTTGAGCGACGACCAGCGAAACCGCACTCAATTCCCTGTCGATGATTCGGAGTGGCGCAAATGGGACAACCGTCATTTCTACAAGCGACAGGGTGTCGGCTTCGACGAGATGGACGAAAAACAACGTGAGCTGGCATTCTCGCTGATGAGCAAGAGCCTCAGCGCCAAGGGACTGAAACTCTCGCAAGATATCATGAAGCTGAACGGCACCTTGGCCGAACTGGCGAATAATTTCGACGAATATGGCGAGTGGTTGTACTGGATCACGATCATGGGCGAGCCTTCGGAAACCGAGCCGTGGGGCTGGCAGATCGACGGTCATCATTTGATCATCAATTACTTTGTGCTTGGCGATCAGGTTGTCATGTCGCCCGTCTTCGTTGGTAGCGAACCGGTGCATGCGACAAGCGGTAAGTTCAAAGGCACGATTGTGATGCAGGACGAGCAAGACAAGGGACTGACGCTCATCCTCTCGCTGGATGATCAGCAGCGGAAAGAAGCGATTCTCTCCAGCGTCAAAGCTGGCAACAACGCATTGTCACAAGCCTATCAAGACAACCTTGATCTCGATTACGCCGGTCTGCCCGCAGGCAAGCTTGATGAGCAACAACAGACATTGTTGCTTGAAGTGATTGAAGAGTATGTCGGCAACATGGACGACGGCCACGCGAAAGTGAAGATGAGCGAGGTCAAGGAGCATCTCGACCGGACCTATTTTGCCTGGGTCGGCGGCACCTCACCCAATAGCGTCTTCTACTATCGGATCCACAGCCCCGTCGTACTCATCGAGTTCGATCACCAGCGCCGCGTCGCCCCGTTCCGATCGCAAGAGCCGACTCGCGATCATATCCACGCCGTCCTGCGAACGCCCAATGGGAACGATTACGGCAAGGATTTGTTGCGTCAGCACATCGAAGCCCATCACGCGCGTGAGTGAACATCGCGCCGCCTTGATTGTCGTCTTTTGCGCTGCGACTGTGAATTTACGAGAGTCGTCGTTCGCTCCGCGAACGAGCGTCCCTTTGACGTTCGTTTGCGGAGCAAACGACGACATTTAGTTGCCGCACGAGACCAAGCTCCACCCGGCTCGCTGCAGCGATGGCCTTCGCCCTGCTTTGTACATCGATGCAAGCACCGTTTCCCGCTGGCTGTCACGAGACTCATCAAGTCGATTTCCGCAACGATCAGTGGCTGTAGCGAGTCGCGGGTCCGTGCTCGTAACTCGGCGCGGGCCGGCGCTCGTAACTCGGCGCGGGCCGGCGCTCGTAACTTGGCGCGGGGCCGTGACCGTAGCCGTAAGGCATCGGTTCCGGATAGCACTTCGTTTCGCAACGGTAGCAACGGTAGCTAACCTGGGTCATAGGCTCGTAGTGGCTCGGTCCATAGGGAACCGGCCGTGGCGGATAACCGGCATGACAATATCGACAACCGCCATGGGGAGCGCATTGACAATCTGATTTGCCTCCTCCCCCGTGTTTAAACAGGGCCAGTAAATTGCAGCCACCGCCATCAGATGAGTCATTACAGTCCGGCCGCGGCGGATAACCGGGGTGGCAATATTGACAACCGCCTTGAGGAGCGCACTGACACTGTGAGCTGCCGCAGCCGTGTTTTTGTGAACCCAGCAATCCGCAGCCAGCACCACTCGAATGCCCCTTGAAGAGTCCATCAAAGATTCCGCAGCCTCCCCCCTTCGCGGATCCGCCGCATCCGCAGTGCTGGGTCGGCCTGCAGCTGCAATGTGGGGCCGGCATGCAGCCACCACATCCGCCACAACCACCTCTGGGGCCGCCGCATGCATAGCCACCTGCTACTCCGTGGCCACCATAGCCTGCCGGAGCGGCATGAGGAGGACCGTAGTTGGCTGCATGGGATTCGCAGGATTCACAGGAGCACGGTCTTGGTTGGGAATAGCCGTCCGCGAAAGCCTGCGCTGCCAACGCAGCGAAAACAAACGGTATCAGCAACAATTGAGTTCTCATCCTTGAGTTTCCTTTGACGCGTACTTGTGATTCTGTTTCTGCCATTGGATCGGCGTTGATTACATGTGTTAGTTGCGGCCCTGCTCTTGGCACGCGATCGGCGTCGTCGGGTTTGACAACCGCCGCCGGGTAGCTCACCTGCCTGTCAAGGGTCATGGGCATGATTGGCTGGCAGGGGTCATTCGATCGCACCATTGGGTAGCCACGGAAAGTGGTAATTTCCATAGCCGGGGCGGCCCGGTGCGTAATAGCCTCTTGCACGTGATGGGACACCAAAGTGGGGTGGCGGATACCGCATCCACACACGTGATGCACCGCTGGCATCGGTCAGCACTAGTTGGCTGCAGTTGTGATTGAAGGCCAACACGTAGGGACCACTGCTGCCCAGGCGATACGCCACCGTCAGCGGTTGCCCCCCAACCGTAATGTCTCTGGCAATACTTCGGGCCTGTGGCATTCCCTCGACCAGCAGAGTCAACTCACCCCGTTGCAGAAGGAAGCTGCCAATCACCACGTCCACGCGAACACCCGATCGGTGATAGATGACTTCGTTGTAGGTGCCGCCGGGATGTAGCTCAATTTGTCGGACGACGGCGCTAAGTCCCATTTCTTGCGGCGGTGTTGCTTCCCACCAAATCCCTTGAGGAAGGCAAGGCATGGCTGGCCCGATCGATGGCTTGCCAGCTCCAGTTGGACCAGCGGCTCCGTAGTGACCCCCTTCGAGGTGACCTGCTCCGTAGTGCCCCGCTTCGAAGTGACCAGCTCCATAGTGACCAGCTCCATAGTGACCAGCTCCGTAGTGACCAGCTCCGTAAGGACCAGCTCCGTAAGGACCAGCTCCGTAAGGACCAGCTTCGTAAGGACCAGCTTCGTAGGGACCAGCTTCGTAGGGACCAGCTTCGTAAGGTCCAGCTTCGTAAGGTCCAGCTCCATAGGGTCCAGCCCCGTAGGGTCCAGCTTCGCAAGGTCCGATTCCGTAGCCATCAGGGCCTGGAGAGAAGTACCCATTGTTGAAGCACTCTTGATATGGAACGGTTGCGTCGATTCCGTGTTCTTCCGTGGCACCGTTTCCAGCGGACTTCGCGGCAGCAGCTTCCGCTTTCGCTTTCATTGCCGCGGATTCCTCTGCAGCGTCTTTCTCACTCTCTTCGGAGCCTGGTGGCACCGGCAAGTCGTCCTCGAAATCGAACCCGTCGTCCATGTCGGCGTCCCCGATTTCGTCGAATGCGTTCTCTGACACCAGTGTGGAAGGTGGCTGAAGCCTCGACGCCTCGGCATCATGCCGCTGCAACGTCATGATGCTTTTACCGCTTGTTTCGGCAACCAGACGGATGTGCGATGGGGATACCAGCTGCGTCGACGGGCCATCCAACGACCTGACCTTGCGAACCGGCACCGGAACCAGCCGCGGCGCGGTTCTCGGTTGCAAACTTGCCGGCTGACTTTCTTGATTGACCTGCGATCGGGGCGTTCTGATTGGATGAGTGCGTGGTGGATAGCCACTGCTGCAAATCTGAGGCGTTGTCGACACATGTTCCATCTTGGAATCGAGTGTGCCGGCCCCGCTGTGCTCGCTGAGTTCCGCGCCGTCGGCCCAGGCTTGGTATCCGTTGAACCGGCCCATGCTTGTGGTCGAGATCGCGAGGACCATGGCGAGCGTGTGGAATAGCGTCCGCATTGACTTGTCCCAATCGAGTGGTGCTCGCGATGTCTTTTTGGTTTTCGGTAACTTGCCCAGGAGTGATCGAATTCCCGGCGGATGGGTCGCTGAATCGCTCAGGTCAGTGCGCCAAACCGATTGCAGCCCATGTACGAGGATGCGTCTTGCTGGCGATCCGTAAGCCTACAGTCCTCTATCGAACCGTCAGAATCGGCACAATCACTCTATTTGTCAAAAAGTCACTGGTTTCGCGCGTTCCGGAAAAGAGCCGCGGCGGTTGGAGTGCACCTTGCGGTTTGCCGGCGGCAACAAAAAGTAGCCGTCACGCTCCGCCGTGACGAAAGCCCGACCGGGTGACGAACCATCAGATTTGTTCTCATCGAAAAGATCGTGCGGCCACGCCCCGGCTACGATCAACCGGGGTTGCAATGGAAAACGGTCCGGTCGGGCTACATCTCGACGGAGCGAGATGGCTACTTTGCAAACCGCAAAGTGCACCCCTGCGGTTGGCGGCTGCAATATCAGTCTTGCTTCGCAGCGCCGCATCAAATTAGTGTTGCTTCCGACTGTTAGGTCCGCGACGCATGCGTTCAATGCTGAACCGCAATGAAAGGCAAAGTGGATTTATGGAGAAGCGAGGGGGGCTCGCAACTGTCAACTTTGCGTGACCAAGTTTCACGAACAAGTCCTCACTCTATTTCTTCACCAATAAATTTACTGAGCAACATTGATGAGAATTGGATATCTCGTCGCCCTTGTTGTGGCGCTGGTGCCGGCTGTGGCTTCCGGACAGCAGGGTTCCCCCCCGCGTTTGACCGCAAATAGCGCTGTCGATCGCGCCCAGCAGCAGGTGAATTCTCAGGCTCGCGGCCAGTCCGCGTTTCACGAGAACCGGCCCGAGTCGGACGAAGTCATCCTGGCATCAGGTTTCATTTCGGGCGCACCCCACAATCAGTATCTTCCCGATCCGAGTGCCTCGGTGATCAATCCCGTTGGGCCGATCTTGCCTGTCGATCATCACGGCCCCCCGGGAATCGCTCCCTGCAATGGCAACTGCGCCGCTGGCGGCAACTGCCTGCCATGCAATCTCAAAGGATTCTGGTGGGAAACACCATCGGACGATGTACAGGCAGACAGCCGCGTGATCCGGCAAATTGAATTACATCCCAATGGTCGGTACAACGAAATCCTGTTTCATCGATCGGGCGTTCGCATCGACGTGACAATCGGCAGTTATTTGCTCCAGCACGGTGAATTGACGCTGCTGGTCGAGGGACTACCACAGGCTGAGGACAGAAGCCGAACCATCCATGTTGGTGGCCAAGATGTCACTGTGACTTATCGCGTCGGATCGAGCGGTCCGTTCGTTAATTCCTTTGGTCAGCAGTGCAGCCAACTGGTGCTGACTGATTCCAACGGCGGTTCACGCGTCTGGACTCGGTATCCACCTCCCAACTTTGGATTACCCGGCGGCGATCGCGGGTTTTATGCACCGGGCCGACCCGGTGCTTACGCAAACCCATTCCCCTGGCTCCCAAATGGGGACGACAGCGAATTAACGGGTGTTGCCAATCGGAATACTGTGGCGCGTCAGGCACCAAAAGCAACGTCGGTCCCCATCATGACACCCGATCCGAAAGGCCCGGAAGTTCCAGTGCCCAGCAAGTCCTCCCGGCCGGGGGGATTGGAAAGATCCCGGCGACGAGCGGCAGACTCCCATCGCCAGCAAAGAGCCTCAGCCGGCAAATGAAACAGATTGCGTTTGCCCGGCCTGCTATCGGCAGCACGAAATGATGCCATCGGAAACGCATGTGTGCTCGCAAGACGCACATGCTGGTTGTCGCGGATGCGAATGTGGCCAGTCACATTATGACCAGTCGGGTCTGGTGTCATCTTTTCACGACGGACTCGGCGACTGCAACTGTACTCACGCCGGCTACCAGGCGACGGCCATGGAAATGTGTTCCTGCGGCTGCAATGGAGCAGGCTACGGCGGGACGCCAACTTCTCAAGCTGGTTCCTTGTATGACCACTATTCGACGTCGATGCCCTGCGACCACGGGCTGCTGCACGAACAGTGAACCCGGGCACCATGCTTGTACCTGCGCTGGGACTTGCAACACGACTCCCGTTTGCGAAGCGAGCTGTGACTGTGACCGCTGCTTGTTCGATACGTCCGGCAGTTTCACCCGACGCTTCGAAGGTACGGTGGAGGCCATGCTTGCGCGGACCGACACAGAATTTACTGGCGCGGACCATCAAACCTTGGTGCGCACGAGGCTGACAAAATGGTTTGCCAGAAAACCTGGGCTGGCCGTGACAGGCGACTATTTAACCGATACGAATAATCTGGACTCGTATGGCGTGGGGCTGAGATCAAATTGTGCTCGATCGACGCGCGGCTGGAATGATATTCTGCTGGGTTACCGATACATCCGTCGCGAAGACCCGGGGGACCCGATGGTTCCCGATTCTCGAACAACGACGGAATTCAACGGTGGTGAACTTGGGTTCGTGTACCAAAACCGGCGGCGGCTGCTCAGCTGCGAGTTGCTTGCCAAGACTGCATTGGGAGCCAACACTTATCAAGATGGATCGAGTCGGTTTGCTGTAGTGCCCGAAGTAGGTGCGCAGCTCGGACTTCAGTTAACACGCCGTCTCGCCATGACTTCCGGCTACACACTCATTTACTGGTCGGATTCCGCTTCCGAAGTTAATTCTATTTCGATGGAACGGGAATTCGGCTATGGGATGCTTCAGTCGTTGAATTTGGGACTGAAAGCCAGCTGGTAGTCTTCGCTGTCAAGCACTTCTGTGAGGGACTCTTTGTGACTGTTGGTGGCCGATCCGCAACCGTGGGTGGCTGGTGGTCGAGCGTCAGCGAGCCCCCAGCAGCTGGCCAATGGAAGTCCACTTGCTCGCTAACGCTCGACCGCCGGCCACCCGGTGAAGGCAACTCTCCATCTTCCACGAAACTCCGGACGAACCCTTTGACGAGGCACCATGCGGGCTGACTTGAATCGGCGGCAACTGATCGCAGCTCTGGGGTCCGCCGCAGTGCGACGATCGTTGCTGGGTGGATTTTTATGCCTAGGCAATTCGCCCGTTGCTTATGCGGACTACTACCAACCGATTCAATATGACTTGGTGGGTGATTTGTGGGATGTCCCGGAAGACCCCAGGAACCGAAAGCAGATTGTCAATCAAGCCATGCACTACGTCTGGCGTCGGTTCTTGGACGTCGAAATCGCCAGCAACGTTTACACCTTGGACAACGTGCTCTACGGTCAAACGGATGAGCTGTGGGATACCACGAACCTGGACGCGTACTACAGCAATTTAGGCCGCCGCGATGTCTTGTGGTACCAATTACGGAGTCTGCGTGAATGGTACCAAAACGAAAATGCGATCTACACGAAACCCCGGCTATCGATTCACAGCTACAACAAAGATGAAAATGCTGTTGCTCGGGCACACTACAACACGGTCCAGGTGGTTTACGACCAAACAGGCTTTCGAGTGACTGGCGACTTCTCTGTCTTTGTTAACTTCCATTATCTGGGCGAAGCGGGTTGCTATTCCGATCCGCTCTATTGGGCGATCACGATCGCACATGAAATGCTGCACAACCTGGGTCACGATCACGACGCGAGTCTCCAAGACCCCTATTACGATCGACGGCAAATGATCGTGTTTGAGAATGCATTCTATCGAGACGGAGCCTACCACTTCGACCTGCCGTCAGTGGAAAGCCGTTGCGGCGGACCACCGCTATGATGAGATCCCAACTCTAACTCAACTGGCCAAAAACCTCGTCGGCTAAAATCGCGAGCATCTCCTTCTCGTCGTCGTCTTCACCGCCGGGCAGAACATTGTTTTGTCGCGATAGATAGTTGATCACCTGCAGCGCGTCGAGTGCGGTAACTTTCGTGTCACCGTTGACGTCCATGAAGTACGAGTTGGCAACGGAAGATCCACTTTCTCCTTCGGCCACTGTGTGACGGGCAAGTTGATTGATGATGACCAGAGCATCCATGGCCGAAACAATACCATCGTTGTTGACATCCGGCGGCATTGTTCCATTCTGCAGCGGGTTTGCACCCGACGTGTTCAGAAAATCACGTTTGGAGAGTGGTTCGCCACTCGCTGTGGTCACCATTACCGAGGCTTGATCGTCTTCGCCTGCTTGATTATTGTTCGGCGTACTGTCCAGGTCGGTTTGCTCCGCCGCCGTCACCTCGGCCGTGTTTGTCTTCTCCCCAGTCGTGTCGACGGCGGCCAAGATCTGCAGCGTCGCGTTTGCTCCACTGTTCAACGTGCCGACCATCCAAATGCCCGTGCTGCTTTCGTATTCGCCCTGACTTGGCAATGACGAGACAAAGGTCAGTCCGCTGGGCAACAGATCTGTGACGATCACGCCAGTGGCGGCGACCGGACCGGCATTCGACAGCGTGAGCAAGAAGTTCACTTGGTCACCAACGTTGGGCGTGGCATTGTCGACGCTCTGCGTCAGCGCAAGATCGACAATCAGGACGTTGATATCCACGCTGGCCGAGTTGTTGGTGATGTCGTTCTCACCCGCTGCGGAGAGATCCGGAATGCTTGCGGTATTGGTAATCACGCCTGCGGCCGACACGCCGACCGTGAATACCAAGGTGGCTGTCATCGAGGAATTGGGATTCAATGTGATTGCCGGGAACGTCACTATCGAACCATCGCTCGACCCGTCTTGTCCGTTCAGACTACCGCTGACGAAGATCAATCCCGCGGGGATCGCATCGCTCAGCACGACCCCCGACGCTGGACCTGGGCCTTCGTTGGTTAGGCCCACGGTGTAAGTGACCGTCTCCATGAGTGCAGGTGTGTTATTGTTGACACTCTTGGTCACCACCACATCGAAGTCGGGGGATAAATTCGTCGTGGCAACGTCGCTGTTGTTCGTGGGGTCGATGTCCGTTCCGTCCGAGCTCACCGAGGCGGGATTGACCAGCGTTCCCGTGGCGGTCGGGGCAATATCAAAGGTGATCATGAACGTCCGTGTTTCCTCAGCCGGAATCGAGTTGTATCCGAAGGTCAAGATACCATTGGAAAAACTGCTGAAGTCGGGCGTCGGTGCTGTGGAGTTGAAACCAGCGAACACCAGGCCTGAGGGCAACACGTCGGTGACGACGACGTGGGCCGCATCGCTACTGCTGTCGGCGTCGTGGCTGATCGTGAACGTATAAACGAGTTGGTCTTGACCAGGCACGGCGGTGGCGCGATCGACCGACTTGTCCAAGATCAAGTCGACCTGGTTTTGGACCGTGATATCCACCGAATCAGTATCGTTGAAATTGTCGCTGTCGGTATCGCTGGTCGAGACGATCGCCGCGTTCGTGATCGTTCCTGTCGCCGACGAGGCGATGGAAACATCAAACGTAAACGTCGCCGTTGCGGCCGCGTCCAAAGTGCCAACGTCGAATGTCAATGTCTGGCCAGTTTGCGTTAGCGTTACGCCCGACCCTTGAGGATCAAAGCTGCCTGCTGCGAAGGTCAGCTTGTCGTCAAGCGTGTCAACGACGCTCACACCTCGCGCCTGGCCCGGTCCTTGATTGGTAACAACCATTGTGTAGGTGACGCTCTGGCCAGCAATCGGCGTGCCCGAAACCGTCTTTGTGACTGCAACATCGACTTGCGGACGGGGCTCGATCACCAGAGCCACAGTACCGAAGCCGATGAACTCTTCTTGGATCACTTCGTCGATACCAAACAGCAGCACTTCACTATCGTTTTCGTCAGCCGGTTCGCTGCGGATACTGGCCATCCCAATCCCGATCGCTTCCATCTGCACCGTCGCGATCAGACTCTCCTGCAAGTCACTTTCCTCCAAGCTATCCGTTGCTGCCCCGAGTTCGTCAATCAAACCACTGGAGAAAATGCCTTTTTGGACTGACGGGAAGCGCTCGCCGTATTGGATCGCCACATTGGGTTCGGGGCGCACGAGCGTGCCATCAAACAGGACGTCTGCGTACGCAGCATACACACCGCGCACTTCCGCCCGAGTGTCCCCCCCAATGAACTTAAGCAAGAACTTCTGTCCGACTTCGATCGACGCGATCGCATTGCCTTGCAGATCGGTCACCTCCAGCTTGATGTCCACCAGCGGTTCAGCGGTGACATCGACCATGAAGGTCTCGCTAAGAACATTGCCCGCAGCGTCAACCAAGTCGACCGTGAACGTATTCACGCCGCTTTGACTTTGAGTCGGAGTCCATCGAATCACACCTGTCATCGCATCGATCGTTGCGCCGGTCGGTGCCGCCGAGAAGGCGTAAACCAAGCCGTTCCCTTCTTCGCTGCTGTTCAAGTCGGTTTGATATCCCACTGCGACGTGTCCTTGCGTCGGCACGCTGCTGATGACGGAGTCGGGTGCTGTCGAGTCGTAAACAACTGTCAGCGTCGGCGACAAAGGGCTAATTTCATTTCCGATGGTTTGGCGCACGGCCACCACGTAACTGCCATCGCCCAACGCGGCGATGTTGTTTGTCGTGATCACGATGCTCGTTCCGGTCGCAACGCCCGTGCCGATCACCGTGCCCTCGGCGATCACCAATTCGACCATCGATCCACTGGTGACACCTTCCACCATAAAGGAAAGTGCGCTTGCATTTGTAAGGTTATCGCTGTCGCTTGTTCCGCTGTCGCTGCCGCTTTGCAAGTCGATCGACGTGGGAGCGGTCACAGCTTCCCCTTGAAACGCGAATGCGACGGTCTGCGTGTCCATGTCATCCATGCCGTTTCCAACGACGCCGGGACCTGGCTTCACACCCACCTGCACGTTGATGATTCCGCTGAAGCCGGGTGCGGGTGTGACGGTGACGAGTCCTGAGGCGTTGACCGTAACCGTTTCGCCGAAGCTCGACTGCGAAGTCGCAAAGTACGTAACCGCGTCACCTTCGATGTCGGTGCTGCTGAGTTGCAAGGTGGCGGGCGTGTTCAGCGGGGTTGGTAGCGGTGTCGCAATATCGTTCAGGAACGGTTGACTGTTCGCGTCGTCGTTCTCGACGGTGACTTGGATCGTTTCGGTGTGCGTGTTTCCCTCTTGGTCAGCGACCGTGAACGTAACATCCGTTGAACCGGTGCCGCCGATGGCTTTGAGCATCACAACGGAATTCTCGGTGTCAACAAAAACCTCAATCGTTTCGATCGTGACATCAATGTCGGGTCGCGTCGACCCACCTGTTCCACGAGATGCCGGCGTACTCGTTTCGCTGATCGCTTCGCGAACATCGAATCCTTCGACCAATTGGCCGAAACACGGAGTGGTTGAAGTCGAGAAATCGCGTGGGGGCCGCGGTGATAAAGAACTGTGAGTTGTTCGTGTCGTCACTCGATTTCGCGAACGATAGAACGCCTTCGCGATTATGCTGAAGGTCTGGGTCGAACTCATCATCGAAGTTGCCGAGCGTCGAACCGCTGGTTCCGGTTCCCGTGGGGTCGCCCGCTTGGATAATGAAACCATCGATCACGCGATGAAAAATGATCCCGTCATAAAATCCCGGGTTTGGCGGGTTGGCGGTGGAAAGCTCGATGACGCGGCCGGATGCGACCGGCGCGCGCTGCTCGAATAGCTCAAACACCATGTCGCCATAGCCTTCCATGTCGATACGGATTGAACGGTTACCCGCAAGCACGGTTGCTTCCACCAACTCAGGTTTGTCCACCGTGACGGTAACCGTCAGCGGCCCACCGTCGGGATCGTAGGCGTCGATCGGTACATGCAGCGGCGAACCAATTTTGACGGTCAGATTACCGACAGGCTCAAACGTCGGCTGTTCGCTCTGCGGAATCGGCACCATGCTGCGTTGGCTGAGCGTCGAGAGCGTCTGCACACCGACCAGTGGAGGGTCGTTGTCGGGGAACTTCCAGGTCGGATACGCCATGATGCCCTCCATGATGCCGATTGCATTGGGGCTCCGCTCCGAATCGGTGACCTCGATGAACGGCAGATTGTCCTTGCCGTCCGCAAACAGCTCTTTTTGCTCCGTAGAGGCCGGGTGCCAATCTGCCCCGAAGAACTCGACCCCTGCAGCGGCCAGATCTTTAGCGAATTGCACCAGGTCGGGGGCCGCTTCACCCTCGGCCCGACCAGCGACTTGAAGTCCGTCCGTTTCAGCCGCCGTTTGAGATGCTATTTCTGGCGGCGAATTGCCAGCGGGCAACAGAAGATCCAGATCACCAGCCAGCAGCTGACGTTGCTCGAGCAGTTCACTGCGGAGTCGAGGTCGCGGCTTGCGAACTCGCTTGGACCGCTTTGCTGAGGATTTGTGAACAGAACGAAGGAAATGGAACACGGTGTGTCTCGGAAATTCAATTACGTCAGTTTGCCTACAACTTCAATGTGCCCTCAAACGCCCAATTCAGCTGCGAATTATAGTTCAGGACAGCTCGCAAAACCGGGCTGCGGCCAAAAACGGACTTGTCCTGGCGGAAGTGACGCCAGGACCTGGAGACTGTCCGGCTTAGGAATTGTTAGTTCAACACGAAGAATAAGAACCGCGGAGCGGTGCCAGCATATAGCCTGGGGTGAACCAACGAGCGACAGCGAGGCTGGTGTAACCCCAGGTCACCGAAACCGAAAAACCCTCCCCGCCGCGATTTGGCGGCGTAGCCGCCAAATCGCGGCGGGGAAAATCGGGTTGGATGACAATCTCCTGGGGCTGCGAATTGCTCGCTGAGACGAGCAAGCCTGGCCCCAGGCTATATGCTATCACTGCTCCGCAGTTGTCGGATTCCTCTAAGGAGTCAAAATGTTGGTGCTTACCGCTGACGCGAATCGCACCAAAACACAGTCTCCTATTGCTTCCTAAGCCGGACAGTCTCCAAGGCCTGGCCTACGAGAAACATGAAAATGCACTAGATCCACTGCTGCAATACATCGTCGGCCAATGATTCGACCAGACGCTCTTCGTCATCCCCTTCATCCGTCGCTAAGCTGTTGCCTTCAATTCTTTCGCTGACCGCAGAGTTGGTCGGGGAGGATACCGAAACAATCTTGCTGACGCTCTCCGCACCGAGCTCGGCAAATGCGGTATCAGCATTCCTGCATGCTGAGTCACTGCCAGGGGAAGTCAACGACACCGCGATGGACTCGCCCTCACCGCCGGGCAGACCACTGTTTTTTCGTGACAGGTAGTTGATCACCTGCAGGGCGTCGACTGCGGTAACTCTGTTGTCGCCATTGACGTCCGTGAAGTATTGCTTGGCAACCGCTGATCGACTTTCTCCCTCGGCCGCCGCGTTGCGGGAAAGCTCGTTGATCACGACCAGCGCATCCACAGCGGTCACAACACCATCGTCATTGACATCCGGCGGCATCAGCCCGTTCTGCTGCGCGACGATCACATCGTCATCGTTCGTGATCATGCCGGTGGCGGTCGACGAGCCGACCGTGTAACCACTGCCATCGTTGACAATCATCATGACGGTTTCGTTGGCTTCGACGGTCAGATCCGGGGTGGGATCGATTGTGACCACTGCGGTCGACGACCCGGGCGAGAAAATTACCGTGCCTGTCGCATCGCCAAAGCCACCGCCTCCGCCGAATCCACCCCCACCAAAACCTCCACCTCCGCCGTTAATCGTGCTGGCCCCGGTCAGGATGTAATCAGTACCTAGGCTTGCGGTTCCACCTATGTAAAAATCGACCGTGAGGCTGCCAAATAGCTCGCCGGTTCGCGTGAATGTGTAGGCCAGATTCGTGCTGCCGTCTTCCGAGACGCTTGACGGTTGAACTGCGAGGCTCACCACTGGCGTCGACGCGCCGCCGGACGTGTTCAGGAAATCGCGTTTGGTGAGTATCCCAGTCGAGTCGTTGTCGAGGTTCACTACCGATACGGTGGGCTCCAATCTACAGATGTCGGGGAATTGTGGATCACAGAGCTGGTCGAACTCTGGAACCCCTGTAATGCCCAACGTCGGCACGATGGTGTAGGCAACATTGCCATCAACAACGTTGTCCTCCACACCCGTGACTGTCACCGTCTGCGCGTCGTTCCAATTCTCGGCAGTGAACATCAGGCTTGTCGGAGAGACCGTGCCTTCGGTCGTATCCGAACTGTTCAAATTGATCGTGATGGTGAAGTTCGGCTGGGAATTGAGCCGAACGGTGAAGTTCGCCGTGCCGCCCGCTTCGCTGGTGGTCAGCCCGCTGGTCGGCGTGATGGTGAGACCGGTTGTATCGTCGTCGGTGTTCGTGACCGACACATTGAACTGCAGATTGTTGTAGCTCAGGTCGGCGCTCGCGGCCAGCGCCAAGATGTTGTAAGCGACGTCGCCATCATCCGTGTCGTCGTCCACTCCGGTCACAGTCACCGTCCGCGGAGTGTTCCAATTCTGAGCAGTGAAAGTCAAACTCGACGCGGAGATCGTGCCTTCGCGTCGGGTCGGAACTGCTCAGAGCGATCGTCACGTCGTCCGTCGGCTGAGACCTGAGCACCACCTCGAAGCTCGCCGCGCCGCCCGCTTCGGTAGTGATCAATCCGCTGGTCGGTTGGACAATGATGCCTGAGATGGGCTGGTTGATCGAGACGCTGTCCTGGTCATCTTCGCCGGGCGCGTTGTTGTTGGGAATCGAATCGGGATCGGGCTGGTCGACGGCGACCACTTGAGCCGTGTTCGTCTTAGCGCCGATCGTATCGACCTTCGCGGTGATGTTAAATGTCGCGGTCGCGCCAACGGCCAGGCTACCGACGGTCCAGATACCTGTGACCGGGTTGTAGCTGGGGCTGGGTGTCGCCGAGACGAAAGTCAGTCCTGCGGGCAGGATGTCGGACACTAAGATTTTCGTCGCATCACTCGGCCCGGCATTGTTCAGTGTGACGGTGAAGACCACATCGTCGCCGACGTTCGGTGCCGCGTTATTGACCGTTTTCGTGAGCGCAAGATCGGCGGCAGTTGAGGTGGAAAACGTAACCGAGGCCTGATCGTCTTCGCTGGGCACGTTGTTGCCCGGAGTCGAATCTGGATCGAATTGGTCCGATGCGATAACTTCTGCCGTGTTGGTGATGCTTCCCGACGAATCGACCGAGGCAACAATCTGCAACGTTGCACTGGCAGCATTGGCCAGACTACCGACTGTCCAAATCCCCGTTGCGGAGTTGTAACTGCCGGTGCTCGGCGTCGCCGAGACCAAAGTCAGCCCGATAGGCAAGATGTCTTTGACCTGCACGCCAGTCGCGGCGTCAGGTCCGGCGTTGGACAACACGACAGTGAACGTCACATTCTCGCCGAGGTTGGGAGCCGCGTTACTAACCGTTTTGGTAAGCGACAGATCGGCAGCTGTGGTGGTGAACGTTACCGAGGCTTGGTCGTCTTCGGCCGCTACGTTGTTACCCGGAGTGGAATCGATGTCGCTTTGGTCGGCGGCGGTGACCTCCGCAGTATTAGTTTTCAGTCCGGCCGCAACGACCTGGGCCGTGATCGTGAGTGATCCGGTCTCTCCGCTGCCCAGCGTTCCGACGGCCCAGACTCCTGTGGCATTGCTGTACGCCCCCTGACTTGGCGTTGAGGAGAGAATGCTCAGTCCAGCGGGCACTTGGTCGGTCACGACGACGCCTGTCGCCGCATCTGGCCCCGCATTACTCACAGTGACGGTGAAGGTCACGGTATCGCCAACATTCGGCGAGGTATTGTCGACCTGTTTGGTAAGCGACAAGTCGATGATTGGTGGCGTCACAATCACACTGTCTTGGTCGTCTTCGCCCGCCACGTTGTTGCCCGGAGTTGAATCCGGATCGACTTGGTCGGCGGCAGTCACCTGCGCGGTATTGGCTTTCGTTCCGGCCGTGTCCACCCGGGCCGCGATCGAGAGGGTCCCCGTCGCTCCCGCGGCGAGCGATCCAACAGTCCAGATACCAGTACCAGGGTCGTACGCCCCCTGACTTGACGAAGACGAGACAAAGGTCAGTCCGGTGGGCAGTTGGTCGGTCACCTCGACGTCGGTCGCAGCATCTGGCCCCGCGTTACTCACAGTGACGAGTGAATGTCACGTTGTCACCGACACTCGGCGAGATCGTGTTGACGGTCTTCGTCAGCGAAAGATCGGCTTGCTCAAAATTGTCGAAATCCTGAGTGAATGTGGTTGCGTTCGCGGCGATCGTGATCAATCCGCTCTGGTCCTGCAGCAGCGTCGTGCCACCAACAGTCTGCGCAGGCTGAAACACGAAATAGCCGCCGGCCGCGAGGTTGTCGAATTGATATCCGCCATTGGAATCAGTAAGGACAAAGACGATAATTGCGTCGTCGATTCCGCGTTCGAACGTTCCATCTCCGTCATCTTGATAGAGTTCGACGCGGGCTGCGGCGATTTCCTCGCCGGAATCGAAGCCGTTGCCGCTAAAGTCGTCAAACACCGTACCGTTGATGACACCAACAAGCAGATCGAGACCGACCGACAGTGAAACATCGTTGCCATCACCGGCCGTGTAGCTGATCTGCAGATTGACTCCGTTCAGTTGTCCGACGATCGATCCTTCGGCCGGTGCACCCGCACCCAAGATCACCGGGTCGGTGCCGTCGTTGTCGATGACGATGTATTCGTCACCGACGGTGGGAACTTCGCTACCGGAAAGATTGAAATTGACGTTCCCAATCGTGACCGTGCCGGTGACGTTCGATCTCGTCATAGTCGATTCCAGCGAACATGCCCGGCGATGTCAATCTCGATGTCAAAGTTCGAGCCGTCCATCAGATCGAGATCACCGGTCATGATCGTTCCGGGCGAAAGGCCGGGAGAGATCGTGCCGCCGCTTTCGACATTGACCGGGCCGGCGACATTACCGGTGCCAGCTAAGGTTGCGCCTCCGGCTACCGTGACAACGCTGCTGGCCGCAGTCGACCCGTTGATCACCACGGTTCCTGCGTCGACGTTGGTCGCGCCGGTGTAACTGTTGTCCGCCGTTGGAAAGCGTCAGCAGGTCAGCGCCGGATCTTGGTAAACCGCCGGCACCAGTGATCTGGCCGGTCAGATTCAGATCGCCATCGCCGAGAGGAGTGAAAATCGTGCTGGTGGCGCTGAGAGCTGATCGGGCCGGCGAAAGTCGATAGCCCGTTACTGGCATTGACCTCACCGCCGTTCAAGTTGAGGGGTTCTAGATCGGTGTAGCTGAGGCCGCAGTTGAACAGGAGTGTCCCGCCCGAATTGACAACGGTGCCGCCCGCCGGACTGCCAAGCTGGCCATCGGCTTCGACCCATAGAGTGCCACTATTGATTGTGGTCACGCCGCTGAAGCTATTCGCCCCCCCCGCTGCTCGCATGCGGAAATCGGTATTCGTCGTGATCCCGCCTGTGCCGCTAATCTGACCTTCAAGACTAACGAAGCCGTTACCGGCAATGGTCAGAAGGCTGCCGCCGTTCTCGATCGTCGTGGAAACAAGAAGAATACCGGACCCCGCGTGTGTCAGCGTCGTTTGCCCTGCCATCGTCAACGGTGTTGAAACAGTTGCCATCCCGTCCGTTGACGTGAAGGTAATACCATTCGCGGCTAGCTCAACGCCATCACCGCTCAGGCTGAAGTCGTTGGTGTCATCGTCAACGATCTTGCATCTCGATATCGGTTAGACCAACGATGTCGTTGGTACTGACGAAGTTGCCGACGAAGCCAATTGTGTTGGTATCAAAGACAAGCAAGTCATTGCTTGCGGGCGTGCTGCCGTTATCGTTGCCGTCGATGTCGTCTGCCCAGTTGCCGGCTGTCGACCAGTTGCTGTCGACATCTCCCTGCCAGAACAAAGTGCGACCATCGAAGTTGTCAAAATTCTGCGTAAAGACGGTTGAGCCTAATGTCCCGACTAATTCGACGATGCCGTCAATGTTTGCTCCGCCAGTGATCTCCAATTCGATTGCCCCAACATTAGTAAAATCGGCACCGCCGCCGGACGCTGAGAAACTGGAAAACGGAATAAACTCTTTCTGTGGCACGATACCAACGCTGGCCGGAATCGGAATCGTGGCACTGCTAACACGCACGGCTGTCGCCGTGCTTCCGTCATCACTGTAAAGGCGAATCGTTGCGGTTCCGCCGCTGAGATCGGCACCGATATCCAAGAGAATCCCACTGGCGATACCTCCGGAAGTCAGATCTACGCTCTAATCCGTTATCGTTGATGACCGTGGCATCGCCGTCCAAACCATCCCAACTGACGCGGCGATCGCCCTCGCCAGTGCCGACGGAGTCGAATGTCAAAACGCCGGGCAGAAGCGGATCATTGACCCTCAGTTCCACGACGCCGGTGACGCTGGTTTTGTCGACTAGCAGATCGCGTTCGCCGCCGATCGCTTCGTTGGCCATCACACTGGATGTGACCGGAAACCCATCATTCGTGCTGTCACTAACGGCTTGCGTCGTCGCGTTAAACGAATCAATCGTCGTTATCAGCTGACCTTGAGAATCGAGGCTGGAAATCATGATCGGAGGTGACACCGCTTCCTGCAGTGATAGTCCCGAGACGGATTGCGCAGGTTGCTGCACAAAGTAGGTGCCTGCCGTCAAGGCTTCAAACCGATACAGACCAGTCGCGTCGGTCGTCGCTGATCTTTCTTGGCTGTCACCGGTGGTCGGATCAAATACTCCGTCGCCATCATCACGGAACAGAATTAATAACGCGTTCGCGATTTGTTCGCCGGAATCAAATCCGTTTCCGCTCGAGTCGTCAAAGACCAGACCCTCAATCGACGCCAAGTCGATTGCAGCCGCCAAGACACGGCGCGACTCAAGTACTTCAAAACGGCGACGACGGCGCGGTCTGCCAGCTCGCTTCGATGGCTTGGGCGGTGAGTTGAAACCAGAGCGTGCGAACTGAAACATGGTGTGACTCGGCGACGGGTTACGTCAGTTTGGTAGAGCTGTTCAAGCGACCTACTGATTTCGATTTGCCCCAAACCGCCCAAATTCAGGGGGAGATTATACACCGGCAGGCCTTGCATAGCCCGGCTGCCGCGATTTTGCCAGCCTTTTGTGTCTCGCGGCCCCGGTTAACCGAGCGAGCAAGAACGGGTCGGTGGGGAGGGCGAAGCTCCTGCTGACCCGGAATCGAGTATTCGCTTCCCGCGCGAACGGCGCGGCGGGAGCTTCGCCCCCTGGTAACTCGACCATCATGAATTGACGGGTGCAATCGGCGTAGGCCGAGACTTTCCTGGCGACAAACTGCATTGGTCAAGCTGCCAGGACAGGGAGACTGTCCAGCTTAGCCCGTTCGTTTTTTTGTTATGACTTCCGACGCTCGTCGTTTGGTTTAGGCACTCAGAAGAAAGTACATCACTCGATTGGACAGCCGCGGAGCGGCGGAAGAATGTAGCCTGGGGTAAGGTTGCGAGCTTTAAGCGAGCAACCGCAGCCCCAGGTTGCGGTTGCTCCACGACATTTTTCCCCCGCGGCGTTTCGGCGGCTACGCCGCCGAAACGCCGCGGGGGAAAGGTTCTTTCGGGTTCGCTTACCTGGGGTTACACCAGCCTCGCTGTCGCTCGTTGGTTCACCCCAGGCTACCCTCTTTCACCGCTCCGCGGTTACCCAAATCTCATCACAACCGGCATCCTAAGCCGGACGGTCTCCAGGTCCTGGCCTACGAATGCCGCCAATCGAAGACGGGCCAAGTACTAGTTTGTTGTCGGACTGCGAAATCCGCGACTCGTCAATCTAGGGAAACTGTTTCGATTTCGCCGATTTTGCTGGCGAGTCAAACTTTAACGGTCCGATAAGTTTTTGTGATGAAGCTGGACAATGGGCCAGGGGAACATCCAGTGGAATTCGGATGATCAATCTTGCGAGGGAACGGATGCGCATTGCAATGCTTTGTACCACTTTGCTGGTACTCACACCTGGCTTGGCGTTTAGTCAATCAAACCATTCGGAAGACTCAATCGGTAGATACCTTGTTCATGGCGCGGCCGAGTCCGAGCGTGTAGCGCCTCCATCGGTCTTGGCCTCTGGCGGCGATCGATACCAGCCGGACGTGCAATACGTTGCCTCGCTGCCTGGTCCGCCTGCGGGACCACCGCCAGGAATACCCAACCCATTGCCGCAGGCCGCTTGCGCCGTGCGGTCCCGGCGGTCATCGTCCGCCCTGTCCGTTTGCACAGCCGGGTTGTGAATTCCGAGGCACCTGGTGGGAAGCGATGACGGGAGGCGTGATTCGACAAATCGAATTGCATCCCAGCGGCAAATACAACGAGGTGATCTTTCACCGCTCCGGTCAGCGGGTGGCGGTCGTCAGCGGCAGCTACCTGATCAGCGATGGAGAATTGACTCTGTTGGTCGAGAATCTGCCGCAGCGGGAAACGCGAGTGGCAACCGTCAAGGTCGGAGACAAGGTCTTCGAGATCACTTACACGGTGGGGTCGAGTGGACCGTACGTCTTGTCGTGCAGTCAGGCGACGGCTCAGATCGTGTTGACCGATGCCAGTGGCGCCTCACGGGTCTGGATGCGACAACCCCCACCACGTTTTGGCTTGCCGGGATATCGGTCGCATGGTCCGGGGTATCACCAAGCCTTTCCATGGCTTCCGAACGGAAACATTGCGGAAGCCTCGACGCCGGCAGCGGCCTTTGAGTCGGGTGGTCCGCTCGAGCCGGAGGCCATCCTCGCGCCTCGTGCCCGTCTTTCTGGCTCGCCGCCGTCGCACGGCGGTGAGCAGCAGGTGGGCTACCATGAAGAACTACCGGGCGAGAGCCAATACGGCCCGAGCGCGATCCCATACGGTCACGACCAACCAGGATCATGTGATTGTGCTGAGTGCAGGGCAGCATCCTACGGTCCACAGCCGTACGGACCACAACCGTATGGTCCAGCATCGCATGGTCCAGCATCGCATGGTCCAGAACCGTACTCTCCGGAACCCTATGGTCCAGAACCATACGGACCAGAACCGTACGGACCGCAACCGTATGGCGGTGACGGTTCGTATGGCTACGACCAGCATGGCAGTTACCCGCCGCATGGTCCTGAGTACTGTCCGCCGATGCCTCCCTATGGTCCGCCGATGCCTCCGTATGGTCCAGAGATGTGTGGTTGCGGTCAGCCCGACTGCCGCTTGGATTGCGGCCCGTCCTGTCAGGGTGGGGGTGGTTCGGGCGGCGCACCTAGGAACTCATGGTTCCGTGCCGAGTACTTGATCTGGTCGATACGCGGTATGCAGCTCCCGCCTTTGGTGACCACCAGCCCAAACAACACGCCCCAAGTCCAAGCCGGTGTGCTGGGCCAGGACGGTACGACAATACTGTTCGGCGGTGGGAATGTGTTGGAGGACAACTTCGACGGCGGACGACTCAGTTTTGGGCAGCGGTTCAATCGACATCCAAATTGGGGCGTTAGCGCTGAGTATTTCCAAATCGGTAGCGAATCGGAGTCATTCTCGGCGTCGAGTGAGGGTTTGCCGATTCTGACGCGTCCATTCTTCAATACGCAGATCGACCAAGAGAGCTCGGAACTGGTCGCATTCCCAGGCGTCGTTGCCGGTACGGTTGCATCTCTGGCCACAAGCAAATTTCTCGGTGGCGGCGTTCATGCAAGAAACCAACGTCAATGCAATGAAGATTGCGTAAGTGGTGATGTACAGCCAGCGGCGAGGCATTGATCGGTTGGCGATACCTGAAGCTGGATGAAAGTCTTCAGGTCACGGAGGACCTGATCAGCCTCAGCACCACTAACCCGGGAAGGTTCGACATTCTGGATCGCTTTGAAACGACCAACGAGTTCAACGGCTTTGATTTCGGTTGGCAGTGTCGCCGTTCGCGAGGCCGCTGGTTTTGCGATGGGCTATTCCGAATGGCGGTTGGTATGACGCAACAAACAGTCCGAATCAACGGCCAGACCGCGATCGAGCCTGCGGGCTCCAGCCCACAATTGTCTGACGGCGGATTGCTGGCTCAGACTTCCAACATCGGGACATACTCTCGGGATCAGTTTTCCATCGTCCCGGAAATCAATGCAAATCTCGGTTATCAGTTCTGTGACTGCCTGGGAATATTCCTTGGGTACACGGGCGTCTATTGGTCCAACGTCGTTCGACCGGGCGATCAAATCTCCCGAGACGTCAATCCAAACCTACTGCCGCCGCCAGTCGACCCGTTGACGGGCTCGCAAAGACCGCAGTTCGTATTCCGCGAAACGTCTTTCTACGCGCAAGGATTCAACTTTGGTCTTGACTGCCGGTTCTAAGGCCCTGTTGATTTTTGAAAACGAGGGCTTGGATAGTCGTTGTTTGCTCGGCAAACGTTGCGTTTTCGGACGCTACGATCGGGAAGCGATCGGCTATCAAAAATCAACAGGCGGCTAAGAGACGGACTGCGCCGATTCACGAAAACATATGTCATACATCCTCGATCGATCATCTGGTTTTGTAACTCAATCAACAATGGCAGCCAGACAACTCCGCATCGTCGGACTGGTCGCGATCGTGATTGCCACGCTGCCGGCGATGGCTGTGGGCCAACTGCGTCTGCGACCGGAATCACCCGATGCACACGGTACCTGGTGGGAAGCGACGGAGCACAATACGGTCCTCCAGATCGACTTGCAGCCCGGCGGCACCTATAGCGCGATCACCTATCATCGCTCTGGCGAACGGGTGCAGGTGGCGATCAGCAATTATCTGCTTCAGGAAGGTGAACTAACACTGTTGGACGAGCATCTTCCCCAACGAGTCCTGGAGCAGCGGGAAATTACGATTGGCGGGCGCGACTTTTCAGTTACCGTTGCCCGGGGTACGAGTGGTCCTTACGCGTTGCAGTTTGCCAACGCCGGGGAACAGCTGGTGTTGACTGATGCCGGTGGGGCGTCGCGTGTGTGGACGCGATACCCGCCGCCGCATTTCGGCCTACCCGCGTTCGGTTATGGCCGCGGCAGGCCCGATCCCCGAGCGTTTCCGTGGCTTCCCAGCGGTCGCATCGACGATGCGGTTACATCACAAGGAGCGGCGGCAAAGTTGAGCCGATCTCGAGCAGCCGTTATCGCTGGCTTGCCGGCAAGCAGTCGCAGCGCACGCAGCGGTGCCGCAGCAGCAGCAGGCGGCCCGCGCTGAGTCTGCCGCAATGAAGACGGTGCAGCGGGTAAGTCACGAGGCGCCCGCTGCGTCGGACATGATCTACCGCACCATTGATGGCAGCGGGAACAACCCGGCTCATCGTCACTGGGGAAGCGCGGGACAACCTCTGATTCGATATGTGGCACCCGAGTACGCCGACGGTCTTGAGGCTCCGGCGGGAGCACAGCGAATGTCACCACGCGTGATCAGCAACATCGTTGCGGACCAGCAACACTCGATTCCGAACAGACGCTTTCTGAGCGACTTCGTATGGCAGTGGGGTCAGTTCCTCGACCATGACATGAGTTTCACCGAAGGGACCAATCCGCCCGAGCGATTCGACATCGCTGTGCCTGCTGGTGACCCGCATTTCGACCCGACCGGCAGTGGGCGGCAGACCATTGCGCTGAATCGCTCGCGGTACGATCCCGCCACTGGTGAGGACCGTCCGCGAGCACAAATCAACCAGATTACCGCCTACATCGACGCTTCGAATGTGTATGGATCGGATCGGGTGCGTGCAGAATTCCTGCGGTCGTTCCATGGGGGCAAACTCAAGACGAGCGCTGGCAACCTGTTGCCGTACAATGATGGCAGCCAGCCGAATGACGGTGGAACGGGCACGAGTCTATTTGTTGCCGGAGACTTCCGTGCCAACGAGCAGGTTTCGCTGATCGCCATGCATACGCTGTTCATGCGCGAACACAACCGTTTGGCCGATGAAATTGCCACGACTCAATACCGCGGCGCCGACCTCGCTGATGCAGCCATCGACGAGGCAATCTATCAAAAGGCTCGCCAAATTGTCGGGGCGGAAATTCAGGCGATCACTTACAATGAGTTTTTGCCGGCGCTGCTGGGTTCTCGTGGGCTGGGCCCTTATCGAGGCTACGACCCCAACGTCAACGCGGGAATCACCAATGTCTTTTCCACAGCCGGTTTTCGCCTGGGCCACAGCATGCTTTCGCCGCAGTTGCTGCGATTGGACAACCAGGGCGTCGCGACAGCCGATGGGCCTTTGCCGCTGCGTAACGCTTTCTTCCGACCCGATCTGATCACCAGCGAAGATGGAATTGAGCCGCTGTCTGAAAGGCCTTGCTTCGCAGAGAATGCAAGAGATCGACCTCAACGTCGTCGACGATGTTCGCAATTTCCTGTTGCGACCACCTGCCACAGAAGGATTCGACCTGGTCTCGTTAAACATCCAGCGAGGACGGGACCACGGCGTAGGCAGTTATAACGCGACACGAGTTGCCTATGGTCTCGAGCCGCTCAGATCATTCGCGCAAATCACGTCGAACCCGCATCTTGCCAGGAAGTTGGCCAGTGCGTATCGGACGGTGGATGACATCGACGTCTGGGTTGGTGCTTTGGCCGAAGACCACTTTCCGGGGAGCAGCGTGGGGCCATTGACGCACGCGATCCTGATGGATCAATTCCAGCGACTGCGGAGCGGCGATCGCTATTGGTATGAAAAGACACTTCCAGCAGCGGAAGTCCACATGGTCAACAACACTAAGTTGGCCGACATCATCCGCCGCAATACGAGGATCACGAACCTGCAAGAGAACGTATTCTTCGCGGTGCCCCAAAACTACCGGCACATCGCCGCGCACCGATCCGGCCGATAGCTGAGAGCCGTCAAGCCAACGCAACAAATGCGAAGGCTGTGATTCATGCTAGGTTCCGCCGGTGTTTTCGTGGCAGATGAAGAGTTGCATTCTCGGGGTGGCCGGTGGTCGAGCGACAGCGAGCCCCCGGAATTCCATTGGCGCGCTCCTGGGGGCTCGCTGTCGCTCGACCACCAGCCACCCGCTCGAGTGCGGGTCTACCACAGAAAGTCACGTAGAGTTCACTGCCAAGAGCTAACCTCTAGCGGCTGGCGATTCTTTTCGGTACTGTCAAAGTCAAACGACAACGAGCGTGTTTCGCCCGCAGCCAACTTGATGGTCCGCTCTTCCGAAATTCTCTCGCCGTTCCGGTAGACAACAACCTGTACCGTGTACTCCTGCCATGAACGTCCAGCAGCTAGCTTCTTTGTACGGAACGTGCGAACGCTGCCGGTTTTGTTGCACTCTTCGCCCGCCAGGTACAACTTGGCATCCTCAGGTACAAAGACCTTGAGCGTGGTGATGACATCTTGGCTCTTCAGACGGAGTTGCGGTTGCTTTTGCAAGCTCACAAGCTGACTGGTTTTGCCGGTCGAAACTCCCGTTGGCGCGGGGTCGGCGTCTGTCTTCGCCGAATCCGACTTCGCGTCAGCGTCTGAGGAACCACTCGAGACGAAATTGCTGTCATCGGGCTCGTGCGGGCCGTCGTTTTGAGCGTAACCCAAACCGCCGTAGCCGCCGTAGCCGGAGCAGTAACTGCAACCACAGCCGTATCCGCCACCATGGCCGTACCCAGCGTACCCATGGCCGTAGACGCCGTATCCGTAACCACCACCGTACCCGTGGCCGCCACCACCATATCCGTAACCACCGTGGCCGTAGCCGCCACCGTATCCATAGCCGCCACCACCGTAACCGTAGCCGACACCGCCATAGCCGTAGCCGCACCGCCGTGCCATAGCCGCCGCCGAATCCATAGCCACCGCCACCATGTCCGTAGCCGCCACCACAGAATCCATAGCCGCCACCGCCGTAACCGTAGCCGCCACCACTAAGCGTGGCCGTAAACACCGTAACCATGACCGTATCCACCACCGTAACAACCATGTTGGCCGTGACCATGGCGAGCGAAAAGTCCGAAGCCAGCCTGTGCATCGGCGGGCGTCATCGCGGCACATACAGCGAGCACAGCGATGCCTGCTGTCATGCTACGAAGCAACGATTGGTGTGCCATTTTAGTATTCCTGTTGTGAGTACTTGTCGTGCGTATAACGGCGTCAATTGCAGGTGCAATGGTTCGATCCTAAATGCCGTCGTTTCTCAGTCAAAACAAATTTTGGAAAACCGATAAGAATTCCCGAAATGACGAATTCACTGAAACTGAACAAGCGAATACTATCGGTTGTGTTAGCGACAAGCTGACCCGCATTGACCCGATTCATCCAGCTATTCTTGCGGGAGAGTCTTCCGGAGTTGTAGCGAGAGCTTGAGAGTTGCATTGACCGGGCCGGCGGTCATTACGAACAGGTCAATCATTCAACAACCCGCTGTCGACCAACCACTGGCGTAGACGCATCGGCCAGGCCCCGGCGGCAGTGGTGGTGTTGGGTCGGTATCCGAAACCATGGCCGGCATTCGCGTAGATGTGCAACTCGCACGGTACTCCGACTTCTTTGTACTTCAGGTAAAGCTGCGCCATTCCGACCGAGATGTCCGCGCGGTCTTTGCGCCCAATGCGATGAAGGCGGGTGGCATGCCGGGCTTCACCGTGAAGCGATCCGAACCGCCTGGGTAGATCAAGACTTGGAAATCGGGCCGACAACTTTCTCTGTCGATCGGATCGGCGGCATCCGAATTACCGCTGTCGAATTCCATTGCGGACAAGGCAGCCAATTCGCCACCAGCCGAAAAGCCGAGAATTCCAATTCGCTGCGGGTCGATCTTCCACTCGATAGCATTGGCGCGAACAGTTCGAATCGCGCGCCGCGTATCGGCCATGGCGTGGTCGTCGACGGTATAAGTCGAGTCTTGCTCGCGTGCCAGTCGATACCGCAAGACGAATGCGGCAATCCCTTGCTCGGCAAACCACTCCGCCAACGAGTCGCCTTCGTGCCCGAGACACAGCATGCGATGTCCTCCCCCGGGAGCGATGATGAGGGCAGTCCCAGTGGCCACATCGGCGCTGGGCAAGTACGGAGTAATCGAAGGATGATGGACGTTGGTGACGTTACACTTTCCTGATCCTCGATCCACCTTTTCGGGTTCGTTCATGCGAGCTTCCGATCCGGCTGCGCCCGCGACCCACAGGGGAATCGCCTCGAGATCAGCAGCCTTGCAGGATGACGCGGGCACCACGTCGGCAAGTAAGAACAGAGCCATCAGTGGAATGAAGAACCGATTCATGATCATCTCTCCGGCGGAGGGTTACATGTTTGTCTCGAACGGAATACCGTCCGTTTCTCGTTGAACGGCAAGCCGCAGGCGACTGCCACGGGCGGACGCAGTCGCCTGCGGCTTGCCGTTCAACGATTTTGCGGTGACGATCCTGTAAGATAGGCATCGTACCAGGATGTCTTTCCCCCTGCCCATCAGCCGGACCCCACCCATGCCCAATTCCGTCGCAAACGAAAAATCTACTGATCGGCCGATTCAACGCCGTCGCTTCCTCAAGCAAACTTCGGTCGCAGCCGTGGGTGCATTCGGCTGTCCTGCAATACTCCGGAGCGCTTCGCCGAACTCGATGCTGCAGGTTGCCTGTATCGGTGTCGGCGGGATGGGCGGGAACACGATGAAGAGTGTGGCCTCGCATTCCAAGGTGAAAGTCGTGGCGCTGTGCGATGTCGACTCGAAGTATCTCGATACTGCTGTCAAGACCCATCCGGACGCATCGCAACACAAAGACTGGCGTGAGCTGCTTTCCGATCACGCTGATAAGTTCGATGCCGTCACGATTGGTACGCCTGACCATATGCATGCGGCGCCGGCGGTGACAGCCATTCGTGCAGGCAAGCATGTCTATTTGCAAAAACCGATGGCGACCACGTTGCATGAATGCCGCGTGATTACGGAAGAGGCTGCCAAGGCGGGAGTGATCACTCAACTGGGAAACCAAGGACGATCGAGTGTGGAAAGCCGCTTGACGGTAGAGCTGATTCGCGGCGGTGCGATCGGCAAAATCAAAGAGGTCATCCTTTGGGAAAACAAGAAGCTCAGCTGGTGGCCCAAGAATACAGACATCAGCGGGGGCGGCGATCCGATTCCCAAAAACCTTGACTGGGATTTGTGGCTTGGTGTGCAGCAGCCACGTCCCTACTTCGACAACACTTACCATCCGAAGACGTGGCGAGCCTGGTACGGATTTGGCGTCGGCGAGATGGGCGATATGGGCTGCCACCATTTCGACATTAGCTTTGACGCACTCAAGCTCACCGCGCCGCTGCGTGTTCGCCAGTTGACCCCCGGCAGTAGCGGTCCATTGTGGGGCAAGCAGCGAAGAGTAGAGCTCGTTTTTGCGGGCACCGATATCACGGCCGGCGAGACGGTGAAGTTGACCTGGCACGATGGCGAGCAACGACCGGACGAAAGACTTATTCCGTTACCCAATGGCGTCGACAAGTTGCCCGACTCGGGCACCTTGTGGATTGGCGAACATGGATCGATCTTCAAGAACTACCGAGGAGGCCGTCCCATTGTGTTGCCTGAAGCGACGTTCACTTCTGATAAGTACCCGCGTGACCCGGCACAGCAGGATCACTATCACGATTGGGTTGACGGTGTGTTGGCGGATCGCAAATCGTGTGGCGACTTCAGTCATGGCGGCCCGCTAACCGAGTCGGTACTGGTCGGCGCGATGGCCGACCGAGTTGCCCAAACCGATTGGCTCCATTGGAATCAGCGGACACAAACGTTTGAGGGTAGCAGCGCAGCGACCGCGCTCGTCCGCCGATCCTACCGGGACGGATGGAAAATCGAAGGCCTCGGTTGATCAGTGTTGCTCGTTTGTCCCAAACGAGGCCTCTCAGTGTTGCTCGTGTCTCCGAGGCCTCTCAGTGTTGCTCGTTTGTCCCAAACGAGGTCTCGGTTGGGACAACCGAGCAACACTCATAGTGCTGATACAGACGGATACGTAAACGATAATTGAAGTCGTGTTGTTGGCGCAATAGGCTGGTCGAACGCGTGCTTCGCGGAAACTTTGCGGATTCATGTCCACGATTCGAGTATTCGTTGGGTTTAGATGTGATGGGCCAGTGCGAGGCGAAACGCGATCGCGTGCTGAAATTGGCGTTACAGCATCGCGCGGAGCTGACCGCCTATGCTCGCTCGTTGCTGGGAAATTACGCTGCGGCCGAGGATGCTGTGCAGGAGGCGATGCTGGTCGTGGTGAAGAAATACGACCAGTTTCAGGAGGGCACGTCGATCTTGGCTTGGTGCCGATCGATTGTTCGTCTGGAAGTACTGCGAATAAAGCAACTTCGACAGCGAGAGCGATCTTTGGCAGAACGACTATTGGATGATGCGATCGATGCTGCGTTTGACGAATTCCAAACGGCGGAGCGCAACGACGAAGCGGATACTTGGCGGCAATATCTTGGAGCATTGTCTCGAACAAGTGCCCGAGCGTGGACGCAAGGTACTTCGATTACGGTTTGTGGACGAGATGAGTTACCAGGAAATCGGGGAACGAGTCGGCATGACGCTCGAAGGGGTCCGCAAGGCACTGTTTCGACTGAAGCGGCAAGTGCGCACGTGCGTGGAGACAACTCAAAGGTCAGCACAATGAACATGGACGCAGATGGCACCGACAAAAGCGATTGGGAAGAGTTGGTGGATCGACATTTGCGTGGCGAGCTGAGTGAATTCGAGAAGGCGCAACTTGCGGAACTGCTTGATAGTGATCGCGCCGCGCGAAGCGATTTTGTCGAGCAGGTGCGGTGGGAGACGCGATTCGCAGAGGTGCTGCGGGAAACGCAGCATCCGCTGGCAGCTGAAATCCATGAGCAGCTGCGCTCGCGTGCCGCCGCGGACATCGGTCCGCTGGAGTCGACGGGATCTTTCATGAGAACTCTGCTTGCGATAGCGGCCGTAGCGATCATCGCGTTAACCGCAGTTCTGTTTTACCGACCGGCCGGTGAGC
The DNA here is from genome assembly GCA_963704055.1 of Pirellulaceae bacterium. GTDB lineage: Bacteria > Planctomycetota > Planctomycetia > Pirellulales > Pirellulaceae > Rubripirellula. The sequence goes on along the minus strand of CAVPGW010000020.1, from coordinate 128,394 downwards.
GCGAGATCGTCAAGATCACGGGCCTGAGTGGCTCGTTGCTGTGGACAGGTGACGGTGGTCGAGTTGTGCCGAATCTCAGCGTGGGTGCGGAACTGACAGGGGGCACTGTCGAAGGAATGTCGCCTGAGTCATGGGTCGAGCTGGAGTTCAATGACGGTTCGGTCGTCATGATCTCCGGAAACTCCACGCTTACGTTTTCCGATCACGGGCAGAAAGAGCTACACGTCAAAGAAGGAAGCGTTTCGTGTGACGTGAATCCGCAGCTCCCCGGCAAACCGATGCTGATTCATACTCGATCGGCCATTCTCGAGGTCTTGGGCACGCAGTTCAAGGTCGAGGCCGGGCGGACCGCAACGATGCTGAATGTGAGCGAAGGCAGCGTGCGTGTGAAGCGACTCAGTGACGGCAGCACAGTCGATGTGCCTGCCAGGCATCGTGTGGTTGCCGCGGCGGATCAGGAAATGTCACCGGTTGCGGTTCCCGATTCGGTCAGCCATTGGAAGAGCCAGTTGAATCTGGGGCCCGCTGGATCGCACGGCGAATGGTTACCGGCAACCGACGATGATGCGGCGAGGCTGAAGGCGATTCCGTTCGTGATCACGACACGGCAAGGAAAAACGCTGACGCTGTACACGGTTGGGTTCGGCGTTTCCCGTGGTGACAACCCGCCGGTGATTCTTCATCCGAGTTCTCGTTTTCGAGTTCGCGGGCATATCGCGTCGACCCACGACATTTATTTTGGCGTAACAATCAATCACGCAAACGGAGAATTCGCAGGCAATTTCCAGACTGTTATCCCGACCAACGCATTTGAAAGCGGGCAGGACTTCGATCTCGTGCTCGAGCTGCGTGATTTTCGGCTTGATCCCTCGCTCAGGCATATGAGCAAGAAGTTGCCCAAGTCTCCCTACCAATCGGTTGTCGAATCGATTTGGTGCCACACCTTGATTGATCCCGCCGGATTAGAAATTTCGCAAGTAGAATTGATTCCTCCAACTTCCCTGTAGAGGTCGTGCAGTTTTGAATTACCGATTTTGCAGGAGTTTACGAACACGAATCACTCTCCCTCCAGGAGAGTCGGGCTCTCAGGCCCGGAGAGGGCAGGGAAAGTAGGCAGTTAACAGTGAACAGTAGTCAGGAAGAACAGTGGCGACACATCTCTTGCTGTGAACTGTCGACTGGCAACTGTTAACTGGCTTTCTCCCTCCCCGGCCGCTACCGCGTCCGACCCTCCCGGAGGAAGGGTGATGCAACTCCGTCCAAAAGCAACCGATCTGAATTGGAAAAATGCTAAAGACTCCCACCACTCCTCCCGCCTACCCCTCGCACGACCGCTCGACGAAACCTGCTTCTCGGCCAGCGCCCGATCCGCCGTCGCCTGTTCGAAGCTATCGTTCGCGATTGTGGCTGAAGTCGTTTCTCTTTGCCGTCTTGCTGATTGGCGCGATCGCTGCTGTCGGCGCCGTCCTGCGACGATCCGGGCCGGAAATGGTCGCCGGCACCACGATGACTCACATCATCAAACGCGGCGATCTGCGGGTCACCGTCACTGAGAAAGGGACGCTGGAAAGTTCCAACAACGTCGAAGTCCGCTCCAAAGTTTGGGGTTGGAAAACCGTTAACTGGGTGATCGAAAGTGGTTCCATCGTCAAGAAAGGAGACCTGTCTGGTCGAACTCGACGCATCGGAGATGGAAAAGAAAGTCGATGACGCAAAGATCAATTATCACAACTCTCGTGCCGACATGATCACGGCAGAGTCCAATGTCACGGTGGCCGAAAAGAGCATCGACGAATATCTGCTCGGCACGTTCGTCGAAGAGCAGGGAAGCATCAATCAGGAAATCTTCGATGCCGAGCAAGCGGTCGCGCAAGCCGAGCTGGCCTACAAGTCTTCGATTCGAATGGCCGCGAAGGGATTGATCAAGCCGCTGCAATTGAAAGGCGAGAAGTTCAAGCTTGATTCCGCGTCACAAAAACTCGCCTTGAAGAAGACGCGATTAACGTCGCTGCAAGATTTTAAGAAGGTCAAGCAGCAAGAGAAAATGGAGAGCGATCTGCGCGCGGCCGAAGCCAGGTTGGAGGCCGCCCAAGCGCGTGTCGACTTGTCGGAAACCAATGTCAGGCAGCACGAAGAGCAACTGAGCTACCACACCATCGTGGCTCCACAGGACGGCATGGTCATTCATCCCAAGGCAGCGGCCCATCGAGATGCGCCTGATGTGGAGGAAGGTGCGAACGTCCATACAAACCAGGTCTTGCTGATCATGCCTGACTTGACCCAAATGCAAGTCAAACTTGGCATTCACGAATCGATGATTGATCGTGTCGAAGAGGGGCTCGTGGCCACGGTCACCGTTGGCGACGTGGTCTTGACCGGTGTAGTTTCGGAAGTCGCAAAAGTTACCAAACCCGCCACTTGGTACACAGGAAACGTGGTCAAGTTCGACACGATCGTTTCTCTCGAGGCTAGCTCGGGACTCAAGCCAGGTTTGAGCGCCGAGGTCGAAGTCGTGGTCGCTGAATACGAGGATGTATTGACGATTCCAGTCGCCGCCGTGGTTGAAACCGGTGAAGAACGTCACTGTTGGATCAAGACACCATCCGGGCCCCGGCAACGCAAACTGGAAATCGGAGACAGCAACGAACAGTTCGCGATCGTCGCGTCGGGCCTCAAGGAAGGTGACGAAGTGGTCCTCAATCCAGTCGCCTATATCGACGAAGCCCAACTGGAGGTGCTCAAGCCAGTCGACCAGGACAATCCGCAGGAAGAGCCGACTGAGTCGCCACAGGAAACGATGGCAGTAGAATCGACGGAAGAATTTTCATCGGAGGCCAGTTGACGTTTTCCGAACTCCAAATCGTTTAACGGCAAGCCGCAGGCGACTTGGTTTGACGGCAAGCCGCAGGCGACATTGTTTAACGGCAAGCCGCAGGCGACATTGTTTAACGGCAAGCCGCAGGCGACATTGTTTAACGGCAAGCCGCAGGCGACATTGTTTAACGGCAAGCCGCAGGCGACATTGTTTAACGGCAAGCCGCAGGCGACATTGTTTAACGACAAGCCGCAGGCGACATTGTTTAACGGCAAGCCGCAGGCGACATTGGTTTAACGACAAGCCGCAGGCGACATTGTTTAACGGCAAGCCGCAGGCGACATTGTTTAACGGCAAGCCGCAGGCGACTGCGAAGGGCGGACGCAGACGCCTGCGGCTTGCCGTTAAACGACTTCGGACCGTAACCCAGCAACAAACAACGCATGTTCTTCAACAGCTACTTCCTTCGAACGCTGCAACTTGGCTTCAAGAGCTTGCTTCTTCAGAGAATGCGGGCCGCATTGGCTGCGCTGGGGATCTTTATCGGCACGACAACCGTGATCTGGTTGGTGGCAATGGGAGAAGGCGTCAGTTATCAGGCACAACAACAGATCTTGGAACTTGGTGCGAAGAATATCATCGTGCGGACGGTCATGCCAATTGCCGAAGGTGAAAAAGAGATCGCCAACAGCAAAGTCAAGCGTTATGGTCTATTGCGTGATGATTACCAGCGAATCGTCACGAACATCCCCAGCATCCGACGGGCGATCCCCATGCGAGAAGTTCGTTATGAGCTGCGTCTGGACGACCGCTCCGCCGACGCCAAGCTGGTTGGCTGCGTCGAAGAGTACCTCGAGCTGAATCGCCTGCAGATCGCCCGAGGTCGATGGATCACTCCCAGTGATCGCGGTCACAAAGTCATCGTGCTTGCTCATGACACGACCAAAAAGCTGTTTCCGTTTGAGGACCCAATTGGAAAATCGGTATGGGTCGGAAACGAATTCTATGTGGTCATCGGCCAAACCAAGGCACGCACTGCCGCGGCCGCAATCGGCGGCAGTCTGGACGCCAGAGATTACAACCTGGATGCCTACATTCCGCTCGAGTCACTGGAGACTCACATCGGTGACATGGTGCTCAAGCGTGGCGGTGGTAGAGAATTTACCGGAGAGATTGTCGAGTTGAGCCAAATCACGGTTGCCGTCGATGATCTTGATATCGTCGACGAAACTGCTTCGATCATCGAAACACTGCTGAAGAAGTACCACGACAAAGAAGACTATGCGGTCGTGGTACCCAAAGAACTACTGCGTCAAGCCGAACGGACGCGCGCCATGTTCAACGTGTTGTTGGTGGTGATTGCGGGGATCTCTTTGCTTGTTGGCGGTATTGGCATCATGAATATCATGTTGGCCACCGTCACCGAACGGACTCGAGAGATCGGAATTCGCCGGGCGATTGGCGCCAAACGACGGGACATCATTCAGCAATTCCTGACCGAAACGCTGCTATTGAGCGGCATTGGTGGGTTGCTGGGCGTCGGCTGCGGATTGTTGTGCGGCCCCATCTTCCGTTTCGTTCGTGCTGCTGTGACCGTCGTGTCGCCCGACATGCTTCCTCCGATCGTGCACAATCTGGAGCCGCGAATTGCGATTTGGTCAGTCGTGCTCTCGCTGTTCATCTCGCTCGGCGCAGGGCTTATTTTCGGGGTCTACCCGGCTCGAAAAGCTGCACTGATGAATCCGATCGAAGCACTTCGTCATGAGTAGCTCGCGGATGAGAATGGCGAACACCAGCAGATTTCTTCTCCGAAACCTGGAACTTTGAAACCTGGGGTCGTTCAGTTGAAACTCTCTACCATCGTCGTCATCGCGGTTGCACTCTGCTTGGTGATCTCCCACGATCTCAATTCCCAATCGTTCGACGACAGCTGGCATCAGTGGCGAGGTCCCGAGGCCAGCGGTGTTTCTCGCTCGGCCACACCGCCAATTGAATGGTCCGAACAGAAGAACATTCAATGGAAAGTCGCGATCGACGGCCAGGGAAGTTCGACGCCGATCGTCTGGGGCAACAAGGTCTTCGTCCTGACCGCGATCGATACCAGCAAGGTCGATCCTTCGCTGCCGAAACCAGAAGATCAGCCGAAGCGAATCTTCGGGATCACCTACCCGAATACGTCGTTTGAGTTTGTCGTTTTGTGCCTCGATCGCCAGACGGGCAACGAGTTGTGGCGGCGGCTCGCGACAGAGATGATCCCGCACGAGGGCCACCACAGCGATAGCGACTTTGCGTCTGCTTCGCCCACGACGGACGGCGAGCGGCTGTATTGCTGGTTTGGATCCGCTGGCCTCTATTGCTATGACTTGGACGGCACCAAGCTGTGGGAGCGAGACCTGGGAAAGGCATACATGGGGGCGAGCTTGGGAGAAGGCAGCTCTCCGGTTGTTCACGATGGCAAGCTCGTCATCGTTCGCGATCACGCCAGACAATCATCGATCGAAGTGCTCGACGCGAAAACAGGTGAAACGTTGTGGAAGAAAGACCGAGACGAGCCCAATACTTGGGCGACTCCGAGAATTCTCAAGCACAGTGGCAAAACTCAAGTCATCACATCGGGCGAGAACTTCGTGCGCAGCTATGACTTGAACGATGGCGAAATCATCTGGCAATGCGGCGGTCTGTCGAGCAATGCGATCCCCTGTCCGGTTGTCGAGGGCGATGTGGTTTATTGCATGAGTGGGTATCAAGGATACGCCCTGCTCGCATTGCCTCTATCGGCGACGGGCGACATTTCAGATTCGGACAAGATCATTTGGAGCAAAGACCAGGGGACGCCTTACATCCCCTCGCCGCTGCTATACGACGGGATGTTGTATTTCAATCAGTCGAACCAGGCAATTCTGACGTGTCTCGACGCGGCGACTGGTGATACGATCATTGACCGCACCCGGTTGTCTGGGATTTCCGACATCTACGCTTCGCCGGTGGGCGCAGACGGGCGCGTCTACATCACGAGCCGCAACGGAACGACGCTGGTGTTGGAGCGATCGAAGGAACTGAAGATTCTTGCCAGTAACGAACTGGATGAGCGGTTCGATTCCTCACCGGCGTTAGCTGGCAACCAGTTGTTTCTGCGAGGCGGCAAGTTTCTATATTGCATCGCGGAATCAAAATGATGCTGCGTCATTGTTTAACGGCAAGCCGCAGGCGTCATTGTTTAACGGCAAGCCGAAGGCGTCATTGTTTAACGGCAAGCCGAAGGCGTCATTGTTTAACGGCAAGCCGCAGGCGTCATTGTTTAACGGCAAGCCGAAGGCGTCATTGTTTAACGGCAAGCCGAAGGCGTCATTGTTTAACGGCAAGCCGAAGGCGTCATTGTTTAACGGCAAGCCGAAGGCGTCATTGTTTAACGGCAAGCCGAAGGCGTCTGCTACAGGCTGACGCAGTCGCCTGCGGCTTGCCGTTAAACGAAAACCACCGGTATCGCATTCTTGACCCGAGATCTTTCGCAAGGATTCGCTACGTTAACATGATGAACGGCATGCAGGGCGGCTGGCGGTCGCGAGTCAGCGGGCCAAAGTATCTCGGATTCGCTCGACCGCACGTTCGATATTGGCCAGCGAATTGGCGTAGCAAAGTCGCAGAAATCCTTCTCCGCGTGAGCCGAACGCGGTGCCCGGCAATAACGCGACACCCGCTTCTTCGAGCAGCAGATCGGCCAGTTCGCTGCTTGGTCGTCCAAAGGACCGAACATTCGGAAAGGCGTAAAACGCACCAGCCGGAACTTGACACTGAACTCCTGAGATGGAGTTCAAGCCTGATACCAAGGCGTCGCGGCGAAGTTGGTATTCGGCAAGCATTCCCTTGGCGTGGTCTTGCGATCCGAGTAACGCTTCCAGGCCCGCGTACTGCGTGAACTCGGCGGTGCATCCGACTCCGTGTACCAACAGCAGGCTCACTTTCTCGGCCAGTCGCTCTGGCATAACGCTGTATCCAAGTCGCCAACCGGTCATGGCATAGGTTTTGGAAAATCCATCAACGACCATCGTACGCTCTTGCATTCCGTCAAGCGAAGCAATACTCGGCGCCGCCTCGCCGTCGTAACACATCCGGCTGTAAATTTCGTCAGACAATACCCAACAGTTGAACTTTCTTGCCGTCTCGGCGACTTGCTTCGAGGTCCGCGATCGGCATCACTCCGCCGGTGGGGTTGCTGGGTGAGTTGAGTACGATCAACCGCGTTCGATCGTTAACACGATCTCGGAAGACATCGAGGTCGAAGGAAAAGCCATTCTGTTCCGACAACGGTATCGGGACTGGGACGCCGCCGGCAACTTTGATCATCGCCTCGTAGGTGGGAAAGCCGGGATCGGGATAGACGACTTCGTCACCCGCTTCGACCAACGCCAGTGTGGGGAAGAACAGATGCGGCTTGGCACCCGGCCCGACCACAACGTGCTCGGGACGAACGTCGATCTGCAGCCGTCCGCTCGTCTGCTGAGCGATTGCTTGACGCAGTTCCGCGATCCCGGACGTGGGGTTGTATCGCGTGCGTCCCGCTTCGATGGCATCGATACCGGCGCGAGAAACTCGCGGTTCGGTCGCGAAATCTGGTTCACCAATTTCCAGATGAATGATGTCGCGTCCGGTTCGCTCGAGCGCCTGGGCGCGGGCGAGGACTTTGTAAGCGCCCTCCGCCTGCAAACCGTCAACGGTCGAGGCCATTGGGGGCAGCGTGTTTTGACTGCTTTGCTTCATCGGCTCGACGCTATTGTTGCTCGGTTGTCCCAACCGAGTGAGGCTATTGTTGCTCGGTTGTCCCAACCGAGTCTCGCTGGGATTCTCGGTTGGGACAACCGAGCAACAATTCAACCGAGCAACACTGAACAAAACGGAAGCGGATGGGAATCGAACCCACCAGGCATCGTTTCGGACACCTCACCAGTTTTGAAGACTGGGGCGGTCACCAGACCAGCAAACGCTTCCTCGGGCGAATTTCTACCATCAGTTCGCAAAAAGACGCGGCTCACAGCGTAGTTGTTCGAGGAATCGTTTGACAACCGTGGCGGCTGTCGCGACGATCTTCCATCCAGGCCCAGTTATCCATAGCGGTTGGGCGCCCGCCAAACCGAGAGTAGCATGTGTTCATGAAACGTATTTTGATGGGTTGCCGTTGTCGGTTGCTGCTCGGTGCGGTTGGCATCCAGGAGGAAGCCCAATAGAAAGGTTTCTGTCGAGAGTTCATGAGTGAATCGAAGGCCGCAAGCGGAAAATTGAGCGATTGGTTGGGCCTGATTCGGTTCAGCCACACGATTTTTGCGTTGCCGTTTGCGGCGTTGGCGACAGTGATGGCTTTTGCGGCACCCCTTCCCTCCGGGTCTCACCCCGCGTTTCGATTCCGGGATGTGGTTGGCATTTTTCTGTGCATGGTGTTTGCGCGAAGCGCCGCGATGGCGTTCAACCGACTGGTCGATGCTGAAATCGACGCCGCAAATCCGCGAACTGCAGGTCGTCATGTTCCGGCAGGCATTCTCTCCCGCAGCCAAGTTCGATGGTTCACGGTTGCTTGTTCGGTCGGTTTCGTTGCTTCGACGGTGTTGTTCTTGCCCAACTACCTTCCGTTGGTCGGTTCGATTCCCGTGCTGACGTTCCTATGTGGCTATAGTCTGGCAAAGCGTTTTACATCGGCCGCGCATTTGTGGCTCGGAGTTGCGTTGAGTCTTTCGCCGATCTGTGCGTGGGTGGCGATTCGAGGCGTCGAGTCGGTGATGAATCCGAGCGATCTGATTGCTCCGCTGGCGCTGGCGGCAGCGGTGGCGGCATGGGTCACCGGATTCGACATCATCTACGCTTGCCAGGATGCAGCGTACGACGCTGGGGCGGGATTGCACAGCATTCCCGCGCGACTCGGAGTGGCTGGGGCGCTGCGAATCGCGGCGGTCTGTCACCTGACGATGCTAGTGCTGCTGGCAGCGTTGCCATTGCTCGCCAGGCAAACTGGGCTGGGGTGGATTTTCTGGGCCGTCTTGGTTGTGGTCGCCGCACTGGTCGTTCGTCAGCACATGTTGGTCAAGCCGGACGACCTTGATCGAGTCAATCAGGCATTCTTTGACACGAATGCGGCAATCAGTCTGACACTGCTGGTCGTTGGAACGATCGATTGCCTGTGGGTCTAAGTCCGCGTTCTTATCAGCCGCAACGCGAAATCCGCGATGCTGTTGCTGGCGCGGCGTGCCAATCGCCGACGGCATTGGCCAGACACGCAACGTAGGTCGACCTGTCCTCAGGTCGACCAATCCGCCATGACTCAACGGTCAGTGGTCGACTTGGGGACAAATCGACCGACGAAACTTGAGCTGTCCAGTCCGGTGCTGGCTGCGACCCGATCTCGCGGATTTTTTTTGCGGTTTTCCTGGAACCGTTTCCGGTTCCATCGATTCTAAGCGACGTCGACGGCACGAGGTGATTTTGCGATGCACTCCAGAGACGCAGAGTACTATCCAGTCGTTGCTGACGTGCTGCAACAAGGGGCGACACGACCCGAGACGATCTGCATGACTTACAAAACCACTATTCTTGCTGTCCTGCTCTGCACACTCTGCTCTTGCGGTTCGCGCGCTGAATGCGCGGACATTCGCATCAGTCGCGAGCGTTCGAACGCAGAAGCAAGTGATCCGGAAGCGTTTGAGGCATATCAGCAGCGGATGACACTGCGACGCGTCGCGCGGAGCCCCAGATTAACGCAGTTCTACCTTGATCTCAACGATGGCAGCGAGGCAGACAACGGTGACAGCGACGCAGTCACTCGACGTGTCTTACGCCGCCAGGGTGGTGACGGGCAATGGTACGGCTGGAGGTGGGTAGCCCCGTACGTTACCAGCCAAGGCGCATACGTCGCCGGGCACTACGAACGAATTGCCTACTAAGCCGCTGCTTTGGTGTTCTTGCTCTTCGGCGGACTCGTCCAGCTGGCTAACGTTTGTCAGGGAGCTTCTTCCCGTCCTTGAATTCTTTGCGGAGGAGTTTCTCGACCTTCAGCTTCTTCGTCCCGCGACTTTTCCCCTTTCGACTTCTCCGATTTCGCCTTCATTCCCTCAAGCGAAGCTTGTTTCTTGTTTTCGAGCCACTCTTTGTACTTTGCGATGGCCTTCGCACGTGCCTCCGCCTCGTTTCGCTTCTCGTCCATGTCCCGATCCGCGGCTGTTCCTGCGGTCAATTTCTCTTTCAGTGACCATTCAGGCTTGCTCTGCGGCTGGACGGGAGCTGGATCACGTGCGTCAATTTTCTGGTCCTCGCCGCGCAGCTGTGGCGGCGAGTTGGTTGCCGCGGTCCCGCCGGGTTGCGGGCCCGCTTGCTCGCTCACTGCCGAAATACCGGTCATCGCTTCTTGAGGTCTCGTGATCAGTCCCCAGCTGTGCAGCATCCCAAAACGGTCACTTCGCGAGCCACGCAGCATCAACTGCCACGTTCCCTTCGCGTTCTTGCCGTTGAAAAGTGCTAGGCCAGGTTGTCGTTTCAGTAGTCCCTCGGGCAGGTACCTGCCCTCGAACGGAGACCTGGCTTTGGTGATTGGTTCGCGCGCCTGGTCGTCGAAAATGGTTTGGTCAAAATGGTCACCGCTGCCGCCGACTTCCGTGAACAATTCGATCCGCTGTCCATCGGGGCCGGTCAAGTACGCGTCCAAGAATCCGACATTGGAATGCGTGATCGAAAGCTGAACATCCAGGTCGCCGATCAAGAAGTCTTCGTCGATATTGATCTCCGAGATGATTGTCTTCCGCGGCGGCAAAACTTCGGCGTCCGTGTTTCGGTAGCTGCCGCCGACCATTGCCTTGGAGCCCGCCACTTCGGATGCAGTCAATAAACCGTCAAGATTAGCGTCAAGCGATTCAAACTCTTCCACTTTTTCGGCTGTCCAATCGGTCGCGAATTCGGACATCGCGACCTGTCCATCGTGGTTCTCATCAAGCTCATAGAACCAACCGGGCAAGGCGTCCGACGGGTCTCCGACAGCTTTTTGCATTTCGTCCAATAGCGCATGCAGTTCATTTCGCGACAATTCACCATCGCGGTCAAGATCGATTTGCCCCGCAGGAATGCCGAGTCTTTGCGCCTCCTGCAATTCCAGCCGACCGTTCTTGTTCGCATCGAAACGTGACAGAACGCTGGCGGTCAGCCACTGAGTGTTTCCTCGATTGCGCCACCACTCCGAGTCGTCCCGACGTTGTTGGTCAGGAGTTGAAGGGCGTACGCCACTGCCGATTCGCCGAGCTTTTTGCACCAGCTCATTCGCATCATCGGACAACAGTCGGCGCCGAGCGTATCGTTGGCACAGTTCCATCCGACTCAAGCGGTCGTCTTTGTCCAGATCATCATCAAAGGGATCGCGATGAGTCCACCTTGCCCGTTCCGCTTCCCGTCGATCGATGTATCCATCATCATTTCGATCGTATCGACGCAAAGTTTGGTCGGCTTCCTCCAAGTCCTCTTTCGAGTATGGATACTTGATTTCAGCCAAGCCGAAATCCGGAACCATCGGTCGGTCAGGGTCTGGGCCAAAAGGCCGAATCGTGCTTTCGCCTTCGGGATCAACGTCGCCGCCGGTGGCGCCATTGTTCGCCGCATAGTAGATCCGGGCTGCCTCTTGAAGTCTGTCAATTTCAATTGAGCGATCGAGCGACATTCCAGATCCCCTGGACCGCTGCGAGGTGATCCGCTCCAGGTAGGGACGTGCCAGAGGCGTGACTTCATCCGGATCGATCTTGCCATTATCGTTGCGGTCTAGCCTTTCCAGCGACTCACGAAGGCCTGCTTGAGCCGCGAGTCGTTCGCTGAAAAACAGGTTTCCCAGTAGAACGGTACCGCAAACAACAAGGGATCGAACGGAAAGCAGATATCGCATGGATTTCGTCAGGATGTGGAGACGGGGCATCAATCCAATGTAGCTCGACTCCCTCCGTCTAGGAATAGTCGATTCCTTTCTCGTCACTCTCCCGGAGAGTGAAGCAACAACTGAAAAGCGGTACGATCTCCTTGCGGGCGGGTGATGGAAATCTTTCGAGTTCACTCGCTTCAAAGCGGGACGGTCTCGACAGCCTGCGGTTCTTAGCAATAGTGTTCTTTATGCACATCGACGCAAATTTGATCGACATCGCGGGCCGAGAAATCCTGCCTGCACGCCTGACGATCGCGGCGGGTCGGATCGCGAACATCGAGCCTTTTTCGTCAGGATCGATCGAACCTGATCTGCCCTACGTTCTGCCCGGATTTGTCGACGCACATATTCATATCGAATCGTCGATGTTGGTCCCCAGCGAATTCGCTCGCCTGGCGGTCCGACACGGAACGGTGGCAACTATTTCCGATCCTCACGAGATCGCCAACGTGATGGGAATCGACGGCATCGATTTCATGATCAGCGATGGAAATAAGGTCCCGTTGAAATTCTTTTTCGGAGCCCCCAGTTGTGTGCCGGCCACCTCGTTCGAGACCTCCGGCGCAACGATCGACGCCAGCGACATTGCCGAACTTCTGCGTCGCGACGACATCTGGTACCTCGCCGAGATGATGAATTACCCGGGAGTGCTGAGCGGCGATGAAGAGGTGATGCGGAAGCTCGACGCCGCGCAGAGCGGCGGGCAAGCCGGTCGATGGACACGCACCCGGATTGGTCGGTCGATCAGGCGATTCGCTACATCGAGGCTGGCATCAGCACCGATCACGAATGCACGACGCTTGCCGAGGCCGAGCACAAGCTGCGCGCACGGCATGAAGATCCTGATCCGCGAAGGAAGTGCAGCCAAGAATTTTGAAGCCCTCTATCCGCTGATCGATCACGAGCCGATGTCGATCATGTTCTGCAGTGACGACAAACATCCCGACGAACTAGCGGTCTCACACATCAACGCCCTGGTACGGCGAGCGATCGAACGTGGTTGTGACTTATTCAACGTGCTGCAGGCTGCCTGCCTGAACCCGATCGAACACTACGGTTTGCCCGTCGGCAGGCTTCGCGTCGGCGATCCGGCCGACTTTATCGTCACCGACGACTTGAATTCGTGGGACGTCAAGCAAACTTACATCGATGGGACAGCTTGTCGCCGAGCACGGCCGCGAGCGGATTCGACCGTGTCGAAACGCCTCTGATCAATCAGTTTCAGTGCCAACCAAAAGCCGAGGCTGATTTTCAGTTGGATCGAACGAGGCCAGCCAGACCGTGGCGATGGAGGCAATCGACGGGTCGCTGTTCACCGATTCGCGTGATCGTCCATCCGAATCATGATGCCAAGACCTGGCAACGCTGGCGGTCGTCAATCGTTACCACGACGCGCCGGTTGCAACATGTTTCATTCGCGGGTTTGGGATCCGGGCAGGAGCGATCGCATCAGCGTCGGCCACGACTCGCACAACATCTTGGCGGTCGGACGGATCCAGCGGAGACTTTGTCGTGCGGTCAATCTGATTGTTCAGCACCGAGGTGGGATCTCGGCGGTCTCTGGCAAGTGATGAACATATCTTGCCGTTGCCGATCGCCGGAATCATGACGGCGGCGGACGGTAACTCGGTTGCCGCAGACTACGAGCGGATCGACCGTTTTGCCAAGCAGACGCTCGGTTCAAAGCTGAACGCACCATTCATGACGCTTTCGTTCATGGCCCTGCTTGTGATACCATCGCTGAAGCTCAGCGACCGAGGCTTGTTCGACGCCGAAGCTTTCAAATTGATCGCAGCACGATGACCAGATCACACCTCTTACTGTTTACTGTCGACTGTCAACGGTAGACTGACGCCCAAATCGCCCCCTTCGTCTAGTGGCCCAGGACGCTGGATTCTCAGTCCAGAAACAGCAGTTCGACTCTGCTAGGGGGTACCTCCAACGACCCTGGCGAATTGCGCCTGGCGTTGCCATCTTCCCGAAATCTCACGTTGGGGGCCTGCCGGCGGGCGGCGCGGACTCGCGGGGAGCTCTAGAGCATTTTTGTTCTTGGTTTAGCCTCGACGAAATCTTGTAGGCCAGGACTTGGAGACCGTCCGGCTGAGCCGTTCCGTTCTTGTTAGGATTTCCGACGCTCGTCGTTTGGTATAGGCACCGAGAAGAAAGTACATCACTCGATTGGACAGCCGCGGAGCGGCGGAAGAATGTAGCCTGGGGTAAGGGTGCGAGCTCTAAGCGAGCAACCGCAGCCCCAGGTTGCGGTTGCTCCACGACATTTTTCCCCCGCGGCGTTTCGGCGGCTACGCCGCCGAAACGCCGCGGGGGAAAGGTTCTTTCGGGTTCGCTTCCCTGGGGTTACACCAGCCTCGCTGTCGCTCGTTGGTTCACCCCAGGCTACCCTCTTTCACCGCTCCGCGGTTACCCAAATCTGATCACAACCGGCATCCTCAACCGGACGGTCTCCTTGTCCTGGCAATCTTGCGCCAGGACAAGTCCTGGCCTACAAAGAACGTGCACATCAAATTTGAAAATGCTCTAATTTGCCCAACTCGATACGGCCGCGCAATCGTTCCAACAAGCCGCCGTGATCGCGGGCTCGGCTGCTGCGGAGGCCGGGACGAGGCTGAGGGAAACGCTCACCGCGTCAAACGCTCTCGTTTCTCGAATGTGATTACGTTTCGAAGCTAGGCAGTTCCTTCACAGCAGGAATCGATTTTGAGTGGCTTGCCGCACTGTCGATTCAGCAATCGTCTACAATGCTTCGGTGGCCTACTTGGCTAGCAAGAATAGAAATCGTAAGGCGCAGTGTGGGAGTCACTTCGCAAGCGGCAAGCTCCACGCCCGATCCATTCAGCTGCATCCTGCTCCTGGAAAGAACGCAGTTCGTTACCAGCAAAAACTGCATGAGCATCGAATCCGAGAACATTGAGCGAGTGAACCGAGCATCCCGCAAATCGCATATTCCTGTCAGTGATACCTCACAGAAATGACCAAAACCGCTTCGAAGATCCGTTTCAAAGCAAACCTTTTGCGGCCGGCAACGACTGCGAAGGGCGGCTCTTGGAGCTTCGTTGTCCTGCCAAAGAACGCCAGCACGAAGCTCCCCACGCGGGGCATGACGACAGTTGAAGGCACCATCAATGGCCATTCGTTTCGAGCCACGCTCGAGCCAGACGGCCAAAAAAGCCATTGGCTCAAGGTGACCAGGAAGATGCGCGAAGCCGCCGGCGCAGACGTCGGCGACGTCGTCACGTTCGAGATCATGTCAGCTGGGGAGGAACCGGAACCGACGGTTCCGGCAGATTTGCGGAAGGCTCTCGCCGCCGCCCCGCAGGCGCGGGCGTTGTGGTCCGACATCACTTCCATTGCGCGTAGAGACTGGATCCACTGGATTACCTCCGCCAAGCGGCCAGAGACTCGCGTCCGTCGGATCAACAATGCTTGCGAAATGCTGGCTGCTGGGAAGCGACGCGTTTGCTGCTTCGATCGCTCTGGATTCTATAGCAAGAGCTTCGGTGCTCCTCAAGCGGCGGATTGATGAATTCCTGCCTCGTGTCGTCGCAATTGTCGCTCTGTTTCGGACTACATTGGGGAAACTTGCATCCAAGCGGCTGCGGTATCTGTTTCCGTGGGATTGAGGATCAGAGGAAGGAGTGCCCCATCGGGCGCGTGCAGGTGATCATTCGATTGTTCCTTTGTTTCCCCGGGCTGAATTGCATGTGTTGCGATACTGTTTGGACGTGTTTGTCACCCATCTCTGTTCGACGTGTGCTGTCCCGTTGCCGCGTCCGGCGAATGATCTCGGTGGTCCGGCTTGCGTTCATGTTGACGTTATTGGTGTCCGCTCGGATGTCGTGCCTCGCGGTGGATGTCGGCGACCAAGTTAGTTTCGAAAAAGACGGCGAAGTCCACTCTGGAGAAGTGGCACGCACCAACAACGGGATGGTGTTTGTTTTCCACGAAGTTGGCGGCCGAAAGCTGCCCCACGCGGTACGTATCGAAGAGCTACTGCGCACAGCCATCACGCTCAATACCCAGCCGCTGATCTGGCCGACGAACCGCTATCTGGTCAGCCCGACGGGATTGATGGTCGATCTGTCAAGCGGCTTCGTCGTTTGGAAGTACGACGGGATCGGCGACACGGAACTCGAGAACCTCTCGGGCGCGGTCCAACAGGCCGGTTATCGGATCGACGATGCGGCGCCGGCCACGTTGGCGGTCGAGATGGGTCGCAGCAAAACGACGAATGAGTCGTACATCGTCATCGGCCCCAGCGATTCCGGTGGAAATCAATTCACGGTTCGATACTCCGGTTTCTACACAAAAGCCGAAATCCGCAAGGACAACGAGACGATTTGGAAAGCTTCTTTTGGGTCTGGAATGGGCAAGCCGTCCTACAAGCCACGCAAGGAGCCTTACGACTACGTGGAACAGCCGCACAAGAACACGCTGAAGAACTTCCCCTTACCCAAACGCGTTTTGGCTGCAAAATACGAATCCGGCTTCGGTTCCAGCCGCATCACGCCCCGCGGAATCGAATGACGCTTTACATCAATCGCGAAGCTCACACAACAATCTTCATCACCGATACAGAAAGGTTCCAGCCGTGATCAGTGCAAGATTCACCAACCGTCGACAGTTTTTGGGAACCGCCGCGGCGACCGTGACCGCCGGATACGCGGCGACGCGGCCGGCGCCCTGCCAATCGACCGAGCCCGGTCCCAACGACACAATCAACATGGCACTGATCGGCTGCGGAGCTCGCGGAGCAAATCAAGTGATGCCCAGTTTTATGGAACTGCCCGGCGTTCGTATGGCAGCCGTTTGCGACGTAAACTCGAAACACTTGGAACGTGGACAAGTCAAAGCTGGCGGCGGCTCGGTCGCCACGTACAAAGACTTTCGGGAATTGCTGCAGGACACCAGCATCGACGCGGTGATTGTCGCCACGCAGGCTCATTGGCACGTACCGATCGCGGTCGCCGCCTGCCAAGCGGGTAAAGACGTTTACGTCGAAAAACCGTTGGGCAATTCGATTGGCGAGGGCAAATACTTGATCGAAGCGGCCAAGAAGTATGACCGCATCGTCCAGATCGGCACCCAGCAACACAGCATGCAGCACTACCGCAAAGCCGTCGACATCATTCAGTCGGGGCGGCTCGGCGAGATCAGCGAAGTCAAAGTCTGGGACCATACTTACTGGGCACCAGGCCGCGGCAACCCGGCCGATTGTGATCCGCCGCCGGAACTCGATTGGGATTTTTATGTCGGGCCGGCTCCGATGCGAAACTACAATCCCAACATCTACTACGACTACGGTTACGATTGGTTCCGCTTGTCAGGCGGCGGGCACCAGGTTGCTTGGGGCGTGCATCATTTTGACATCGTCAATTGGGCGATGGGAGTGAAGTATCCCAAACGTGTCTCAGCGATGGGCGGACACTTCGCCTATCACGATAACTTCGAATATCCCAACACGTTCGACGCGATCATGGAGTTTGGTCCCGGCCCGGTCGCGAAGAACGGTTTCCTACTGCAGTACACGATGCGAATGGGCTCACGCCGCGTCCGACGTTCGCACGCGAAGTGTTTCTACGGTACCGAAGCGACCATGGTGCTCGACCGCAGTCGAATCTCGATTGCACCGGAGCCGAAGCAAAACAAGTCGCAAACCGACGCGGGTTACCTGCTCAGTACCGAAGAAGAGATTGTGTCGGCGGCTGATGACAGGCATCATTCGCAAGTCTTCATCGACAACGTTCGGAATCGAGTTCAGCCCGAGACCGACGCACAAACAGGCCACCACGCGACCAACATAGGCCACTTGATGAACGTATCGTGGGAAGCCGGCCGCAGCATCGAGTGGGATGGCGAGAAAGAAGAAGTGGTTGGCGATCAAGAGGCGAACGGCTTCGTCAACAAGCCGTATCGCGACCCGTGGCAACTGACTGTTTAACTCTCCGATTAAATGAAAGAAGTCGAATGATTCGTTCCGCTGTTGGTCTGCCTCTTGTTTGCGGATTTTTCTTCACTGCGGTTGCTAGCGCCGATCGCTTTCCCCCTGGCATTGACTCGCAAGACCAGCTCTTGCAAAGAGGTTTTCTGGATGTCACCAAAGCTCCCTATTTCGCCGATCCAACTGCGCAACTCGACTCGACCGACTCCATTCAGAAGGCCGTTAACGACGCTCGAGATCATGGTTTGGCCTGTTTTTTTCCCACGGGAACCTACTTGATTTCCGATACGCTTTCCTGTCAGCAGCAGGTCGAGAAACTTGATCGGCCGCGCAGCACCGATGGTCACACTCAGCACTTTTGGGACCTGCCGAACCGGATCGTGATGATCGGTTCCACCGCGGGCAAACGGCCTGTCCTAAGACTATCGGCCGATGCCCAGGGATTTGATGATCCGCAGAGTCCGAAGCTCGCTGTCTGGGTTTGGGCACAAACTCGCGACGATGCGCCGGGCAAACAGGAGCCGACTTGGGGCAAAGAGCAACCCAACATTTCGTTCAGTCACATTTTTAAAGGCATCGACATCGATGTTCGCGGGCATGCCGGGGCGATTGGTATTCGGCACAGCGGCTCACAAGGCTCGACATTGCAGGACGTAAAGGTGCAGGCCGACGGAGCTTTCGCGGGATTGAGCAATTGCTGTGGTCAAGGCGGCGGAACTTATAACGTCGAAGTGATCGGCGGCCGCTATGGAATCACGATCGATCGTGGCAGTCGTTTCCCGCTGTTGGTAGCATGCGATTTCCGTGACCAGACCGATGCATCGGTGAGGTTTAGCGAACGCAATCAGATGCCGACGCTGATGGTGGGGTGCTTGCTTCAGCCATCGAGCGATGCGGCCGTGGACATGGCCACGCAGCCCGGTGGCGCGGGAATCAGTTTGGTCGATTGCGTCGTCAAAGTTGATATCGGCGGCAGTGTCTGCCGCACACGGCAAGCTGAAAACGTCTTTTTGGAAGATGTTTCCGTCTTCGGTGCCCGCGATGTTTTTCATGGGGGAGCCAGCATGCCAAACGGTCAGTTGTGGACTCGAATCAAACGATACAGTTCGTCGTTATCGGGTGCCGTATGGCTGATCGACGGCGTGGAAGGGTCCGGGGAACTAATCGACTTGGCCGGGGCGGCGGACCAGCCTGATCTTGAAGCAATCCATCGTCGGCACTACGTGAATTCTCCATCGTTTGAAGATTCAGATGTCGCCAATGTGAAATCGTTCGGTGCCAAAGGCGACGGAGTCACCGACGATAAGAAGGCGTTCGAGCAAGCGATCGCCGCGCGCGAGAAGGTGTTTGTGCCGCCAGGAAAGTACCAGTTGTCGGGATCGCTTCGCTTTGCGATCCGATACGCAACTATTTGGCGTTGCCGGAGCGATCACATCGATTGGCGATCATACGGTCGTTGGACGTTCCAATCGTGTCAGCAATGCGGACTCCTTTACGATCATTACCGCGGACGATTCCAGTGCCCAGCCGCTGATTGCATTTCTATCGATTCGTGGCCAGATCGATTGGAACAGCGGCCAAGGCACCTGCATGCTGGCGCCGGCGAAGATGACGGTCTCGAGAAACGGCGGCGGCCGAATTTACGGTGCGATGGCACGTGGCGGTCCGATGGCTTTCAAAGCAACCGTGAAACCACTCTCGTTTTACGCCTTGAACGTCGAACGCGTCAGCAGCGATCCCCAGTCGATCTTCGATGGTTGCAAACACATCCGCATTTACTTCTTCAAAGTGGAAGCAGGCACCGTCAACCGAGCTGAACACCCCGACGCTAATACGCCCAGTCGCATCGTCGGATGCAGTGATGTCCGTGTTTATTGCATGTACGGCGTCGTCCGACACCTAAAAAATCGGCCGATGATCGAAGTCATCGATAGCGACGATGTTCGAATCTCGCAACTGCAAACGTTTTCTCGTGGCGACTTCCCCCACTTGATCGAAATGCACGGCGAGAACAAATATGAAATCCCTTCCTCGAAAACCTGCGCACTGTTCGTGCGCGAGGGAGGCGATTGATCCATCATGGCAGGAACCAAAGGGGTCAGGCCTCTTAGATTCTCTCTACCGCGGGTAAGATTGTCGATTGCGAAACCGCTCTCGCAGAAACCCGTACGACGAGCGTTTTGCCTGCGGCGCACTTTCCAAGGCGACGTTGAGGTGCTGTTGGGCAGCAGCAAAGTCTCCGCCCTCGGCATGGGCGACGGCCAGTCCGAGACGATAAGCCCAACTTCCGCCGCTATCTAAATCGACGGTGCGCTGCGCGTGCGTGACCGCTAACTTACCGTCGCGAATGGGGCCCGTGGCCAACGCCCAGCCAAGTTTATAGTGCCCCGTTTTGAATTCAGGATCTGCCGTCACCGCTGCTTTGTACTTTGCAATCGCCGTCGAATGTTGGCCTGCCTTGTAGTTGGCTTCGGCCTGCGAAAACTTGATGCCGGGCAAGATAGTCAAGCGAGATGCTCAGTGACTCGTTTAGGTAGCCGTCATGGATCACGTCGGGAACGCCGGCGAGCGAAGGAAGTTGTTGGTCGTCGGAATCGAACGTTCGTTGACTGGAAATGTACGCAGCTCGATTCAGGGAAATCGCCGTGCGGTTTTTCAAGTCACGATAGGTTGCGATTTTCTGGTTTAGATCTTTGAAAAACGCAGACGCGGCCTGTCTCGTTTCCGATCGTGATTGCAGAGCGTTGACTAATGTTTCGTCAATTCCGTAATTCATCGGGACGAAGTCAGCTGGCGCAATCTGGTCGAACTCCAATGTGTGCTTCAGGGTTTCCTCACGCTCAACGGTCACACAGGTAAGCGCGGGCAGCACGATGTCCGCATGCACGCCTCGCAGCTGAGTGCTATCACCGGAAGGGCGGTAGAATCGCTGCATGACCAGCTTGAGCCGCCCATAATCGACCGGCGTCTTTGTCTTGAACAGCATCGCGCCGAGATCCTGGAGGTTGGCGACTACGCCGGACCCGTGAGTGCTTTCGTCACCAATCACGAGCGCACGACGGTAGTCCTGCAGCGCACCGGCAAGGATTTCTGCACCGCTGGATGTCAGGCTACTGGTCAAAGCCACAACCGGTTTTTCCGAAAGTATCGGCGTGTCGTTGCCCGCATATGTCTCCACCTTGCCATCACGACCTTTAACTTGCAGAACGTTTCCCTTACCGACAAAGAACCCTGTGATGTCAATGCATTCGTTTAAACTGCCTCCCGTATTGTTGCGCAGGTCGAGCACAATCAGATCGACCTGTTCGGACTGGAAATCCATCAGAATCTTACGCACATCGCGCGCCGCAGAAAGCGACAATTCTTGCGCATCGTCTTTAGGCTGCCAGTCGCGGTAGAAGCCGGGAAGATAAATGAAACCTAATTTGGCGTGTCTTCCCTCGGGAAGTTGATCGCCCAAGAGAATGGTCGCCTGAGCCTTCTGCAAATCAAATTTCTTACGAGTGATCGCATAGACTTTCACCTCGAACTTGCCCTTGGGCACGACTTTTAGGCGTACGATGGTGTCCGGTTTACCACGGATCAATTGAACCACGCCCGCCAACGGCTTACCGCGGACGTCCACCAGCTCGCCGCTTGCACCTTGCCCCACCGCGATGATCCGATCGCCGGCTTTGAGTTGTCCGTGTTGGTACGACGGGCTACCAAAAATGATTTTCATGACTTGGACGTCACCATCAAATATTTTCAACGAAGCGCCGATGCCTGTCATCTGCTGTTCGTTTTGGATAACGAAATTCTGCCATGTTTGTTTTGAAATGTAATTCGAGTGTGGATCATAGGCATGGGTGAACTGATTAAGAACAAATTCCAACAAGTCATCGTCGGAGTTCTGCTTGAGGAGGTTCAGGTAGTTTGTGTAACGGACTTGCACCTTGTGGCGAGCTTCGTCTAAGTCCGTGCCACCGACAGTCTCTTTGAGAAGATCGTATTTGATGCGCTTTCGCCAGCCTTCGCGAGACTGCACTGCATCGCGTGGAAAAGCTAGCGACTCTGTGTCAATGACGAGTTCTTCGTCGAGTGTGAAGTCGGGCTCGAGTGCCAAGATGTCTGCCAGGCCTCGCACGCGTTCGTCGACGCGAACCAAGAAGCGGCGGAACATTCTGTAATAGAAATCGATGTCGCCGTCATGGATCCAATCGTCGATGTTATAGCGATCCTGTTTGAAATCGTTTATATCTGACTGATAAAAGTACATTCGCTGCGGATCGAGATTATCGATCAGATTTTCGAAGGTACGACGGCTGATCTCATCGTCCAGTGGATGAGCCGAGATATGGTGCTGTTCCATCAAGCTTGCAACGAGCCGGACAATGGCGGAGGAGTTGGCATCGGGACCTTTGATGTTTGGCGTATCGAGAGCTAACGCGTTTCGTGCCGTGGTCCTCGGCGTCGTTGATCGGGCCGTTGTTGGCGCGGTGGGTGCTGGCGGCGCGGTCGAATCAGAGTTCGAATCGCCGTAGATCGTGATGACAACTTCCTGCCCCTTGCCTAACGTGCCGCCTGCAACTGGCTTTTGCGCGTATGCGGTAAAGGGAGGGACTCCAGAGGGAGCGGGAATGCCGACCTCGAACACTGCCTTGAAACCCGCACGCTCGACCTCGGTTCTCGCATCTGCTGCCGGGCGACCGATCAATAGCGGCACCTGCATGCCAGTGCGACGAACCGGCGAGGGCGAGTTGATTGCGGCAAGCTGTCCGGCGGAAACGGTCGCTGTTGATCGAATCACGCTGGCGAAGATCGCGTTGCCTTCAACTTTACTCACCGTGGCGACCCCAACTCGGGCTCTTCCGACGCCAGGAAGATCGACGAAGATCTCGCACGGGTCGCCAACCACTGGGAGCCATTCGCCGTCAACAACGAGTTGGATGGTTTTTCCGTCGACAGACTCTACTTTGCCATTGATCTCAGCCGCTCTGACCGAATCAGACGCGAGCAGGGAAAGGAAAACACCAACAATAATCGTGATATTCGTTGCATACATTCCCCCGCTCCCAAGTTGCGAGCGATCTGAAGCCCACTCTTCGAACGTGCTTTTAGTTTAGTGCTTTGTCAAAGCTTGATTTTGGGGTTGGCCGGGAAAAGGGGCAGGTACCAAAAGCCGGAACGGCCCTTCGGGTGCTTCGCACTTTTGGTACCTGACCCCTTTTCCCGAAGCAAATTGAACCCTCATTGTTAGTCATGACAAAGCAGTAGTCGCGATGGTTGACCGACACCAAACCGTAAGAAGGACTGATCCAGCTATATTCCGACAAATGTCCTCGCCGATGAGTCGAATACAATCGCAGATCCGTCTTCTCCGCCTTGAACAACCCCACGGCGTCTTTGTATCGGAATTCTTTTTGGTCACCGGACTTTTCACGATGGATTTCGAGTTTCTAACCCAAATCGCACCCAGCTCCCCGTTTCGGTGGTGTTCGATAGATACCATCTTCGACGCCTGATCACTAATCCTGTTGCTTGAACAAATCGAGAAAACGGTCTTCATAGTCGCCGAATACGCCAAGACGGTCCAGTTCGCTTTTGAGTTCGTAGGCTTTGGAGCGATCCTGGCTGGCCTCGCGGAACAATGCTTCGATTCGTTGCTGGTCGTCTTCGGATAGTCTGGTTTCGTCAGCCATGCTAAATTCTTCCTCTGACTCTCTGGGCTGCTGCGCCTCGAGCGTCCCTTCGACTTTGGCCAGTAACTCACCGAGCCGGTGTTCCATTGCTTCGGACTGTTGGGCAAGTTCGGCAAAGTCCAACTCGATTTCAGCCATCTCCGTGAAGATCTTCAAGACGGCCATCGATGCCTTTGGAAACGGAATCTGCGCAAAGAGATGCGGCATTTCACCCAACAGACAGACACCCTGCATTCCTTTGTCCGCAGCCGCGGCAAGCAGCACGCCGTTCATGCCACCGATATGTCCTTCATCGAGTATTCGTACTTCGGGTCGGTCGAGTTCTCGCAGCGCACCGGTGTCTGTGGCTGCGGCAAACACACGGGATTCGTGTTCGGGATGCATCTCTGTCGCCATCGCCGCGAAAGTAAATAGGCGTTCGACGCCTTGGTCGCGTGCAAAGTCAATCAATTTTTCGCAGAACGCGTACTTCCCCTGAGGCGGCTGAGCTTCACCGATGAAGACGATGACATCGCGTTTGCCTTGATGCGCTTTCCAAACAAAGAACCGGCTTCGGGGACGCTCGGTTTTCTGCACGATTCCCGCCTTGACCAGTGCGGCGTCAACGTCGAATAACCCGCTTGAGGGAAATTCTGCTAGATGGTGCATCCCGAGCTTCGCCATCAAATAGTATCCCGCGCTCAATGCGACATGCCCCATGCCAGGCCAAACGGCAACAAGCCAGGGTCGTTCAAGTTCATTCTCGTCAGTCATCGGTCATCTCTTGCGGCTATGGTGTCTGGCATCCGACTTGTGCGGACCCGTTCGCTCAAATTGTCAGTCGCGGGACTCCCCCAGCTCACTCCAGCAAAGAGCGCGCCGCTGAGCCAACAACAAGAAGCTCCGCGCTAAACACCCAGGGCATCAGTAGGAGATGCAATCCATTGTGCACGGTTACTACGTCCATTCTTACCACTTTGCGCGAAAGTCGCATTCGACGAGTCTGAAATGCGAGCGGTTTCGCACAACGAGCGAATTCGCACATGTCATTGGGCTGTAAACTTACGGTCTTTGAGATCGCACAGCTTTCCTTCACCCTCTCAGGTGGCATTGGTACCTACTCAAGTCTTGTGTAGATACCAACCCCTTGAAGCCGGGAAATCGCTTGCCACGAAACCAAGAGGGTGAACAAAACGAGTGCGATCCGGCCGCAATTCACATCACACAAGATACGCAAAGTATGCATGGGTGATTATTCTCAATGGCGATAGGAAACCTAGATCGGATGTTAACGAAACGATCGCCTTGATGGCTTGTGGAGATCGTTGACGCATGAAAGTTCTGGATCGCTTCCGGCAAGAGTGCAGTCGGTTCACTAGAGCGCTAAAATCGTGAAGCCGTAACTGTAAGGTTGGTTGCCAGGAAGCGTGTATTGTGGGTGCGTTTTCGCGCCCCAACTGTTATCACCTCCCAACCCATGCAGTTTCCAATCGATGCTGATCGTGTTGAATTCACGCCGCGGAAGATCGTAGGGGTGACTGGCCTGCTCTACATCCGTCATCGTAAACGGCCACGCACTAACACTTAGCGGCTGGTCGCCAATGATCTTGAGGCCGTGGCCAGATTCGTCGGTCAAGGCAATCCAGCGGACGTCGCAACGGTTGCCGGTGTCCTGTGGACGCGCGTAAGGAAACACCATTTCGTCGACCGTCGACTCAAAGACGCCGATTTCGCCGCCCGTTTTTCGGTCCCAGTAGGTCTCGTGCGGACCGCGACCATACCAGTGAACCGCATTGATCGGTTTGGGCACTGCCAATTGCATTCCGAACCGCGGAAGCAGTGGGACAGATTTTTTGCCCGGCCGATAGTCGGCCTTCACATGAATAGAACCATCCGGCGATATCGTGTAGCGCAGATCGTAGCTGGAGGAGCCAACAGGAAGCTGTGACTTGACATCGATCACGATTGCGTCGTTGACAAGTTCAGTCTTCATCTCAATCTCTGTTCGACGTGCGGCCGCCGTGCGCCAGGGACCGAGGCGATTCAAGTATTGGTTGCGGTACTGATTGTCGTTGGGGACTTTCCAAAAATTCGGAACAAGCGCCTGCGACAACAACTCTCGATCACCCTTGCGGATCGATATCAGAGCGCCTGTGTTCACATCGAAGGTGGCTTGCACGTCACCGGCAACCACTCTCAGATGATCTCCCGGCAAAAGATCCGCCGTGGGGGCACCCGGATTCACGCGAGGCGGTAACGGTAACGGTTCGTACGGCGTTAACGAAAACTGGTCCCAGGCGACGCGGTGTCCCCGCGGTGCCCACGATGTTTCCTCTCGCGTATGGAAGGAAACCGTCAGCCAGCAATCCCCCTTCAGATCGCCAGGTTCTGGCAAGGTGAAGGCCACTTCTGCGCTACTCATTGGCGCAAGCTTCGTTTCAAACGGCTGCGACTCGATCAACTCACCATTGCAGTGCAACGTCAAGACGCCGGCGAATTCAGCCAAGTCGGTAAACCGATACTTGTTTTCAATGCGCACCTTGCCCTTCACCAAATCAACGGGATGCACCTTGATATTTTGATAAACCTTTTTCACTTCCCAGAGGTGCGGATTGGCGGAGCGATCCGCGTGAACCAAGCCGTTCATGCAGAAGTTGCCGTCATTGGGCTGGTCTCCGAAATCACCGCCATAGGCAAAAAAGGAGTCTTGTCCGCCAATCGGCGTGCGTTCGGAATCAGCTTTACGCAAGTCTAAATCGAGCACGAGTCCTGTTCGCGTTTGATCATGACCACTGGCAATCTCCTCCGCCGACAACGCCCGGTTGTAGATCCTCGCTTCGCGGATCGGGACCGATGCGACCCGATCAGAGATCTCGGAATTCCGGCCGATGTTGACCTGATGAATGCTTTCGTCGATGCGGCCTGACGCCGGACCTTGAGCGACACGCTTGCCGTTGATGTACAAACACATCTGTGTGCCGTCATAGGTCGCCGTGATGCGATTCAGTTTGTCATCCAGGTTCGCCTTGGCGTAAGAAACTTTGACGCTTTGCCACTTTCCGCTGTGAATGGTGAAGTTGACACCGGCCCCGTCCAGTCGCAACAGGTATTGGTGATCCCCTTTGGAGATTAACGGGCAGTAGCTGTCCGCGTGATTACCCAGGATGACGGCTTCCAGCGTCAAGTCAGCTGTCAGCTCGAGAGCGGGATCAGTGTCGACAACCGCATACCCGACGACGCCGTTTTGGTCGTCAACATCTCCCATCGCCATGGCGGACAGGTCGGGACGTTGTTGGTCGGTGATCTTTCGGCCCGTGGGGACTTCCTTGCGAATCCCCTGGTCGACCCAATCCCAGATGAATCCACCTTGCAAGTGGTCATACGATTCGATGGCATCCCAATAATCCTGCAAGTTACCAACGCTATTGCCCATCGCGTGCGCGTATTCGCAGAGGATCAGCGGACGATCCGGGTCTTGCTCTGCATAGTTGACGATTCTGTCGATGGTGGCGTACATCGGACAGCGAATGTCGGTGTTGCGGTCCTCGAATTCGGCTCGTTCGTATTGAACCGGACGTGAAGGATCCCGCTGCTTGATCCAATCGTAGGTGGCAAAGAAATTCACCCCGTTGCCCGCTTCGTTGCCGAGTGACCACGTGATGATTGACGGATGATTCTTGTCACGTTCGACCATTCGCCGGGTGCGTTCCAAATGCGCCTTCTTCCAGTCGGGATCCTTTGCCAGCGACTCCTTGCCATAACCCATTCCGTGAGACTCGATGTTGGATTCATCAATCACGTACAGCCCAAACTCATCGCACAGTTCGTACCATTGAGGATCGCAGGGATAGTGGCTTGTCCGGACCGCATTGATGTTAAACTGTTTCATTAGTCGAATATCGTTGATCATCGAATCGACGGAGATGGTGTGACCGGTATCCGGGTCGTGCTCGTGGCGATTGACGCCTTTCATGTAGACCGGCTTGCCGTTGACATGCAGCAGGCCGTCTTTGATTTCGACTTCGCGGAAACCGACGCGACAAGTTGTGACTTCTTTGACCTCGCCGTCAGCGTTCCGCAGCGTCAGCAACAGCCGATAAAGGTTGGGAGTCTCGGCCGACCATTTTCGTGGAGATGCAATAAACTGTTTCAACGTCAGCGCCGTCGAGTCGACGCCGGCAACGCTGGAGTCGGCGTCAAACTTTGCCACCGTTTCGCCGGTTGGATCCAACAGTTCGCACTCGACCGAAAAGCGATGGTCAGCATCACTGAAGTTACGCACTTCGACGTCAACACTGAGTTCGGCGTCAGCGTAGTCAGCATCCAGATCGGTATGCACAAACAAGTCGCGCACCTGCAGCTCATCGGTTGACCACAGGTAGACGTCTCGAAAGATCCCACTGAGCCGCCAAAAGTCCTGGTCCTCCAGGTAACTTCCGTCGCTGTAACGATAAACTTCCACTGCCAACGAGTTGCTGCCCGGTCGAAGAGACCGGGTGATGTTGAAGACAGCCGGCGTTCGGCTGTCCTGGCTGTAGCCGATCTGTTGACCGTTTACCCACAGATAGAATGCGGAATCAACACCGTTGAATTGGAGAAACACCTGACGACCGTTCCACGTTTCCGGCACCGTAAACTCGCGGCGGTAAGAACCGACGGGATTGCGCTCGGCAAAGTTGGTGAACTGCTTCGGTGGCTCACCCATCACCCGCGGTGGGTCCGATTGGAAGGGGTACTTGATGTTGGTGTAAACAGGCACACCATAACCATGCATCTGCCAATTGCTGGGGACCGGCAAGTCATCCCAACTGCTCACGTCAAAATTGTCACGGTGGAAATCGGCCGGACGCTGACTCGGGTCGGCTGCCCAATGGAACTTCCAGGTGCCATTGAGGTTCTGATGGAAAGGTGATGCCTCGCGTGTTGCTTTGATCGCGCCTCTGCGATCGGGGTACGGCAACGCCGTCGCGCGAGCCGGTTCCTTGTTCCGACCGATGATCTGTTCGTTTTCCCAGTCGGGAACTTGCGGCAGAGCGATTCCCGCAATGAACAGACTGACCAATGCCGCCAGCAATCCCCGTGTTTCGATGGAGTCGCGTACCAAACCGATGCCAATTCGCATTTTTTTCACTCGTCCAATCATTGCATAGCTTGTTAAAGAACCTTGGGTCGGGCACTCATCATAGAAGATGATCGACCGGGATGCCCGGGTCCAGTCGCACCCTCCGAAGCGGCGTTACTTCGATTGTCTCAGCACAGTGACAATCACATACGGCAATTCCTTTTCCAGATCGGGCAGCTTGCAGCCCTGACCCTGCCGGTCGACCGCCTCGATGAAGTACATCAGGTCCCACTGGGGCACGATGAAGTCTGCGGGGATCGTGGCCGTGTATCCGTTCCGCTCGGCGTCCCAAACCATTGGCACCGTCTGGTAATCCTCGAACTGCGTCAAATGTCGATAGCGCAGCGAAATCGATTCCAACGGCGAATCCTCTTCGACCGTCGCAGTGATCAGAAGGTCCTGTCCGGGAGTTGCGGTTGGCACCCGTTCGATCTGGATCGACGTGTTCCTCGCTGGCGGCGACTGGATTTGCTGCAACAAACGCTGTCGTGTCCCTGCGTCCAGCACGGCTTTGCGGGGCATCGCCTGCAATTCCGCGTAGCCCTCCTCCAGCAACACCAACTCCTCCTTCCAATGGTCACTGAATCCGACGCGATGCACGCCGAAATGCAGCGTTTCGGCATAGACATCACCGGCCGCGGCAATGATTCCACGCCAAGCCTCAATCGCCTTGGACTCGGCGACCAGACATTGATCCATGGCAAACTCGTCGCTCTCCGCCTGCAAATAGACGTTGTACCAAACGGCGGCACGCATGCGAGCCGCGTGGTACAGCGCAAGCTGCGCGAGGATCCGCAAGTCGGTCGTGGTGGTGCGGAACTCGGCCCGCGATATTTCCTTCCGTTCCCCGCCCGCAGCGGCGGCGGCTTCGATGTCGTCGAGCACTTGTTGCGCGACCGAGGTAAACCAAACGGCGGTCTGCTGGGGCGTGCGCAGCGGCGTCGGCTGGCCGGCCAGCAACTCTCGCGCGGCATCCTGGTAACTTTGAAACTGCTCGACGTCGGTGCCTGTTCCCTTGGCGTACTCGGGAAGATCGCCGAGCCTCATCATTTCGGCCCAGCCGCGTGTGGTGGGAAAGTAGCGGTAGTCGTAACTGGCAGCCACGATCCGCGGCAAGATCTGGCTGGCTCGATGCAACGCCCGCATGACCAGCGGCCCAGCTTGATCGCCAAAACGACGCATCAAACTCGTTCCGCCAGATCGCGGGATCGGCACTGGGGTTGTACGTGATCCGGCCCCACACCTGATAGTAATGCCAATACCTCTGGAATTCATATTCATAGTACCGGTTGGCGAGTGTGTGCAACTGAAATGGTTTGGCGTCGTGCGGTTGGCCCAGCATCTTGGTCGCCAGCATCTCGTTCACCTCGAAGCTGTCGCCATCGTAAATCTGAGCGCTTTCGACAAAACGTTTCACATATTCCGGGTCAGCCCACAGCAGAAACCGAGTCGTGCCACCATTCCACACGCGCCAATGAACATCGTATTGCTTGGGGTAACGCAGCAAATCCGCATAGCCGTGGCGGCGATCCCGCTGATTCTGCGGATTGACATGTGTGGGGTGAAAGGGCATGCCCAGCTGTTCCATCCAATACTTGGTCGCTACCCGAAACGGTAACTCCTGCTCAATTGCGTCCTCGATCACTTCATCGGGCAGCCCTTTCGCTCGCAGGTCAAATCGGATGTCAGGATTCAGTTCGTGTAACGTCGCAAACACTTCCTTCCAGAAACCGGGAGTCTCCTCGCGTGTGAGCCCTGATTCCCAGTGCATTCGAAACTGAACTGCGTCGATCTCAGGGAACACGGCGACCAGTTTCTTCAAGGCGGCTTTTGTGTAGTCGGCAAGATTCTCGGTGGTGACGCCGTGGACGAGGTGTGGTACTTGCTTCCCGACCAAATCGGACGCGCCTTCGATGCCTCCACCTTGGACACCACCGCGGTAAATGTGATCCCAGATGCCCAGCGTGACGCGAATCCCGCGATCGTGGGCCGCATCGATCAGGTGCTGCAAAGCCGCCGTGTTATCGGCTTGTTGCTCGGCTGAGATGTCGGTGAGTTGGACACCGGGAAAACCGTCAACATCAAAGAAGAAGGGATACATCGGGGCCATGAAGCCGCCGCATTCGTAACCGAAAATGATCACGAAACTGTTGATCCGACTGGCGGCCAACATGTCGAAGTATTGTCGCCAGTACTCGGGATCGTGAAGCCGCTGCTCGAACCAGCGCCGCTGCATCGTATAGGTCGAAACGCTCCGATCGACCAGGCACGGAGATTCGGACACCGTTTCGATGGGAGCGAACAATGGCTGGTCATCGGAGGCCCAGCCAATCCGCTGCGCCGTATCGAGCGCGGCGTACATCAAGCCAATCGCGTCTGCTCCGCAAAGCACGAGGGTGGGACGTCGAGCGTCTCGAACATGGCCAATTGCCAGCGACTGCGCAGCAGACGGCAACGCCAGATTGGCTTTCCGCATCCAGGCGGCCATTGCCGAATCGCCAGCCAAACCCGCCACAATCACTTGTCCATCATTCGTCTCGTCAACGTGATCGGCAACAACCACCTCGATGCCACGGTCATCGATGGCCTCGCGTAGTTTGTGAATCCCGTGTCTGGCCGGCTTCGGCAAATCAGCGGAGGTTACAATCTGGACCCGCGCGCCGTTCGCCGATGCGGCGACGGCACCCCACAACACACACACACCGACTAGCAACCGCATTGTTCTTGTCCTCACCGTCGATGTAGTAGATGTAATGGAATCCCCGGAGCAAGACTCGAATCGGCCACGTTCGGCGTAAGTGCATCGTCGCAACGTGGTGCACGTTCTCGGTTTGCGATCGCAAAATCTTGGGAAGCGCATGTACGATTTTCTGCGCGCGCCGGGGAGCACAGTTTCAGAGGTTGGTCGATTCTTCGCACAAACATACATGCTGATTATTGTACGCAAAGAAATCGTAGGTCGCAGAGTACGACTACCGTGTCAATCGACGAACAGCTTATTCGACGTGTCAATGGCGTTCTTGCCGCACGGAAGGTGCGCGTGGTCGGCATCGAGGTGAAGAGATTGCGACGATTTTGCCCCGCCGGTCTGTCGTCCTCGAGTAGACGTTCATGAGCGAAGTCTAGTTCGCGGTGTCCGATGGAGACCAAGATTCCTCGGCGGGGCGCGCAGCTCAAGACGGGATTTCGATCCGTTGGTAGGCGTTCTCTCCGCGAATCGTCCAAACGTCACGTCTGTGTACGGAAACGCCTGTGAGCGTAGCTTCACGTGATAAACTCGACGGTGGGCCGTTAGAGTCGACGCAGAAGCAATTTTCGTGACTAAATCGCTCTGTCGTGGTATACTTCCTCTATGAACTCAAACACCTCCACCATTGACCGGCTCATGGAACCGGTAGGCCGCTGCCTGACTCCCGAAGTCGCGAAACGCATTGCGTTGCTGAGGGCCGATGAAGGGTTGCAATCACGGGTTGACGAGTTGGCGGACAAAGCAAACGCCGGGACTCTAGACGAGGATGAACGCTCTGAGTACGAACAGTACGTCAGCTTTTCACAGTTCGTGACGC
Source organism: Pirellulaceae bacterium (assembly GCA_963704055.1). Classification (GTDB taxonomy): domain Bacteria; phylum Planctomycetota; class Planctomycetia; order Pirellulales; family Pirellulaceae; genus Rubripirellula. Next base: position 96,340 of record CAVPGW010000020.1, on the reverse strand, counting down.
TGCTTCAGATCAAGGCTCGAAATCTTTTGGATCGTGCTCCTGGCGCTGCGTGATGGACGCTGCCATTCGCCGTGAGATTCGCGAACGGGCCAAAGATCGGTGCGAGTATTGCCGACTTCCGCAGTCGGCCGCTCCATTTCTGACGTTTCACGTCGAGCACATTCAGGCCAGCCAGCACATCGGCGATGACAGCCTTTCCAATCTCTGCCTGGCCTGTCCACATTGCAATCTTCACAAAGGCCCTAACTTGGCCACTCTTGATTCGGTCACCCGCGAGTTGATTCCTCTGTTTCATCCACGTCAGCATAGTTGGGACGATCATTTCCGTTTCCTCGGCGGCCGCATCGAGGGGCTCACGACAGCGGGACGGGCAACGGCGCGCCTGCTGAAGATGAACGACGACGATCAGGTCGAAATTCGCACCGCGCTAATGATGCGGGGCGAATTCTGATCTAATCCGCAGCCTGCTTTCGCTCAATCGGGCGTTCGGTGCACGTCTTGTGACGTGTCACTACTCCGGCAATTCCTCAGATCGTTCGGCTGGGTGCGTGGCGCCGTGAACATTCGGTTGAAAACCGAAAACCTGATTTGACCCCGGCCTGATTTGCTGATTTGACCCCGGCGAAGCGTCTTCGTCAAAGTCGTTTCACTCCGGGGCATCGGTTGGATCACCTGCTTGAATCCCTCATCCCGAGTCTGCCCCCAAGCGGATCGCATCAGAATGATCGTAAAGAAAATTCAGATCACCGAAAGTGGGGTTCCGTTGCCGTACTGCGAGAACTGCCTGCTTTGAACGACTCGCCGTAACAGGTGCGTCAAGAATGCCAGGTTCCGAATCAACAATCACACGTGATCCTGCTTCGGGGATCTCGACAAGCTTGTCACCGAACATGATACCATTTGATTTCAATTGACAATTTTCCGTAAGATACTCGCAGCTTCTTGGAAGATGAGATTCTCCCAGCGGCCTAATCACTATCAAATTTCCAGCCGCGCCAGCACTCTGCATCAGCAACCAATCGAATGCTTTGATAGCGCTGGTGTCGTTGTTAGACACCACGGAACCAGAAATAATTCTCTTTGGCGTTTCGGGCTGAAAAAACCTTATCGCACCGAAAACACAAGCCACCGATGCGGTAATCAAAATCAAGAATAAAAGCGACCATTGAATCGTGATTCGTTTCATCCTGAACAATTGCCAATAAGTGGTAACGGTTGAAATGCTCTAGCACGCAACCATTCTAGAAAGTCTGGTCATCTCCACCCATCGCTCCGTTGTCGACGTTTATCGAAGCACCATTGCAAAAAACGACTTTGAACCAAGCGTGCGTTGGATTGGCAACGAATCCTGGCGGGCCCACGACGCGAGTCGCAGTTTGACCGCCAGTTTCGCCATTGATCGTCACAGAACGCCAAGCCATTCGGATCGGTCCCAACAAGCGGTTTCGAGTCTACGTACTCGTAAACATTCCACTTACTCCCCTCGAACCCTATTGGATCCCTGGAGCAAGACTCCAATCGAACGCGATCGGCGTAGCCACATCATCGAAAGTGGTGCAGGTTCTCGGTTTGCAATCGCAAAATCTCAGGATGTGCCTGTACGATTTTCTGCGCACCCCGGGGAGCACACTTCCGTCGAAAATCCGACATTCCGTGAGAACTGTCATTCCGTAGTTTTAGCCCAACGAGCGCAGGTCGTCTGGTTCATAATGCAGCTTTCTTAGTCGCAATCCATTCTCTTAGTTCGTCTCATGCCTACACCTCCAGTACCGAAACCTTTTGCCCCTGAAAAACAATCGCTGCTGGACCGTCTCTTGGACCAGAACAATGAAGGGACAATCTCTGATCACGGCAGAGCCATCTCGCGATCAGCTGTCCCGGATGCAATCTCGCGAAGGGCGGGCGCACCATCGGTCAAGGCCATTAAGGTACAACCACTCGCATCGGTCGGATGACCTCCGCGCCGCACGAAGATGTCTTCGAGCGTTCGGATATGCGACCGAGGAGAGTTGGGTCGCGCTCGCTGGATTCTGCTAAACGGCGATTTCAATACCTTGCGCCCTTCGGCAACGTCGGCTCCGCCAGCCAATAACCGGTGAATTGGCTTCTTGCAGGACCTTCTGTCACGATCTTCGGAACAGATGACGCAGACGCTTGGCTGCATGTTTCCCTCAATCTAGTCCCAGATTCAGAGAAAACTGCAGCGAAGCAATTGAGCGCAATCGCTTCGGGCGATGCACCCGCCTGCACCGCGGCGACGCGAACCAATTCGTTATTGTCCTCTGTTGACCATCAGCCAGGCTCGCTCACTGCGTTTGAAATGGTTGATGCCAGGGGCTCCACGCTGACCACTGGCCGGCGTCGCTCTGCTGGCGAACACGACAATAATAGACGCTCTCGGCATCCAGTTGATGCTTTGCTTGAGATGCTCCGGTAAATCGCCCCGTATCCGTCCCAATTCTCAGTCGGTCCCGCTCGTCGCTTGGTGTGGACTGCCAGACAATTTCGTCTCCCGAGTTGTCGGCTGCGATCTCAACTTGCCACGCTTTTTGGCTCCCTGGTCCTCGATAGGGTGTCTTGATCAAGACAGGATTCTTGGAGCAGACGACCGGACCGATCGGTTTGGTCGAGACGACGAAGTGGTCGATCCAACGAGCCTGATCGACGGGGGAGCCCTGGTTCCAATAGGCCTCAAGGAATACCGCGTTGATGCCACGTTGGCTGAAGGTTCCTCGCCAATCGAGATTCCGTCTTTCCGCTTCCAGCCGGCCATCAATCCATAGTTGGTTCGTTCCATCCTGTTTGCCAGGAGTGTTCAGCTTGGCACGGGCTTCGACACAGACCCACCATCCGGCCCCATCGTCGCCGTGTAATTTGAATCGCGATGCCGGTTTGTTCCCGAGCCAGCGCAGGTTGTCAAAGTCGTTGTACTTTGTGGTGACCACCCGACTCTCACGCACTCCCGATGCTGGGTCCAACGTGAGTGCCTCGCCACTGCTCCAGACATGCGCGATCATCGCCTGCCGCCAACCGGGCGGTACCAGGCTCGTGGCGCGGGACAGCTTCGCCGGACCGCCCCCTGTCCAATCGCGAGGATGCTTCACATAGATTCGCCAGTAGACATCGGTGAACGTTTCCTCGCCGCGAACGACATGAGGTCGATGAGTGGGCGAGTCGCCAAAAAAGACTTTGCGACCGCCGATACCGCGACTTCCCTTTCGGGTAGTCCATGCGAAGTGATTTGCCGGATCCGCCAAAACGCGGTTGGTCAACGACCTCACCGCTCTTCTCGGCATAGCGTGATTGCTTTTCGGCGTCATCAAAGTTGTCGTACCAGATCACCGCCGGATCAGTCTCAGCCGGCTGCAGATCGAGAACTACCAAACTGTCGATCCGCGGTGTTTCTGGCGCATCTTGGGCCGCTCCAATCGAGCAGCCAAGCAGCAGCCAACCACAGGTAATTGACAAACAACTCAACGACTGAATCAATCGCTTCATCTCGTGATCCTTTTCAAAGTTGGTACCGGCAATCCCAGTGATCTGATTACCCAAACGGAGTGGTCTTGAATCCTAGCGGCACTTCGGACATGTCGCCACGGAGCTGTGGTGACAGGATGGACTCGATGAACAGGTTAAGGAAACATCTCGTCATTGGACCAAATCTAACAAGACGTTTGATCCTGTTCATTCTGAAGATCCTATCGCGCACGACAATGATGAGCCCTGCCCGAAAGGGCCGAAATTCGGATGGCACCATTCCAGGACACCGTCCCCACATTTTGCGCGAACGACTACCGGATGGGTTCGCGGTTCAAAAGCGTCAACTGTGCGGAACCCGCCGTCAAGAGCCCGAACTGATTGTCACCTGGCGCCCCTCGGTTGCATCGCCCGAACGCACGACGAGATCCTGCTTGGGCGCGTCGGTGAAAAAGACGGACGCGAGAATCAGACTGCTGAGAGCAGCCGCACCACAGAGCGTACTGGCGAAGCATCGGCAGAATCTCTTGTTCGTTAGCCGGCCCGTGGGCACAAACGATGTTGCGGATGTGTTCTGCCAGCAAAGGCGTCGGAACTGCTTGGATTGTTCTCAGTCGAAATGAATGAAATCAGGGAGAATCAATTTTGGCCGTTTTCGAGAGCAAAATCAGCTTTGGTCCAAGTTCCAACAGAGAGTAGTTGCGTGGAGGGTCTTGCACGGGGAGATCTCCGAGCGAAAGGCGGGGCTGGGTCGTAACTGCTCGCTGAGAGTGCCTACATCGCAACATGACGCCTGGCCGGTCAACTCAGGACCATCGATTCGCCTATCGATACAGGGAACTTCAATGCAGACTTATTGGCGACGCACGGTCATCACAGTTCTCGCTGAACTTCTCACTGCCGAGTGTACGTCGCTGGACGTGAACGATGCTGACCTGAGCGATCACAGAATAGAACTTGTCGTTACACTGGCGGAGGACGATTGGTGATTTATCCATGTGTTTCCGGTTTGCGATTTGTTTCGTTTGAAAGAGGAGTTCTTCCATTGACACGTTTTCTAATCACTCTGCTCGTTGCAGTCACGGTCGGCCCAGTGATCGTATCGGCGAACGAAGCCGAGACAAAGGTTCGCCGACTTCCAGTGTCCGAATATCGTGACAAGATGGCCGCCGGTTGGCTCGGGCAGATGATCGGTGTCGGATGGGGCGGCCCGACGGAATTCAAGTTCAAGGGGCAGATCATTCCCGAGCAAAGTGTGCCGAAATGGACGCCCGAACGCATCAATCAATACAACCAGGACGACATCTACGTTGAGATGACCTTCCTGCGATCGTTGGAACAGTACGGCTACGATGTGTCGATCCGCCAGGCGGGAATCGACTTCGCAAACAGCGGCTATCGGCTTTGGCACGCCAACCGCTACGGTCGTGAAAACCTCAGGAACGGGATCGCTCCACCCGACTCGGGGCACCCGAAGTTCAACGCTCACGCCGATGATATTGACTATCAAATCGAGGCCGACTATTCAGGACTGATCGCGCCCGGCATGCCCAACCTCGGGATCGAGTTGGGTGAAAAATTCGGTCGTCTGATGAACTATGGTGACGGACTCTACGGCGGGCAGTTTGTCGCTGGCATGTACTGCGAGGCGTTCTTCGAGGACGATCCGCAAAAGGTCATTGAGGCGGGACTCGCCTGCGTTCCCGCGGAGAGTCAATTTGCCGAGGCAATCCGCGATGTGCTGAAATGGCACGCCGCAGAGACTGACGATTGGCAAGCCGTCTGGGAGCTGATCGAAGCGAAGTATCAAGACAACCCGGACTATCGACGGTTCTCATGCAGCGACGGCGATTTCAACATCGACGCAAAAATCAATGCCGCGTACATCGTGATGGGCCTGCTTTACGGTGAAAAGGATATTGAAAAAACGACCGTCATTTCGATGCGATGCGGGCAAGACTCTGACTGCAATCCGTCCAACGCGACGGGCGTGCTCTGCACGATGATCGGCGCTGACAATCTGCCCGAGCAGTACACATCGGCCTTGGATCGCACGCCCAAGTTCAGTCATACCGAGTATGACTTCGATGGCTTGCTGAACGTCTGCGAGAAGCTAGCCCGACAGGCCGTGGTTCGGCAAGGCGGACGCATTGAGAAGGACGCGGCCGGCAACGAGGTCTTCGTGATTCCGGTCGTTCCTGTGAAACCGTCCGTGCTGCGGCAGTGTTGGGAACCGGGCCCCACAGCCGACAGTCGTTATGGTGAAGCGGAACTTGAGAAGATCAAAGGCTCTGCGTTCAAAAAGCAACTGCAGAGTGACTTGGAGAAGGTCTTGCCCGGCTGGATCATCGCCAACTGCGGCCAGGACATGGACCCCGGTCTGCTGGCGACGTATCGAGGTAAGTCGAACGTATTCTTAACGCACCCCCAAGATCGCAATGTTCCCTGCACACTGACCAAGACAATTGAAGTTCCCGCCGGCAAGAAAACGATGCTCACGACGGTCGTCTCCCATCATGACCAAGGAGATTAGCTACTCGTGCCGAGAGTCGACGAAGTGTGACAGAGGTCTGCAGCAGCCCGTGATGCAGATTCGGTTTCACTCTACGGCGCTCGATCTGTCACGAACTCGAGTGGGCCGATCGTCGGTTGACCGGAGCGCAGTCGTGTGCCGGCGTAATCGAAGTCGCCTCGGTCCGGCAAGATCCGGCCAGTCCCGATGCACGGGGATGTGGGCAAGAGCTGAAAACGCTGGCCAGGCAAATCGCCCCGATCGAGAAAGCATGGATCGGCCAGAATGGCTTGCGGATCGTCCGGGCGATGTTGGTGTGCGCCGAAGTAGAGGTTGTTCTGGAATACGGTGTGCTTGGCGTTGCCCAGGTCGTAGCTTGTCTGTTCCTCAGTGTGAAAGATATTGTTGGCGAAAAGCGTCTGGCTGGGCCAAGGGCCGCCCCAGTTGTCCATCTTCAGCAGCGTGCGATCGATCCTCGGGTTCGGCTTTTTCGGGATATAGATCAGGTTATTGTAGATCTTCGTATCGATGCACGGCCCGCTGATGTGGAAAGTGGGTGAGAACATCCCTTTGGCCTGAGTCGGATCGGGTCGCAGGCCGTCGTTAACGCTGATGTTGTAGCGAACGACGGTGCCGATGTTTCCAACATTGCGCGGTGCACGGGCTCCCCCGTTATTGCAAACGAGCAGGAAGCCCCCTTCGTTGTCGTGGCTGTAGTTGTACTGGATCAAGGTGTTGCGGCAGTTCCAGTCGGAATCAAACCCCTGAGCGTCCCAGGGGGCCTTGTGGTCCGAGACTTCATTGTGCTGGATGACTGTGTTGTCGCAACTCCACGGCCAGATACCGGCAGCCGCCTCACCGGGCGGCAACAGACGTGGACAGTCTCGCATGCAGTTGTGTTCGATCAACGCGCCGTCACAGCCAATGGGGACGATACCGTCACCCGGGATCTGCTCCAGCAGGTTGTCGCGGATGACGACGTTCAGGCTGGGAAACCACGAGTCGTCACGGCGTGTGTTGGCCTTGGCGTTAATACCGTTCCGCTCGCACCGGGCCAAGTGACAGCCTTCGATCCGCAATCCATCGAATCGTGACGGAGTCTGCTTGCCGCGGTTGGACCAGCGGATGGCACTGCCGCCGCCTTGCTTCTTGATCAGGCTGCCGTTGACGTCGTGAACGTGCAGCCCGACAAGATGGACATGATGTGCGGTACCGAAATCCTCGATGCTAACCAGAACGCCGCAACGGTTGCCCTCGCGCGACTCGCCTTTGTTCGTGATCTCCAGATTGCGGACCTCCCAGTACTCGGTGTTGTCGAGGTGCAGCGTCGCCGGCATGACTCCATGACCATCGATCCGCGGTTTGTCACCGGGACCGTAACGATCGATGACGATCGGCCGCGGCATGCCGTCTACTACTTTCCCGCGACCCTGTGGCTTCAGTTGGCCTTGGTAGGACGTGCCAGAGCGAAAGAGGATCGCATCGCCGGATGCGAAGACGTGACGGTTGACGCGATCGAGCGACTTCCACGCCATTTCGGGCGACGTGCCCGCGTGGGCATCCTTGCCATGGGTACCGTCGACGTAATAGTCGGCGGCGGTCAGGGGGCCACTTAGAAGAAGTACCAGGAAGAAGCTCGCGATGGCTTCCCTATCACTCGGTAGTTGCATGGTAACACTTTCCAGGATGTGCACACTCTTACTACCGCGTCATCGCGGCATGGTGGGCGGCCCAAGGGTCGGCGAGGTTCATCTCGCTGGCTTGGTCAAGTTCTTTCTGAGCCTCTTCTCTCTTGCCCTGGCCAAGCAGCCCGAGGCCAAGCAGGAAATGGGCAGAGGCCGCTTCCGCTTTACGGGTCTTCTGCTCGCCGAACTTGGCGAAGAAGTCGGCCGACTCGCCCTCTGCGAGTTGATGCTTGCCTGTTTCGACCAGTTCTTCGCAGATCTTCTGCGCCTCGTCCACTTGGCCAAGCTCCTTCAGGCTCATGGCCTGGTAGAAGCGAGCCACGGGCCAGCGAGAAGCCTCTTTCTGGCCGGCCGCTTTCTCGTAGAACTGCCGCGCCTTTTCAACTTCGCCCATCGCGGCATACGCGGTGCCCGTGTAGTACGCGATCTGAGTCAATCGTGGATCCTCCTTGGGCCGGCCTACGGAGAGGTTCTCCGGGTACTCATCTGCACGCAGGAAATGAGCCACGGCCTCGCCTGCCTGACCGGCGTTGAGCAACCGCATTCCTTCAAGCAGGTGCGCGTCAACGAATAGGTTGTGGATTTCGTTTCGTCCTTCCTGAGCATGAAAGAAGTTGTTCTCGAGATACTCGATCGCACGGTCGTACTTGCCCGTCAGAACGAGAACCATGATCTCCCGCTGGAAACTGTCCTGACGCTTCGCCACGATCTCGTGGTTCGGCGCCAGGGCGGCAAGACGCTGCTCCGGAGCAACGTTGCCGAACTCATATAGCGTGTCAAGTTCCAGAAACAGCCGCGGGTCAAGGTCGCCACAGGCCAGTGCCTGTTCGTAACACCCGATTGCTCGAGTCACGTCGTTCTTGACGCGATAGTAGGCCCAGCCGAGATTGCGATGGACAGTCGCGAGCGAGTCGTCGATTGCTCGCGACTTCTCCCAGTACTCAATGGCCCGATCCGGCTGGAGATCGAAAAGCAGGTTGCCCAGGTAGTAGCAGGCTCGGGCGTCTTCCGGGTTGACCGCGAGTGCGGTCTGGAGGACATCGAGGTTCTCGAGCCGAAAGGGGAAGCAGTAGTCGCTCGGAGCGGCCGCCGCTGCCTTGAACGCAGTTGCGGCTGCATCCATTTTGCCCTGCTGCTGAAGCCCGTAACCCAGGTAGTAGTGGACCAGCGGATAGGTCGCTGCAAACGGCGTCTTTGCGTCGATCGGGCGGCGCAGAACAGCGACCGCGTCGCCCCACATGCCCGCGGCAAAGTAATCGGAGGCCAGTTCCAAGTAGGCCTGGACGTCGCCGCGCATCTTCTGCTCCATACGACGCAGCGTGGCCCCAGTCGCGTCGTTGCGGTTCTGCAGCCGCTCGGCAAGCTGCAGCTCATTCATTGCCCGAAAATCAAGTCGGTCGATCTTTAACGCGATGTTGGCGGCTCGCTCCGCCTGGGGACCGCGACCCAACTTGCGAAGGATTCCGGCCTTCAAACATAACGCTCTCGTATCCAGGGCGCTCGTGGAGAGCGAACGGTTGACCTGGTCGAGGGCCTGGGTGAAGTCGCCTCGCGCCGTGGAAATCTCAGCAAGCTGGTAGTAGCCGGCCGCATGCAGGGCCTGATCCCACGTGGCGCGATAGAAGGCGTCGTAGGCCTCGTCATCCTTGTGCTGCGCACGCAGCGCCAGGCCGAGTTGGTAAACAGCCTCGGTGTTTCTCGGGCGGGTATACTCGGCCGACAGCCGCTCAACGGCCGCTCTCAGGTACCGCTCGGCCTCGGCATATTGTCCCGTCTTGTTGAAATGGATTCCGAGCATCGTATTCGACCGGGCATCCCCCGGATCACGCTTGACCGCTTCGCGGTAGTAGATCAGCGGATCGACCGTGGGATGATGGATCTGCTCTAAGCGGAGGCCCGTCAGGTAGAGTTCTTCAACCGTTTCGATGTCCTCGGGCTTCGCCGGTGGTTTCACCTTGGCAGGCAGTTCCTCGACCGGTTCGCGACGGATCGGCTGGTAGGCAATCAGTTCTTCCCCTGCGGCCGAGAGGAGAGCCACATGCAGTTCGGTTTCTTCAACGCCGGTCGGAACGGGAACCACTTGAGTGAAGGGATTGGCCGGATCGATCTCGACACTCTTCTTCAGTAGAACCTTGTCGCCGCCCCGCAGCACGACTGTCACATCGGTTTGCTTCGAGGTCGTGCAGAAGCCAACATGAGCCTTGCCGTCTTTCAATTCCAGATTCACAGCCCCGTTGAGATTCGCATTCCGGAATCCACCGATCCCGCGGATCGGATACCAGTACTGCTTGAACGTCTTCACCTCGTGGGGTTTGATCCAACTGTAGTCGGGCTGGTTGTCGGAAAAAGCGCCGACCATCAGCTCGGCATAGGGACCGTCGTCGTCGGTCAGGATCTTGTCCCAGGCTCGGCCGCTGGCACCGGTACCCCACTCCCACAGCTTGGCACAGCAAACGACGTGGTGATTGCCCACGTGAACCATCCCCGCCTCGCGGCCGTGGTCGTAGCCGCCCATGAAATCCTCCTGCAGGTTCCAGGCGAAGAACGATTTGGAAACCGGCGAGTTTTTCCACCAGCTGATGTCCGCACCCGTGTAGTCGTAGCCCTGATATTTGCCTTGCGAAATCGGCCAGTGCGTGAAGTCGATCTTGGAATGGTACGTCGCAACCTGCACGCTGGGCGGGAAGATCACCTGGTAGTCGTCGTTCACGTGAACCGCCACGTTGGCCCAGTACAGGATCGAATGGGGCTGGGCCGTCCGGTTGAAGAACTTGACGGTCGTCTCCATGTACGACTTGTCCGGGTAGAGCGTCAGGCCGATGAGCCATTTCATGCGATGCCGGCGTTCCGTCTCGCCGAACCAAATCGTCTTGCTGCCGTCGGGATTCTCCGCCAGCGTGTAGTCGATGGGCATGAAAGTCGTGTTGCGGTGGTGATGAAACGCGCACCATTCCACGCCTCCCGAGATCCACGCCCCTAGCATGCCGATCAACGCTGGCTTGATGACGTGCTGGCGGTAGAAGAAGTCGTAGTCGTTGGTCTTGTCGACCGCTGAAAACAGACGCCCGCCTATCTCAGGCAAGACCGATAGCTGGAGAAAGTCGTTTTCGAGAACGAGCGAGGTGTATTCCTTGTCGACCTTCGCATGGGTCAAATGATCCTGCAAAGCGTAGGGGTAGATCCGCTTCTGCGCACCCTGGTAAGACTCGTTGGTATAGAACATCGGGTTCGGATCGGCAGGCCCCACCCCGTAGGTAGGAATCACGACCTTCTCTTCGGCGATGCGAACAGACCCTTCATCGCCGAGGGAAGTACGCAAACCGGAGAGCAAGCAGACGGCAAGGATGCAGACAATCGCTTGCTGGCGCAAGTAGATGGGGCGGGTCATCGTGGTCACACCTTCTTTTAAACGGGTCATCGTGGTCACACCTTCTTGCAAAATCGTAACACCCCACTCGGATTCGCGTTGACCTGAAGGTCGATGCGGGACGCCCACTGATAGATTCGCACGGGCCTTCATATTCGGCAATAGTCATCGCACTATTTGGTAAGCTTGGACTTTTCTCGTGAGTACTTTTCCCAGAGTGAGTCGAGGCGAGACGTGATGCTGGCTTCGGTGCCGACTACCAACCAGTAACGATATGAGTACGTTGATTTCGGGCCGAGCAGTGCGCAACCGATCGGCCGATATTCAAACTGCCCCACGACCGCAGCAAGGCAGAACGGTCGAATCATATAGAGAAGCTCTTTCGATGATGATTGGCAACGCGGCGGATTCCATCGGGCCGCTCTACTGCTTTGTCAAAGCTTGATGTTGGGGTTGGCCGGGAAAAGGGGTCATTGCACGTGACTGACTGCTGGTTCAATGACGTTGAACAGCCCGAAAACGAATCTTCGCTCATTCTCCCTGCTCACTCAGCATGGCGCAATCGCCTCGGTTCTCTGGAGCAGAGAAAGTAGCTCATCACCAACCAAGATTGGACGGCCTGCTACGATTTGCTCTTCGCCCTTCTTTGTTTCGGAGCCCTCGGCTTGCGTTCCTTCACCGGCGGAATTTCCATGCCGTATTGTTTCCAGAACATCAGGTGAAACGTGTTGTGGCCGGTCAGGGGAGCGTCCTCGTTGACCATGTTCGGCAGCGCGCCGTCGAACCACTTGTCGTAGACGGCATTCATCTGTCTTCGCGATCTCGGGATGGTCCGCAATCACATTGGTCTTCTGCGACGGATCCTTTTCCATGTCGTAGAGTGCATTGCGACCGACCAGCCGGAACCGTTGATTCCGGACCGCAAAGCCGTTGTCCCTGGAATTCGCAGCCTGCCCTTTCGCCCAGCGTCCCTTGTGGAACACGCGAAAGCGATCTTCCCAGGGCGCCTTGGCATCCTTCAGCAGCGGCACCAGACTCCGGCCGTGCAATTGATCCTGCTGCTTCGGGCTCCCGCCCGACGATCTCGGCGAACGTCGGCAAGATGTCGTAGTGATTGGCGATGCGATCGACATCCGTGCCCGGCTTCAGCACGCCCGGCCAGCGCCAGAAACTCGGCACGCGCGTGCCGCCTTCATCGACGCTGCCCTTCTTGCCCTTGTGGTCGCCGTTGTAGTTCGAGGCGGAAGGACCGTTGTCGGTGATGAAGATCAACAACGTGTCCTTTTCGATCCCCCACTCGGCAAGCTTCGCGGTCAGGCGGCCGACGTTGTCGTCGATGTTTTCGATCATTCCATAGAAGCCGACCGTGTTGCCCTTGATGCCCGCGTCGATGAACTTCTTCTTGTAGGAGTCCGGTGCGATGAAGGGGCCGTGCGGCGCGTTGGTGGTGATGTAGGCGAAGAACGGTTTCTTGCCCTTTTGTGTTTCCATCCACTTCATGGCCTGGTTGAAGAAGATGTCGGTGCAGAAACCCTTGGTCTTCACGAAGGTGTTGTTGTGCAGGATGGCCGGATCAAAGTACTTGTTGCCCGGCGCGTCGCCGCAGCTGCCGGCGTAGGATTGCCCGATACCGCCGGCACCGTGAATGAACACCTCGTCGAAGCCTCGTTGATCGGGGCGGTACGGATCCTGGTCGCCCAGGTGCCACTTGCCGAAGATCCCGGTCGTGTAACCCGCGTCCCGCAGCATCTCGGGCATGGTCGGCACGCCGAGCTTCATTCGCTCGCGTTCCAGGATGGTGTGAGTCACTCCCACGTAGAAAGGCGCTCGCCCCGACATGATCGCCGAGCGAGTCGGCGCGCAGGTCGGGCTGACCTGGAAACGGGTGAAGCGCAGGCTCTCGTCGCGCAACTTGTCCAGGTTCGGCGTGGCCAGGTGCGGATTCCCGTGGCAGGACAGGTCGTAGTATCCCTGGTCGTCGGTGATGATCAGGATGATGTTGGGCTGCTTTCCAAAGGCGGGATCCGCCGCCTGAATCCGCGAAGACCGGCCAAACAAAGGGCCAGCGCAAACAAGATGGGAAGGTATCGTTTCATCATCGACTCCGGTTAGGTCTTCGTTGATTGGATGCGCGAATCCGTGCTGGAAACTTCGGCATGTTCAGACATTTGATCTCACCTGGTAACGGCGAGAGTGCTCGCGCGTTGGACATGGACAGAGTTATACAAAATCTGAGCCGCGCTCGGACTTAAGGAGTCCCGTAGAATCATACCATTCATCGAATCAACTCGCTCGCCAGTGGTACGTGCGAACGACGATCGAAGTTGACCTCGAAGGCGGACTTTGGGCGTAGCAGGCTGTTAGCGTCCTGACGCCGACGTCTCTACGGTGACCGGTTTGAACTCACCAAATCCGTGTGGCAGCGGGGCCAGCAGCCTGCTCAGACGGTCCTTCATTTGTGCGAAGGTCGCCGCATGCGCTGGGTCGGACGCAAGGTTCGTGGTTTCGTACAGATCGTGATCCAGATCGTAGAGTTGGTCGGCATCGTAGTAATGAGCAAAGTCCTGTTCGGCGCCGTAGCTGTGGTGATTCAAGCCCGTCCAGAAGAGAGTACGTGGTTTTCCGGGTCTTGGTGGCGCGATCGGCATCGGCTTTGATCTTGGCGGCGACTTCGTCGGGAACGCGGTTGGCGATGTACTTCCAGCGCTGGGTCACGGCTGCTTTGGTATTGCCAATCTCTAACAGCACGGCTTCCCGCCAATCCGGCGGATCCGGCTGTCCCAGTAATTGCGGAAGGAAGCTGTAGCTGTCTTGCGCGATATCGTCGGGAAGCGAACCCGCCGCGGCGGCGACGAGCGTCGCGGTAACGTCGGTGTTCGCGCACAGGCTGGCCACACGCGTCTTCGCTTTGATATGTCCCGGCCAGTTTGCAATGGCGGGCTCGCGGGCACCCTCGAAGTCCGAGTTCTTGCCGCGGGATGGATTATCACCAACAAAAAATACGAACGTATTGTCTCGCACGCCGATTTCATCCAGCTTCGTCAGCAAGGCGCCCACGGCATCGTCCATATGCGTTCCCATGGCATTCTCAGCTGCGATCCCTGCTTGCTCGAGCCGCTGGTACACGCTCTGCCGCGACGGCATCACGTTCGGCAGCCTGTCAATGAGACCCGCCGACGTGGCCCTTGGTTCCAGCTTGGCGACGTTGCAGTAATTCGACGTGTACTGACCATGTGGCACGGGAAGGGATACGTACAGAAAGAAGGGCTGGTCCTTGCTCTTGTCGATGAACTCGAGCGCACCTTCGATCATCCATTCGAGATTAAAGACGGTATTCCCAATGTTGATCCGATCGACGAAATCCCAGCCGTAGCCATGTCGCAAGACTTTTAGAGCCATCTCATAGTTGGCCCGAATCCCCTCGGCTGCGCCTCGCTGCTGGTAGTCGGCGAGGGTCGGGTTGTGTGGCAGCACGTATTCTTTGTTGAACAGTCTGCCTTTGGGGAAGTTGTGCCATTTACCGACCACGCCGGTCTTGTAGCCGGCTTGCTGCAGACATTTTGCCAGGCTGGATTCGTTTTGGCCGATGGAAGTATCCCAGCCCATCGTGGCGTGGGATCCCGCTGGATATTTTTCAACAAAACCCTCGCTGCGACTAGCAAGACGACCGGTCAACAGCGAGTAGCGACTGGGAGTGCATACGGGGGATGTGATGTAGAAGCGTGTCAACACGGCACCGCCGGCAGCAAGCGAGTCAATATGGGGCGTCAGCATTCGTGAATCGACGTAGCCGCTCCTGCCTTGTCGGGTCCCGCCGGAGATTCCCAGTTTCGCCTTGCCTGTGTACGAGGGCCAAGCCGTTGGGTCATCGGAAAAACCGATCTCATCGGCATCGAGATCGTCCGCGTAGATCAACAAAATATTCGGCTGAGCGGCAGGTTCCACCGCACAGGTTCGCGCGGGCGGGAACACAGCCAAGGCGGCTGCGACCAGCAGGAGAAACCCACCACATGCCGGGATGCCAGTCGTCTTGCTGAGGTCGAGTTGCGTGCTGGTCATGGTTGCGATCATTCCGGTTCTCATGGTCGACATGGGGTACGAGCCTGACCGGTCATTCTACCGACCTTGATGGCTTCGCGTTTGACGAAACATCGTGCGACGTCAAGGTGGCATCCACTTGTAAACGCCGTATGCGTCACGTTGTTCTGGCTCCGGGAGCGGGTACCGCCTGGGAAATCCCAAGCCAGATTGATCGACAATTAGCTTGCCGTCAGATCATCGACCGCGCAACGTTTCCAGTCCCACACGGGACGAGGATCCGCAGAATGATCAAGGGCAGAATCACCGGCCCGGCGAGAGAACGCCGATGATCGACGCGGTGGCAGAACCAACGCGAGACTACATGCAGCAACAATGCAAAACAGAGCTGGTGCCATGAAGTCGGCAAGCAACCGCGAAAGCGGATCTTGTAAGTCAGTCCCTGTGATCCGTCTCCTGGCGTCAGAATAGTAAGCAACGAGCGGTCAACAAGTGTCGGATTTCGGCTACGACAATGATGGTCTTCGTCGGCGCATTCCGGTAGGCTCGACCGGAAATACTACCGGGCGGAAGTGCCAAACGCGGGAAGCTAGGGCACGATCTGCTCCGAAGTGTAATTCGTCAGGGCCTGCATGTAGTTTGCCCGTTCCAATGCACTGGGATCGGGACAGTTGCGGCGGCTCATGCTGCCCTTGAGTTGTTCGACCGATTCGTAATCGTTGTTCTCCAGCCATGTTCGTACATCTTCGAGCAACTCGGTCAGATGCTCCGGCCCTTTCATCAATAGAATGCTGGCCATCATGGTGACATCCGCCCCAGCCAGAAGAAGCTTGATGATGCCCTCCATTCGATGCACGCCGCTGCTCGCCGCAAACGATGTTCGCGGCAATTCATCCTTCAAAATCGCGATCCAGCGGATGGGTATACGGGCCTCGTGCCGGTTGCTCAGCACCAGATCCGGCTTGATATATAAACCTTCCAAATCAATGTCGGCTTCCAGATAACGATTGAACATCACCAAGCCATCGGCTCCCGCTTCGACCAACCGCTGGGCGAAATGCGGCAAGCAGGTGAAGTTTTGCCCAATCTTGACCGCCAGAGGGATCGATACGGATGCTCGGACTGCCGCGACCAAATCAACATATCGCTGTTCGACATCCAGTGAGGTGATCAGCGGGTTAGTCGGCACGAAATAGATGTTCAATTCCAACGCGTCCGCGCCCGCCTCTTGGATCAGCTTGGCGTAGCGGATCCAGCCACCTTCCGAAGAACCGTTCAAGCTGCCAATCACGGGAATCGAAACCGCCTTCTTTGCCGCTTCCAGGTGATCGAGATACTTGGACGGACCGGTACTCGGTTCCTGCATCTCTGGAAAGTGCGTCAGCGATTCGGCGAACGAATTTGAATAGTTGTTGTAAAGCCGGTCCAACTCGACGGCTTCATGTTCGATCTGTTCCTCGAACAACGATGGCAGCACGGCAAACGACGCTCCGGCATCTTCCAGCCGGCGCAAGGTGTCGAGGTTGCCGGTCAACTGCCCGCAAGCCGACACGCCAAGCGGATGGCTCAACTGCAAGCCGAGATATTTACTCGAAAGATTGACGCTCATGATTCCACCTCTTCGGATTTGGTCTTGATTCCACGTTCGATGCCAGCCATCTGTGAGTAGTAATTCCAGGTATCATCGATATCGTTTTGTGCCAATGCGAACAGATGTTTGGCGTGATCGGGATCGGTGCGTGCCAGCATGCCGAAACGGGCCTCTTGCATGGCGAACTGTTCGAACGACAGTTTGGGTTTACGGCTATCCAGTTGGAACGGGAGCCTGCCGTCGTGTGTCAGCCTTGGGTCATATCGGTAGAGCGGCCAAAAGCCGGATTGCACCGCATCCTTTTGGTGCGTCATGGCCGTCGTCATGTTAATGCCCTGGGCGATACAGTGGCTGTAGGTCAACAGCAGGGACGGCCCCGGATACGACTCTGCCTCGGTAAATGCCCGCACCGTGTGGCCGGGATTGGCCCCCATCGCGACTTGTGCGACATAGACGTTGCCGTAAGAAACAGCCAACATGCCGAGATCTTTCTTTCGAGACGGCTTACCGGCGGCCGCGAATTTCGCAACGGCTGCCCGCGGCGTCGCTTTGGAGGCCTGGCCGCCCGTGTTGGAATAGACACCCGTGTCAAGGACCAAGATATTCACGTCGCGGCCTGTGGTGAGCACGTGATCCAATCCGCCAAAGCCGATGTCGAAGGCCCATCCATCGCCACCGACAATCCAAACCGTCCGTTTCACCAGCACATCGGCGATCTGCGAAAGCGTGTTGGCATCTTGGGTGCCCCAGTCCTCCAAACGCCGCCGCAGTTCACCGATCCGGTCGCGTTGCTGAGCGATCGCGGATTCGTCGTGTTGCGGCGCGGTGAGAATCTCTTCGACCCATTCATCGCCGAGATGGGCGGCGGCTTGTTTCAACAGGAATTCAGCATACTCGCGTTTCTGGTCGATGGCCAAACGCAGCCCCAAACCAAATTCCGCGTTGTCCTCGAACAGTGAATTTGCCCAGGTCGGACCGCGACCGTGTTCGTTGGTCGTCCACGGCGTCGTGGGCAGATTGCCGCCATAAATCGACGAACAGCCGGTTGCATTGGCAATCAGCGCACGGTCGCCGAACAACTGACTCATCAATTTCAGATAGGGCGTTTCGCCGCAACCCGCACAGGCACCGGAAAATTCGAACAGCGGCTGGAGCAGCTGCGAGCCCTTGACCGTTTCGAGCTTGATTTCCGTGCGGTCCAATTCGGGAAGCGTCAAAAAGTAATCGAAGTTCTGCCGCTCGCGGTCGAGGTGCCTGCCCTTCGGCTCCATGTTGATCGCCTTGTGCTTGACGACCTCTTTGCTTTTCGCTGGGCAAACATCAACGCAGACTCCACAGCCCGTGCAATCGTCCGGCGCGACTTGAATCGTAAGAGAATGCGCTGGAAGTTCTTTGCCTTTCCGCGGCACGCTCTGAAATGCATTCGGCGCGCCGCTGAGCGACTGGTCGGGATAAGCCTTGGTGCGGATCGCCGCATGGGGACAGACCAACGCACACAAGCCGCACTGGATACAAACGTCGGGATCCCAAATCGGAATTTCGTGAGCAATGCTTCGTTTTTCGACTTTCGCAGTGCCGGTCGGAAAAGTGCCATCAATCGGCAGGGCACTGACGGGCAATAAATCACCGCGGCCGTCAATTAACATTGCTGTGACGCGTTTGACAAAGTCCGATGTCTCGCCGGCGGTCGGCGGCAACCGTTGTCGCTGGCTGGTGGCATGTTCGGGCACTTGCACTTCATGCAAGCCTGCCAGTGATGCATCAACAGCGGCAAAGTTGCGTTCCAGCATCGCTTCGCCGCGTTTGCCATACGTCTTGCGGATCGCATTCTTAATTTGCTCGATCGCTTCATCGCGCGGCAAGACATTCGGCGAGTGCAAAGAAACAAGTTTGCATGATCGTGTTGATCCGAAGCCCCATCCGAGCTTCGCGCGCCACCTTGAAAGCGTCCACGACATAGAACTTCAGCCGCTTCTCGAGAATCTGCTCTTGGACCTGTTGTGGCAGCTGGTCCCAAACTTTGTCCGGACCAAATGGGCTGTTCAACAAAAATGTCGCTTCCGGCTGGGCGACTTTCAGCACATCGATGCGTTCCAGAAATTGGAACTGGTGGCAAGCGACGAAACCGGCCCGCTCAATCAGATACGTCGAATCAATCGGCCGTGGGCTGAACCGCACATGCGAGACCGTCACCGAGCCGGCTTTCTTCGAGTCGTAGACGAAATAACCTTGAGCGTACAGCGGCGTATTTTCGCCGATGATTTTCACGGAGTTCTTGCTCGCCCCGACCGTGCCGTCGCTGCCGAGTCCGTAAAACACAGCACGCGTGACATCGTCCGGCTCGACGGAAATCTCCGCGTCCCACTTCAAGCTCAGGTGCGTCACATCGTCAAAGATGCCAACGGTGAAATGGCGTTTCGGGTTGTCGGCCCGCAGCTCGTCGAACACGCTGAACACCATTGCGGGAGTGAATTCTTTCGAGGACAGCCCGTAACGTCCGCCGATGACGCGCGGCATCGGCGATGTTGTCCGGCCAGTCTTCTACCAGCGAAGTGACGCACGTCCTGATAAAGCGGTTCGCCCACCGAGCCGGGCTCTTTCGTCCGATCAAGGACGGCGATTCGTCGGACGGAAGCGGGCAGAGCTCGAAGGAAGGCTTCGCAGGCGAAGGGGCGGTAGAGTCGGACTTTGACCAGACCCACCTTTTCGCCGCGTGCATTCAACGCCTGCACCGATTCTTCCACCGCGCCGCAGCCGGAACCCATCAAGACGATCACGCGATCCGCATCCGCTGAACCGACGTATTCGAACAGCTGGTATTGACGGCCTGTCAATGCCGCGAACTTGTCCATCTCCTCTTGGACGAGTCGCGGAATCGCGTCGTAAAACGGGTTGGCGGCTTCGCGGGCTTGAAAAAACACGTCTGGGTTTTGTGCCGTGCCCCGCAGCACAGGCCGGTCGGGATCCATGGCACGCTGGCGATGTTCCCGCACCAGCCGCTCGTCGATCATCGAACGGATGTCGTCGGTCGAAAGCTGCTCGATCTTGTTCACCTCGTGCGAGGTGCGGAAACCGTCGAAGAAATGCACGAACGGCACCCGCGCCTTCAACGTCGCCGCTTGCGAAATCAGAGCAAGATCCTGTACCTCCTGCACGGTGTTGGAGACCAGCATCGCCCAGCCCGCTTGCCGCACGGCCATCACATCGCTGTGATCGCCAAAAATTGACAGGGCATGCGTGGCGATCGTGCGGGCGGCAATGTGGAAGACCGTCGGGGTCAGTTCGCCGGCGATCTTGTACATGTTCGGAATCATCAACAGCAAGCCCTGCGATGCCGTGAACGTGGTGGTCAAGGCCCCGGCCTGCAACGCTCCATGAACGACCCCGGCCGCCCCGGCTTCGCTTTGCATCTCGATCACATCCGGCACGACACCGAAAATATTCGTTCGCTTCTGGGACGACCATGCGTCGGACAACTCGCCCATCGGCGACGCGGGCGTGATCGGGTAGATGGCAATGACTTCGTTGGTTTGATGAGCAACATGGGCAGCAGCTTCGTTTCCATCAACAGTTACAAATTTGCGTGTGGTCACGCTGTGGCACTCCATTAGGTGTTGACTACGTATTACATCTTCACAGGTGGTGACGGCAGGTGCCCGCTGTCCCCGCGGTTGACCCCCGCCCCTTCGTCATTCCAGACGTCGCAGCAGCTTTTCTGGAAACCTTGCAATCGTTTGTTCGATGGTGAGGGTAGTGACATCAATGATCGGATAGCCGCGACGGCGGTATTCGGCCTCGGCTTCCATGACTTCACGAATCACGCTCTTGAGGTCTTCGTATTCGGTGCCTTCGGCGTGTAACCGTTTGGCCCGGTCGCTGCGAATCTCATGCAACAACTTTGGCTGGATGGTGAAAGCCACAATTTTCTTCTTCGAAATTTTCGAGAGTTCGGGGGGAAAGCCGGTGGCTGGCGAAATCGATACATTCGCCGCCTTGCAGCCACGCGAACTGAGATACAGGGTCGTCGGGCTCTTGCTCACACGGCTGACACCGATGATCACGACGTCCGCCTCTCGGAGCGACTGCAATCCGAGGCTGTCGTCGTGTTTCAGGGCAAACTCCATGGCCTCGATGCGGCGTTGATAGGCCGAATTGAGTTGGTGCAACCGAGAGACATCGTTGACCGGCAGGACTCCAACGCAGTCGGACATGAAGTTCACCAGCGGTCCCGTTGCATCAAACTGCGCGATGCGGCGAACGACACACTTGTTGCGAACCAACAATTTTGCCGCCTCGTCGGCCAGCGCGTGCAAGACGATCGGCTGCTCTCCCTTGAGATTGTCGAGCGTGGTCTTCAGTTTCTCGATATCGTTTTGCAGTGGATGCGACACAACCTCGAACGTGGTCTGTGGAAATTGTGTCATCGCCACCGCAACCAAGCCACTCAGCAATTCCCCCGTCGCGGCCGCGATCAAGTGAATCGTGTAGGTGTTGCC
Source organism: Pirellulaceae bacterium (assembly GCA_963704055.1). Lineage (GTDB taxonomy): Bacteria > Planctomycetota > Planctomycetia > Pirellulales > Pirellulaceae > Rubripirellula. The sequence goes on along the minus strand of CAVPGW010000020.1, from coordinate 75,174 downwards.
AGCAGGCTGTGTCGACTTCTTGCGCTGCGTCTTTTTCTTTCCCAAAGTGGTCCCCTTGCCATCCAATAACTCATTGAGAATCGACTCTCTCGCCCAGCGCCATCCAATTCGTGGCGGGCGAAGGCCCCCCGCTCGGTGAAGCAACAACGGGAGTTTCGCCAGATCGACGTCCCTGGGATGGCTCCCGGCGAGAAATCCAGTTCGCGAAATCCCAGATACGCGGCCTGCTATCTTAGCACTGCAGAGGCTTAGCAGATATCCAGGTAGCAGTGACCACTGGATACGATCGTTCTGGGCACGTCCAACTCAAGGAGACGATCGATGCTTTCCAACGGCCGATTAATGCTGCTTCCACTTGTGCCTGATGATCGCAAGCGTTCCGTCGCGGGTCGATGCACAACAATCCTCCGAGGACAACGATCTGTATTCGCTCGTGCTCGTCCAGAGAGATCTGTTCGACGCACAAAAAACAATGACCATTTTCGATACCAATGAAGATGGTTTCATCGATGCCGCGGAGCGAAAGAAATTGCCTTGGCGAGCCGATTATGCGGAATTTGATTTGAGCAAGGACAAGAAGCTAACGCATCTCGAAGTCGCTGTTTGGCAAGCAAAGCAACGCGAAGCCTTTGACATCACGCAATTCGAGTACGCCAGACAGCTAGCGTTCAAACGTGGCTTGAAACGCGAATTGGGAATCGAGGCCGTGGATAACATGAGTGCGGTCAGGACGTTAAGCAGCTAGCCAAGGGTCAACCTCCATAACTGGTCGAGCAAAGCCTGGCCGGCGCTGATGTCCCCATCGTAAGTCCTTGACCGTTCCCAGGATCATGGGAGAATGATGAAGTTAGCGATGTCGCTCAACAAATCGTTGTGATCGATTCGCCTTTAGCTCTTTGACCCATCGGGAGACATGACAATGAAGACCCAAAGTTTGTTCCGTCGTATCGCTCTAGCCTCGTGCGCCGCGTTTGCTTTGTGCGGAGGCTGCGACGAGCAAAAAGCCACCGATACGCTGAAGCAGGCAGGGGACTCAATCCAAGACACTGCGGAATCGGTTTCCACAGAAGTCGGTGATGCCGTGAAAGAAGGTAAGGATGCTGCGGGTGATGTGGTTGAAGAAGGCAAGCAGATGGCCAGCGAGCTCGGTGAGAAAGCGACAGCCTACCTCACGCCGCTAAAGGAGAAGTTTGGCGACCTGGAGAGCCTCAAAGAAAAGCCGGAGGAATTGAAAAAGGCTGTGACGGGGCTGATTCAATCCATCGAGGAAAGGACGGAGGACATCAAGTTACCCGAGTCGGTCAGCAACGCATTGGCGACGGTAAAGGAGAAACTGGTTGCCCTCAAGGACTACCTGGAAGGCGAGGTCGAACAGGCCAAGCTTGAGGAGCACCTCAAAGAGATCATGGAATCGGTCAAGTCAGGCCTCGGGATCTCGGAGAAATAGGCGAGCCTACGTTATCTCCGCAGTGAAAGTGGAGATTGAATGGACTTCGGAAAAGAGTCCTGCCCGCTTTTTTCCTCGCGACAAAGGTTCAACAAGAAATTCACGCAACGGGAAGTCTGTCTTTACTGGCAAAATGATCAATGCGCTTGGCCAGGACCTCTCCTGGCCAACGTAGGAGGTGCAAGCACCCCTCCATCAACGACAATCCACGACTTGGTCGCTATGATACCGGCCTTGCGAAAGTTGATTCCGTTTTGCTGGTGTGGCGCCGATGCATCCCGTTGTGTTTGATGAACCGTACGAGTTTGTGCCTCCCTATCACGGCCGAATTTGGCCGTGGTTCTTGCAGAAACTGGCGCTGCGGCGACTGCGCCGCTGCGATGGGATCGAGGAACTGCAGTTCGAGGGGATCGAACGACTGCAGGAATCGATTGCCGCCGGGCATTCGGTGTTGCTCGCGCCGAATCACTGTCGACCCGCGGATCCATTGGTCGTTACCGAATTGTGTCGGTGCGCCGGCGTCGCACCTTACACGATGGCTAGCTGGCACTTGTTCAAACAGAGCCGCTTTCAAAGTTTTATGCTCCGTAGAATCGGCGCGTTCAGCGTCTATCGCGAAGGCTTGGATCGACAAGCGTTGCAGGCGGCCATCGAGATACTTGAGCAGGCGAAGCGTCCATTGGTCATCTTTCCCGAAGGCGTGATCACTCGGACGAATGATCGGATCTTGGCGTTGATGGAAGGAGTATCGTTTGTTGCTCGATCGGCAGCCAAGAAGCGCGCCGCCGCGAATCCACCTGGCCAAGTCGTTGTGCATCCCGTGTCGATTCGATATCGCTTTCATGGAGACATTGACGCGGCACTCCACGAGACGCTTGACGCGATCGAACATCGGCTCTCCTGGCGTCCCAAACGCGACCCCGATCTCGTGATGCGAATCTATCGGGTCGGCGAGGCGTTGCTGTGGCTGAAAGAGATTGAGTACTTTGGTCAACCGAAAATGGGTGAGTATCCTGGTCGCTTGCGTAATCTTATCGATCGGATCTTAGTGCCGATGGAACAGGAATGGTTGAGCGGAAAGACGGAGGACACAACGGTCGCCCGAGTCAAACGCCTCCGCATCGCGATCTTGCGTGACATGGTGGCCGGCGAAATCAGCGAGGAGGAGCGAGCACGACGCTGGGATCAACTGGCCGACATGTACTTGGCGCAACAACTTGGCCATTATCCAACCGACTACATTCGCTCGAACCCGACCCCCGAGCGGATGCTGGAAACGGTGGAGAAGTTCGAGGAGGATTTGACCGACCACTGCCGCATTCATCGTCCGATGTCTGCGACGGTCCGCCTTGGCACGGCAATTCCCGTCAGTCCAAAACGGATTCGTGGTACTGCCGAAGATCCGCTGATGTCCGAGGTCGAACGACAATTGCACGAGATGCTGGAGATCCCGCTACCGCAGGCGCAATCACTTGCCGATCCTCGGGTGCCTGACGATGCACGTCAGTCGCAATCGGAACCTGTCGGCGACGCAACGGGTCGGCCTACCTTGCGACAATGACGGTGCCGGCAAGGCGATCGCTTGGTAGGCGTTGACGAGTGCCGAAGACGAATGCGAGGACGCAAATTACCACCAACAACAAGAATGGCAAGAACTGCATTGGCCAGCTCTGAGTCGATCCCGGACCAAGAATGGAGCCAACCGATATCGCCGAGACGATCACGATCGCCAGTACTGGAATCCCCGTCAGAATCATTCGCACCAAGATGCGAAGACGAGAGGCAGGCTGACCGCGGCGATTGACCAGGGTGAGTCCGAAGATCCGCAGTAGCAAACCGCCGCGAAAAAGCACGGCAGTCACCAAACTCGGCAGCCAAACGGCTTCCAGCCATGCGAATGCGCTCAGCAGCAGCGAGAAATTGGGCGTCATGGTCGCCGTGAGATCTGGAATGAATCCGCTGTGATTGGCTCGAAGCTCTTCCACGGTCTTTTCCGCGTCGGCAAGTTGCGCCGCAGTTGGTCGCTGATTCTTCAAGGCATCTTCTAACGGCTGTCGAAAATTGACTGGCACAGATACCATTGCGTACAACGAATTCATGAGTTCTTGGTCTTCAATGACGTCGCGGTACTTTCCGGCGACCAGCTGCTCCAATGCCTCGACTCGTTGCTGTTTGTTTGCGCGCTTCGCCTGTAGCTCATCACTGAGTAAGAACGCCACTTTTCCAAGTTCCCGAACTTCCGGCATCGATTCTGCTTGGCGTCTGAATAAGATTCCGGTAACGAGAATGGAGCCCAGGAAAAGAACCGGTAACGCAAATGTGGCGACGAGCAGTCCCGCGACACGGTGCGACACGTTGACCGCGGGGCTCAACTGCAAATTCTTCAACTCCTGATTAACCTGGTCCCAGGAGACGGCCTGCGCCAATCGTTGCAAATGGTTTCGCCCACTCAGAGGCATGGAAGATTGACTTGGGCTCCCCAGGCTGGTTCCTGCAAAGATCTTTTGCGCTGCTTGACGAAGCAGTTCCAATCCGGCAGCCTTGCGCCGTTTGGTCGACTCAGCGGACTCTGTATCGCTGCGAACACGAATCACATCATCGTTGTCGGACGCGCCATTGCCAGGCGATGTCTGCGCAGGTGATTCTTTGTCTGGCAAATTCTGTGTTGGTGCGTCGAACGGCAGGAGTTTGATGTGGCTGTCGTCGCTGATCCACAGCCGATCAAGCGACAGCTCGGTAGGGAATGACTCATCTTGACATGCCGTTTGCAATTCAGCAGCCAATTCTCGCAGAACATTGCAGGCCACGTCCCAGTCCAGCGACCGGGTTACCGCCAAGCGAAAAGGTGCTCCGGATGGTCCTTCGTAGCAATCCCAGCACTCAGAATCGGAGCGTCGTGCGCCCAGCCAACGCAGCCGCGAAGTCCGGCTCAGGTTGCGATCCGATTGCCCCGTGTCGGGCGTTCCGATCGGCTGTTGGTGCAGCCAAACCCGTCGCAACAACCTTGTATCGTAAGCCAAAGACAATCGGTCACCTTCGGTATCACGCAGAGTCTCGAGAATGTGGTAGGGCCCTAGCTTCGCCCGCTCGTCAACGGGAAATGTATCTTGGACGCCAGTTTTTTGGTGTCTCAACCCTGGCTGATGGCGGTTGACGACGCGGGTGTGCGTTAGCAGGTCGTGGACGGCCGCCAGGCCATTGCTTTTGCGTGCCGTGGTGAACAAGGCGGCAAGCAACAGATAGTACGAGTATCCAACGGCCATTGCGACGAACATCCAGGGGCCTTGCTGAAACAGTTCGACCGGCCAGTCTGCCGCGACCAGATTGAGGATCCAACTTGGTGATGCCGGCAGCAGCAGAAAGATCGCAGCGCGTCCAGCTGCCTGCCCGAGCGATAGCCCTCCCTGCTTCGCAATCACACGGAGTCCAAACAGGCGTTTGCCCGCAGTGGCCCCAAACCGCCATTCACAAATGCAGTAGTAGCAGAAAACCATCGCCAGACTCGACGCCATGAACGAGGCGGATGCGAGTCCTGATCCGGGGCCAAAGGCAGCAGACGGCGTTCGACCGGCCATCCACCACCATCCCAACGGAAAGCCGACAGTCGTTACGAGGAGACTGTCAACGATGTACGCGAGAAATCGATTGCCCAGTGTCGCGGGGGGCGCCGTCTGTGAACTGAGTGGAAGCAAGGCATCCCGCAATCCGGCGTAGCTTGCGAACCGTTGGCCAGGCGATTTTTGCAAACAGCGAGCGATGATCCGTTCCAATTCTTCGGGCACGTCATTGCGTATTGTCCGCACCGACGGCGGCGGCTTATCGAGCACCGTTGCCAACAGCTGGATCATGTTCTCACCGGCAAACGGCGCCTGGCCAGTCAGCAAGTAGAAGAGCGTGACACCGACGGAGTAGACATCGCTGCGGAGATCGAGCGGATCACCCCTTAATTGTTCTGGTGATGCAAAAGCGGGCGTACCCAAGAACGTCCCTTCGCGCGTGACATTGGTGACTTCATGCGTATCACGCGGCCCGGTCGAAATGGACAACCCGAAGTCACCGATCTTGATCAAGCCCGATTCGTCGACGAAACAATTGGCGGGCTTGATGTCGCGGTGCAAAACCCCTTTTCGATTGGCCGCCTCCAATCCCTCGATCACCTGCAGAACAGCATCGACCGCATGGCGCGAACTCATCGGACCCCGAGCCTTGACCCATTGTTGCAGTGTGCCACCGCGGATCAGTTCCATACTGATTGTCGGTCTCTGGTCAATTTCCTCGGTGCCGTAAACATAGACGCTGTTGGGGTGATTGATGGAGGCAGCCAAACGGCCTTCGCGCAGGAACCGCGTCCGGGCTTCCGGGTTGTCGAGTGAATGGCTCAAGACCTTCAAAGCCACACTGCGTCCGGAATCAAGATGGTCAGCCTCGTAGACGACTCCCATGCCGCCATGACCAAGCCGACGAACGATTCGGTAGTTGCCAAACCGCTCACCCACAGCAAGATCGCGACCAGCTTCGCTGATTTTCGCTGGCTGCGCCTGGCGGATTAAGTGCCAGTGATTGCGTCAGCGGGAGCCCATCTTCGCCGACAGCCTCGGACTGAGTTGGCGTGAACCCTCGCCGCATCAGGCACGCGGGGCACTCGCTGGCATCAACGGCAAACTCGGCGCCACACTGCGGACATCGTTGTGATTGCGTCATGATCCCCACACTCCCCTGCCGTTGCTTGTGCATCTTTCGTTGAGCGGCAAGCCGCAGGCGACTGCGTCCGCCGTTAGCAGTCGCCTGCGGCTTGCCGTTAAACAATCTCGCTGAACTGCGTCCGCCGTTAGCAGTCGCCTGCGGCTTGCCGTTAAACAATCTCGCTGAACTGCGTCCGCCGTTAGCAGTCGCCTGCGGCTTGCCGTTAAACAATCTCGCTGAATCGATGCTGTTATGCGAACGGTACAGAGTTTAAATCCCAAGTCCATGGAGATCTGTAACGCAAAGAAAACGAAAGGTTACAAGAATTTTAAGGGAATCTTGCGGACACCCTAGGAAAGCGCCTTGAACAAGGCGTGGATCTCCTGCTCGACCTCGTCTGGCGAGGCAAGGGTGTCGATGATTTCGGCTTCAAGTCGATTGCGGTACTTACGCCGCATCCGGTGGACGGCGACTTTCACGCTCCCTGCGCTGATGCCACGTTGCTCGGCGACGCTTGCGTACGGCAATCGCTGGCTATCGGTGCTCAGATAGGGTCGCAGCGCCTCGAACTCGTCCGCTTTGCCTTCGGCAGCGAACTCCGACTCGAGTTGCTGCAGCACTCGATCGAGTACCTGCAAGGCCCATCGGCGATTGAACTCAGCCTCAGGCGTCATCTCGTCGACCGCTTGGTGAGCTAAACGCCCTTCGGCGTCACGCAAATCGAGGCTCCACGTCGTTCGTGATCCACCGCGACGAAGCGTCGTTGCCTTGGCTGACTCGTTAGCGACAAAATTCTCGAGTGACTTCAGTAGGAATGTTCGGAAACGTCCGCGGTGTGGATCAGCGGCTGCCACGACTCCTTTCTCGATCACACGAAGAAAAAAGTCTTGAATCAGATCCTGGGCACGATGTTCGTCGTAGCCTCGCCGACGTACGAAGGCGTACAACGGAAACCAGTAACGTTCGCACAGCTGTTGCATCGCCACAGCCGACCGTGACGTATCCGATTGGCCCGCCGCGACGATCATGCTCCAATGAGTCGTCTCGAATGACCGGCCAGGATACTCGGGTTCGGACATGAATTGGCGGAACAAAAGGAAAGAGGAATCCGACCGAATTGTAACAGCGGCAGAGTGGCCCGCGACGATGACGAAGCATCGTGCGGACTTCAATGGTCGTCGTTTGCTCCGCAAACGAATGCTGAAGGGACGCTCGTTCGCGAAGCGAACGACGACTTTCATTGATTCACAGCCTAGGAGCGAAAGGCGACATACTAACTTTGGTCTTTGTCGCAGCCTTCATCCATGGCGGTCGCTTTGCCAACTTCATCGACGGGATGTGTGAACATGTAACGCCAGACATCTTCGTGTAGATAATTGCCTGATTCGTCCTTGTTGGCGCGGTTGCCCGGCTGGACGCTACTGTGAGCGCGGTTTGCGTCGCCACCGACATCAAAATCCGTGATCAATCGACGCGTGTTTCCGTAAGGACTCTTGACTTTATCGACGTTCACGATCGGCCCAAACTTGTGCAGGCCCATCAGCTCCCAGCTTCGACAATAGTGGTCGCCAGTCCAGCCGCCATCCAAGACGTGTGAAAATCCGAAATAGCGATTCTCGGGCGTGGCCGACGGCAGCGATTGCCATGTTTGATACTGGTCTCGCGGTCCACAAAAGCAGACGACGCGAGAAACTTTCTGATGCTTCGCGAATCTTGCGGCCGTGGTTGAGCCGTGTGAGCTGCCGGCCATGATCACATCATCCCAACGCAGCCCTTTTCCGTCATCCGTAAGAAAATAATCCCAGCCTCCTTGCGGGTTCTCTTTGTCAAGCCACTGAACGAACCTGAAGGCTCGTTCCATCATTCCATCCGGTTTGGGGATCTCAACCTCATCGCTGAAATCCTCTCCGGTAGCCGCTTCCAAACGAAGGTCCCCGCGGCAATGCTCGCCGACAGGATTCTCTCGGCAGCAGATTGAGAACCACTTGTTCGCATAATGCACTCGGATCGCATGGATGCCATACGAGTTGATGCGGTCAAACAGCTGTTGATTGTGGCCCATCAGCCAGATCACCAACTTGCCCCGCGGCGCGACTCGGGTGTCGACCGAAGCATGTTGAAGATCGGCAGGCATTCCGCTCTTGGACTCGATCAAGAACTCGATTTCGGGGTGTGCCTTGACACGTGGGTCGAGCTCGCTGGCACGGGCGGTCAACTGATAGTGCTGCGGATGCGGATCCTGAAGTACCAATCTGGGCCGAGCCGGCTCCTGCCCCGAAGCGAATGTCGGAATAGCAATGGCAAGCAGCAAGAGCAAAACGTTTAAGGCAATCGCCGGTTTCATCGTCAATCTCGCTTGAGAACGTGTTCGAAAAAGGGGTCTGACCCTCTGCAAGTTTGGTTCGCGGCCGCCAAAGGGGAATGATTTGAGCGCAAGTGGTCGCGTCAGGTTTCTCTCGGAAAGGGTCAGCCCCCATTTTCAAACACGTTCCAAGAGGAAGTTGTGGTGCGGACACGTAAGTTCGCTTCTCAAGGCGATTTACGTACAGCCGCTCGGATTGTATCTGGATTGGCCTGCAGGTCGACACTCCCACCCGATGTCGAACCTGGACTCTGCTCGGTTGGGCTTCTGGCATACTGCTGGGAGGGCTATATTCTGCGACCAATTGCTACAACTTCGACGGTCCGCGATTGCTATGCTTGGACGGCAAATTGAAATACACCATTTCGCTCACGGTAACTTTGGTTGCCAGTTGGTTGCTTTGGTCGGGTCACTTCGACAACCCGTTCCTGCTGACGCTCGGTGCGCTGTCCGTCGCATTCTCCCTCTATTTGTCGATGCGAATGGGTATCGTCGATGAGGAGGGTGCGCCCGCTCACTTGGGAGTGAGACCGCTTACGTGGTATACGCCCTGGCTGGTCAAAGAGATTGTGATTTCCAATATCGAAGTCGCACAGATCATTGTCGATCCAAGCTTGCCCATCAAGCGAAACCTTGTCCGAATTACAGCAAGTCAGAAAACCCCGCTGGGGCGAGTGATCCTGGCCAACTCGATCACGCTCACGCCCGGTACGGTGTCGGTCAACATGGAGGGGGATAAGATCATCGTCCACGCGCTTTCCTTCGAGGGGGCTGTCGAGGAATTGTCGGGTGAGATGGATCGACGTGTTTGCCGTTTGGAGGAGATGGGGCAATGACGCTGCACATGTTCACGATAACGTCGATGGCGATCCTAGTCACGATGACCTTGGCGCTGATCCGCGCGATGCTCGGTCCAACCGTGTTTGACCGCGTATTGGCGTTGAACATGTTTGGCACCAAAACGGTGCTTTTGATTTGCGTCGTCGGGTTCCTGACGGGACGAACGGATTTCCTCGATCTCGCCCTGCTCTACAGTTTGATGAACTTCATCGGCATGGTCGCACTGCTGCGGTTTACCGAATATGGAAGCTTCGGCGGAGAGAGTCCCCAATGACGGTCTTGCTCGACTTGCTCAGCGTGCTGTTCCTGGTCACCGGATCGTTATTTGCGGTGATCGGCGGAGTGGGGATTATACGCATGCCCGAGTTCTTCTCGCGGATGCATGGTGCCGGAATCACCGACACGATGGGAGCCGGGATGATCATGATTGGCTTGATGTTTCAAGCGGGATTGAGTCTGACCACGGTCAAATTGATGATCATTCTGGTTTTCTTGTTGATCACTAGCCCCAGTTCCTGTCACGCATTGGCGAAGGCAGCGATGACTCACGGACTGAAGCCGATATTGGATAGACCATCGAACACTGAAGTCGGTCCGCAGAAATGAATCTGATTGTCTTCGCTATTCTTGCTCTGCTCGCAGCGACGGCTGTTACCGTGGCGCGAATGCGCGACCTGTGGGCCGCGATCATGTTTCTGGGAATTTACAGTTTCCTCAGTGCAAGTTGGATGTTGATTCTCGATGCGCCCGACGTGGCCTTTACCGAGGCCGCCGTCGGCGCCGGCATCTCGACCGTGTTGATGCTTGGCACGCTGGCGCTGACCGGTAAAAAAGAACGAAGAACGACCAAATCTCCCTTCCTTCCGCTGTTCGTGGTCACGATTACCGGATTCGCGCTCGTCTACGGAACCTTGGATATGCCGCACTTCGGCGATCCGAACGCACCGATCCACAAGCACCCCAGTCCATCATTCGTGGAGCGCTCTCAGCCCGACATGCATGGCCTGCCCAACGTCGTCACCGCAGTCTTGGCCAGCTATCGAGGTTACGACACGCTTGGTGAGACGGCCGTGATCTTCACCGCCGGCGTGGCCGTGCTGTTGATCCTGCGAAAGGACGATGAACCGGGATCGCGCAAAGATTCAGCGTCGAACCAGGAGGCGGCAATATGATTTCGTTTCCCATCATCCGAGTCGATCACGAAACTGCTGATTCCGTACATCATTTTGTTCGCGTTGTACGTCCAATTCCACGGAGACTTTGGGCCGGGGGGCGGTTTCCAAGCCGGCGTGATTCTGGCTTCCGCATTGATCCTGTACGGACTGGTTTTTGGCCTGCGGGCTGTCAAGAGAGTTGCACCACCGGCCGTGATTGAAAAGCTGATGGCGCTTGGCGTCGTCGTCTACGCGGGAACTGGTGTGGCAACGATGCTGCTGGGGGGAAATTTCCTCGACTACAACGTGTTGGATCACCACCTGCTTCCAGATTTATTGCCGCACGGTCAACACCTGGGAATCTTTCTCGTTGAGTTCGGCGTGGGAATCACCGTGACTTCCGTGATGACGATGATCTTCTATACCTTCGCGGGTAGGAGCCATATCGTATGAACTTGGACGGTGCGCTCGGACTGTACAACTACTGGATCGTCATCTTCCTGATGATGACCGGGTTCTACATCGTGATCGCGCGCAAGAATCTGGTCAAAAGGATCATCGGCTTGAATATCTTTCAAACGTCGGTGTTTCTGCTCTATATCACCATGGGGAAAGTTGACGGCGGTACCGCGCCGATCATTCCACCCAGACTGATTGCAGGTCACGCCGCCGATCAAGCGACGTCACAGTCCGCCGAGTTGGCGAGGCAAGCTGAACAAGTCGTCTATTCCAATCCGCTGCCCAGTGTCCTGATGCTGACCGCGATCGTGGTTGGGATCGCCACCACGGCGTTGGCTCTGGCCTTGATTGTTCGTGTTCGTGAAGACTACGGAACGATCGAAGAGGACGGAATCCTGGAATTGGATCGGGAGTCGTGATCGAAAGTCAACTACCGATCCTGTTGATCGTTGTACCGCTCGTGGCGGCGCCGCTGTGCGTGTTGCTGGGGCAGCGTAAACTCGCATACCTGCTGGCACTGATCGTCACATGGTGTACGTTCGCCATGTCCGTTGCGCTGCGTGGCACAGGTCGCCGCGACAGGTCCGATTCACTATGACTTGGGCAACTGGAAGCCTCCCTACGGCATCGAATATGTCGTCGATTCGTTGAGCGGCTTCGTGATGCTGTTTGTGTCGGGGATGGGCGCGATCGTGATGACCTATGCCCCGCCGAGTGTCGAGAGTGAAATCGCACGCTCGAAACACTGTTTGTTTTACGCAGCGTACCTGCTCTGCTTGACCGGTTTGCTGGGAATCTGCATCACTGGCGACTTGTTCAACGTGTTCGTGTTTCTGGAAATCTCTTCGCTGTCATCGTACGCGTTGATCAGTTTGGGAAAGACACGACGGGCACCGTTGGCGGCGCTGCAGTACCTGATGCTGGGGACGATTGGCGCGACATTCATTCTGATCGGAATCGGCTTGGTCTATCAAATGACCGGCACGCTCAACATGGCCGATATTGCGGCGCGGTTACAGACCGCTGGCGGACCGAGAACGGTGCTGGTTGCCTTTGCGTTTTTGACCATCGGCTTGTTCATCAAGATGGCCGTCGTTCCCGTTCACAAGTGGTTGCCCAACGCTTACACGTATGCCCCGTCGGTGGTCACTTGCTTCATTGCCGCCACGGCGACGAAGGTTTCGGTTTACGCTTTCATTCGCCTGGTCTACGGCATCTTTACGCCTGACTTTGCCTTGCAAGTTCTTCCGCTCGATACCGCATTGATGACGCTGGCATTGGTCGGCATCTTTGCCGCGTCGATTGCCGCAATTTTCCAGAATGACGTCAAGCGTTTGTTGGCTTACTCCAGTATTGCGCAGATCGGCTACATGCTGCTGGGGATCAGCATGGACACTCCCGATGGATTGACCGCGGGCATCGTTCACATGTTCAATCATGCTATGATCAAAGGCGGATTGTTCATGGTCGTCGGTTGCTTTGTCCTACGCTTGGGCTCGTCGCACATCAACGATTTGCGCGGCGCCGGGCGAACCATGCCATGGACTTCGTTTGCCTGGGCGATCGGCGGACTTGGCTTGATCGGCGTGCCCCTGACCGTCGGCTTCATCAGCAAATGGCTGCTGCTGACTTCCGCGCTCGAACTCGGGCCTGTGGCCGGTGGCCGTGCTGATGTTGCTCAGCTCGCTGCTGGCGGTCGTCTACGTCTGGCGAGTGGTGGAGACGTTGTACTTTGCTGAGCCGTCCGAAAAAGCGAAGGCGGCAAGCGAAGCACCGCTGCTGATGCTGATTCCGACCTATCTGGTGATTGGCTTGCACGCTGCTGTTTGGTGTTTGGACAACCTACTCGGCCGGAATTGCTTTGCAGGCTGCATCCGCCTTGCTGGGAGTCACACCATGATGTCTCCCGAAGAATTGATCTGGATCGCGCTGGCGCTGCCGCTGGTCGCGTTGGCTCTGATTTTCATGTTTGGCAAGCAGCCCAACGTACGCGAAGCATGCACGCTGGTTGTTGCCAGCGTCCTGTTTCTGTTCAACTGCAAGCTGGCCAGTCATGTCTTCAGCGGTGACCGCCCGGTCTGGTCGGTTGGTGAGATGCTGCCCGGTTTTGCAATCGAATTTCGTGTCGAACCGTTGGGCATGCTGTTCGCTCTTGTCGCATCCGGACTGTGGATCCTGACGACGATTTACGCTATCGGTTACATGCGCGGTCATCACGAGCAGCACCAGACGCGGTTTTATGGCTGTTTTGCCATCGCGATTTTCGCGGCGCTCGCGGCGGCGTATTCAGCCAACCTGTTTACGCTGTTTGTCGCCTACGAGCTGATGACGATATCGACCTACCCGTTGGTCACGCATCACGGCACCGACAGAAGCCCGCAACGGCGGACGCGTTTACCTTGGCATCCTGCTTTCAACGTCAGTCGCTTTTTTGATGCTGGCGATCGCCTGGACGTGGCTGGTTGCCGGCACCCTGGACTTTCGACTCGGAGGAATTCTCTCGGACGCCTACGCCGAAGGCAATATCACCGACTTGCAACTTGGGTCTGTTGCTGGGGTTATTCGCATTTGGCATTGGCAAGGCCGCACTGATGCCGTTTCATCGCTGGTTGCCCGCCGCGATGGTAGCGCCGACTCCTGTCAGTGCACTGCTGCATGCGGTCGCCGTCGTCAAAGTCGGCGTGTTTTCGGTCCTGAAGGTCGCCGTGTTATATCTTCGGTATCGATTTGATGCACGACACTGGCATCAGCATCTGGCTAGCCTATGCTGCCGCAGCGTCGTTGCTACTCGCATCTCTGGTGGCGATGACCAAGGACAATCTCAAGGCCCGACTCGCCTACTCGACCATCAGCCAACTCGCCTACATCACACTCGGGGCCGCGCTGGCGACGCAAAGCAGTGTGATCGGCGGCGGGATGCACATTGTCGATGCATGCGGTCGGCAAGATCACATTGTTCTTTTGTGCCGGTGCCATCTACGTGGCGGCGCACAAGAAGAACATCAGCGAGATGCGAGGCTTGGGGCGGACGATGCCGTTCACCTTCGCCGCATTCCTGATCGCCTCGCTTAGCATCATTGGACTGCCGCCCGGTGGTGGCATGTGGAGCAAATGGTTCCTGGCCGTCGGCACCGTTGAAACGCACCATTTGGCACTCACCGCGGCGTTGATGATCAGCTCGCTGCTGAACATCGCCTACCTGATTCCGATTCCGATTCGCGCTTTCATGGCGTCCGAATCGGAATCGGGATCCGAGTACACGGACGCTCCACGCCAATGACTCCGCAATCCAAGAGGCGCCGATGATGTGCGTCGTTCCGCTGTGCATCACAGCGATCGGCAGCGTCGTGTTGTTCTTCGTCGCAGACTGGATCTACGAAGTGCTTGTTGCCCATCACGATCAAGGGGTAAAGCCATGGCCAAGCAAACCGACCGCATTCCAATGAACACTGAAGCTGAGCATCCGCCGGTCGACGACGCAGTTGGTTTGAACGCCGGGGCAACATCAATCTGTTGATCGCGTTGCTCTGCATCGTTTGCGCGGGTCTGGTCTTGGCCGATCTGTTTTACGAGAACCCGCATCCGCATTTTCCAATTGAAACGACTTTCGGCTTTCAAGCCTGGTTTGGATTTGTCGCGTTCGTTGCGGTCGTCTTTCTGGGTTGGTTGCTGAGGCTGTTGTGTTGCGTCCGGGATGAGGATTACTATGATCGGTAGCCTCCCGCCTGGACTGATCATGATCGTCGGCGCGCTGTTCTTGCCACTGCTGCCGCGCCGTGCTCAAGCCTACGGTGTGCTCGGACTTTCCTGCCTCAGTCTTGTCGCTGTTTTGGTTGATGCCTGATGGGACGTACGGCAACATTCAGTTGTTCGGCGAGACGCTGACGATCGTGCGAATCGATTCGCTCAGCCGTATTTTCGGTCTGATTTTCCACTTGGCGGCAATCATTTCGGCGATCTACGCGCTGCACGTTCGTGATACTCGACAGCACGTTGCGGCGCTGGTGTATGCCGGCGCGGCAATCGGTGCCGCCTGTGCCGGCGACCTGATCACGCTGTTCGTCTATCTGGGAACTGACGGCGATCTCGAGCGTATTTCTGGTCTGGGCCAGCGACAGCGAGCGATCGTATCGGTCGGGCATGCGATATCTGATCATCCAAGTTGGATCGGGCGTGCTGCTGTTGTCCGGGGCGATCGTTAGGTACGTCGAAACCGGTTCGATCGCCTTCGATCAAGTTCACCGTCGAGGGCGAGACGATGAGTCCGGAACGTTGTTGATTCTGCTCGCGTTCGGAATCAAATGCGCATTTCCGCTCTTACATAATTGGTTGCAGGACTCGTACCCCGAGGCCACCGTGACCGGCACCGTCTTCCTGAGTGCGTTCACAACCAAGCTGGCCGTCTATTCACTGGCGCGCGGATTCCCGGGAACCGAACCGCTGATTTGGATCGGCTGTGCGATGACGTTGTTTCCGATTCGTGTTTGCGGTGATCGAGAATGATCTGCGGCGAGTGTTGGCGTACAGTCTGAACAACCAACTTGGATTCATGGTCGTTGGCATCGGGATCGGTACCGAATTGGCGATCAATGGAACGGTGGCCCATGCGTTCTGTCATATTATCTACAAAGCATTGTTGTTCATGTCGATGGGCGCGGTGCTGCACCGCGTCGGCACGATCAAGGCGACCGAACTTGGTGGGCTGCACAAGTCGATGCCGCTGACCACGATTTTTTGCATGATCGGTGCCGGCGCGATCTCGGGGTTTCCGCTGCTGAGCGGATTCGTCAGCAAATCGATGATTCTGACCGCTGCCGCCGAAGAGCATCAATTCGTCGTCTGGATCATCTTGCTGATCGCGTCGGCTGGTGTGATGGAACATTCAGGAATCAAAATCCCGTTTTTTGCCTTCTTCTCGCCGCATGACTCCGGCAAACGAGTCAAAGAAGCTCCCTGGAACATGCTGATAGCGATGGCGATCGCCGCCTTCTTCTGCATTGCCTTGGGTGTTGCCTATCCGTTGCTATACGAAATGCTGCCCTATGAGGTCGACTATCACCCGTACACTGTCACGCACGTCGTCACGCAAATGCAGTTGCTGATGTTTGCCGCGCTGGCCTTTGTCGCGTTGATGAAAAGCGGGCTGTACCCAGCCGAGCAGCGGTCCATTAATTTGGATACCGATTGGGTCTATCGCCGAGCGTTACCGCTGGTTTGGGATCGAGTCGGCACAGTCATCAAAACGGTCGATGAAGCGTTCCGGAAGGACCTGTTAGTCGTCCTGCGCGGTACGCTTGCAGGCGCGAGGAGTATATTCAATGAGCACGGCAGCCTTGGTCGCACCTGGTCCACCGGCACGATGACATTCTGGGCAACCGTCCTGCTGGCGATCTGCCTGGTTCTTTACTACCTGTAAGATGGCTGGACGTGGACCAAGTCCAAACGCAGCGTAGCATCCGCGGCTGACTTCTTAGAATCATCCTGACTGGCGGGTGGCTGGTGGTCGAGCGTCAGTCTTGAAGTTGCGCTTTTTCAGTAACCCGACGCGACAGTTTTGAAGTTGCGCGTTTCGCTAGTGCCGGAGGCACGGCAGCATGTAGCCTGGGGCGCGAGCCCCAGGATTTGTAATCGAAAACGACCGAAAGCCCCGAAGGGGCGACAGCATTGTGACCGTTCCGTTTTCTGTCGCCGCTCCGCGGCTGATGGGCATCGTTCGTTCCGTTTTCCTGGGGCTCACGCCCCAGGCTAGATGCTGTCGCCGCTACGCGGCTAAAAAGCGCAACTTCAAAACGCGACAGCGAGGGAACACCGGTCTTGCCAGATCCCTCGCTGACGCGTCGGGTTAGCATTTCCGTGTGTTTCTTCCAAACGCGCAACTTCAAAGCGTCAGCGAGCCCCCAGCTGCGAGCCGAGCACGAGATCAACCGCGCGGACTTGCCACAAACGCCTTATTCTACTTTTGGGCGGGCGGATTGGTCGACTTGGGACAAGCCGACCTATGGGCTGCAGCCACGATTCCTCGAAAACGCGGCGGAAGTGCGCTGCTGTGGCTCCTTGTTAACACCCTACAATTGGGCCGGTTGCCTTTTTAACGGTCCGTTTCGCTATATTGGCGGTTCAATCGTTGTGGTGCTCTCGCCAGCGAGAACGATTCGCGAAACCTATATCCTTCCCAATCATTTGCCCATGTCCACTGAAACCATGTCCGTCGAAGAGGAAGCTCGTGTGGTTGAGCAGATTCGTGAGGGACGCGAAAAGATCGCAGCCGAACTTTCCAAAGTCATCGTCGGACAACACGAGGTCATCGAACAACTGCTCATCTGCCTCTTCGCCGGCGGGCACTGTTTGATCACCGGTGCGCCGGGGCTCGCGAAAACTCTGCTGGTCCGTAGCGTGTCGCAGATTTTCCACCTGAAGTTCCAGCGGATTCAGTTCACACCTGACCTGATGCCAGCGGACATCACAGGCACAGAGATCCTGGAGCAGGACAGCGACGGTCATCGGCGGTTACAGTTTGTGCAGGGCCCGATCTTTGCCAATGTGATTTTGGCCGACGAGATCAATCGGACACCGCCGAAGACACAGGCCGCGTTGTTGGAGGCGATGCAGGAACATCAGGTCACTGCGGCGGGGCGGCGTTACAAGCTGGAAGAACCTTTTTTTGTGCTGGCGACACAGAACCCGATCGAGATGGAGGGAACCTACCCGCTGCCAGAAGCGCAGTTGGACCGGTTCCTGTTCAACGTGTTGATCGATTACTTGCCGCCGCAAGACGAATTGGAAGTGGTGCTGCAGACGACTTCGTCGCAACCGGCGGCGATTGAGCCATTGTTTAGTGGCGAGGACGTGACGCGTTTTCACGAGGCGGTTCGCAAGGTGCCCATCGCCGAGGAAGTCGGGGCCTATGCCGTACGTTTGGCCGCAGCAACTCGACCGGGCCGCGAAGGCGCAGCTGACTTTGTGGAAGATTGGGTCAGCTGGGGAGCCGGCACGCGGGCCGCACAAACATTGGTGCTTGGATCGAAAGCCCGTGCGTTATTGAACGGGCGTGCGCACGTCAGCCTGGAAGACATTCGTTCGCTGGCCCATCCAACGCTGAGGCACCGCGTGATTTTGAGCTACAAAGCGGAGGCCGAGGGAGTAACGATTGAGGATGTGATTGATCGTTTGCTGGCATCCGTTCCAACTTCGGCGAGCTGATGTCGACTGCTGAGAATCTGAAGACGGCTCCTCGTCGTGATCAGGCCGGATTGACTGAGATCGATCCGCTTGCCGTGATGCGGATCAAGAATCTGCAGCTGCGTGCCAAGGCTGTCGTCGAAGGTTTCTACAACGGTCTGCATCGCAGTCCCTATCATGGTTTCTCGGTAGAGTTCAGCGAATATCGGCCTTACACCGTTGGCGATGACTTGCGCGGGTTGGATTGGAAACTGTACGCCCGCACCGATCGTTATTACATCAAGAAGTTCGAGGACGAAACGAACCGGCGGTGTTATCTGGTGTTGGACCAGAGCAAGTCGATGGCTTTTGCTTCGCTCGAATATGCCAAAGTCGATTACGCCCGGACGTTGGTTGCCACGCTTGCCTATTACCTGACGTTGCAGCGGGATAGCGTGGGGTTGATGACATTCGATGAAGAGATCGGCGAGTTCATCGGCGCGCATCAGCGGGCCGGCCATTTTCGCCAACTGATGGTCTCGTTATCACGCCCCGTTGGCGGCCACGGCACCGATCTGGAGAAGCCGCTCAAGCAGATCGCGGCATTGGTGCGTCGCCGTGGTTTGATCGTGCTGGTCTCTGACATGTTGGCCCCGACGGCAACCTTGCGGACCAACTTGGCTTACTTGAGATCACGTGGACACCAGGTGATGATTCTTCGCACGCTCGATCCATCGGAGTTGGAGCTGAAACTGAAGTCGCCCAGCATGGTGGTCGATATGGAGACGGGGCGTGAGATCTATTTGGATCCGGACGCGGCGCGAGGCACCTACCGGCAGCAATTCGACACGCATCAGCAAGAGTTGCAGTCGATCTGTGATTCGCTTGGTGTGGACCTGCGGCAAATCAACACTGACGAGCCGCTGGAAAAGGCCTTGTTTCACCTGGTCAGTGCACAGCAGCGTCGCAGCCGCAGTACCGCTCGCGCTGGAATGCTTGCCAGCTCCGGTCGTAGTGGGGGCCGCCCATCATGAGTCTGCTTGCGCCCCTGTACTTTGCCGGTGCTCTCGCAATTGGGTTGCCGATCCTGTTTCATCTGATTCGGCGTCGTCCCAAGGGTGAAGTCGAATTCAGCTCGCTGATGTTCCTGCGGCCGACACCGCCGCGGCTGACGCGTCGCAGCCGTTTGGACAATTGGCCGCTGCTACTGCTTCGCGCGTTAGCACTGATGTTGTTGGCGGCGGCGTTCGCAAGACCGTTTCTGCGAAGTGCGGCATTGTCGGACGCCGAGTTACCGGGGCGGCGGCAGGTGCTGCTGGTCGACACCAGCGCCAGCATGCAAAGAGCCGGTTTGTGGCAGCAGGCGTTGGATAAGGCACGTGACGTGCTGGGCGATCTTCAGCCTGCCGACGAGTTGGCGATTGTAACCTTTGACAGCGAGCCGACAACTTTACTGGGTTTTGAGCAATCGAGCCGTATGACGACGGAGCAGATTGTCGCGACGGCGGAAAATCTGCTTCGCGAAACTGCACCAACATGGCATCGCACCGACATGGGCCGCGGAATCAGCTATGCAGCAGATTTGGCGGCCACGTACGAACCGCAGCAGGATGTCGAGGACGGTTCGGCAGCCAAGCCGGCGGCCGGCCTTCCCGCGTCAGCGACGGCTGCGAACTCCACTGGCCCGGCTCACTTGATCTTGATCAGCGACATGCAAGTGGGAAGCCAAATTGAAAGTCTGCAGGTTTATGCGTGGCCCGATCAGCTTCGACTTGACGTCCGACCCGTGGTCGCCAGAGAGCGGACGAATGCGTCGGCCACGATTCTTTCCACCGGCCCAGAATCGGACGAGAACACCGATCGGGTGCGAGTGAGAGTTTCCAATTCCGCCGATGCGACCGACTCGCGATTCCGGATCGGCTGGGCAGGCGGCTCGCAGGAAAAGGGCGATGGTTCAAGCCCCGATCAATCACCATTGGTGCAATCGCCGTCAGTCGAATCCGGCAACGTTCAACGGGACGTGGAACTGCCGGTGCAAGTGCCACCGGGCGAGTCGCGCGTGGTGCGTATGCCTGCTCCGACCCCAGGGGTGACGTCGCTGGTGCTCCGGGACGATGCTCACACGTTCGACAATATTCGCTTCGTTGTCAGCCCTGAGCCCGAATCGCTTTCACTGCTGCATGTCGGAACCGTCGCCGAAGATCCACGCGATAGCCTGCTGTACTATTTGCAGCGGGTCCCGCTGAGCAATGACCGTAGGTCGGTTTCGGTCGAGTCGTTCGCACCCGATAAATTGGTTTCGGTTCCCGAAGCAAAGAAGGTGCCGCTGATTGTCGTCACTGCTCCAGTCTCGCCGCCCGTGGCAACTCAGTTGAAAGAGTACGTGACTGCGGGAGGCCGATTGCTGGTTGTGCTCGCCGAACCGGAGAGTTCGGGGGGCGTGATCGCGAGCGTCAACGCAATCGCCGGTGTGACCCTGGGGGTTGAGGAAGCGACGGTCGACGACTACGTGATGTTTTCGCGAATCGATTTCGGACATTCGGTTTTTCAGTCGATGGCCGATCCTCAGTTCAATGACTTTACCAAGATCCGATTTTGGTCGCACCGCACACTGTCCAATCTGGATGATTCCTGGCGAGTCGCAGCCTCTTTCGATGACGGCGATCCGGCGTTGGTCGAGCGTGAGATCGGCGAGGGACGATTGTTAGTTCTGGCAGCCGGATGGCAGCCCAAGGCGAGCCAGCTAGCGCTTTCGACGAAATTCATTCCGCTGGTATTCAGCCTGTTCGATCCCGGCCGCAGCAACGCTGGTGCGGATGGATACACGCTTGGGGAGGCGATCGATTTTCAGCCGTCGGAGACAGCGACCATCATTGGGCCGGCGGGAACATCGTTCAAATACAGTAATTCGGCGGATCTGGACCAGATTGATCAGCCGGGCATTTACCAGTTCCGTGATGGAGAATCTGCTTTCCGCTTTGCGGTAAACTTAGATGAATCGGAAAGCCGCACCGAAGCGCTCGGCGAAGATGCACTGGAGCGGTTCGACGTGATTCTCGGAAAAAACGTGACCACGGAACAGGCCAAGTCGAATCAACGCCAGCTTCGCGACCGTGAGCTGGAGAACCGGCAGCGACTTTGGCAGTGGTTGCTGGTCACTGCTCTCGGATTACTTGGCTTGGAAACATTTCTGGGGGCAAGATGGAGTCGGCGAAAGGAAAGAACTGAGGGCGAACAGTTGGCGGGCGCGGAGTGATCATTGTTGCTCGGTTGTCCCAACCGAGTAATCGTTGACCGACTCGTTTGGGACAAACGAGCAACAATCGGAAGCAATCTCGTTTGGGACAAACGCGCATCGGAATCATCTCGTTTGGGCAAACGAGAACAATCGGAACCAATCTCGTTTGGGACAAACGAGCAACAATCGGATTGATCTTATGAACATTGCTTTGAACAACCGTTTGCATCCGGTGATTCGGCGATTACGACGGGTGCGATTTTGGCGCTGTCTGGGGGCGTTGCGCTGGTCACGGCGATCGTTGGCTGGTTGATGAAGTCGCGGGTTGAACTTGGTCAAGCGAATGGGACAGCATTGGCAGTCACGTTGTTGGCTGTTTTCGCCGTCGTCGGCATCGCTGCCGCCATCATCGCTCGACTGAGCTTCCGAGATCCGCGCGGTCGCGGCCCAGATCGAAGAGCGTTTCCCCAGTCTCGACCAGCGTTTGTTGACGGCGCTCAGCCAAAAAGACGATCAGCTTGGATATCTGCAACAACGGGTGATCCGGGAAGCACGCGATCACTCGCGATCACACTCTTGGGCAGACGCCGTGCCATCGGGGCAAGTTGTCTGGAGCGTGCTGTCGGGTCTGGGCGCTACGATGTTCTTGGCAGTGATCCTTGGCTTGCTGGCTGTTTCCGCGCCGACAGCCGAATCGTTGCGCAGCGGCGCGGCTTGAGCAGTTGGCCAGTATCACCGTTGAACCGGGCAATACGGAGGTCGAACGTGGGACGAGTCTGGTGATCACGGCAAGATTCACCGGCGGCAACGTTCCTGACAAAGCCGACTTGGTTTGCCAAGCTGCCGATGGCAGTGAACGTCGCATCACGATGACCCAAAATCTCGATGATCCAATCGTCGCTGGTTTACTTTCCTCGGTCGATCAAGCATTCCAGTATCGAGTCGTGACGCCAGATTGGGAAAGCGACGCTTTCACGGTCGACGTGTTCGAGTTTCCCGCGATGGTTCGATCCGATGCAAACTTGAAATACCCCGAGTACACAAAATTGGAAGAGAAGCTGATCGAGGACACCGTGCGGGTCTCGGCTGTCGAAGGGACCGAGGTCACTTGGCTCTGTTTCTTGAACAAGGAAGTTGTCTCCGCCGAACTCGTCGGCAAAGACGGCGCGCGGATTCCATTGGAAGCCGATGGCGATGCGACCGGTGCGATGTCGGTCAAGCTGGATCTGCAAGAGACCCAGCGATTCAAACTGGAGTTGATCGATGACGCCGGTCGCAGGAACAAATATCCGCCCGAACTTGTCGCGCGCGTGCTGCCCAACCAACCACCAAGTCTCAAACTGACCGTGGCGGGCGATACGAGTGTCTCGCCGCTGGAAGAGCTGCCGATTGCCGCGGAGGTCCGAGATGACTTTGGGATCACCAAGGTTGGACTGTCGTACACCTTTGCACAAACGCCTCCACGGGAAATCACGCTGGGTGAGGAGATCGCTCGAGGTGCCAAAACGAACCTCGAGCACATGATCGAGTTCGAGGAGCTGAAGGCGGAACCGGACCAATTGTTGGCGTATCACTTCTGGGCAGAGGACTTTGGACCCGACGGTGAATTGAGACGCACGCAAAGCGATATGTACTTCGCCGAAGTTCGTCCATTTGAAGAGATTTTTCGTGAAGGCGAGCAGCCGCCCGGTGGCCAGCAACAACAGCAGCAACAACAGAGTCAAAACGGCCAACAGGCTGAGGAACTCGCCGAGTTGCAAAAAGAGATCATCAACGCGACCTGGCGGGTGGTGCGAGACGAAAGTGGAAAGAAGGTGTCAAAGGAATTTTCCGATAACGTCACGTTGCTGAACGAGTCGCAAGCCGATGCGTTGGTGAAGCTGGAAGAACTTGCCGAGCAGATCGAGGATGCGCAGTCGCTGCAGTACGTCGATGCGGTTCGCGGCTACATGCAGTCAGCACTGCTCGAGCTCGCCAAGGCCGAAAACGATTCGGACGCGAGGCCGTTGACCCCGGCATTGTCGGCAGAACAAGCAGCCTACGGTGGACTGCTAAAGCTAAGGGCACGCGAGTTCCAAGTGACTCGCTCACAGCGGCAACGAAGCCAAAGTCAGTCCAGTGCATCGCAGCGTCGTCGCCAGCGACAATTGGACGATTTGGAGTTGGACCAAGACGAGAATCGATACGAGACTCAGCAGCAAGCCGAAGAGGCGAGCCAGGAGGAGCAGCAACAACAGGAGATTCGTCAGGTACTCAACCGGCTTCGCGAGTTGGCACGGCGCCAGGAGGACTTGAACAAAGAGCTTGCGCAGTTGCAGTCGGCGTTGGAAGAAGCCGAGACGCAGGAGGAAAAAGAAGAGATCGAGCGGCAACTGAAGCGGTTGCGCGATCAGCAACAGGATTTGCTGCGCGAGACCGACGAGCTTTCCGAGCGGATGCAACAACCCGAAAACCAGGAAAACATGTCGGAGGCGGCCGAGAAACTGGAAGAGACTCGCGAGAACGTGCGGCAGGCCAGCGAAGCACTTGAAAAGAACGATGCGGCCCAGGCGCGTAACTTCTGGCCGCCGAGCCGAACGTGAGTTCGAGGAGATGCGTGATGAGTTTCGGCAACAAGCCGCAGGCCAGTTCAACGATGCGGTTCGGCGGATGCGAAACGAAGCTCAAGAACTGGATCAAAAAGAAGAAGAGCTAGCCGAGCAACTTCGCGGGGCTGACAAGCGGGAGGACCCGGCTGGACTTCGGCCAAGCGAGGAGCGAGCCGATGTGCAGGAGGAACTGGAGAAACAGCGAGAACGGCTCGGTGAGTTGCTCGAGCAGATGCAGGAAACGGTGGAAGAGGCCGAGACGGCAGAGCCGCTGCTGGCGCAAAAGCTTTACGATTCCTACCGGCGGACTCAACAACGTCAGGTGGATCGCCAGCTGAAAGAAACTGGCGAACTGTTGCGTCGTGGTTTCCAGCCGGAAGCACGGGAGATGGAAAGGATGGCGGGCGAGGGAATCGACCAACTGCGTCAAGAGTTGGAAGAGGCCGCGACGTCCGTACTCGGCGACGAGACCAAAGCGTTGGAACGTGCGCTCAACGATTTGGAGCGTTTGGAGCGTGATCTGACTGACGAGATCCGGAGCAAAAATCCGCAAACCGGTCAACAGCAGCAAGGCCAGCAACAGGACCAACAACAGCAGCAAGGCCAGCAGCAGGACCAACAACAGCAGCCGGGCCAGCAGCCGGGACAAGGTCAGCAACAGAACCAACAACAGCAGCAGGGCCAGCAGCCGGGACAAGGTCAGCAACAGAACCAACAACAGCAGCAGGGCCAGCAGCCGGGCCAAGGTCAGCAACAGAACCAACAACAGCAGGAAGGCCAACAGCCGGGCCAAGGTCAGCAGCAGAACCAACAACAGCAGGAAGGCCAACAGCCGGGCCAAGGTCAGCAGCAGGGCCAAGCAGCAGCCGGGACAAGGTCAGCAGCAGGGCCAACAGCAGCAGGGCCAACAGCAGCAGCAGGGCCAACAGCAGCAGCAGGGCCAACAGCAGCAACAGGGCCAACAGCAACAGGGCCAACAGCAACAAGGTCAGCAGCAGGGTCAGCCGGGTGGTGAGAATCGGCAGGGCGGATTTCTCGATCGCTATGCGGCCGAGAACCCTGCCCGCGCCCCGCTGACGGGAGATGGATTTCGAGACTGGTCCGATCGATTACGCGACGTGGAAGAAATGGTCGAGGATCCGGAGTTGCGTTCCCAGGCTGCTCGTATCCGAGACCGTGCTCGGGACGTGCGCATGGATTTTCGCCGCCACTCCAAAGAGCCTCAGTGGGAATTGGTCGACAAGTTGATCGCCGAGCCACTTCGCGAGCTCAGGCAGAACGTGTCGGAAGAGCTGATGCGAAGATCGGCTGAAAAACACGCGCCTGTTCCGATCGACCGCGATCCGGTTCCCGTCGAGTTTGCCGACGCGGTGCAGAAGTATTACGAGAGTCTCGGGAGCGGTCGTTGATGGCGCCCATGATTCATCCATCGTTGATGCGTTTAGCGCCATCGAGCGGCGATTTGCTGTGGGGCGCACCCGAGTGGGCTTGGCCTGCCGCAGGGATCGCTTTGTTTTTGGCGGCTTTGGTCTTGTGGAGTTACCTGCGTCCCGACGCGAGCGGTCCGATACGAACTGCGGCCGCACTCCTGAAGCTGTTGGCGATCGCACTCTTGGCGATTTGCCTGCTGGAACCGATGCGCAGCGGAACGCGACCGCGGCCGCAAGCGAACGTGCTGCCGATTCTGGTCGACAACAGCCAGAGCATGCGGCTGAAGACGACCTCCGCGTCGCAGAGTCGTCACGATCGAGTCTTGGAGTTGTCCAGTCAAGAATCATCATGGCGCGTCCGGCTTGCTCAAGCGTTTGACGTCCGTACGTACGCGTTTGACGCGAGGCTGGAGAGTGTCGATGGTTTTTCGGGCTTGGAAGCCGATGGTTACGTTTCGTCTTTGACGGGTAGCTTGCGATCTTTGGCTGATCGATTTGCGGATCGGCCAGTGGCGGGTGCGATCCTGTTCAGCGACGGAAATTTGACCGATGCTCCGCCGGCGGACTTTGATTGGTCGACGCTCGGATTCCCGATCTATCCCGTCCTACCGAAAAACGATGGTGAGGTTCGCGACCTGAGAATCGCCGATGTCAGCGTCCGTCAGACTGACTTCGAATCCGCGCCGACGACCGTGACCGTGGTGGTCGACGCAGTCGGAATGGACAGCCAGCAAGTTGTCGTACAACTGAAGGACCTGATCACCGGCAAAGTCGTGGAGGAGCAAACCGTTCTTATCGCCAAAGCAGGCGAGCCACAGGAAGCCCGATTTCGTTTTCGACCAGAAAAGTCCGGCGTCAACTTTTTCGCTGCGGCCGTCTTTAGCGAGAAGGACCGGGCGGAGATCGAGAACCCATCGGCCGAACTGAAACGGACGACCGAAGCGACGCTGGCCAACAACCGTCGCATCTTGACGGTCGATCGAGCCTCCGGCCCATACCGCATTCTGTACGTGGCAGGCCGACCCAATTGGGAATTCAAGTTCTTGCGGCGGGCGTTACAGGAGGACGCGGAAGTCCAGTTGGTCGGGCTGATTCGCATCGCCAACAAAGAACCGAAGTTCAGCTTTCGTGACAAAGGCGTCAACGCGACCAATCCGTTATTCGCGGGCCTGGGTGAAAGCGAAGAGGACGCGGCACAGCAATATGACGAACCGGTGATCGTCCGACTGGGAGTGAAGGAGTCGGAAGAGCTGAGTGATGGATTCCCTGAATCGGCCGAGGAATTGTTCGCCTATCAGGGCGTGATTCTAGATGACATCGAAAGTGATTTCTTCACTCAGGACCAGATGTTGTTGCTGCGACGCTTCGTCAGTTCGCGTGGCGGTGGACTGTTGATGCTTGGCGGCACCGAGTCATTCGCCAATAGGAAGTTCGGCGACAGCCCCTTAGGCGAACTGTCGCCGGTCTACGCGCCGCGATCGTCTGCCGAGAACGCTACCGGACCGTTTCAAATGTCGCTCACGCGGGAGGGACTGCTCCAACCTTGGGTTCGCCTTCGTGACACCGAAACGGCGGAAAAAGACCGGATCGAAGCGATGCCGCCGTTTCAGACCCTCAATGCGGTTGGCGAGGTCAAGCCGGGTGCCTCCCAGTTGGCGACCGTGGTCAGCAACAATGGCGACGCGTCGCCTGCACTGGTCGCACAACGATTCGGAAAAGGACGCTCGGCCGCGATCCCAATTGGCGACATGTGGCGGTGGTCCATGCGAAGACGTGACGACGATCGCGACGACCCGGCACAAGCATGGCGCCAGCTGATGCATTGGTTGGTCAACGATGTTCCCCGCCGCGCTGATGTGCGAGTGGAGACCAGCAATGACCCTAGCCAGCCAGTGACAATCGTTGGAACGGCCAAAGACGAGGCTTATTTGCCGTTGGACAATGCGGCAGTCGAGTTGAAGATTACACCGCTTACCGGCGAACCGTTCACCTTAAAGGCGGAGATGGACAATTCCGAACCGGGCACTTACACGGCCACGTATTGGTCGCGCGAACCGGGAGGCTATCGCGTCGATGCTACCATTACCGCTGCTGATGGCAGCGAGGTTGGGACAGCGGCGTCAGGCTGGACCGCACAGTCAGGGGCGGCGGAGTTCGCTGACTTACGACTGAACCGAGCTTTGTTAGAGAAGATCGCCGAGCAGACGGGAGGCCAGGTAGTTCGCGAGGACCGGTTGAGTGATTTTGCGGAGGACCTGCCGACGCGAAAAGTACCGGTCAGCGAGACCTGGGTCTATCCGATCTGGCATCGGCCATGGGTTATGCTGGCCGCAATGTTGTGCCTGTGTTGCGAATGGGGTCTGCGTCGTTGGAAGGGACTGGCATGACAAAGAGAATCACATCGCTGTTCGTGCTGCTTTCCTTCTGCGTCTTTCGCACAGTCTGTTCCAGCGCCGAGGCACAAGACACCAGTGACGACGCGGTGGAGGCGAATCGTAGTGGCCAAATCATCCTGGTCGTCGGTGCGTCGGGAGCGGACGAGTACACCGAGCCGCTGGAGCGATCGGCTGCAAGATGGAGCGAAGTTGCAAAACAATCCCAAACACCGATTAAGATGATTGGGAAGGCAGGCGAAGGCAAACTGAACGACCGCGAGCAGTTGCACGCTGCGATCAAGTCGGCGGCATCCGCTGGGTCGGGGCAGAGTTCCGGCCCGCTTTGGTTGGTGATGATTGGCCACGGTACGTTCACGCGTGGAGTCGCGAAATTCAATCTTCGCGGACCGGATGTTTCGGCCAAAGAAATGGCTGAGTGGCTGCAGGACTGTGAGCGTCCGATCGTGATCGTCAACTGTGCCTCGGCCAGCGGGCCTTTTGTGAATCAGTTGTCCGGCGAAAACCGAATTGTGGTAACAGCAACCAAGAGCGGCACGGAACACAATTACGCCCGGTTCGGCGAGTATTTCGCGCGCGCGATTGCCTCCCCCGACTCGGATCTTGATCACGACGACGAAGTCTCGGTACACGAGGCATTCCTGCTTGCCAGTGCGGAGGTGCGCCGGTTCTATGAGGCAGAGGACAGGATTATCACCGAGCATGCGTTGATTGATGACAACGGCGACGGCAAAGGAACGCCGGCATCGATGTTTCGCGGCGTGAGGCCAAACGCGGTCGCAAAAGATGGCGCCGAGTTGGACGGTTCGGCCGCCGCGCGGGTCACACTCTCGCCGGCCGGATCAAGGCTGCCCTTCACGCCGGAAGAACTGGAGGAGCGAGCGTCGATTGAGAAAGAGCTGGACGTACTTCGCGCCAAGAAGGAGAAATTGAGCGAGAAGGAATATGAAACCGAGCTCGAACCGCTGATGCTGCGGCTGGCCAAGCTTTATCAGACGGCGGAGAAACGGGCGGCGAAAAATAGTCGTTGATCGCTTCGCGATCAGAGCGTTTTGATTGGGGTGGCCGGCGGTCGAGCGCCAGCGAGCCCCCGGAATTCCATTGGCTCGCTACTGGGGGCTCGCTGACGCTCGACGACCAGCCACCCTGTCATCGCGGAGCCATCGATTATCGTTCATTCAGATTTGAAAGTTCAGGTCTTGGTCGAGGACTTCGGCGTCGGTCGCGCCCGAGCGAACTCGCAGTTCCGGCTTTTCCAAAGTCACCGTCGTGTTGGGCGACACCGCCTTGGTGATCCAGACGCTCGAACCGATCACCGAATCATGTCCAATCACCGTTCGTCCTCCCAGAATCGTCGCGTTGGCATAGACCACCACACGATCTTCGATGGTTGGGTGACGCTTGTGGCCGCGGATCAGGTGACCGTCGGCATCCGTTGGAAAGCTGAGAGCACCTAGCGTCACACCTTGGTAGAGCTTCACGTGCTCGCCGATCTCACAGGTCTCGCCGATGACTACGCCGGTACCATGGTCGATGAAGAAGTGATCACCGATCGTGGCACCGGGATGAATGTCGATACCGGTTCTCTTGTGAGCCCACTCGGTCATCATCCGCGGGATGAACGGCACATCAAGCCCGGCCAATTCGTGCGCGATACGGTAGACTGTCACCGCCTCGAATCCGGGATAGCAGAATACAACTTCATCGGTCGTTTGGCAGGCCGGGTCACCGTCGTAGGCGGCGTGCACGTCGGTGGCCAACGCGCGGCGAATCTCTGGAATTCGTTTCAATAGCTCGATCGCCATCGCCTGGCCTTTGGCCTCAAAGTCAATGTCGCTTTCACAATCCCGGTGTTTCTCCTGGACGCGATTCTCGTGGCGCAGTGCGCGTGCGATCTCGGTTGTCAATTGATCGTGCAGTGTGTCGATCAATCCGCCCACGTGATAGTGAATGTTGCCGGCATGCAATCCAACCTTGCGGCGGTAACCGGGATAAAGGACGTCTTTCAGATTGAGCAGAATCTCGACAACGCCGGTGTAGCTGGGCAAGGCACAATGACCGAGATGATTGATCCCATCGTCGGGCCTGTAGCTGGCGACGATTTCATCGGTCAACTTGGGAAGCTGTTCTTTCAGCCGAAAGTCAGATGCCACGGGAGTGCTCTCAAGTACGAGTTGTCGGATGTTGGCAGCGTCTCGGATCAATCCGTCGACCCATCGCAGCCTAAGACCATTCTCGGTCGGTTCCGGTTCGGCGGCCAGTCGTCGGATTTACCGACCGTTGCAATGAAACAATGACCAACAGGGTGTCCCCCCGCTGGCCATTGGTGTTTCATCCCCTGGTCACGTTGGCTTTTTAGCGCAACACCGTTCAATCTTTAGCATCGCTGCAGCGATGTTGTTTAACGGCAAGCCGCAGGCGACTGCTTTGGGCGGACGCAGTCGCCTGCGGCTTGCCGTTAAACGAAGGGTGAACGGTATTACCTGTTAACGACCAATCGTTGGTGGATTATCCATCAGGAAATCGCGGGGTCCACGAACGGTGTAGTAAGGATATCCCACTTGAGCCGATGGAAGTCCGCCTTGACCGTATTGACCGCCGCTTCGACTGTTCAGTGCTTTCCCTGCGGTGTGACCGAGTAATCCGGGCTGCAGGTGCGAGCTGTAGTCGAGCCCGCCTTGTTGCCAGCCGATGGGTCCGGCTTGACAGCCAGTTCGGCAACCGCCCTCGCAGCTCCCTTTGCCGCCACACAATCCGCAGAGGTTACCCAAGTGCCCGATGATGCCGGACGAATTGCCGCCACACGCTGCCACCGCAGCTGCCCGAGCCGCCGCAACTCGCATTGCCACATTCGCAACTTCCAGTGCTGCATCCGCCACTTGCACAACTTCCGTCGCTACAACCACTGCGAACGTTGTGGTGAAGACAGCCAGTGGTCGCAACCAACAGGGCCGCCATCGAGCCAATCATTAGCAAACGATTCATTGCCGAAATCCTTTCGAGCGTCACGCCACATTCGCGGCAATTGTTTTCTTTGTTCGATTGATCGAGCAAACTCCTTGCGGGAATGCTCGCTCCTAACAACTTTTCGGCCGTAGACCCGCCGCGGAACACACAATCGGACTGACCGCGTCAGACTGAATGAAAAGGTGCCCGAACGTTCGACGCAAATCCCCTAAATTGACACAAATCACTCTCGCCTTGCGTTCCCGGGTCGCAGATTGGTAATCCAGGTGAATGGTCGGTATTGCTGCCGCGGCGATCGAAACCGGCCGATGTGTCTCTCCTAGGCTGTGAATTTGTGAATGTCGTCGTTCGCTCCGCGAACGAGCGTCCCTTTGCCGTTCGTTTGCGGAGCAAACGACGACTTTCCTTCGCCACTGGAGAAATGGGATTCACATCCTCTCCCAAGAAAGGATTCTGTGATGTCACGACTGATTTATAGGGCGGTACTGCATGTGGCTGTGCTGGGCGGGCTGACGCTCGTCTGTTTGCCGCCTGCTCACGCCCAAATCACGGCTCCGCGGTCGATGTCCGCCAGCACCAATCGGCTCGCCACGCTGGAAGAACAATTGACCAATCGCTTGCGTGCAACCCGGCAAGACCAGATCGACTACGTGAAGTTCGTGGTCGAAAAGGTTCGAGTCGGGAAACTCGATACGAAACTCGTCGTCGCAATCGAAAGATACGCGTTGCGCCGTAATCCCCATTATCCGTTTCCTTACTTCGAGCGGGCGTTGCGGTTTGAGGCAGGCAAACGAGGTGTCCCGTTACCAACGGTGAAGCAGTTCGCATCAACGAAGACCTCGTCGTAATCCACCGCACCGTCAGCCTATCAAGGAGGATTCGCAGGAACCAGGCGACAGGAGTCAGGGCGGAGCGTGGTGGCCACTCTGAAGAATTTGTTGCAACTAGACTGCACGACGCTGAGGTGGGCGTAGCTCCCGTCTTGGCAACATCGCATTCTGCTGACGCGTTAGAATTCCGGCGTCTCGTTTCTACTGCGCTGGGCAGTGGCATTTCGTCGTGATCTTCGTTCCGTACAGTACTGATGCCCCGATCTATTATCTGCCGTTTGCTACCGGCACGATGATCGTCGCGAACATCGTCATCTTCTTCGCCACCACATTCCAAGTCTTCCCACTCGGGAACATGGAAGTCGAGGACATCCAGTGGCTGATCTTGGAGTTCGACCGCATCAATCCGATCCAATGGATTACCGGCTCCTTCATGCATGGCGGGTTAATGCATCTGTTGAGCAATATGTTCTTTCTGTGGGCGTTTGGTTTGGTGATCGAGGGAAAAGTCGGCCCACTCGTGTTCACCGCGATCTACTTTGTGATCACGCTGATCGACGGAGCCGCGGTCCAAATCCCGATGTACTTTATGAGCGGCGAATCGGGAGCGCTGGGCGCGTCGGCAGTGAGAGACAAGAAAGACCACAGTATCGAGGATCCAATCGCAGCAGCTTTGGGCCAGACAGCGAAGAAGAGACCGCGTCAGCCGGCCAACAAAGCAGTCCCACCGCCACCGCGTCCCCGGGTTGCGGTGCGCAAGAAGCCGGTCCCGGAAGTCGACAGACTGCCGGAACCGACTCAGCAGACAAACCTGACATCGCACCCGGAATTAAGTCGGCGCAGCAAACGCTTGCTCAAATCCTCGAGACACTAGAAGCCAAGCCCGAGATCATTAAAAAACGCAATCAGTTGCTGGCTGAGGCAAAGCAGCGGGCCGGATAATCGTTGCGGATCTTGGTGGAGAGCTATTTCGTTTAACGGCAAGCCGCAGGCGACTGCGTCCGCCCTTAGCAGTCGCCTGCGGCTTGCCGTTAAACAATCTTGCTGGATCGATGTTCAAATACGAACGGTATTGCCGTTAAACGGTTGCGCAACTCCACTGCGTTGATGTTCTCTTCTTGAGCGAGGAAAACATCATTCGATTCCTTCTCGCCAATACGTATCCGACAAATCAAGCCGGACTCGCAATGGTCACGTCCGTGCAAAACCAAGTTGCTGAATAGCTCTCGGTTGGGACAAGCGAGCAACGCTCTACAGCGGTGCGGGCAGGTCTCGACGGCGGAAACAGGCGGCTGCGATCGCATAGAAGCAGATGCCGAGTCCGATCAGGATCAGCGGATAAGCCAGCGGCGGTAACATCGCTTCGGGCGTTTGGCTTGTCAGACTCCAAGGCGCGGCGAGACCTTCGGTGGTCACCATGGACGTCATCATTTGTGGCTTGTAACAACTGAAAAACGTGAACGACAACAACCACTCGAGTTTCTCGGTAGCTTTCCCCAGCCCGAACATCACCGCCTGCAGTACATAGAATCCGACCACCGTACCGACCGTCCGCCAACGGTATCGATCCAGCGCGCTAAACATCGACGTCAATCCGAGCAGGAAGAAACCGAAAGAAAACAGATGAAAAGTCGATGCCGCGTACGTACGCACATCGACACGGTCGCGGAGCGGGACCTCTTCTCTCACCGGCTCGTCGACCGAAAGCGGTAACTCGAAATTTAGAATCGGAATGCGAAAGGTAGGCGGTTCCACCGATTCCTGTACCGTCGTCGCATGGACTCCCACGCTCAGGCCCGCCCAAACCAACAGACACAGCAGCAGCAAGCCGATGATCGACACCGTCGCATGCGACCACAGTAACGTTGTTCGCCTGATCGGCTGAGCCAACAACATCTCTAAGCGTTCCGCGGCCCAGTTCACCGCTGACAACGTCGCTGCCACGTGCGATGCACCAAATCACCGTGCAAAGAATCACAATCGGTTCATCGTAGGTCATCCCCACGCGTCCCGGATAAGTGAACAACGTGTCAAATTTTACAGGTGCGAACTTCTCGAACTCGCGAAACTGATCCAAGATCGTCTCGAACTGTCCCATGTCCAGCAGGCTGACCACCCAGACTCGGATCCAGGCAAAGGCGAACAGTGCTGCTCCGCAGGAAAGAAACAGCAACATTGACTGTCCGATGTACTTGCGGACGAGGATGCGGTGGATCATACGGCAGCCTCTTCAACGGAACCCGGTACCGCATCGAGCTCCGTTCCATCGTGAACCGCATCGTAAACAGCTCTCAGCCCCAGTGGCTCGATGCGGAGTTGCTGGAGCTTCAGAGAGTCGAGCCAAGGCAGCAACGGTGCGAGATCGCCTGCCGTGTCGATCTGCAGATGCGAGTGATTTCCTCGATCAATCGATGTGACCCGAACGCGATCCCGCAAATCCACCGGGACTTCGATCATCGGAACAATGTTTGCCGATGTCGGCGGCAGCGCTGTGATCCGATGCCGCTGAAACAATTCGCTCATCGTCAGTTCATGCGCCAGTCGCCCACGACGGAGAAAGGCAACGCGGTCACAGGTCTCTTCAATTTCACTCAAGACGTGGGACGAGAAAACGACCGTGCGGCCGGCGTCGCGAGCATCCAAGACCAATTGCAATACAATCCCGCGAATGGTCGGATCAAGGTTCGCGGTCGGCTCGTCAAGGATCAACAGCGGCGTGTTCAAACCGAGCACGACGGAAAGCGCAAGTTTCTGGCGCATGCCGGTCGACATATAGGAAACGCGGGTTCGCGTGTCCAATTCGAGACGTTCGGCGATCCTCTCGCTTCGTGTTCTGTCGCCCAGTGGGTGCATGTCGGCAAAGAACCGCAAGACGCCCGCGCCGCGCATGTGTCTCGGCAACCGCGCGTCACCCGGTAAGTAGGCGACCCGTTTTCGCAGTCCGACGCCATCGATCATCGGGTCGAATCCGTCAATCTCCGCTCGCCCCTGGCTCGGCTGAAGAAACCCGAGCATCAATCGGATCAGCGTCGTCTTGCCAGCACCGTTGGGGCCAAGCAACCCAAAAATGTCACCGCGTCCAACGCGGAGGGAACATTCAAGCAGGGCTGCGAAGTCCCCGTATCGCTTCGTCAGCCCCCAAGTGCGTACGATATCATCGGCAACCACGTGGTTGTTGGGATCATCGATCTGGCTTGTCGACGGGCTGGTGAGATGATTCAAAGGTATTGTCCGGCTGGTGATGGATCCCGAGAATGAGTTGAATTGTTTACGCGGGTCAAATGGCGATGTTTTTGATCGCTGGCGGCTCGCTAACGCGCGACCGCCAGCCCCCCCCTCTCCCTACGATTTGAACTTCGATGACATCAACTGAACAAGCCGGTGAAGGTGAATCCGCCATGAGTCTACGGCTACCGGCGGGATTTCGATATGCGGGAGTCGCCTGCGGCATCAAGCCAAGCGGCAAACCCGACGTTTCGCTGATCGTCTGTGACCGCGGAGCTGTAGCGGTTGGGGTCTACACGCAGAACCAGTTCGTTGCCGCGCCTGTCGTCCTCTGCCGCTCGAGAACGCCCTCGACGACGATCCGAGCGGTGTTGACCAACAGCGGGAATGCCAACGCTTGCACCGGCGAATTGGGGATCAGCAACGCTCAAGAAATGTGCCAGCGAGTCGCGTCGAAAATCGGTTGCGACCCGAACGACGTGCTGGTCATGAGCACCGGTGTGATCGGCAAGCACTTGCCCATGGAACGTGTCCGATCGGGAATCGACGACGCAATCGAAAGGCTTAGCCCCACCGCCGATGCGTTTGTGATGTCGGCGGACGCGATTCGGACGACTGACAAGGATCGGAAAACCGTTTGTCGAACGATCCAATGTGACGAAAAGGAGTATTCAGTCGCGGCGATGGCGAAGGGTGCCGGGATGATCGCGCCGAACATGGCCACGATGCTGGCGGTGATCGTGACCGACGCCCCGCTGTCGGCGGAGTCGGCCCAAAGTGTTCTGGTCGAGGCAGCGAGCAAAAGCTTCAATCGTGTTAGCGTCGATGGTCACACCAGCACCAACGATACGTTGCTGTTGCTCTCCGGCGGCCAGGGCGATCCGCTATCCGGTGCGGCACTTGAAACATTCACCCGGAACGTCATTGAATTGTCGATCGAGCTTGCCAAGAAGTTGGTCGCCGACGGCGAGGGTGCGACGCATGTGATGGCGATTCGGGTGCATGGAGCCGAAGATGATCAGTCGGCCGAGACGATCGCCAAGGTGGTTGCCGCCAGCCCGCTCGTGAAAACGGCAGTCACCGGAGGCGACCCGAATTGGGGACGGATCGTGTCGGCTGCCGGGAACGCCGAGGCCAAGATCGATCCAAAGCAAACGAGTTTGCGAATTTGCGGGGAGACGATCTACCAGACCGGATCGCCGCAACCGTTCGATGAAGCGGCGCTGAGCGCAATGATGAAACAAAGCGACGAAGTTTCGATTGAGCTGACGGTGGGCAACGGAGCGGGCGAAGCAGAATACTGGTCCAGTGACCTGACGACCGAGTACGTACGTTTCAATTCGGAGTACACGACGTAGCGGGTATTCGTAGTGACCGCATGTATGCGGTTTTCGCTTTGGAAGTCCCGATGAATCGGGTCACTACGAACGAGGGATCGAAGGCTTCCACGACTTGGATCTTGAACGATACCAATTCGAGGCGGTCGTGATTGGCCTTGTCGGTCACCTGCACCGAGATGCTATGCGTTTTTCCTGCATCGCTCGGAGCGGGAATCCAGGTCAATGTGTCACCATTGATTGTGGCCGTTGCTGGAGCAGACCTCAGCTCAAATCCAAGGCCAGCTTGCCGAAACGGATCGACTGCCATCAATTCAATTTCGATTCGCTCGCCCGCCCCCGGCAAGGTGACAAGAGAGTACTTCAAGGTGACAAGAGAGTACTTCCTGAAGGCATGTCATGCAAGTATTTGAGGTCTTGCGCACCACGCTATTGTAACGTGTCGATCCAATTTCTGGACTCGCGTTCAAGAAACACCCAAGCGATTCAAATGGCACTACTCGCGCACGAGCTTCTGCTCGAGCTGTTCGCGCAATGTTTGCACGAGCTGAGGATACTCGTCGGCGATGTTCCGTGTCTCTTTGTCTGCCGATGCGTGATCGTACAATTCGAGCGTGTCATCCTTGTGGACAATCAAACGATGCGATTGCGTGCGGATGGTTCGCGCCGAGTTCGTATACGAAGCCGCGGCATGCCCTTGAGAACTTGCCTGACGAAGGATCGGTGTCAGAGATACACCTTGGGCAAAGTCGGCAGTCGGAATTCCGGCGACTTCACAAAGTGTTGGGAACAGGTCCAGTGTTTCAACGATCGCATCGGTCGGCTTTCCAGGATCTGGCAAGCCTGCGTAGCTAACGATCAAAGGCGATCTCAGCGATTCCTCGAACAGTGCGTGCTTGCCCCAGATCGAATGCTCGCCCAGGTGCCAACCATGGTCGCCCCAGAGCACGATGATCGTCTTGTCACGGAGCCCGAGACTGTCGAGGCTTGCGAGCACGCGGCCGACTTGGGCGTCGGCATATGTCACGCAGGCCGCGTAGTGCCGACGTACTTCCGTGGCAAATTCGGCATCCTGGTTGGGGTTCCGACCCCAGCGGTTGTACTTCATGAACTCGCCCGAACCGTGCCAGGTTGTTTTGCCTGTGGGCTTGCCGGGATGCGGGATCGGAGGCAGCTCGGCGTCCCGGTAATACTGCATGTACTTGGCGGGCGCCCCAAAGGGCAGATGCGGCCGAATGATGCCGACGGCCAGGAAGAACGGCCGGTCTGCGTCGGCGGCGAGCAGCTCCATTTGTCGCAGCGATTCAGCCGTGATCAAACCGTCGGGATAGATCGAATCAGGTCCCTCCACAGACTGAAACAGATCCATGTCTTCGGCCTTGACGCGGATCTCGCCGTTAGCCAATCCATGCATCGCACCTCGCGGGTGAAGCCAGGGCCCCGCAGGTAACAAATGGCGATCCCAAGAATTTGGCATCTCGATCTCGTTCTCGTCGTCCCAGTCACCGCCACCACGGCCGCCGGGATGGTGTGAAACCTTGCCAACCGAGACCGTTGCGTATCCATGCTGGCGAAACCAAGCCGGCATACTGGGCGCGACGTCGCTGGATCCATCGGCCATTCGCGCGGCTCGAGTGAACAACGCATTGTTGCTTCCTGGACCGTATTGGCCGGTCAAAAGCGTGTAGCGAGATGCACCGCATGTCGGTGCTTGAACGTAGTGGTGACGAAATATTCGCCCCCGCGCAGCCAACTGGTCAATATTGGGCGAATGAATGTAGCTCTTGCCGTAGCAGCCCAGTTCGGGACGCAGATCATCAACGCAAATCAACAACACGTTGGGCTGATCAGCGGCCAGCGCGGCAGTTGACAGCAGTGTCGCCAACAGGCAACCCGCGAACCAACAAGCGATCCCATGCGAATTCATCACGGCTGTAGTCCTGAGGGTCGCGTTACCGAAAACTCGTCAACGTTATTCAACAAATACCGTTCATTCTTCGTTTAACGGCAAGCCGAAGGCGACTGTGTCCATCCATCGCAGTCGCCTTCGGCTTGCCGTTAAACAATCTCGCCGAATCGATACTGACTTACGAACGGTGTCCCTATTCAATGCTATCGAAGTCTTCAAAGTCATCAAGATCATCGTCAAGCACGTCTTCATCGTCAGTGCCGCTTCCTAGGCCGAACTCCGCACTGATCTCGTCATCAATTTCGATCTCGTAGTCGTCTTCGAGTTCTTCCTCGAAGTCGTCGTCAAAATTGTCATCGAAGTCGTCCTCGTCGATATCGTCGAACTCATCGAGTTCGTCGTCGTCGTCAAGGTCGTCATTGAATCCACCGCCATCACCTTCGCCTTCGTCGTCGTCGGAGCCGAAGCCATCGTCGTCCGGATCGGAATCGTCATCCTCGTCCACGTCAGAGACGTCGTCTTCACCGACCGATGCCGACGCAGCGGTGTTGAATAACGGACCAACGGATTCACGGGCAACAACGGCCGATGTGACCAGGGGTGTTTCGTTGGGCACAGAGTCAGGCGAATCGGTGGAAACAACGAGCATGAGCAAACTGTCTTCCTAGGTTGGGTGCAAAGTCCGAAGCGGATTTTGGTACGAGTTTATCTCGCGAAGGTCAAAACGAAAGCCGACAAAGGCCTCCGATTTTGAACAGACAAAGAATG
Organism: Pirellulaceae bacterium; assembly: GCA_963704055.1. GTDB lineage: Bacteria > Planctomycetota > Planctomycetia > Pirellulales > Pirellulaceae > Rubripirellula. The sequence goes on along the minus strand of CAVPGW010000020.1, from coordinate 36,386 downwards.
GAACTGAGCCGTCAGATTTGGGAGCCTAGCGGGTTTCGGGAAAGTGCGTCATTAGGGCAGTTCTGGGGGTGTCTTAAGAGTTTCTCGGCGAAATACCTTTTGTCAACGCGATGAGTCTGAAATACCGATCGAACGAGAGCACCCGATGTGCGTCGGTCGAAGCCGGCACCCGCAGTGGTCTGGCCCAGCGAACCGACATTTTGATAACTCGCGACCATACGGCAAGGCGATGCAGGCCAATTCTGGGACCGAATTCGTAACGATTTTGCAAATGCCCGGATGAATCTCGATCCGAAACGTCCGGATCCATCTGAAGCGAGAAGACGAAACTCCGCCGCGCGTGCCGCGACAAAATAACCAAACTGAAGGAATCATCCGCCGATGAACCTATTCCGCTGCTCCGCTGCCCTCATCGCACTCACATCTTTGGCGATGCTCGGATGTGCCAGCCACCAGTTTGGCCACATCCTCGCCTCCGACGACCAAGACATGGTGGGGAGCCACGCCGCAGGGGCCGCGACTTGGAATCCGTTGGTCGATGAAGCGGTTGCCAAGTTGCTGGCCCGATGTCCCCCGGCGGTCCAGCCGGTCGCCTTCGAGTCAACGAGCGGGGGCTTCGACCCGGCCACGGTCGGATCGGCGCTCGCGACGGGGCCAGCTTCGGTCTGTTTCATAGGCATCGAAAACAAGAGTGCTGAAGAGCTAGGTGATTTCAAAGATCAGCTTTACGAGCGGATCGATTCGCAGATCAACGAAGCGGAGACCTTTCGGGGAATCAGCCGCCGAATGGTTGACGCGGCCTTGATGGAAACGCGACTCCGCCCCGATTCGTTGTTCTTGCCACAGAACCAACAGATATTTGCCGCAGCACTCGGCCGCCATGGTACGCCTGTCGATTACATGCTTTATGCGACGATCACAAGCGGAACGACCGACCGGAACAAGAGCAGCCAACGCGACTACGTGCTGACCGTCGAAATGGTGAACCTGCAAACCGGTGATTTCTTGAAGGAGTCGGCCAAGATCCGCAAGGGCTACAGCAAGACGCGTGCGGGCAAATGGTGGAACTACGGATGGTTCGGCCAGGCGGATGGTTAAGCTTGGCTGTTCAGCCGGGATCTGACGTGTCACGCAAAGCAATCGCAACGCTGCTGGTGATATTGTTTGCGCACGGCTGTATCGTCAGTCGGCGGTTGCGCGAGATCGTTGCAGTCGATCGATGTGGGGCGAGATGCCTTCGCGGTCGGTGATCTGGCAACCGCGCCGAAACACTGACTGAGCATGCCGACCGCCGAGGTCGCTTCAGTCAAGCTGCGTCACTCGATTTGGCGATCATCGAACTGGCCGCCGGCGATGCAGTCGCGGCGGAAACGCGGCTGCGAACCCTGCGCGATCAATTCGACGCGCTTCCACATCTCGCACCGATTCGCGAGGCAGCATCGATCGTTACCGACGACACGGCTAGAGTCTTCCGACCGGCCGGTTACGAAGAAGTGATGATCCGGGCAATGCTCTCGGTCTGCTCTCTGGCAACCGACCAGGTGGACGCGGAGAGCTACGCGTTACAGGCGACGATGAAGCAGGTCGAATTGGCAAGTGAAGCCGAAGAGCGTGGCCTGTTTGATGCCGCGAGCGTCTATCAGCCAATCGCCATGGCCCCCTATCTGCGAGGGATGCTTCGCGAGGCAACGCATCACGATTACGACGACGCAGCGAAAGCCTATCAACTGGTCAGCTCGGTACGACCGCAGTTCGCTCCGGCCGAAGCCGATATCCAACGCGCCAGTGTCGGCACGCACAGCGCGCCCGGGCACGGCGTGTTGTACGTGATCGCCTGCGTCGGTCGCGGGCCGGTCTTGCAAGAAACAACGGCTCCGACAACTTCGACAGCGCTCTCGATCGCCTCGGCGGTGCTGAATGCTGAAACCAACGAGGAACAAACCGAAGACGGAAAACAGGTGGGCGGCCCGGTGTTGCCCAATATCGCCTCAGTGAAGATCCCCGAGGTTGTAATACCACCGAGCGGCGTGGCCGCGATCGGCGTGCGCGTCGGTGGGGTTTTGTATGGGGCCACGCAAACCCTGACCGACGTCGGAGAATTGGCGTCCCAACAAGTCTCGGCCGAGATGCCTTGGACGATCGCCCGCGCTGTCGTTCGCCGCGTCACGAAGGAGGCCGCTGTTGCCAAGGTTGGCGACACCCTGGGGCTCAACGGGACAGCCGGATCGCTGTTCCACTTCGCCGCCGCCTCGGCATGGAGCGGCGTCGAGCACGCGGACACAAGGTGCTGGGGGCTATTGCCTCGAGAAATCCAAGTCTTTCGTGCCGAGCTGCCTGCCGGTCAACATCTGGTCGACTTGCAGCCGCTCGGATTCGCTGGAGCCGCGATCTCCGTTGGCCAGACTCAACGGGTCGATATCATCGACGGACGAAATCGATACTTAATCGTTGTCTCGCCCGACGCCCACATGTACGTCGTCGGAAACTAGTGTCTCGACCATCATGAATTGACGGGTGCGATCGGCGTAGGCCAGGACAGGGATCGCGTCCGGCTTCAGCCGTTCCGTTTTTGTTAGGACTTCCGACGCTCGTCGTTTGGTATAGGCACCGAGAAGAATCCATGTAAATGGCAGCTCGCATGGATCAGGCGGGAGAGCGGCGGGGGAAGAGTGGGGCTGCATCGAGCATCGCTGTCGCTCGTTGGTTCACCCCACGGCTACCCTCTTCACCGCTTCGCAGTGACCCAAATCTCATCACAACCGGCGTCCTAAGCGGGAGCGGTCGGACTTGACGGCCGGGAGGGGAAAGCAGTTGACAGTAGCCGAGTCGACAGTTTGCCAAGAAATTGCCCCTTGCCAGCCGCCCTTCTTACTGACTACTGTCCACTGTTAAGCTGCCACTTCCCCGCCCTCTCCGGGCTATAGCCGGACGTCTCCAGAGGAGAGAGTGACAGCGTTACAACTGTTCGTAAACCCTTGCCCAGTGGGAGGACTGAGAATACACTCATGCAACTCACACGACCTCTAAGAGCGTACGAGACTTTCTGCGAGAGGAGCTGGGAAACACACGACAAACCAAGACTGGGGACCCGCGTTGCGTTAAGATTACGGGCAAGCTCGTAACGATTCCTCTCACTCCACAAGGTCTCGCAATGAAGATTCACCTCCGATACTGCTCCGCCTGAAACTACGAACCGAAGGCCGTCAGTTTGGCGACCAAAGTTCTGACTCGGTACAAACAGAAGCTCCAAGGGCTCGAGTTGGAGCCGTCCGGCGGGGGTTGCTTTGAGCTCACGATTGACGGAGAACTCGTCTATTCGAAACTGAAGACAGGCCAGTTTCCGGATGAAGACGAGATTGTCGCGGAAATCGGCAAACGGCTCTGAACCGGAGCCTTCGCGAGTTGAAACACGTCGCGTGGCGACTTTGAAATAACGGAGATCCCGATGGCGTATTTGAATTTCAAACCGACTTTGTTCGTTGCGGCACTTACCGTTCTGTTGGCGACATCCGTTCCTTGCCAGTCTGGTGAGCGCGGATGCGGCCGAGCCCATTCCGGAATTCAAATGGCGGGCGGTGGAGATCGACACGATTCAGATCGGATACGGCCTGCAAATGGCCGACGTGAATGGCGACGGAAAGACCGACGTCGTCCTTGCGGACAAGAGCACGGTTCAGTGGTACGAAGCTCCGAATTGGACCAAACACGTGATCGCCCGGGACCTGACCCAACGCGACAACGTTTGCATTGCGGCTCGCGACATCGACGGCGACGGCATGTGCGAGATCGCGGTCGGCGGCCAATGGAATTTCCGTGAGAGCATCAAGGACGGTGCAGTGCACTATCTGATCCCGCCTGCTGACCGCAGGCAACCTTGGACTCCCGTGGAACTGCATCATGAACCGAGTGTGCATCGCATGCACTGGGTCAAGGGCAAGGAAGGTCAGTTTCAGTTGGTCGTCAAGCCACTGCGTGGACGCGGCAGCGTTGACGGCGAGGGAGCGGGACTCCGAGTCCTGGAGTACACCAAACCTGCGGACCCGACTTCCGCATGGAAATATGATGTCGTTTGTGACTTCATGCATCTGTCACATAACTTTCACCCGGTCAATTGGGACGACGACGAGGAAGAAGAATTGATCATCGCCGGCAAAGAAGGCGTCTGGTACTTGGACCGGGAAGGCGACCAATGGTCATCTCGGCAGCTGACGGAGAACTTCGCTGGTGAGATTCGCGACGGCCGACTACCCAATGGCAAACGTTTTATCGTGACCATTGAACCGATGCACGGATCGAAGTCGGCGGTCTATGTGGAGCCGGCAAGCGGAGAAGGCCTCTGGCAGCACATCAAGGTCCTGGATGAGGCGATCAAGGACGGCCACGCGCTGGCTTGCGCCGATTACCTGGGCGTTGGATCCGATCAGATCGTCGTAGGCTGGCGAGCCATGAATGACCCCGGCGTTCCCGGCATCAAAATGTTCACCCCGTTGGACGGCGAGCGGGAGTTCCTGGCGGGAAACCAGAATCTCTGCCGACGAGGTGGCCGTGGAAGATATCAAGGCGGCCGACTTGAACGGCGACGGAAAAGTCGACATTGTCGCGGCGGCGCGGCAAACAAAGAACCTGGTGATCTTCTTTAACGAGCGATAGGTCAAGGCAATGAAACGCATCCTGAGTAACTTCGCAGCGACCGGCATCGTCGCCTGTCTCTGCCTGCTGTCCGCCGCCCACGCCGACGACGCTGCCCTCGACGACGCTGCTCTCGACGAAGCCATCGCCCAACATCGTATGGGAACGCTGACCGTTGTAGCCAAGCCGGGTCAGGAGGTCCACGTCGAGCAGTTGCGACATGAATTCTGGTTCGGTGCCGCAATTTCCAGCGGGCCGTTTGGCTGGCGAGCCGACTCAGCCGATGCGGCCAAGTACAAACAAGTGTTCCTCGAGAACTTCAACGCGGCCGTGACCGAGGTCGCGTTGAAGTGGCATGCCATGGAAACAAAGCAAGGCGAGATCGACTACTCGATTGTCGACGCGATCCTCGACTGGACGACCGAGCATCAGATTCCGCTTCGCGGACACAACATCTTCTGGGGTGTGCCCGATCGTGTGCCGACCTGGCAGAAGACGCTCGACGACGACGCTTTGCGAGATTTGGTCAAGAACCGGGCTGTTACGATCGGCAAACGTTACCGCGGCCGTTTTGCCGAATACGACCTCAACAATGAAATGATCCATGCGAACTACTACGAGGATCGGCTGGGCCCGAAGATCACCAAGCAGATGGCGGATTGGGTCAGCGAGGGTGATCCAACGGCCGTTCTCTATCTGAATGATTACGATATTCTCACGGGCAACCGGCTCGACGACTACATGACGCACGCCCGAGGTCTGTTGGAACAGGGAACTGCGATCGCTGGCATCGGCGTGCAAGGACATCTGCATGGCGACTCGTTCGATCCCACGATCTTGAAGAACTCACTGGAAACACTTGCGGAGCTGAAGCTTCCTATACGCATTACCGAGTTCAACTTTCCCGGTCAGCGCTCACGTTTCTACAAGGATCCGAAGCTCCGCATGACCAAAGCGGAGGAGGAAACAAAGGCCAAGGCGATCGTGGACTACTACCGGATCTGCTTTGCCGAACCGGCCGTCAGCGGAATCCTCATGTGGGGCTTCTGGGAAGGTGCCAACTGGATCCCCGTCTCTTCGCTCTACCGACGTGATTGGACGCCGACACCCGCCGCCCACGCCTATCGCGACTTGGTTTATCGCCAGTGGTGGACGAACTGGACGGGCAAGACAGATGAGCAAGGCCGGTGCGAAGTCAGAGGCTTCTATGGCAAGTACCGTGTGACGGCGGGCGGAGAGAGCAAGGTGGTGGAGTTGAGAAGCGAGAGCGAAAGCACGTCAGTGTCGTTTCGGTAAGCATCGCGCGTGCATGTTCGTAGTGACCGCATTCATGCGGTTGTCGCGAGAAGACCCGATGAATCGGGTTACTACGAACTCTGAGTTCCTATTCCGTTCACGACACCGGAATCGGAATCAACGTTCCATGTCGCGGTACAGGCGACTCATCTCAGCCTGTTGCATCGACTCGTCTGCCTCAAAATGTTTGTCCATCCGGCGTTGGGCATGAGACAGCAACTCGTAAGCAACTGGCAACGCGTACCAGGAAATACGCTCGCCGGGATGCGTTTGAATCAGCTTTTTCCAAGTCGCAATCGATTGCTGCAGTGATTGTTCGGCTTGATCAAACAGCCCGCACTTGAGTGCGTTGCCTCCCTGGTGCTGCAAAAACAAAGCGTGCCAAGCTCGATAGCCAACGGCATCGGGAGCCCTGCGCAACAAGACCGAATAGCCCTCGGCCGCCTTGCGGAACGAAATGCCCGCCTCCTGTTCCAACTCTCGGTCGGGACCTTGAGGACTGCGATCGGCGAGACGTTCCAGCAGCACGCCAAGTTTGAAACGCGTGTGAACGACCGCGTTGGTGTATTTCGGCGCATTTGGATTCGCACTGGCAAGAGCCTCGAAATGCTCCAAGGCCTCTCTTAGCCGAGCGATGTCCTGTTTCAGTCCGTCACGGCTGACTTCCACGTCGAAGACGCCCATGTCCGAAAGTGATTCGGATAACTCAAAGCATACGGTTTCGTTGTCCGGATTGCCGGCATGCAGTTCGCACAACAACCGAATCGACTCGCTCGACGATTCACCATCACGACCCGGTTGCTTCTCACGACCTCGGGCAAACTCGTCGGCTTCGATTTGACGCAAGCATGCCGCAAGTGCATCATCATAGTGCAGCAGATCTTCTAATTACTCGGCTGCCTCGTCACTGAGCGCGGGCGTCGTCGCAAATTGTTGCGAAGCACTTCCCGGTCCATCCGGCTTATCAGTAAATCGATCAAAGATCAGGTTCAAGGCCCCGGTGGCAAGTTCCGCGGTCGCTTCAGCGCTGCGACGAGTGTTTTGCTCGCGATCGAGCAATCCCTGGACATGAAAGAATCCAATGGTCGAAAGCACGGCCACACTCGTGATCAAGAGCATGGACAGTGCTGAAAGGGCTGCGATCGCCGGGTTGCGACGAGCCCAGCGGCCACTCCGCTGGAGGAACGAGAGGCGGCGAACTGAAATCGGTTCGCCGTCAAGGAAGTGTTGCAGATCACGTTCCAACTGGTCGGCAGACTGGTAACGTGCCGACGCATCGACCGCCATCGCCGTGTGCAAAATCGTCTCTAAGTCGCGTGGAACGTCCAGGTTCAGCTGTCTTAGTCGCGGGGGCGCCGGAGCGGGTCGTCGTGCGACGAGGGCCGCGCGAATCGATGCGTCGTCCATTGCCGGGCGTCCGGCAAGCAATTCGTACAGAGTGACACCGAGACTGTAAATGTCGCTGCGCGCGTCGGATAGATCATCCGATTCGATCATCGCGAACTCCAGAATTTGTTACGTGGAGAAATCCACTTTATCCACAACCAACCTGGGCGAAAACCGAGATGTTTTTGGAATTCGTTTGAGTCGCGGCTTTTTCGCGGATTTCCGCCTGCCGCGGTGGATCGCCTGGCCAGGTTTTCGTTTCACACCCTGGCCGACGACCGTGACAAATCGCGGCACTATTCTTCCCAGCAAGTGTGGGCAACCTTTTCTACTTTTACAGGAGTTTCGAGATGAACAACTCACGCAAACGCGCACGTCGCCGTCAACGACCACTGAAGCTCCAGGCGTTGGAGACACGCCAGTTACTTGCTGCCGAGTTTGGCGACGGTCATAACGCCGATATGCCGGAAGATGTCAACGCAGATGGCATCGTCAGTTCCGTTGACGCCTTGATGGTGATCAATCGGCTTGCCGGACGACGGCAAAATACTGCTGACGCACCACCAGCGTTTCGTGATGTCAACGCGGATGGGAACGTCTCGTCGCTTGACGCGTTGCGGGTGATCAACCGAATGCAGCGACAAAACCGGGGAGATGACTCGCGCGGTGATGCTCCGCCGCGTGATCCGAATCAGCCTCCTCCACCAACTGCGGAAGATGCTTCTGCCGAAGTGCGGTCCATCGACGGCACCGGCAACAACCTCGACGATCCGCTGCTCGGCTCGGCGGGCACTGAGTTTCGTCGGTTGGCCGACCCGGACTATGCGGATGGGGTTGCGGAGCCAAGCGGAGCAGACCGTCCGTCGGCACGCGAGATCAGCAACATCCTGGCGGCACAAGAAGGGTCGATTCCAAATGCTCAAGGCCTGAGTGATCTGGTTTGGCAGTGGGGCCAATTCATCGACCACGACATCGATCTGACTGCCGAAGGCGACGGCGAAGCGTTCAACATCGAAGTCCCAGCGGGCGATCCTTTCTTCGATCCCGCGGCCACGGGAGAGCAAGAGATTGGGCTGACGCGTTCAGGCATTGCCGAGGGCACGGGCGTCGATTCGCCGGCTCAGCAGGTAAACGAAATCACGGCGTTCATCGATGGCTCAATGGTCTACGGATCGAGCGAAGAAACGGCTGCGTCATTGCGATCGTTCGAGGGTGGCAGACTGCGGACCAGCGAAAACGACTTACTTCCCTTGGATGAAAGCGGTTTCTTCATGGCCGGGGATGTTCGCGCGAACGAACAGCAGGGGCTGACCGCAATGCAAACACTTTGGGTTCGGGAGCACAACCGGGTCGCGGACGAAATCGCCGCCAGCGACTCGAGTCTCAGCGACGAACAGATCTACCAGCAAGCCCGCGCGATCGTGATCGGTGAGATTCAAGCGATCACGTTCCAAGAGTATCTGCCAACGCTGTTGGGACGGGACGCGATTGAGCGATACAAAGGCTACGACTCCACCGTCGACCCGACCATCAGCAACCTATTCGCCACAGCGGCGTTTCGCTACGGACACACCGCGTTGTCGAGCGAGCTGAAGCGGCTGGACGACGAGGGGAACGTCATCGAAGAAGGAAACATCTTGCTGCGAGATGCCTTTTTCAATCCGACCGACATCCTCGAACTTGGCATCGACCCGCTATTGAAGGGATTGGCGTCCAACGTTTCGCAGGAAATCGATACGCAATTGGTCGACGACGTCCGCAACTTCCTCTTCGGACCTCCGGGTTCCGGCGGATTCGATCTCGCTTCTTTGAACATCCAGCGTGGTCGTGATCATGGACTGCCCGATTACAACTCGGCCCGCGAACAACTTGGACTCGAGCGTGCTAGGACCTTCGCCGATATCTCCTCGGATCCAGAAGTGCAAGCGAAACTGCAAGAAGCTTACGGCAACGTCGATAACATTGACGTTTGGGTTGGAGCACTTGCGGAAGACCATGTGCCGGGAGCCAGCGTCGGCGAATTGACTCGTACCGTGCTGGTTGAACAATTCACGGCTCTGCGTGACGGCGATCGCTTCTGGTATCAGAATACGTTTGAGGGAGAGCAGCTCCGTGAAATCGAAAGGACTCGATTGTCGGACGTCATCGAACGCAACACGGAGCTGACGTCGATCCAGGACAACGCCTTTGTCGTCCCCGACGCGGCGCAAGATCGGCAAGTCCGGCCGGACCAACCAGACCAGCCACTCCCTCCGCCGCCCGGCGATTCACCACAAGATGGTCCGACTAACGGCCAAAGCAATCCACCTCCACCTCCGCCACTGCCTACTCAGCCACCGGCAACACCTATCGATGGCGGCGGCGGCCAGACCGATCCACCGCCTCCACCGCCTCCGCAACGTGGCGGGGCCGATGGCGGCCAGCGCCAAAGCCAACGCCAACGCCAGGATGGCGTGACCGGTTTGGATATGATCGCGGTCGATCAAGTACTGGCAGAAACAAGATTTGCGTGACCTGGACTGCTTCGATCATAGTTCACTGCCCCAGCTTCGGTATCCACGAGCAGCCAATGCTCGTAGACACCGAAGGATTGGGCGTCGTAGCCGTTGAACGAGAGCACGAATGATCTGGGCGAATAGACGGGCCACGGGAAATCGTACGGATTGCTGGCGACAGGTTTCTCGTGTCTGAAATGTTTCAGTTTCGCCATGCATCGGTCTTTCAACCTCTGCATCACGCTAGTGCTGAAACTGCGAATTGACCTTGATGATAAACTCGCTGGAAATCCTAACCCGAAGCGTGAGTTTTGAAGTTGCGCTTTTTAGCCGCGTAGCGGCGACAGCATCTAGCCTGGGGCGTGAGCCCTCGTTGTTATACACAAGTCGGTTCCTTTTTTGGCGGACGAGTATCGGGACCAAATAGTCGCCAGCAGCGTGTGATATCGTGCATCCGTTGCATTCCAAGGCTAACCGTTTGTGGCCCAGGTTCGTCATCCCGAACGCGATTCACGTAACCACCCAGCTGCGCAATCATGCGAATCATCTGCTGAAGGGTCGGTGGGGTTTTCGGTGGAGGTTCTTTGTTGACCACTTGGTACACCGATCGCCATTCGTCCGGCTCGAAGATCGCTTCGCAATCCAGATCGGGAAACTCTCGACCCAGACGCACTGCGTACAACGTCCTCCAAGCAACAATCATGTAGACCGCCAAGCAACGCTCGAAGCGGTCGATGTGCTCAAAACGCAAGTCCTCAATATGGCAGCATGATTTCAACGTTCGGAAATAGATCTCAATCATCCACCGACTGCAGTAAGACTGGATCACCAATAACACCGCGTCGGCAGTATCGATTGGCAGGCTGGTGATCAATATCCATTCGACGGGTGCATCCCCTTCGGGAGGATTGATTTCACTTACCAGGACTACATTCACTTGCGTGTCCTGCAGTTCCCGATCATGACGCCAAGGAGCACGAAGCATCACGGTCATCGCTCGCACTTCCACTTCACAATCTCGCGACTCACGAGGCTGACGCCGACCTCGCGTTTCGCAACTCACTTTCGCCTTGCGTCCACGTACCGAGATCGGCTGCGTGAACAATACATCCTGCTGTTGGACGCGATCTCGTAACAACGTCGCGACGTCTTGCTCGTCGCATTGATTCGCACCGGCGTTGTCATGTTCGGGCAACAAACCACGATTTTGGCACGATCGAATGACCCAATCGAAGTTCTCAGGGGCTTGGCCTCCGAGTTCGATCACTTCGAAGATGTCAGCTTCACTGTCGGCAACCGAGATAAAGTGAGTGCCGCTCATCTCTTGAGCTATTTCCTGAGCGTGACTTTGTGTCTCTAGCCAACGCAGCGTTTCTTTCTCTTCAATTGGCTTGTGCTTTCGATCCTTTTCGTTTTCCTTTTTCGACTTCTTCGCTTTCGGATCGATCGGCGGTCGAATCCAGATCTCAGCGCACAAGGTTCCCAACGGAGTTCCATCTTGAGTGAACGCCATGAGCGGATGAAGGAATTCGCCAAAGCGTGCCCCATCATCAAGCGGCCCTGCTCCTTCGACCTGCTGTTGGGGTTTGGTCAGATCCAATTCCGTCGTATCCTGGGCGACAATCACAACTTGCTGCTGAGCCACTCGTTCATAGGTCGCATCAATGTGCGACTGGAGAATCCCAACAAAGCTAGCTTTTGAATTATCAAACAACCGATAAGCCGCAGTGACTTCGTTGTGACCGCCATCGAGCGCCGCAGGGATGCTGACATTCGGCTTTTCGCCGAGCATCGAAAGCACCTTGGCGAGCCGTTCATTGAGTCGCTTGTCTTGGAGGTCGGCTGTTCTCATTTCACGCATCGTCCATTCGCTGATCATCGCCATTCCCTTGGCAGAGTTTCCGTTGCAAATCCTTTGAATAAAACAACTTACAAGAAAGCGCAGCTGACGTCATCGGCAGATAACTTGTGTATAACAACGAGGGCGTGAGCCCCAGGAAAACGGAACGAACGATGCCCATCAGCCGCGGAGCGGCGACAGAAAAGAAAACGGAACGGTCACAATGCTGTCGCCCCTTCGGGGCTTTCGGTCGTTTTCGATTACAAATCCTGGGGCTCGCGCCCCAGGCTACATGCTGCCGTGCCTCCGGCACTAGCGAAACGCGCAACTTCAAAAAGCGTGAGCGAGGCCCGTTTTCCCCGTGTTTCCTCGCTCACGCTTCGGGTTATGAAGTAAAGGTCAACTCACAAGTCCGGCACTAGCTCGGGCACCCCGTCAGTTGACAGTCCCCTCACTGTCGGTGCGATTGCGACAAAACCTTGTTTCACGGCCTGCACGTCCACATAGATGTCACTGCGATGCACCTCCGAAGTTGCGATTTCAATCGTCTCTGCCGACCTTGCCACCGTGGTCTGCAAAGATGGTTTTCACATGCACGGCCAAGATCTCGGCAAGTCCGGGATCATCAGACGAGAGCGGCGCGTTCGCATCAAGTTCGCCGTTCCGAGCAGCCAACACGATTGCCGCCAGAATATGTTCAACATCGACGGGCAGATTCGTCGGTTCTTCAAGTGTGAGCGCCAAGTCGAACAGCACGTCTGCTACAGATGGATCGACGGTCGCTTGCCCCGATGCTGTGACGGCAATTCCCGGCACAATCTGTCGATTGTTGGCGCTGTTCATGAGCCCTCACAACGCTCCATTTACAAACTCAAATAGCGCCTTCGTCGGCGGATCGTCGGGCTGTCCAAGCTCTCGGTTGATCGAACCATGATCCTTACCTTCCGCCGCAAAAACCTTGGCATCAACGCCAGCCTTTTTGAGAGCATCTGCGAAAGCTTGTGACCGAGCCGTTGAGTCAGAGCGGCTCGCTACGTGGAGGATCAGGAACGGTGGAATTCCTTTGCCCTCAGCTACGTATGTCATCGGCGAAAGCTCTTTCTGACTCTCTTCATCTTCACCAAAGACCGCAGTGTATGTGCTTCTGCGTAGCGGGCCGATGCTTTTGACCTGACTTGCAACGTCGTAGGCTGCTGTATCGACGGGCACACAGCGGTAATTGACGGAGACGAAACCGTTCTCAACAAACGCTTTGGGTTTGCTTTGGACTCCAGCTTTGTCTCCTTTTCGCCAACCACCACCGTGAATCCAGAAAACGATGAGATGGTTTTCGCCATCGGTGGGAGCATAGATATCAAGCTTGTGTCGCTCGTTGCCTTGCTCGACGTAAGCGATGTCACGATGAACCATCTGCGCATCGGCATGAGATCCACTTCGTGCTTTGATCCACTCAACTTCCAGCTTGAACGGTCCAGGCCTTTTTGTCACTGAGTTGAATTCCCATTCCTGTTATGTTGCTGGGATCAAACTTCTCATTCGGAAACACTCTGCCTCGCCATGTGGCCACGAACTTCTCCATTGGCAACGTGACTTCGATCCATTCGTCCTTCTTGGTTTTGAACGATTGTCGGTAGGAGTTTCTGCTGATGCTCCTTGGCACATAGAGACGAAAGTTGTAATCACGACCATCACCACGAACTCGGATCACAATCGAATCGCCTTTTTCGAGCCCCAGCTTGGCTTCTCTCGATCTCACCGACGCAAAGCCGCCGTTGTTTTCCAGCGACAACGTGCCGAAGAACTCCATCTTCTTGTCGTCGGTGATTTTGAAGCGGCCATCGGAGCGACCGCCCATCACGCCATCGTTGACCGGTCTGCCACGGTTTGGCAGCGTCAGGGTCGTCAAACTTGAATAGGAATCGATCCTCGGCTTCGGCCATGAGTGGCAAGCTTGTCAGTACGAGCGTCAGCAACAACGATAGTTTAATGTTCATATCGCATCTTCCTTTCAGCGTTCAACGAACCTTAGGGTTTTCCAGGATAGGGGCGATCGCAGACGTATTTTCAGTGACCCTACTCACCTCCATCAGACGATTGCGGTCGTTCCGGGATGTATGGTATCAGTCCCCTACGAAGTGCCTCCTCTTGAAACTCTCGCTTCAATTCTCGGGCGTCAACCAAAAAACCGTTGACTTCGATCATCCAGGTCATCGGGTTCTGGTCTATCACGCTTCCCAGCGACCAGGCCGGGTCCATTGGCCGAATGTGAAGCATCTTGCGGATCAGCATGGACTTACCTTGACCTGTGCTTTCACCAACGCCGAACGACTTGTCGATGGCGGTCAATTTCATGTGCGGCTCCTGAGTTTTGTCGTCAAGGAAATTGACCCAGCCAATCGTGCGGACGATACCACACGCCCAAGAGCTAGGCTTGCCGCTAATCAACGGAGATGGGCGTTTGCGAGCGAGCTTGGCTACCAATTTTCCGCATAAAGCAGCGTACTCTTCGTTCAGCTGCTCTCGGCAAAAAGCGTCAACCAGCGCGGCGATTTGTTCGACAGCCTCATCCTTGCCAGTCTTACTGCTGGTCTTACGGCTTCTCATGGTTACCTCATCTTTATCTTTCGCCAATCAGGAAGTCCACGTCGCATTGCGCTTGTCGCCTTCTCAGCATTGAAGACCTTGGAATCGAACTTACCCCGCCATCGTATCAAGTTTTCGCACTGGTCGTGTTCGGGATGTGACTTTGTCCAGCCCATTGCCGTCTGGATGTGTTCATGCAATTTGTCCAGCCAAGTATCAACCATGCCCACTGTGATCTGTCGGCCATTGCACAAATGGGGTGGCACAGAGGCGAACCGGAGCCAGCAAAGTTCATTGGCCTCACCTCGGGCATCAAGGTCGATAAGACGGAGTTCGTCCCCATCACCGCCTTTCGCTGCAGCGGATGCGGAGTCTTGCGGTTTTACGCTCACGTACCTGATGCAGAGTGATCAACGACCTCTCTTGGGCCAACGGTGACTTGCCTTTAGAGACGCTAATTTGAGTCCACAACTGGATCGCTGTACGCAATCGAACTGGTTCACCGGCAACCTACGATCGCTGGACTCATACTGGAAAGTGGCATCGCTGATCCATCCGAGAGGCCTCTGACGTACGCTGATCTGTCAGCGGCAGGGCTTGAAGAAGATGACGTTCTTGCCGAAGTCAAGCGACACTTCAATCACAAGAGGAAATAGCATCGCCCAAGAGTTGGCCAATCACGAATCGGAATCGGCGCCAGCAGCTTCGACAGCCTCGGAACCAGCGTCACACCGGCAGCAACCGCGACCGGCAACGGAGGCTCAGCTCAGGGCCATTCGCGACAGCCACCCCGATAACTTCAAAAGCTGCACAATTGATAAAAATAGTGCAGCTCGAATCTGCTGCGACGGTTCTTCGGAGTTGTGGCGGCTTCTTTTTAGCCCCTGGCAGCGAGCACAAATTACAGCGTCGTTCAAACGCAGTGAAAGAGACGTGCCAATCACATCTTCATAATACTGATCTGTGGAAACGGAGATTCAGTGGTCTGTTTTTGGGGAAGCGCTCGCGACAACGTTGACAATCCTGCGTCTTGCTTGGGTTCGCGTCCGCTATCGGAATCGCCCGGCCTGATAAGGTCTTGGGCTGAGGGCTGGCTCCGATCGTCATCAAGCCGTCAAAAAGAAAGCGGAGTGACCATAAGCGAGTTCGAGGGTTGACTTCGAGCTGGCGGAAAATTCGAGTTCGCGGCATCCCAGTTCCAGATCGCTCGCCCGAGCTATCGATCTCGCATTTGCTCGAGGGTGTTGAGCCAGCGTTGCATCGGCACCCATTCACCGCTAACCGTTGTCTTGACCTTGATGAGAGGGTCCGTTGCCGACTTGAGCACATCGTAGGCTTTGGCAACGGTGAAGGGACCTTCGATCGCATCCTGGCGGAGCACGTAGATCCCTTCTTCATCCAGCTTTTTGAGCTTTGCTCGGATGACACTTGCGGGATACCAGTTACTGAAACCCTGCTTGACCTGGTTCGTCTGCGGATCATCGAGATGCTTCCGCAGCTCGATCTCGTCCATCGGCCCCCTGATTCCGAGCGGACCGCTCACGTACCACTGCTTGCTTGAAGTCTCTTTCGCCATCGAGCAGGATCGGAATTCGAGATCTGAGAAGAAGAGAATCGGGCGTTCCTACGCTGATTGGGCCCGACCACTGCATTGTAGTCATAGCACCGTCAACGATAAACAAGGCTTGCTCTCACAGTATCTCGACCGCCAGCTCGCGTTCAAGCGGTCCAGCGCCTGCGTCGCACGATCAGCCATCCGCTTCCGATGCCCAATAGGGCCATCGTCGGAGGCTCAGGCACGGACGTGAACGTGTACGTGACTCACACGATCGACTCCCCACGGTTCAAACGCTGCGAGACTCGAGCAGGGAATCTTGGAGTTTCTGGCGGATCTGTGCGGAGATGCGGCGAACAGTCCGTTCCGAACAGAGTAGCTTGTCGGCAATTTCCAAGTTGTTGCACTGCGCGAGTTTCATCTCGACGACAACGCACTGCTCACTGCTCAGAACCGACAACGCTCTCTCCAGTTGTTCCGCGAACATGGCAAATTCTTGCGGTGACAAGTCACCGCTGGAAAGAAAGTCCTCTGGCGTTTGCTGTTTACTGGACTCGCGGTGAGTCGCTTCTTCTCGCGCGGATCTCTTCGCTGACGGCAGTGAAATCGGATCTGCTGACGCACCTTGTTAATTGTGATGGCACACAACAGCGGCCATAGCATGTCGCGATCGGCGAGTTCTAATTTCTTCCCTTGAACACGTCGAAAAAAGGTACGGCATGCGGACTGGACGATGTCCTCCGGTTCGACTCGTCGCCGCAATCCCGCTGGCAACCGATGCTCGGCAACTCGGCTCAGACGCTCGCCATAATCGCTCCAAAATCGAGTGCAAACTTCATGGTCGCCGTCAAGCAATCCTCGGACCGTAGCCTCCCATTGATCTTCGGACTTCGTCATCTTATTCGCTCGCCAATCTCGCTACGCAAATCACAGGGAAAGATGCGAGGCAACGCCGTTGCTTCGCACGTCAGGCTCAGCTCTCGTCAGCTCACCGAACGGAGCTTCCAATGTCACCGTTTTACCTTGATCATCCAGCCTGATGACCTGCCCTCCTCGTACTTTTCTTGTTTGGATGATTTGACTGCGGTTCAAGACGCAAATTGTAGGAACGCCTGCAAACGATAGTCTATCGGGACAGCGTCAGTTTCAATCGTTGAATCGCGTTGCGAAATCGAACCTGAATGACGTGACACAGCGCCGTCCGATGCGTCTCCTTTCGAGTCGTGGTCGTCCCAATTCGACGACCTCCGTCTGGTTGATGACCGCCGAACGACTTTTCGCGGCCGAAACGTGGGCGCGTATTGTCAATTCATTCGCTCACGCTCTTCGGTGGTGAAAGCGTTGTCGACGGTTTCGCCGGCGGTGAACTGTTTCCGCATCCGGGCCACTTTACTCATCGTCGCACCGTACGCCGCAGCGACATTTTCCGCCTTGTAGTTAGCGGCTCCACGAGCAGCGATCCCCATCGCCCCTGCCTCGGCGAACGCGTCCTGGTTGGCACCCAGGAAGGTGAAGTGCCAGTTGTATACGCCTTGTTGACGCTCGATCATCTCTTTGATCTGGGGCTTGGTGAACTCCCGACTCGAGTTCTCCAGTCCATCGGTCATGACGACGAAGATCACTAGTCCCGGTCGGTCCGCTTCGTCCATCGCGGCCAGTCGCTCGCCTGTTTCGTTGACGGCCCTGCCCACGGCGTCAAGCAAAGCAGTCATTCCACGTGGCACGAGCTTGTAGCGGGGCACCTTACCGATCGGCACGCCCTTGTGAACGAATTCATAATCCGTATCGAATTGCACCAACGTTAACAGGGCTTCCCCTGGCTCCTTGGCTTGCTCAGTGATAAAAGTATTGATTCCGCCTTCGGCGTCGGCCTGAACGGTAGACATCGAACCGCTGCGGTCCACGACCAGGGTGATGTCGGTCAAGTCAGATCTCATAATGTCTCTCCGTTGAGGGGTGGGTTGGGACTGTTTGCGTTGGTCGCGTCCGATTCTGGGGGAGTTGGTTTTCCATCGCCGAAATCCAGTTGAACATAAGCAATCCTCCAAAGGCAAAAGATGAAGATGGGCGAATCCAATTCAACCGGACCTAGTCCTGTCATGGCAAATGGACGCCCTGGAAACTCGGCATTCCCAGGGGGAACTGCAGAAATCTGAGAAGGCCGGACTCTGTGTGTAGATTGCCGAACGATCCGGAATGCGGACAGAAGAATCTGCCGGGGATGAAATACCCAGGCAATCGGATCTCTCATACGGACACAACGCGGTTGGCCACGGTTCGTCCGAATCGTGAAAAAACCTAACTGAGGTGGATCAAGGACTGAAAACAAAAACAATCCTCACATCCTCGTCGGTTTCCTGTTCAAGGAGCCTGGTAATGTCTTTTCCCATGAAACCAGTGATGCATGCCGTGTAACTGCGCGAATAGGAGTTGATTCGCGCAACGTCTCCGCCACGTCGCACCCAAGCTGCGCCTCGAGAAACTTGACCTCTTGAGGCTCCGTCGCGTTGAACAAGGGTTCCGGAGACTTGTAAACCGGCGTCTCATTCATGATCAACGCTCCCACCAAGGCTCACTACATCAGACCGGGCTCCAACGGATCGGTGTACCCACCACCGAGTACGAGATCGACCATCCGAGCGTCGAGTGGGCCGGCAAAGCCGATGCCACCGTCGTGCTGACTGGGTCTCGATGTCCAACCGGGGTCCAAGCCGCCAGCTGGTGCCGGTCCACTGAGCAACGAGAAAGAAGTGCCTTCTGGGCCTGGGTTGATCAGGACGCCCGCTCTCACCTCCGCGGCCCTGGCGATTTCGGCCTCGGTCATGTAGGAGGGGCCAGTACCGAGCTCCTCAGGAACGGGCCGGGTCGTCTCGTCATCGTCACCTCCGCATTGGCCACCTTCGGTCGTTCCACCCTCGGTGTCACCGCCGGATGGTCCACCGACTTGGTTTCCGTCACCGGTCCCGGTCACGTCACGGACAACGGGCTCGACTTGCATGGCACCGTGGGCAGCCATGACGACGATGCCCCCGGTCAAGGTGAGTCCCGCAGCTACGACGCGTGGCAGCACCAGTGCAACGCCATCGGGTTTTCCATCGAACCCGTTGCTGATCAGATTTCCGAACGATTCAACGAACCCGATCGAGCTGGTTGGCGTTGAATTGCCAATCGATGCACCAAACATTCCGCCGTATTGGCCTGGGTCGGCGAGGTAGGGGTTGATACCTCCGACGCCCATGGGAGTCCCTTTCCCGCCCTGACCAGCAGCGGAGGGTCCCGATGACCGGCCGTGCCCGGAATGCTGATTCCCAGCGATCCGAGGACCCCGCCAAGCTGATCCCCTTTGTTGCCCAACAGCTGCGACATCAGGTCACCGCCAACGTCGGTGGGATTACCGCCGAGCAACTGGCTTTGGACTCCGCCGAACAGTCCCGTCAGCAGACCGCCGCTCGCTCCCAGCATCACGTCACGAGCCGTCATCAGTCCGGTGGCTTGGCCTGGAAATGCGGGAGTCAAGCCAACCGCAAGGTCAACATGACCATCGCCATTGAGGTCACCTGTCAGCAATCCCAAGCCAGCGCACTGTCGGGACAAACAGCTGGGGCGACGTGACGAGCTTACTCGCGATCGAGTTCAGCCCTCGGCCCGACCCGTAGATCAAGTTCACCAGACCCACGTCCGTGCTGGAGCCGACACTCGTTTCGCTGACCGCTGCAGCCAAGTCATCGACTCCATCGCCATCCAGGTCCGCCGCTGCCAAGTGAATCCCGAATCGTTCATGCGGCCGTGCGACCCCATCGATCCCCGAGGTGTTTTGACTCCAGAAGTCGGCACTGGCCGAAGACAGCCCGCCAGCGGCCCCGTAGATCACGTTGACGCCACCCGCGTTGGTGATCTTTCCCAGGTCTTCCAAGGGTACACCAATCGCCAAATCGGCGTGATGGTCACCATCAAAGTCACCCACGGCCAAGCTCGATCCGAATTGGTCGCCACTCTCGGCGATTCCGGGAACGTTCTTGGAGTCTTGGTGCCAGAGCTGATCCCCGCTTGAAGACAAGCCCGCCTTGCCTCCGTAGAGAACATTGACAGCCCCAGCATCGCGGATCGCACCCAAATCCTCGCCTGGCACTCCGATGGCAAGATCATCAAACCGGTCACCGTCGAAATCACCGGCGCCAAGAGTTTGGCCGAAGCGATCGCCCGACTCGGCCTGGTCCTGGATCCCGAAAGTGTTCTGGGTCCAGTAGTCATCACCAGTGGCAGTCAGCCCCTTGGCCGAACCATAGAGAATCGAGACAGCGCCGGCGTCCTTTCGCGACCCCACATCCTCATCAGGAATCCCGATCGCCAGATCCTCGTAACCGTCGCGATTGAAATCGCCGACGGCAAGAACTCCAGCGAACCGATCGCCCGACTCGGCCTTGTCGTTTACGCCTGGGGAATCCTGATGCCACAGTTGATCAGCCTTGGCGGTCAATCCTTTGGAGGAACCATACAACACGTGCACCGCACCGGCATTCTTGATCGATCCGAGATCTTCCTGTGACGCGCCAATCGCCAGATCGTCATAACCATCGTTGTTAAAGTCGCCCACCACGAGGGCTTCACCGAATCGATCCGCCACTTCCGCTGAGCCGTTCACGCCGGGCGAATTCTGGTGCCAGGTTTCGGCTTTCATCGTTTTGGCGCCTGCCGCCTGGCCATAATTTACCTGTACGGCGCCAGCAGCCTTGAGCTGGCCGACCGCTTGGTCGGGCATTCCGAGGGCCACATCCTGAAGGCCGTCGTTGTTAAAGTCGCCGGTGACCGCCGCGGCCAGCAACTGCCGGTTCTCGAGTGATTCCAACCTCGGCCGCCTCCGCGTCTGGATGCGTGCTTGCTGTTCGCGACCACGACGATTTCCACGCGATCGATTCGGTTTGCGACTGATAACTGCTGGGAGTGCCATTTTCGTGTTCCTTTGTCGTGTCAGCGTGGTAGTCCCGCTCGCTTCGAGTGGTTGATTTGGCGGGCTGATCGCCAGCGTGCACAAACTGGGAATTGCCGTGGACGGTCAAAGCCGGACAAGAAATCTGGACCCAACAAACGAGAACTGCAATTCTCGAGGCGATTTAGATTTATCTGTGCAGCAAGAACTGGACGGCGAACCAGATCATCGCGGCCAGCACGGCCAACATGACGGCTCTGAGCAGCGGACGACTCGCCGACCTCTGCGATGACCCCACAGCATCGGGCCTCTGCCAGGAACTCGAACGCGGCCGACCGCGGTCAGAGACTGAGACACTTGACCGATTCGCCGAATCGGCTGCGGGAGCGCCCCGTGTTGGTCGATCGATCGAATCCGACGAAGGGAGACAGAGAGTTTGGTCCCCCTTGCGGGGCGACTTGACAGACATCACTGCGCTATCAAACTCGACGTCTTCATTCGCTTTAGTCTCGCCACGAACGCTCGAACCATCCCACGACAACTTTTCCGCCTCGTCACTCAACGCGAACTCTGGTGCGACGTCCCGTTCAAACCCGATGCGAAGAAACCGTAGCTTCCGCAACACAGCGGGAGGCAGATCCTGATTCGGATCCGATGGCATGGGCCGCTGCCAATAGACCGGCTTGACAAAGCCATCTCGGCCAAGGGACATCGCATACTCCCATTCGCTCCTAACGAAACGCGAATGCATCGAATTTGTCGACCAAAACAGCTGGAACACATCGCTATCGGCGATGATCGATTGAACGTGATCACTAAGCGAATTGCCCGAACGCAAGTGCGTCGCGCGCTCTGAAATACGCAATCGTCACCTAAGGCAAGTGCGTACTGATGAAGGTGACCGACAACCTCAGCATCCTCCGGTACGCAGGCTGCATAGATCTTTCGAAAGCGGCGCGCCCTGTCGGATGCGAGGGATAGGTTCTTGCCAGCCGCTGACGTATCAACACGAATACTGAGTGGCACCTCAGCAATCAGCAGATTTCCCAGAAACACTGACATCTGTCCCTTCAGTGTTCGCCCCTTCGTCCGCCGATTCGCCTGCAGGCGAAACTCCTCCCGATGAACCAGTTCGGTCCACGAGAATGATCGGCGATCGGGATTAAAGACGACACCCGCAACATCAGGAACGAAAGTCAGAACCGCTTCTGCGCGGAATCGCGTGGGTGCTGTCCTGGGAAACCGAACGATATTCAGCCAACTGATCATGAAGAAAAGTCTCGGCTTGACGTTTCACTTCCTCGATTGGATCAGGAGTTCCAGGCTCTGCGTCCTCCGGCAATTCCGCACGGTGCGCAAACGCCAACATACCGTACCATCGCTTGGGCTCGATCACCTTTGGTCGATACACCGTAAACTGCACATCTTGATCGAGTTCTGGCCTGGCGTCTGAGGTCGGCAAGCGACTCAAGAGAGATTTAAGCGGAGCAACCACTTCAAGCACGGACCGTGGCCGATCGGCCTGGTCCTTTGACATGCACTGTCGCAGCAAATCGTCTACTTCCGAGGGAACCCAGCGTGCCTCGGGGAAATTCGAAATCCGAGGAGGCGTTTCATGGCGTATCGCGTCCACTAATTCAATCGCGTTCATCGAGTGCGGATCGAACGGGCGGTGTCCGGTAAGAAGCCGATACAGCAACGCGGCGAACTGATAGATGTCCGTCCGATGAGTGACCTCGCCGTTGTCAATTTGCTCGGGAGTCAAATCGACTGGATTCCCAAAGAATCTATGTGACGATAGTCGCGACGCAGGCGCGGCGGATTCCCCATCGCTCGTGGCACCCGGTAGGCCGAAGTGAGACAGGACGAGTCTTTCTTCTCCCGACGTTGTCCGCGAACGAACAATGTTATCTCCCTTAATTGCTCCATGCACCAAACCGAGTCGGTGGGCCGCATGCAGGACACGTCCGACTTGTGAGACGTAGTGTGACGCCAGCGACAATCGCGCGTCCCAGTCGAGTCCTTCGGTCAGATGATCCTCCAGGCTTCTTCCTTCTGCGAACTCCGTTACCAGCATCGGCCGACCATCGGATAGGACACCGTAGTCAAGGAGTTTTGCCGCATTCGGATGCCGTAAACTCAAAACCTTCTCTGCATGACGAAGGAACCGATCCCGAAGCACATCGATCTCGCCAAGTGGATCGTCACCGATCCAAACCGCTACTCGGTCGTCTGACTGAATATCGCGTGCTGTGAAACACGTCCCCCCGTTTTCGATCCCAAATGAATCAAGTAATCGGTACCTGTCCCGAAGCAACAGCCGTTCCAGGTCGTCCAAATCGCCCGCGACCAGACGCAGTCGTCTCAATTCATCAGCAAGATCCTTGCAGGTGGAGTAACGATCCATCGCGCGCTTTGATAGGCACTTCAACGTAATCCGTTCGAGTTCAATGGGAATCGTGTCATCGATCTGTCGCAAGGGCTTGGCCTCACGATGCAGAATCTCGTCAATCAATGTATTGACGGTGTCTCCCTGAAAGGGTCGACGTCCGGTGAGCAATTCGTAAAGAACGGCACCGAGCGCCACAAATCGACTCGGCCGTCCAGCCGATGCGACTCACCACGAACCTGTTCTGGAGCCATATAGGGGAGCGTGCCAGCCACCTCGCCGGCCCGCTCACGCTGACAGTCTTCGTGAACCGCCAACCCGAAGTCAGTTACGAATGGCACCCCTGATTTGTCGATCAGGATGTTGGCTGGCTTGACATCCCGGTGCACGAGGCCCTGGGTGTGCGCATAGTGCAGAGCTTCTGCAAGCTGGGCGACCAATAAGGCCACTTCCGCGAAGGGAAGACGTTGTCGCTGGACGGTTCGTTCCAGGTCTTGACCTTCAATGAACTTCGAGACGACGAACACTCGGCCGTCAGGCATTGCCCCGACATCGTAGACGGGAACGATGTGTGGATGATCCAGCTTGGCGGCGGTCTGCGCCTCTCGGAAACACGAACCTACATACGAATCCGAAGCCGCCTTGAGCCGCGCGACCTTGACCGCAACGAGTCGCTTCAGCTGCTCATCCGTTGCCAGATATACCGCACCGAACTGGCCTGTTCCCAAGAGTCGCTGCACCGAATAACGCCCGAAGCTGGTGACTGCTTCGGTACTTTTTGGGTCCGCATCTGTGCGTTCGTCTGAGTCGGAGTTTCGTGCACATTCGGCTGGCAACAGAATCGTCGAATCGACACCGGGTGGAGCATCGGCATCTGTTTGGTACTCTGGCGCGATGGCAAGCTCGTTCAAGAGCGACTTCAAGTCGGCATGGTGTCCAGGAAATCGATGCTGGTATTCCTCGGGCGAGGGCCGCTGACCGATGGACCATCGAACGCGAAATTCTTCACTGATGAGGAAGGCGAGGATATCGGCCCGACGAAGCACTGGAAATCGATCCAGAAAGGCCTCCAGCAATGCAGGTTGCGCCGCAGATTCTTCTTCCGGTTCACAACGCCTCTCGGCCCACTGCTTCCAGGAATACTCAAACTCTAGACATACAAGCTCGACGAGCGTATCGAGGAACTGTGAATCTTGTTCGCTGGGAAGGAATTCTTCGATTTGACAAGATTCACGCGTGTTCCTTTCGCGTTCGAAATCTCGACGCCTCTGCTCATCAACTCGAAGCGGCTCAAACGGTATTGGGTCCATACGATTCGCTCGTCAAAACGTGTTGAGCCCCTTGTTATAGTCCGTTCACGGGTGACGATGGCACGCAACTACTGTGATCAGGCGGGCAAATCAGTCTTTCAGATTCTCATACCTTTGACAGTGTGGAAGACGCAATCGCGGCACGTGCTACCAGATCAAACTGCCGCATTGGCATGACGCCTGTGATCTGGCAAACGAGTGCTGCCCAAGTTGTGGAATCAAGTACGTTTCCGCCGCATCTGTTAACGGCAACGGGCTTGACACCGCGACTTGGCATGCAACTGCCCCAGGAAGGAGAGATGACGGACTTTCCTTGGCCGCGCGATATCGACTCGTGAGCGTTTATCAGCCATTCGTTCTTGGCAGCGGGTCAGCAACCATGCAGATGGGAGGTTGTACCTTGCCGTCGCTTCGCCGCAGTTGTAGTTGTGCTTCGACGCGGTAGCAGCCTACGACTCTTGAGTCTGTCACTTCGATTTCCGCACTGATGAGCGGGTACCTGGCCCAAGCGTTTGGTTGATCACCAGCATCCAATGAAACATATTTTTCGAGCCATCTCGTTAGGTAGTCCTCGACATCGACGGGGTCGTCGAATCCGCCTCTGCTTCGCATGATGCACCTCATGTGGTGCATGAATCGCGCACTTTCGATAGTAGTCGGGAAGTCAACATCAGGTGCCCCCAAAGACGATCGATGCAGACTTACGGGATCCGAGAATTCTGCGGTTCCTGGATCGTCGGGCAGGTTTCGCAGGACAACAAACCCTCGTTCAGAAAGGTCCGACGACTGCCCCTCGTCAATTGAAAGCTCAGACGGTAAGGACACGACACCATCACTATCGATTTTTAAGGGGACGTCTGGCAAAGGGGCGACCCGTCTGTTCTCAGCATCAAACATGCTGATGGATGTGCCGCATTTGGCGTAGCATTCGGCCAGGCACTCAGCCAAAAGGTAGACCGCGTTGATCCACTCAAAGTGCAGGTCGCTCGCTTCCAGATCAATCCCAAGCTCATTTGCCAATTGATCGGGCGGGTACTTTGAGACTCTGCTAACACCCGTTAGCACGTTTGGAAGCGTAAGTACGACAAATCGAGACTGGCTCGCCATCCGAAATTCATTCCAGCGTTCGTCAGCATCCAACGCTAGAATCGAATCCCAACGGTCCTCCGCATTCAATTCCAGAAAGCTCTCCAATCCGAACCAGGACGGGGACACGCTTCCCAAAAATACACACTGCGATTTCTCTCCGAGTACTCCCAGTCGTTCAAGTAGATCTCGGTCATTCTCATCGTTTCCGAACGAGTAGTCACCGATCATGACATTGAAGGGACGGCCCCCTACCGCTTCGAATACGTCGGTACACATTCGTGTGTGCAGCGTTGAGTCGGTGATGGACGATGACTGGGCGAGATCGTTGAGCATCTCCTCTTTCGTTGCCTGCAGGACCTCGATGCGTAGGGTTTCCCCGGTCTCAGTGTTCAGTATTAAGTGGCACAGCCCCTGCCAGGCACGCTTTAGCCGTCTGAACTGCGGGTCAAGTCGTACGGCATCTGGGTTCCAGCCAGCGCGATCGTCGATCGCACGGAGTTGCTGCCGGATCTCTCCCAATTCAAAGTCGTTCATTGACCGAAACGTGAGCTGACCTGTCACGGATACCTGACGGGGAACGAGGCCTTCGATTTCGCTGATTTTTAGCGACACATTCATGCTCTGCATGAAGTCGGCGAAATTGTCGCGATCGACCGACGTGAATCGGCGATCCCCGAGTGGACCACTTGATACGCCCTCACCGCCAAGGTCAGAGAGTACACCGATCACGAAGGGCAATTCATGATTCGATGTCGCACCGCAGACATCGGTCTCATGACTGAGATGGACACGGGGCCTTCGAACACGAGATAACTTTGGATGTGTACTGCTGGTTGCGGCTGTCTTTGCTCCGGCGGCCGGCATCGAACCCATGCCTGCAGCGTTTTCGCAAGCGTCGATGCCGAGTGCAGATAGGTCCCCTCCGATGGGGCTCTTGGGACGACAAGTAGCCTGCAACGGACTCTCGTGCTCGAACATACCATCGGGCAACAACTGGGGAATCTCGACCGACAGGGCATCGATTGCCTTCTGCCGTTCTGCTGATGAGCGATACTCGATGGCCAGGAAGGAAGTGAGCTCACTGGCCAATCGGTGCTCGATCGCAAGGCGTATGACCTGCTCTCGAAGCGGATCTTTCTGTTCCGGGTGCTCCCAGATCTGATCCATCAGCGCTTCGATCTGCTGGCGAGCCCAGAGCGTGCGTAGTGATACGCCGCCGTCGTGCTGGCGGACATCGTCCGCAGGGATGGTGACCTCGTACGCTTGGTCGCCACAGTGCCCTTGGATCGTCAGCGCCGGACACGTCCGACCGCGATAGCGACCAACGACCATCAGGGGCCGGTTTTGATAGAGATCAGGTGGTTGAGCCGGCAGCACCTGCTCGACCTGATCGTCATCACCTTGCCACAACAGTTGCACATCCGTCAGGATCGGCTGGCTCAATCGGCGCAAGGTACAATCGACCACGCGGGTGATGTTCTCACCCGGATAGATGTACACCGCAAAACCGCGGCCTGCCTGCGTCAGCTTGTTCATCCAGTGGCGATTGACGGCAGTACCGATTCCGAATCCCACGATTCGCGATTGACCGATCTCGTCGCGGAGTTCGGCCAGCATCTCGCGCTCCCCATCGACGGAACCGTCAGTGACAAAGACGACCATTCTTGCGGCTGCGGCCCCGTCGGGTCGTGAGGATTGCAGCGCCAGCCGAAGCGGCTGGAGCATCTCGGTTCCGCGACCAGGTTCGAGACGATCCAGGAATTTGCATGCACCGCGTACATTGGAGGGATCGGCAGCGACCGAATGATCGGAGAATCGAGTCACGGTATGGTCAAAGGCGATCAGATTGAAACGGTCCATTGGCTCTAAGCTCTCGATCAATTGACCAACGGCCTGTTTCGCTTGCTTGAGCGGTTGACCGTCCATGGATCCGGATCGATCGAGAACAAATATCAGTTCACGTGGGACCCCTTGGTGCTCCACTGTCCTTGGTGGCGTGCTCAAAAACACAAAGGTCCCGAGTTCGTCCTCGGTTCCCGGCTGACAAATCAGAGACGATTCGATCTGAGGCCCTGTCACACGGTAGTTCAACACAAAATCGCGATTCGGGATTTCGTTCTCTTGCTGCAGGCGGATCTTGGCTTGATTCGGTCCGTCTTCAGCTAACGTTTCGATGTCATGAGAAGGCGAGTCAAAACCGCAAAGGGGAACACCGGCGTCGAGATCAATCTCTACTGAAACGGTGTCACCGCGAAGCATGCCCTGGGGAATTCGCGGTGTGGTCACTGATGTCGGCAGATCACCAACGCTCACGTCATCAGATTCGTGAGTCCCCGGCACATATCTCGGGGACACAACCATCGGTAACACCAGCCGGTACTGGCCCTCATCGAACGGCAGTGGCTGAATGTAGGTAATCTCGATGCGGATTTCCTGCCCCGGCAGAATATTGGCGACCGAACTCGTGAAGATGTTAGGAGTATCTTCTTCCAAGAGTGCTGCGCCGTGGCCCGCCTGTTTCGCCTCTTCAAAAGTCTGGCGGGCCTCTTGCTTTTCACGAACAACCCCCTCGATGATTCGGTCCTCGATCTGCATTTGCAGTCGGTTGACGGCCGCATCTTCCGGTAAGGGAAAAACGTAGGTCGCCTCGATGGCGCGATCCATCGAGTTGCGAAATCGCTGTGTAACCTTGACCTCGGCAGTGGCCGCCGTTACCGATGCTTTGAAGTCGGTGCGCTTCAGCGGAACCGGTACCAGCTCTTCGTCAATCAAGAGCAGACCCGTTGTCACAGGTCGACCTCGATAGGCGAGCGTCTCTCGCATGGGTTGCGGAAGATCGGCCGTTTCGGCGTGCGCGGGATCGGACGTGGATTTGGGTGAGAAGGAGTTCATCCGCCCAAGGAACCAGTGGCGGCGACGATGTTGGTCAGAGGTGTTCTCGTCTGCATCCGCACTACGTTGCAGCTCACCGATGAACTTCACACAACTGGCCCAGCGGAGGTCCGGATTCTTCTCCAATGCCCTTTTGACGATCCGCTTTTCCGTTTCGTTCAACCCCTCGAGATTCGGCTCGCGATGCAGGTGCCCATCCATGATCTCCTGAAGGCTGCCGTTGAAGGGAATCTCGCCCGTTCTTAACTGGTGGTACGTGACTCCCAACGAGTATTGATCGCTTCGAGACGTGGTCTGACCGCGAAAGAACTCGGGAGATGTTTCTTTGGAAGGATCCAAGGGCTGCGGCTCTGAAACGCTCAGACTTTTGGTCGCGGTAGGAACACAGGTCACCCTGCACCCCCCGCACAGATCCCAGCGAGCGCTGCTAACGCACTGGGCTCCTGCCTCGGGTTGTGACGTACAGTTGCAAATCGGGATAAGGATGCATAATTCGGACTTTTGGCAAATACCGTTCGATCAGGCGGTTCATACGTTCCCACGTCAGCTTTGAACGCTGACTGCGGCGACGAAGTGCTTTGTACCATAGTTGACTTAGATGATACCTGAAGCTCTCCCAACTTGCGACCATTCCCAGGAACACCAAAGTAACGATAGTGGCCGTGCAGTACAGACCCAAGCCACTTGCCGACCAACGGAATAGGCATGTGGAGTCGGCTTTGCAACTCCTTGCCAAGTTCTGCCAGCTTCTTTTTGGATCCCCTTCTTGGTGTGCCGCAAGACAACGAACTTCCCTTTCCGGGTTCGACCGCATATGTGCGTAATCCAAGGAAGTCGAACGTCTTGGGTTTGCCCAACCCTCTGCGCCTGCGGTTTTGCTCCGCAAATCGTCCAAATTCGATCAATCGGGTTTTATCGGCATGCAATTCAAGATTAAACTTTCTAAAACGCTCAACAAGCATTTCCTTGAATTGCTCGGCATCCTGTCGGTACTGGAAGCCCACCACAAAGTCATCGCAAAACCGCACGATGACTCATTTCGCCGGTTGCACCGTGTTGCCTCCAGTGGTGCGCCCAGATGTCGAAGGCGTAGTGAAGATAAACGTTGGCAAGCAGCGGACTGATACTGCCCCCTTGCGGCACGCCTTCTTCGCTAACAACCCTCGCGCCTTCTTCCAGAACTCCCGCATTCAGCCATTTCCTGATGTGCCGCAAGACCCTTTTGTCTACGACTCGATACGCTCGATGAACTTTACCAGCCATTCATGGTCGATGGCATCAAAGTAGCCACCAATGTCCGCATCAAGCACCCGAGCTACCTTCTTCGTCATGACCGCCGCGTTGAGCGCATTCAGAGCATCGTGTGGACTACGTCCAGGTCGGAAACCATACGAAAAACCCATAAAATCGGTTTCATATATCGCATTCAATACTGTTGTGGTCGCCCGCTGAACGATCTTGTCCTCCAGTGTCGTTGCCCCAATGTGCCGTTGACGGCCATCGCTTTTCGGTATGTACACTCTTTTCACCGGTTTTGCTCGGTACGCCCCACGCTTCAGCCGGCCGGACAGGTCATCAAGGTTGCCCTCCAGTTCCTGCCCATAATGCCGCCATGTCTTACCGTCCACTCCCGGGGCAGCGTCCCGCTTAAGACTGTGGTACGCATTGCCGAGTGCTTCGATGTTGTAAACATGATGCCAAAGAGAGGTAAACCGCATCCTTCCATCACGTTCTGCTGCCTGTCGTACCCGTTCCAGCGCTTTTGGCAAGCCGAACAGGTGAAACTGACGATCTCTGGCCGGCCGTCTCAGCATGCTAACGCTTTGGGGCCATTCGAATTTCGTCATTTTCACCTCTTTCCCGGTTCAGCGCCCGGAGCTTGTTTGGCCAGATCGGATTCCCCTTGGCCAGACCCCTTCCTCCACCGCCTCCGCTGACAGGACTCACACCTGCCTTTGTTCGGCGATCTCCTCGGTACTATGGGTCTGTCCGACTTCCCACGCCCGTGCGCCGCAGTCGCACTCCCTTGCGATTCACTGCGCGGACCTTGTCACCACCAGGCCAGACATGGGACCTCCCGGTTCCCGTGCGAAAAGCTTCCGTGCATGCATGGGGTCTACGACCACGCAGAGCCGAAACACATCTTGCGTTAGCGATGTATTCCGTGTTGCCTTCCGTACACGTTGACGACGTCGGCACTCCGAAGCAAACCCCCTTTCGCGGCTCAATACCCAGCCTGCACGTTCCCTGTCAACGCTTCGCGCACCACCTTACGGGGATGCACGCATGACTCGGGGCCGATGTGATTCGCTACACCTTCATCGTGTGAAACTTTCATTCACTGCTCTCCACCGGTTTTTACCGGCGCTCCAACGTTGGGGTTTACTAAGGGAGTCAAGATTGATGGACTCGTAAAAAGTCGATAATTGCTCTTAAGTGTCATTCCCACGAAGGCGGGCGCACGCAGTGAAGCTCTAGCGCTATCTATAACTATTTGATAACACTGGATCCCCGCCTTCGCGGGGACGACAGAAAAAAAGAGAATTTCGACTCTTTACGGACCGTCAAGGATTGAGGTTATCAGTGATACCGGAAAGTAATTTTGGTGTAGACGACATGGGCGTCGTACTCCGGGGGCAGGGTCCCGGCCAGCAGCGCCCCCTGGTAGTTGCCGGCGGTATCCGTGGGAACATAGGAAAATCCCTGGGCGGCAAAGTCTGAATAGTCAAATTTTTCCCAGAGATAGCCAACGGCAATATCAAAGTCCAAGGAGGTGTTATGGTAGATGAGCTTGGTGTTGAGCATGTGGGTCTTCGTATCGTCCACGGCCGAAAAATCGTCGAACGATCCGGCCGGGCTCGAGAACTCGAGATTGCCGTCAACGTCGCTGTATGCATATATCAGATCCAGATCCAGAAGGTCCGGAATCAATGCCAGTTTAAAACCACCACCGAACGTGTCCACCAGGTCCTTGCCCTCCGCGGTCCAGTCAAAATCCGTCGCCCCGCCATTTTGCCGGGCACGCTGCCTGCGTTTTCTCGATAAATTTCGTGGGTATAGAAAAGGTTCAGCGTCAGCCGTTCACCCAGTGCGTAATCCGTATCGAATGAGAATACATAGCGACTGTCCTCGATCAGCCCGTATGGCGAATCGTGGAAATCATCGGTGCCATAGGCCACAGAACCACTCAGGGCCAACGCATCCGTGGGGTAGACCGTGGCCATGAATTCGATAAAATCCCTCGTCAGATCGGCCTGGTCGTATTTTCGCAATTGCGGGAGCTCCTCGAGATCCTCACCGGTGTCAAGATAGATGTCGTAGCGATAGTCTCCGATATCCCGTTCGGTGCGCGTGTAAGATGTGCGGATGTCCAGCCAATCGAGGGCGCGGGTATCCAGCGACGCCTTCATGATGTTATCTTCCTGCTCGGCCACCTCGCGGTTTTCCCGATCGGTTTTCTCATATTCATAGCCCAGGGTCAGGTTGGATCGCGTGAACACATTGAATCCGACGTCAACACCCGCCTGGGTTTTGGTATAGCTGGTGGGCAGATTCCGGATCGCCCTCGTCACGGGAAAGTCATCGGTCTCGACATAGCCGTCGGGGAATTCGATCACGCCGGTCTGGTTGTCATAGTCGTAATAACGAAAGTTGCCCTTGACACGCATAAAGGACAACGGCTTCGAGGTGAAACGGACATTGTAGAGCGATGTGTTCACCCGGGCATCCACCCGCTCGGCGGGCAGCGCTGGTGCAGTGATGGCGGTGTTGCTCGTGAATGGCACCAATGCGTCATCCTGGGTCATGCGCCCCCATGCGGCACTGGCGGTAAGCTGGCTGCGCCAGGGCAGGTTCGTCAACGCGCCATTGACATTCAGGTTATGGTACTGGTTGTCCGGCGCCAGATCTAATGGTGCCGTCGGATGGTCCGCCAACGGCATCGGCTACCCGTAGCGGATTGTCAAAACGCAGGGTGTCCACGTTGTTTTTAAACTGAGAATACCGGTAGGCAACGTTCAGGAGAAAAGGGGCTTGTGCGTACTCGCCGCTGATCTTCATTTCGGTGGTGTCGTAATCGACAGGTTCGAAAGCTCCCACCATTTGTGAACTGTTGAACGCCCCGGCAAATGGGCGGGTGCCATCACGCTTTTCGTTGGCGAGATCAACCCGCAAGGTAAAGGGGTCGAATGCCAGCAGGTTGAACCGAAGCTTGCGTTGGTCCCGCGTGGTATCGGGATCCCCCGCAACGGCACTGGTGGTCATGTAGCCGTTGAGTCGGTTGGCCACTTCGACGGCATTGGGTGCGGACTGAATATCGGCCTGAAGGTTGTCGTCAAGGCTCATGTATTCAGTGCCGACGCCGGAGTATAGCCTGTCCGGGCATCGTAGCATAGCGGTGGATGAACTTGTCCCAGTTGGCATCGATGCCGAACTTTCCGTAGCGCCCGCCTTCAGCCCCCACAAATTGGTCATCCTGGCCGATGCCCACAGCCTTGCCACGCAGGTAGTAGTCCCGGTCCTTTTCAGCATCGATCGCCACGTCGCCGGAAACCGGTGTGAAGTCCCGATACTCTTCGAACTTGGCGGAATCACCCTCTCCATCGACCGCCCGCAGTATCAGGCTGGCCTCGGCGGAAACCGCCCATGCAGATGGTTCAGGGTCCGTATCCGTTTCCACTGCGGCGGCAGGTTCATCCTGTTCATCCGTCGGCTGGCCGGCCGCGGCCGGCACATCGGCAGGTGGCGCGGGGTCGACATCGTCTTGCTTCTCAATCGGTTCAGTTGCGGCCGCCACCACCGGCCCAGCGGCTACTGCGGCTGCGGGGGAAAGTGATTCTGCCGGACGCGGGTTGCGGGACTGGCGGCGGTAAGGCTGCGGCTACGGTGCGGCTGCGAGTACCACGGCAGGCGCTTTTGACGCCGCGGGTTCGGAATAGATGTCCAGTACAAGCCGGTAGTCCTTGCCGGAGTTCGTATCCGGCGGCAGCATCATTGGCTTGACGCGGGCACCCGGGGTCCTGAACGACAACCGGATTTCCTGCTCGATCCTCTGTTTCGAGTAATTCAATCCGGTCCACCGCGCCGCGCAAAGCGCCGGAGATCTGATCGAGCGCGGGGGTGACAGCCAGGCCGGCATACCTTAGAGAGATGAAGCCGGTTTGGGCCGGTCCGATCCGCTCGGGGGGTTGGCCGCTGCAGTCGAAAACGATCCTGGTGTAGTCCGGATGAAGGCCTTCGCGAATGTTGTTGATGGTGGTGTCGGATGCCAGGACAGTTAGCGGCAGGATCAGAAAACAAACAACCGTAAGCATAACCAAACGGTAAGGCTTCGTTGAAAGATCTCTCTTCATTGTTCCTTCCTCTGCATGGTTACGGATTTGACCATCAACGCGCCAGGCTTTTTCCGGATGGATGGTTGGTGCCGTGGATGGCGACATGGCAGTTCAGACATGCCCGGTAGAATACCCGGTTATTGAGCACCCGGTAGACCGATTGGCCGGCGTCCGCGCTGCTGCGCGCGGCCAGTTCGCTGGGAAGGGCGGCATTGGAATGGCATCGCTGGCACAGATAGGGCATCTTGGCGTTTAACAGCGCATTGTGCGAAGAGCCATGGGGGGTATGACAACTCAGGCAGTCTCCACCACCGGCGGATGATCCCATAAAAAAGGCCCCCTGAGATCTGCATGGACTCAAAGCACTTGGAGTTGGCGGATTGGGCGTCGACCAGCTTGTCTGCAAGGGTCCCGTGGGCGTTGTGGCAGTCCGAGCATTTCATTTTGCCCTCCCGGATGGGATGGTGGGACTGGCGCAGCAATTCGGCTCGGATGCTCTTGTGGCATTGCCGGCAGGTTTCTTCCTGGCTTTGGTAGGCCAGGTTGTTGGCGTAGTTGTTGTGGGTGCTGTGAACAGCTGGTGCAGGAAAGATCGCGACCCTCGTGTTCACTGCCATGCCACAACGCCTGGCCACCCTTGGAATGGCACTGCAGGCAGGCGGCGTTATTGACCGTCGCGCCGTCCGCCGAATCAGCCTTGAGAGAACGGATGCCGCCTTCGCCGTCCGCATCCACATGTTCGGACCCGGGGCCAGGCAGGATTCGCAGCCCATGGCGCTCAGGGGTACGCGGTCGGCGGCATGCCGTGCCGGTTTTTCATATAGCTGTCATAGTAATCCTCGTGGCACTCGATGCAGGTGTCGGCGCCCACGTAAGATCTGGCTGTAGCTTGGGCGGTAGCCTGGGTGGCAGCCCCGACCGGAGTCGTTGTCTGGAACAGCAGGATCACCATCACCATGCAAAACAGAGTCGGCAGTCGTGTCCTCATTCCATATGTCTCCTTGTCAGGTGATCCTACTCTCGAACGGTACCACTGAGTAAAAGCAAGCCCCCCGCTGCAAGGAAGACACAACAGGGGTGCTGCCATCGCTTTTAAAGTAAGGAACCATTCGATATTATTCGCGGCAGGCGTTGACAAAGCAGCCGCCACCACTGCTGCCGAAGCTGTTGGACCCTACGGATACAGAAGATGACAAACCCGAGGCAAGCCCACCCGGATCACTGATCACAAGGGGGGTCGGGTCGTCGTCAAATTCGCCGTTGTCCGTAATATGGATGGTCACTTGCGTGCGGTCGGCATTGAAGTCAGCGCCGTCACCGGTACCGTTGCTGATCACATCCCGGCTGAAGTCGAACCAGCCGTCGGCATCGGTGTACTTGTACCATTTGTAACCCGCCGGTGCCGGAGACGGCAAATAAATGGTGATCGATGTGCTGGCCGGATCAATCACCGTCAACTCGAAATCGATGAACCCGTACATGGCATCCCTCGGCTGTTGCCACCCGCCGGCCACATCCTGGGTGCCCAGCGGGACAAAGCGCGTGCAAGCATTGGCGCCGGTGCTCCCCAATGCCGATGGGCTGGCCGTCTGCCGAGTAAGTCGAAATGACGCCCGGCATGCCATCGAAATCAGTGATGTCGTTGTCGTCAACCGTGATGCGAACCTCGACGCTGGTCCTGGGCGCCGTCGCCATCGGTCACCGTCAATTGAAACGTCAATGTGGTGCCGTTGACGCCAACCGATGGTGTGATGAAAGAGATCTGAATGTCAAAGGGGTCGGAAATCACCACCGCTGCCGGGTCATTGGCGTCGATGGCCGATCCGCCGGGACCGGCCAGTTGCATCCAGGCATAGTTAAAAAATTCCCAGGTCGTCGGTGGAACCGCCGCCGTTAATGATGACGGTTTCTCCTTCGATAACCGCCTGATCGGTACCTGCCGACGCCACGGGTGGGTCGTTGACCCTGCCCTGGCTGGAGGTGGTGTCCACCTGTGCACTGGCAGCGGCGGACACATTGCCGGCCGCATCCCTGGCCCAGGCATAGAGGGTAGACATACCCGCCGCAGCAAACGTATACTGGGCTGGTGCGCCGGCAGACCAGCCCGCATCGCCGGCTGCCGGAGTTACACTGGATTCCTTCAACATATAACCGGTCACAGCGACATTGTCTGTGGCCGTCAAGCTGGAAATGGCGACGGTAAGGGTAGCGGACGTGGCCGGCAGGCTGAAGGCGGTGACGGTGGGGGCGTTGGTATCCGCCGGAAAGTCGGTGGCGTCCCCGGGAAAGGTGCCGGCGTTGAACTCGGCCTGGTTGGTGAACAGATCGCGGTCCGAATCCATGGCGCCCAGGCCGCTGCGCACGATGGGATATCCCTTGCCGCTGTGGTTGTGGCAGCTGTTGCAGTCTCCCGAAACGGGAATGGCCGGGTGCTTTCCTGCGTATTTGGACCGGTGGGAGGGGTCCAGGTAATCGTCACCATAAGGATTCATGGCCAGGTTGCTGTTGGAAATGTGGCAGGTCTGGCATTGATTGAAGGGTGCCGAAACTGGCTGGTGATGAACGACCAGGCGTGGGCCGAAACGGTAGATGTGAATAAAATGAGAAGCGTCAAAATCGGAGTCAGGTGGATCTTCGATCGGCCCATTTTTTTCTCTGGCAC
>CAVPGW010000019.1:0-312357 GCA_963704055.1 Pirellulaceae bacterium | reverse complement strand
GGCTACTTCCATGCAGCCTACTTTGCGATTGCTTTGGCGACGGCATCGCCCATGTCGGCTGGTGTGGGAGCGACGACAATTCCGGCGTCTTCAAGAGCGGCAACTTTTTCTGCCGCCGTGCCTTTTCCGCCGCTGATGATAGCACCCGCGTGCCCCATCCGCTTGCCGGGAGGAGCCGTGCGACCGGCAATGAACGCCGCGACCGGCTTGGTGACGTGTGCCTTGACGAACGCGGCCGCCTCTTCTTCGGCACTGCCGCCGATCTCGCCGATCATCAAGATCGCTTCGGTTTGATCGTCTTCCTGGTACAACGCCAACAAATCGATGAAACTTGTTCCCACGATCGGATCGCCACCGAGTCCGACGCAGGTGCTTTGCCCGAGCCCCAGATTGCTGGTTTGCCAAACCGCTTCGTAGGTCAGCGTACCGCTACGGCTCATCACGCCAATCTTGCCCGGGTTGTGGATGTAGCCGGGCATGATGCCGATCTTGCAGCCACCAGGTGTGATGATACCGGGGCAATTCGGGCCGATCAGAACAGAATCGCTCGCCTTGACTTTTTCGTAAACGCGAACCATATCCATCACCGGCACGCCTTCGGTGATCGCGGCGATGACTTTGATGCCTGCATCGATCGCTTCCAAAATGGCGTCGGCGGTGAAAGGTGGCGGCACGAAGATCATGGTCGCGTTGGCACCAGTTTTCTCGACTGCCTCTTCGACCGTGTCAAAAACCGGTATGCCCTCGACGTTCTGTCCACCTTTTCCGGGCGTCACGCCGCCGACCATGTTCGTGCCGTACTCGCGGCAACCGAGCGAGTGAAATGTGCCGGCACTGCCCGTAATGCCTTGGCAGATGACTTTCGTGTTGGCGTCAACAAGGATGCTCATGGCTGAATAGTTGTTCTGTTAGGGTGATCTTGGATTTCGATGTAGGCCAGACTCGCGTCTGGCGGTCCAGGTGTCAGGCCAGGAACAGTCCAGTGTCCCGACAAGTCCCGGGTGCTCGACAGTCCCGGTGCCCGACAATGGCTGTCCGCCGCGGCGACGATCTTCTTTGCTGCGTCGGTGATGTCGGTCGCGTTGATGATGTCGACGTCGCTTTCGGCCAGCATCTTTCGACCTTCTTCGACTTCGGTTCCTTCCAGCCGCACGACCAGCGGTACAGTGAATCCGACCGTCTTACTCGCTTCGATCAAGGCCGCCGCGATCGTGGTGCAACGTGCGATACCGCCAAAGATGTTGACCAACACACCTTTGCAATGCGGATCGGAAAGCAGAATCCGGAATGCCTCGGTGACTTGCTCGGCATCGGCGCTGCCGCCGACATCAAGGAAGTTAGCCGGCTCGCCGCCGTGGTACTTGATGATGTCCATCGTGGACATCGCCAGCCCGGCACCGTTGACCAAACATCCGATGTTGCCGTCCAGCTTGACGTAGCTGAGACCCGACTTGTTGGCTCGCACTTCGCTGGGCTCTTCCTCGGAAAGATCACGCAGTTCCAAGAGTTCCTTATGGCGAAAGAGCGCGTTGCTATCGAACGTGACTTTCGCGTCCAACGCGATCATCTGATTATCGCTGGTAATCACCAGCGGGTTGATTTCGGTCATCGAACAGTCGTAGTCGACGAAAAAGCGACAGATCGCCGGCATGAACTTGGCGGCCGCCTTGGCTGCGGCACCTTCGATGCCGAGTTTCTTGCAGAGCTTGCGAACCTGGAACGGTTCCAGACCGACCGCCGGATCAAAATGCTCTTTGAAAATCAGCTCGGGCGTTTCCTCGGCCACCTTTTCGATCTCGACGCCACCCTCGGTGCTGACCATCAAAACAGGCTTGGCTTTGGCACGGTCGAGCACGATTCCCAGATAGAGCTCGCGAGCGATATCGCAGCCGGCTTCGACGAATACCTGATTGACGGTTTTTCCGTCGGGACCGGTCTGGATCGTGACCAGCGTTTTGCCGATCAGTCCTGCGGCGGCCTTTTGCACCTCATCGGCACTCTTGCAAACGACGACCCCTTTTTGGTCGGGATTGTCTTTGACCGTGCCCTTGCCGCGTCCACCCGCGTGGATCTGTGACTTGACGACGGCGATCTTCCCGCCCAGTTTATCGTAAGCGGCGACGGCTTCTTCCGGTGTCTTGGCAACGATTCCTTCCAGCACTGGCACGCCAGCTTGGCGGAACAGCTCTTTGCCCTGATATTCGTGGATCTTCATTCGACTTGCTATTCGCTGTAAGGTCGCGAGGAATGTGTCTGCGAAGTGCCAAATATACGCCTCCGATTCCACGTCAGGAACCACGGGCACGCTAGGAACTAGGAACGATCATGACCGATGGCGATCAACAACCGCGCCAGCAATCGCCAAACCCGCCTGCCTGGTTTGGTTCGACTCGATCAAGGCGATAATGTCGCAGTTGCCACGCGCCGGCTTTCGCGTGGCCAAGCGATCTCGCTTGCGGATTTGACGCTCTCGCCGCGAACCGATATTCCAGCTGGACATAAAGTCGCAGTCACGCAGATCGCATCCGGATCGCCGATCATGAAGTACGGCCAGCCGATCGGACTCGCGACTGCCCACGATTCAACCCGGCGATCACGTTCACTCCCATAATCTGACGGACCACCACGTGGTTTCCGATGACCTTAGTTCGCTGTCGCCACCGGCGCCACCCGCCAAACTGTCGCGACATTCGATGGATTCCATCGCCCGGATGGTCGGGTCGGGACTCGCAACTACGTTGCACTGATTTCGACGGTCAATTGCAGCGCAACGGTGTGCCACAAGGTGGTCGAACGATTTGACGACGAGCGAATGCGACGTTGGCCGAATGTTGACGGCGTCTTTGCGGCAACGCACACGACCGGTTGCGCGCTGGAGTACCACGGCATCAAGCATCAAATGCTGGGACGCGTCCTGGCTGGCTATGCGGACCATCCCAACGTCGGCGGCTGTCTGGTGATCGGACTGGGTTGCGAACAAACGACGTCGGGCTATCTGAGCGAACACCATGGGGTCGTATCTCTGTATGCCCCGGACGGAACACAGCTGACGCGCGACGACGGCATTCCGATGCTGACGATGCAATCCGAAGGTGGCACGCGAGCGACGATCGAAAAAGCCGAGGCGCTGCTTGAGCAAGTACTCGACCGGGCCAACCAGGCGACACGATCGCCAGCCGATGCGGCTCATTTGAATCTGGCGGTCGAGTGCGGTGGCAGCGACGGTTATTCGGGACTAACGGCGAACCCGGCCGTCGGAGTTGTCTCGGATCGCATCATTGCCTGCGGAGGCACATCGGTCATTTCTGAAACCACCGAACTGTACGGGGCGGAACATCTGCTTGTCAGCAAGAAGCCGGTCACCCGAAGTCGCACGTAAACTGCTCGATCGGATCGATTGGTGGAAGAAGTACGTGGCGATGTACGGTGGTCAGCTCGACAACAATCCTTCGGTCGGCAACAAAGCGGGCGGATTGACCACCATCACCGAAAAATCACTCGGGGCAGTATCCAAAAGTGGATCGACCGCGTTGGAAGCAGTCTACGAATACGCCGAGCGTGTCACCGCTCGCGGATTGGTGGTGATGGATTCACCGGGATTCGATCCGGCCAGTGTGACCGGAAAAGTCGCGGGAGGATCGAATCTGGTGATGTTCACGACCGGTCGGGGAAGTTGCTTCGGCTGCAAACCGAGTCCAGTCATCAAAGTTGCCACGAACACGCCATTGTTCGAGAATCTCAGCGAAGACATGGACCTGAACGCCGGCGTGGTGCTCGATGGAGAAGACTTGCAAAGTGTCGGCGATCGATTTTTCGAGTTTGCATTGCGAGTCGCCAGCGGCGAGAAAACCTGCAGCGAAAAACTCGGGGTGGGCGATTACGAATTCATCCCCTGGACCGTTGGCCCCACGCTTTAAGAACGTGTTTTAAACAGAACTTCCCGCATGACTGCAACCAAACCCCACGTCGTGATCACCGACTTCATCAACGACTCGCTGGATGTCGAACGTGAAGTACTCGACGGCGTCGCAACGGTCGAGGCCTGCGACGCACTCGACGAACGCGAACTGGTCGGCAAGATCGAACAGGCCGACGCCGTGATGATGTATCACAATCTTTCGCTGACAGCATTCACGGTGAAGCGACTTGAACAATGCAAGCTGATCGTCCGCTGCGGAGTTGGCTTTGACAATGTCGATCACGCGCTGGCACGTGAACTGGGCATTCCCGTTGCCAACGTTCCCGACTATGGCACCGAGGAAGTCGCCGATTCGGCGATCGGCATGGCGCTCGCCATGACACGCGGGATCCACCAATTCAATCATGCGGATGCGATCTCAGCCCGATCCATGGATGTATCACATTGCTTCGCCTCTGTACCGTCATCGCGGCCGGGTTTTTGGAATTGTCGGACTCGGCCGAATCGGCACGGCGACTGCCCGGCGTGCGCTCGCGATGGGGATGGACGTTCGCTTCTATGATCCCTTCAAGCCCGACGGATACGACAAAGCAAACGGGGTGCGACGGGTCGAGTCACTCGAAGAACTGATGCGAGACTCGTTCATCCTGAGCATGCATTGCCCGCTCAACGAACATTCACATCGGATGATCAATGCCGAGACGTCTGAACTGGCTGCCCGAGGGGAGCTACCTGGTCAATACGTCGCGCGGCGACGTGGTCGACACAGCGGCACTGCCACGCGCGATCGCCAGTGGCCGGCTGGCCGGTGCCGCGATCGACGTGTTGGCCGAGGAACCACCGTCGCCCGATAACCCGCTGCTGGTTGCCTGGCGCGACCCGAATCATCCAGCCTACGAACGGTTGATCATCAATCCGCACTCGGCCTTCTACTGCGAAGAAGGACTGACCGATATGCGTCGCAAGGGCGCCGAAGCGTGCAGGCGAGCGTTAACCGGGGAGATGCTCCGCAACGTGATCAATTGAGGATTTTGCGGAGTTTTGGTGGCAGATGGAGATTTGCATTGTCCGGGTGGCCGGCGGTCGAGCGTCAGCGAGCCCCCGGAATTCCATTGACTCGCTACTGGGGGCTCGCTGACGCTCGACCGCCGGCCACCCACTCGTTGCGAACCGGCCACCCAAAGTCACGAAGAGCTTCAATCGAGGATCGCGCAGCAATGGATCTCGTTTGGGACAAACGAGCGACAAAATGCTATCTCAGAGTGAGGGTTTCGGTGGTGGCTTGGCGTCCAACCGCTTCATCCGAGCGTTCGGCACTGGGCGCACCGACTCGGCGAACAAACAGCCACAAGGTGAGCGTGACGACCAGGATGGAGGCCATCGCGGCAAGGCCCCCTCGGATCAACGACGTCACAATTCTGTTGACCGGTTCGGTCACTTTCTCGAGCCGATACTGGACCATCACTAACAGGTCGGCATTGCTTGTCACCTGACTTTGGCCATCGTCGTCTTCACGATCGTCTCTGGGAATCTTGACCGTTTGCATCGCTGCGATCCATGGCCCGCTATACAAAGCCGATCCGTCACCTGCCGCGGCAAGCGGATCGCTGTAGTCATCGACATTGCCCCCCTGCAAGAGTCGCTGCATCAGCGTTTCGGACATTTGGTACTTTTCGCCCTCCATCTTCACGCCCGCCTTGCGCCGTACATCCATCAACGGATGTTGCAAGATTGTTCCCTGTGCGGGTCCTTCGCGAGCTTCGACCAAAACAGCGACCTGGTTGGCCCCTGCTTGCTTTGCGGCAGCTCAAAATCCCCCAGATTGATCGTGACGACAAACATCGCATCCGGTTGACTTTCGTTCTCCGTCAAATAGATCGGCGTGCTGACGGCAACCTTCCAGAGTCGCGTCGCCGTACTGGGAAACGCGGCGGACAAATGCGTCGAAGTGAGCGGTTGCACTTGCCCAATCTCGGTCGCATCTTTCGGCAAATCAACGCGGCCTCCATGGAAATACGTTCGATAACAGAAATTCCTGCCGGCACTATTTTCATCGCGTTCGATCTCTTCGGCGTAAGCAATGCTGAGAATCGTCCCCCGTGCATCGGTCACAAACATCGATGCCAGCCGTGGACGCCGCGAGCGATGATCGGTGTAACGATCCAATCGCTCGGCGAGAAACGCGTCCAAAGCGATCCGCGACGGTGCATCGAGCAACCGATCACGGGCTGACGTGTTGCCGTGCGTGGCAATTGGCGTTTTCATCGCAGCGACCTCGTTCAACGCCTTGACGACGTCGCTGGTTTGCAACGTTGCACTGAGTTGGCGTAGGAAGTCGGGGTTGGAAGCCTCGTCACGGGTGAGCCGAAAGTAGCGTTCGATTTCGCTTTCCAGCGTTCTCGCCGCAAAGGCCGCGGCCAATTGGTTACTACCGAAAGCCTCCGTTCGCAGCGCGGCCATGGTGCTATTGCTGGCCTGTTTGATGCTTCGTGCACCGAAAAAGGCGGTAGCCAGTAGGACCAGCAGCGGGCCAACGATGCCCAACAGCATCAACGGCCGCCGTTGATGCGTCACGTCGCGGCGATTCAGATCCTGCAGAATTTGCTGGACGTTGGCGTACCGCTGTCCGGGATGAACGGACAAGCACTTTGAGACGATTCGACCCAAACTGCGGTCGACGCCGCTGCGCATGCAGATGCGCCTCGGGAGGAGGGCTGGACGCGATCGCGTCGCGATATCGGTCCAAACGTTTTGGTAGTGATCCGGCAGTATCAAGCCGCTCAACAATCTTCTCGTCGCGGTAGGGAGGCTGGCCCGTCAACAACCGGAACATGATGGCACCGACCGCATAGACATCCCAGCTGGCGTCGGGCGAGGAATTCAGGTCGGCTTGTTCGGGCGCCATGTAGAACAATGTTCCCAGTGCCGGTGTCTGCTCGTTTGACAAGCGACTTTGACCGAAATCGGCCAACCGCGGTTCGTTGTCGTCCCCCAGCAGAATGTTGGCGGGTTTGATGTCGCAGTGAAGCACCCCTTTGGCATGGCATCGATTCAGGCCGATGCAGATCCTGCGAAACATCTCGACCGATTCGTCAACCGGCAAACGACCGCGAACTTGCAGCAAATCCTCCAGCGATCCGCCCACCACCAATTCCATCACGTAGTAGGGCGGATCGGCGTCCCAGCCGACCTCCAGCACTTGCACGACATACCGATCGGCCGACAGCTGAACCAAGTTCTTGACCTCGCGGCTGAGCAACGACCAATTGACGCCGCCGCGATGAAGGTAGAACTTGACGGCCACGTTGCGTCCGGTGTTCAAGTCGCGACCGACCCAAACTTGACCAAACGCGCCGGCCCCGAGAAACCGAATCAGTCGATAACCGGGAACTTCGGCGGGCGGAGTGGTAGCCTGCATCGAGAGCTTCTCGCTCGTCGATCGGGATTCGGCGGATTGATGTTCTGTCTGGTCGTCGTTCACGGCTACGTTTCGATCCTTCCCCGATGATGCCGACGTTGCGATATGATGCCTTGATGACTGTCCGACCCACCGACAAGAGACGAGCCCTGCAAATTGTAACCCACCTGCGAGTGATTCGCGGTGCTGGCCGCGGTGCTGATTGGCTTGCCCTGCCATCCCGCCTCGGGACAACCACCCGATCCGCCGCTGGACGGTCGCGATGGTCGAGACCTTTCGCTTCGCAATTTTCGACC
This sequence comes from Pirellulaceae bacterium, assembly GCA_963704055.1. Taxonomy (GTDB): domain Bacteria; phylum Planctomycetota; class Planctomycetia; order Pirellulales; family Pirellulaceae; genus Rubripirellula. The sequence goes on along the minus strand of CAVPGW010000019.1, from coordinate 304,724 downwards.
TGCTGCGAAGCTGAAGGTCGCCGAGCACCCCAAGGCGCAAGCAAAGTATCCAGTTGTCGATGTCCACACGCATTTTCATTATAAGCTGCGAAGTAGTGAACAGACGCTCGACGATTTCGTCGCATTGATGGATCGAAACCAGATCGCCGTCTGTGCCTCGTTGGATGGGAAGCTAGGAGGGCAACTCGAGCATCACATGCAATTCCTGTGGTCCGAGTACCGCGACCGATTCGTGATCTTCGCCCACATCGATTGGCGCGGTGACGGCTCCGCTGACGATCCGTCGACGTGGGCCTGTCACCGCGAAGGGTTCGCCCAGCGTACGGCCACGGGGCTTGCCGATGCGGTCAAGCAGGGAGTTAGCGGGCTAAAAATCTTCAAACGGTTCGGTCTCGAGTATCGGAATCCCGATGGTTCGTTGATCAAAATTGACGACGCCCGTTTTGATCCTATCTGGAAGGCGTGTGGCGAACTGGGGATCCCCGTCATCATTCACACGGCTGATCCGGCCGCCTTCTTTGATCCGATCGACGAGACGAACGAGCGTTGGGAAGAACTCAGTCGTCATCCGAGCTGGAGTTTCCATGGAAAAGACTATCCGGCCCGCGATCAATTGCTCGCGGCGCGCAACCGCGTGATTGCGAGGCACGCGAAGACTCAATTCATCGGTGCTCACGTGGCCAACAATGCCGAAGACCTGAAGACCGTCAGCGGGTGGCTGGACGAGTATCCGAACCTGTGGATCGAGACCGCGTCGCGAATTGCGGAATTGGGACGACAGCCTTTCACGGCACGTGATTTCCTGATTCGGCACGCCGATCGATTGCTGTTCGGGACCGATGGCCCGTGGCCGGAAGCCCGGCTGCGGATCAATTGGCGTTTCTTCGAGACGCGAGACGAGTCCTTCGCCTACAGCGAAAAAATTCCGCCGCCGCAAGGCATGTGGCAAATCTATGGCGTCAATCTGCCGGACGATGTGTTGCGAAAGCTGTATTACGAAAATGCAGCAAAGCTGATCCCGGGAGTGGCCGAGCGTCTAACGGCATTCCGATCCAATCGAGGCGAAACGAAACCACAATGACTGACCCGACTTTCGCCATGCTGACCTGCGCCCACGGTGCGGAACAAGCGGTCAAGGAATCGATGGCGGGCGAGGGTTGGCGACTGGCTTTCTCTCGGCCCGGGTTCGTCACGGCCAAGCACGACAACGAGGCGTCGTTGCCGCAGGGCGTGTTCATTCGGACGGCGGCCCGATCGATTGGCCAAGCTCGCAGCCAGGACTTGCGCCAGCAGGTTGCCAGGTTGCTGGAGCAACTCGATTTGGCTCAAACCCCAGCGCGTCCCTTTGACCAGCTTCACGTCTGGCCGAAAGACCGCGCACCGATCGGTCGATTCGGGTTCGAGCCGGGTGGGGACGAGGTTTCGCAAGCGGTCGCCGCAGAAGTTTTCGCTGAGATCAAGGAAAAATGGTTGCGTTGTGACGCCCCGAACCGCATCGCGCAGCCAGGTGACCGGGTTCTGGACATTGTGCTGGTGGAACCATCGCATTGGTTTTTTGGAACGCACGAGGCTTCCAATTGGCCCTCGCGCTGGCCGGGCGGCGTGCAGCCCATCCAACCAAAGTACGAGCCGGTCTCGCGGGCCTACTACAAAGCGGCCGAAGCGATCACCTGGAGCGGATTTGACATGCAGGCCGGCGACCTTGCCGTCGAGATCGGCAGCGCACCAGGGGGTGCTTGTGGGCGCTTACTCGAACTGGGCATGCAGGTCATCGGGATCGATCCGGCCGACATGGATCCCCGCATCCTGGGCCATCCCAAGTTTCGACACATCCGAGCTCGCGCCGGAGAGCTGCCGCGAAAAGAATTTCGCGGTGTGAAGTGGTTGTTGGTCGATTCGAACGTCAAGCCGGGCAAGACGCTCTTGACCGTCGAAAACATCGTCACCAACCGTAACAGCCAAATCCGCGGGCTATTGATCACCTTAAAGATCGGCGAGTACAGCGAGGCTCGTTTGGTCGATCAGTGGTCCGAGAGGATTCGATCGTGGAACCCGCAAGAGCTTCACGTTCGGCAACTCGCCCGCAACAAGTGCGAAGTCTGTTTCGCCGTCACGATGTGATGACCGGTTCCTCGGAAATTTTCGTCGTCAATCTGAAATGAAACGGGTGGCTGGTGGTCGAGCGTCAGCGAGCCCCCAGTACGAAGCCAAGAAAATTTCCGGGGGCTCGCTGACGCTCGACCGCCGGCCACCCCAGGAATGCAATTCCCTTTCGAAGAGTAAAACTGCGGAAGAAATGTGATGACTTACAACACGCTGGCTTTGAAAGTATCGCCCTGGTCGGGGTCGCCGGTCTCCAAGCCTTTCATGAACCAGCGCACGCGCTGCTCGCTCGTGCCGTGAGTGAACGTTTCTTGGTTAGCGCGACGACCGCTGCGTTCCTGAAGCGTGTCATCGCCGATCGCCGAAGCAGCTCGAAGTCCCTCCTCGATGTCGCCTGGCTCGAGGATGTTTTTCTGACGCTGAGCATGGTGGAACACCAGACCCGCATAAAAATCAGCCTGCAGCTCCAGCCGCACTGACAGATCGTTGTATTCAGCTTCGGGTATCCGTCCTCGAACCTTGTCCAGCTCGCGCGTCTTTCCCAGCAGATTCTGCACGTGATGGCCAACTTCGTGAGCGACCACGTAGGCTTGTGCGAAGTCGCCGGGCGCGCCAAGTTGCTTGTCGAGTTGGTCGAAGAACGCAGTATCGAGATAGACCTTGCGGTCGGCCGGGCAATAGAACGGACCGGCTGCCGAGCTGGCCACGCCGCAGCCCGATTGCGTCTGTCGAGCGAATAGCTCCAGTCTCGGCTCCTCGTACTTCAAGCCGCTTTCCGCGAAAATCTTGTTCCAGACATCTTCGGTGTCGGCCAATACGGTGCTCACGAACTCGCCCCGCTCGATGTCTCGAGGTGACAGTTCGCTCGCGGCGTCCTGGCCGTTGCCAACTTGAGCCTGTTGCTGGGCCTGCTGCATGAATTGTCTGGGATCGCCACCGAGGAGACCAACGATCATCGCGATGACCAACAGCCCGATGCCGCCGCCAACGACTGCGCCGCCACTAACACCCCGCCGATCCTCAACATTTTCGCTTTGCCGACGACCTTTCCACCGCATCTCAGAAACTCCACTTTGAAAACAATCTAGGTCGGCACATCGCCCTGGGTTGGCTGTGCACGCCATTCCTTTGTAAGAACCGTTTGCTCGGATTGCTACCGGGCGTCTGCCAATCTGGCTGGAAACAATCTGGCTGGAAACGGGGAAACTCTGGAAACTTGATTAATTTCGGCGATTCAAGATCAATCTTGCATCAGAAGTGGGGTCCGCCTACGCTTCCAAGCGATCTGTGGACCCAATACACACCTCCGAATCGATGAAATGCCATGGAAGGCTCAACACTATCGCGAAAGCGATCCATTTTCGCCGTTTCGACATTGGCGATTCTCGCCAGCGTCTTTGCTCTCCCACAGGCCGGTGCTGACGAGGCACACTGGATTTGGGCAAACGGCAGTTCCCTCGAAAAGCCGATTCCCGAGGGCCAATCCTGCCTGTTCCGCAAGCCGATCAACCTTCGCGTTCAAGCTGAAGGCACGATTGAGATCGCGGCGGACGATCAATTCGAGCTTTTCATCAATGGAACTCGGATTGGCACCGGCAATTCTTCGCGACAAATGCAAGAATTCGACATTACCGATCACCTCGAGATCGGCCGCAATGTCGTTGGTGTGCGGGTCGTCAACACGCACGGCAAAACGGCCGCTTTGGCCGCACGCGTCTCGATTCGACCTCTCGATCAAGATAAGTGGTTCACCTTCAGCACCGGTTCATCGTGGCGGGCAAGCACTGACGAAAACCCAATGTGGGAAACCGTGCTGTTCAATGATCGGCTGTGGGCCTCAGCCTCGTCGTTCGGCAAACTTGGGGATACCGTTCCCTGGGATCGCGACATCGATGTCGTCGCCGAAAAGCAAAGCGATCAACGAGAACGATTTCAAATCCAAAAGGGATTCGGCGTTCAACGCGTGCTCAGCGACGAGCAAGTCGGCTCGGTGATCGCGATGGCATTCAACGAGTTCGGTCACATCATTGTTTCGCAAGAAGGTGGACCGTTGCTGTTGATTTTTGACAAAGACGAAGACGGCGTGCCCGAACACGTCCGCACGTACTGTGACAAAGTGAAATCATGCCAGGGTATCTTGGCGCTTAACGGTGAGGTCTTTGTCACCGGCGATGGTCCGGAAGGGACGGCCCTCTATCGACTCACCGACGCCGATCGCAACGGCACGCTGGAACAAGTCAAAGCCATTGTGAAATTCAAAGGCAGTGGCGGCGAACACGGTCCTCATGGTTTGCGACTGGGGCCCGACGGGATGATCTACGTGGCGGTCGGCAGCCACGTGCAAGCGGTCGGCAAAAAGGGTGACGGCGAGACCTTGATCGATACTTACGAAGGTGACTTGCTGCCGCGTTACGAAGACCCAGGCGGACACGGTCTTGGGATCAAGGCTCCCGGTGGCACCGTGATCCGAACCAACGCCGACGGATCGATCGTCGAACGAGTCGCCGGCGGATTGCGAAACGCTTATGACCTGGTCTTCCATCCTTCCGGTGGCCTGTTTGTTCACGAAGCCGACATGGAAGCTGACGTCGACACGGCGTGGTACCGGCCAACTTCGCTTTACGACGTGACCGAAGCAGGCGAATTCGGTTGGCGCACGGGCTGGGCAAAATGGCCTGAATACTATTTCGACCGACTCCCGGACCTGTTGGATACCGGGCGTGGCAGCCCGACCGGCGCCGTTTGCTACGAACACTACATGTACCCGGTGCGATATCACAACTCGCTGTTCTTGGCCGATTGGTCAGAAGGTCGCATTCTGAATGTGCGTTTGAAGCCTCGCGGTTCGGGCTACATTGCTGACAGCGAGGTCTTTTTGAAGGGCCAACCGCTGAATGTGACCGATCTGGAAGTTGGCCCCGACGGTGCGATGTACTTCTGCACTGGCGGTCGCGGTACGGCCGGCGGCGTCTATCGCGTGATTTACAAAGGCGAGATTCCCGATCGGATGAAGAATATCGGCAGCGGGATTGCGGCGGCGATCCGGCAACCGCAGCTCGAGTCGGCTTGGGCGCGTCAAGAAATCGCATCGATCAAACGTGAACTGGGCGACAAATGGGGCCAATTGGTGGCCGGTGTCGCCTACAGCAACGACAATCCGTCGCACTATCGAACTCGCGCGATCGACTTGATGCAATTGTTCGGGCCCGTCCCCAGTGAGGACCTCGTGCTGGAACTTAGCCAAGCCGCCAACGAATCCGTGCGGGCACGTGCCGCACACTTGATGGGACTTCATCCCGACGAGCGCAGTGCAGAACGTCTCGTTGCCATGCTTGAAGACAGTGACGCACGCGTTTGCCGCGCGGCATGCGAAGCGATTCTACGAAGCGGAAAGTTACCCGAAACCACGCAAGAAATCCTTCCACTGCTGGGAGAAGAAGACCGCACGCTGGCATTCGTCGCGCGGCGTGTACTCGAGAGGATGCCGGTGGAAACATGGCGAGACGAGGTGCTCTCGAGCGCCGATCAGCGGATCAGTATCGTCGGACTCCTGGCACTCGTGAATGCAGACCCAAGCGAAGCGACATGCATGCAAGTTCTGGAACGAGCCAGCGAGTTGATGACCGACTTCTTGAGTGATGCTGACTTCGTTGACACGCTGCGACTCTGCCAGGTTGCCTTGCACCGCGGAAACATCGATCCGGCTCGCGTCACGGCACTCCGCGATCAAGTCGCCGAGGAGTTCCCCGCCGGTGACAACCGCATGAACCGGGAACTGATTCGTTTGGCCGCGTACTTGAAAGCCGATTCGGTTGCCGAACGAGCACTCGATTTTATCTCCAGCGATAGCGAGGAGGTTGACCGCACGCTTGTGGCCATGTGTTTGCAGTTCCTGTCCGAGGACTGGAACGCCGAACAGCGGTTCCAAATCTTGAAGTACTACGAAAATGCGGCCAACTCCGCGACGACGGGATCGCTTTCGATGTATCTGATGAGCGTGACGCGTGACTTCGCCAAGTCGTTGTCGGATGAGGACGTCAAGGCGATCTTGGAACAAGGTGCCGTATGGCGAAATGCCGCGCTTGCCGCCATCTACAAGTTGCCTCGCCCGGTTGATGATTCAACCGCGGAAATCCTTCGCAATCTGGATCGAAAACTGGTCCTGCAGCCCCATCCGGGTGACGTCGAGCGTCGACTGCGTACCGGTATCATCGCGATGCTGGCCACCGCGGCCGATGAACAGTCAGCTGCCTATTTGCGAAGCCTGTGGCGCAGCGAACCGGAACGCCGCGCGGTCGTTGCGATGGCACTGGCACAGCATCCGGATGGAGAAAACTGGGATTACCTCGTTCGCAGCTTGAATGTTCTCGAGGACCAAGCCGCCGATGAAGTCGTCAACGCATTGAAAACCGTCCGCGTAGCCACCGACGATCCGATGGCGATTCGACAGCTGATCTTGTTGGGCGTTCGAGCCGAAGAACAAAACAACAAATTCGAAAACGTCGAGCGATTATTGGAACACTGGACCGGAATGCAGCGCCCCGAAAAAGCCGCATTGACCATGCGTCCGTGGCAGAAATGGTACGCCAAGATGTACCCTGATCGCGCACGGCTCAATTGCCCAAGGGTGACGAGTCGCGGTGGGACTTTGATCAACTGGTCGACTACCTCGATAGCGATGCAGGCAAGTTCGGCGATGCTGTTCACGGCCGTGACATGTATGCGAAGGCCAAGTGTGCACAGTGCCACCAATTCGGAAACCACGGCGATTCAATCGGCCCCGCACTGACGGGAATTTCGCGACGATTCAGCAAACGCGAGATCGTCGAATCGGTTCTGTACCCGGCTCACGTCGTCAGCGACCAATACGCCAGCAAGAAAGTACTGACGCTCGACGGCCGCGTGCTGATCGGGATGGTCAACCAACGCGAAGACCAGTCAATCGAAGTACGAGACGCCAACAATCGTGTTACGATCATCAGCGAACCCGAGATCGACCAAATCCTGCCGAGCAACAGTAGCATCATGCCAACCGGGTTGTTGGACGACCTTACCCTTCAGGAGATCAGCGACCTGATGGCCTACATGGGTGTGATTCCGACGCTCGAGGTGGCCGCGCGTCCGTAGACGCCGGCTAAAGATAGAAGACAAGCAGTGTACTCAACAACGCTGCGTTGGATCAGCCGACATGCAATAGAGAGCCTGCGGCTTAGGGCGAGATGTAAACAGTGGTTTTCCGTGACTGGACTTGCTAGTTTGCATACACGTCTAGTTTGCTGACCAACATCCGCCAACTGCGTAGCAGTGACAGAATGTAGCCTGGGGTCAGGTTCGCTCGTCTCGGCGAGCAAACCGCAGCCCCAGGATCTCTAAAACCCCGCCAAAGCTTTCCCCCGCGGCGAATTGGCGGCGTAGCCGCCAATTCGCCGCGGGGGAAAATGCCTTCTGCTTCCTTTACCTGGGGTTACACCAGCCTCGCTGTCGCTCGTTGGTTCACCCCAGGCTACATGCTGCCACCGCTACGCGGTTCCCTTTCTTGGGATGAAGGAGCTTCCTAAGCTGGCCGGTCTTTCGGGTGCGGTAGCCGGCCACGGCGTGGCCGGCGACCCTCCTAAGCCGGGCGGATGCACCCACGTTGGGTCGCCCTTCTGGACTTCACCTTCCCAAAAAATGGTCGGGGCGGCAGAATACGTCACCGTACTGGAATCCTCATGCACTCTGCCTCCCCCTATTGGGATTGATCGTGGAACGTCGTCTGCTCACGTTCATCGTCGCTTCGACGGCGTTCTTCTTGTTTTATGCCACCTTGCGGAGCTTTCTTGTTCCGCCAATCCCGGACCCGGTGGTCGATCAAGCGAACGCGGCCGCCGAGGTGCTCGTCGACCCACTCGATGATCCTGCCAACGAAGCTGGTATCGAAGCTGGTATCGATGCTGCCGTGGAAGCCGATGTCGATCAGCCGTCAGCCGACGATGCGGCGCCCAAGCGGCCGACCCGTCCCGAGTGGTCAACCCTGGGGTCGATGGATCCTGCCGCGGGCTATTTCATGCTCGTCACGCTCAATAGCCGTGGCGGAGGTATTGAGCGGATCGAATTGACCGAACGCGACGCCGATGGCGGTTTCAAGTATCGTCGCGTCGACGTCCGCGATGGTTACCTCGGTTACTTTGCCGCTGAACCGTCTGCCGAATCCGACGGGGTCGTCGTCAACGTGGTCGGCCCGGGAACTCCCGCCCAACTTGCCGGCGTTCAAGTCGGCGACGTGATTGTGTCGGTCGCCGGTCGCCCGGTCAGCTCACGAGACGACATCAGCGCGGCGTTGCTGGAAACGAGGCCCGGTGACAGCGTTTCCGTTGAAGTCCTGCGCGGCGACGCGGTCACACCGACGGTGCTCAAAGCCACATTGACCGGGCACCCGCTTGATCTCGTTCGGATTGCCAGAGATGGCGGCCCCGATCAAGTCGTCGGCAACTTATCTCGCTTGTCTTGTCTCGTTTCGCTCAGTCAGGTCAATCGCAAAGGCATTTTGACAGACGAAGCGTCGGTGGCCGGGATCGAAGACCCGGCTGATTTGATCTGGACCCGCGCCGAGAAACCGGCTGATTCGTCGGCGACAGCTGAGTTCACCGTTGAACTATCCGCCGCGGAGATGAAGGCAGTTGGTGGTGGCCCGATTCGAATGCGCCGCAGCTACACACTCACGCCGTCGACCTACGCAATCGACATGTCGATTCAAATTGACAACCTTGATGAAAAGCCACAGGACTTGGCGTATCGCCTGGAAGGTGCCAACGGACTGACGCTGGAAGGGTGGTGGTACAGCACTAAAATCAGTCCAAACTTTTCCGGCGCCGCAGCTCGCGACGTCGTTTACAAATCGAAAGCCGATGGCCACGAGTTGATCAGCGGCTATGACTTGCTAAAACGCGCAAGGAATGAAGTCACCGATCCTCATCAAACCATTTTCGCACCGGACGGCGATGCGGATTCGCGAAATTTGAAGTACATCGGCGTTGATGCTCAGTACTTTACCGTCGCCTACGTGCCGCCCGAGGGCTCCGGATCGCTGACCACTTTTCGCCGCGCTTCGGCGGGGATCATCGCCAATGCGACGGAGATTCCCAGGCACCAAGAGCGCGCGGTCAACTCGACGTTTTTTCTCGATAGCGCCATCGCGACGGTCCCTCCCGGCCGGTCACTTGGGCAACAGGTGCGTCTGTTTGCGGGACCAAAACGGCCGGAACTTCTGGAACCGTATGGACTGGGTGACTGCATCTACTACGGTTGGTTCGCGACGTTTGCCAAAGCTCTCGGCTGGCTGCTGCACGGCTTATCCGGAATTGGCAACTACGCGATCGCGATCATTCTGTTGACAGTCATCGTGCGTGGATTGATGTTCCCGCTGAGCCGCAAGGCCGCCATTAACGCGCAAAAAATGCAGGAACTCGCACCCGAACTGAAGAAGATCAGCGACAAGTACAAAGACGACATGGAAGCCAAGATGAAGGCCCAGCGCGAGCTACAGCAGCGTGTCGGCTTCAATCCGCTCGCCGGTTGCCTTCCCATGTTCTTGCAGTTGCCGATTTTCATTGGTCTCTATCGGACCCTCTCAGTCGACATCGAACTTCGCCAGCAGCCCGTCTGGTCAGGCGCCGATTGGGCGTCCAACCTGGCCGGTCCGGACATGCTCATGTATTGGGGAAATTGGCTGTGGGGCTATCTTTCAGGGCGTGGCACCGGCTGGCTCGGACCGTACTTCAATATCCTGCCCGTGCTCGTAGTGGGGTTATTCCTGGCACAGCAGAAGATGTTCATGCCGCCGGCGACCGACGAACAGACAGCCATGACACAGAAGATGATGAACATCATGACGCTGATGATGGGGCTGTTTTTCTTCCGTGTCCCCGCTGGGCTGTGCATCTACTTCATCACCAGCAGTCTGTGGGGAATTTGTGAACGCATTTTCGTCAAAAAGACCCTGCCGACCAAAAAACACTTTGACATCGATGGCCTGGCCAGCGACACGCCAGCACCCGAAAAGAAATCACCCTCCATCGCCGATCGAATCCGAGAGCAGGTTTCCAAGCCTGAGGTACCTGTCGAACGCCCCAACAAACGAAAACGACCAAAGAAGAAGTGAGCGATTTACGCCCTGTTTGACACCGCCTTCGGGTGGTTTTTGGGCGAGCAAGCCAGGCTCGTCGACTGCTTGTCGCGGCTGGAGTGCGTGACAGGGCCGGTAAATTCACTAGACTCTGGAATCATGACAGAGCAACCTCCATCCTCCCCTGACCCTGACGAAAGCCCTGTGGAATCGATTGCCTCGGATCCAGCCGTAACCGGCACGACCGAAACGAACCCGATGGTGGCGCCCTCGCGAGGCATTCGTCCCCACGGCGTCGAGCATGGACGAAGACTTGCCGCCGCCGCTGCCCGCGTTGCCCTGGAGAACAACGGCAGAGAAGTGATGGTGCTCGATGTCTGTGCCCAATCGGCCGAGTTCGATTTCTTTGTACTCGCCACCGGAACGAGCCGCCGCCAGCTACACGCGATCAGCGAACAGATCGACGATGCTTTGGAAAAGGATCTTGGCGACAAGCGTCTGGGAATCGAAGGTTACGAAGAGAGCCGCTGGATCGTGCTGGACTACGGCAGCGTCGTCGTACATCTATTTGACGAAGAGACGCGTGAATACTACGACCTCGAGTCGTTGTGGGCTGACGGAAAGCGCATTCCGCTTGCGGAGCTGGGGTTGTCGGCTCATGAAGCGTAGCGGATTGGTTGCCGAAGTCCGTTGATCACCAACATCTTTCGCTGAGGGTCATCCTCGCTGGATGGTCGCAAATCATGCACGTTCCCAATCTGCTGCAACAGCGTTTCGTCGATGCCATGCAAGGGCTGACCGATGACCCTGAGCAATTCGCATCGATGATTCGCACAACGACTGACCCCAAACACGGTGATTACCAAGCCAACTGTGCGATGCCGCTGTCAAAGCAACCGGGCAACAATCAGAATCCGCGCGAAATTGCCGCGCTGTTGGTCGCCAAACTGAATGTCGATGACTTATGCGAAACACCTGAGATTGCCGGCCCAGGTTTTATCAATCTCAAGTTAAAGGATTCATTCCTGAGCGCTGCGATGCGAGGAATGCTCGGCGACGCGCGCTGCTCGGTGCCTGAGGTCACCACGACGAAATCCATCGTCATCGATTTCTCCTCACCCAACGTCGCCAAGCCAATGCATGTCGGGCACATTCGGAGCACCGTGATCGGAGACGCGCTGGCACGAATCCTGCGATTCCTGGGACACCCAGTCATTACCGACAATCATCTGGGTGACTGGGGGACCCAGTTCGGGATCATCATTTACGGCTACAAGCACTTCGGTGATCCGACGGTGGTCCAGCAGGATCCGGTCAACGAATTGACCAAGCTGTACCGATTGACGAATCAATTGATCGAGTATCGCAAGGCACTTGCGTCGATTGACGAATTATCGGAGACGGTTGCCGAGGCGCAAGGAATGCTCGAACAAGCGGTCGCGGCCGGCCGGAAAATGTGGACGCGAAAGAACGGAAAAAAGCCCAAAAGAATGTCTCTTCAGCTCAGCGTCGGCTGGCTACCGCCGAAGCAAACTTGAACTTCGGCTCGCGACAAGCTCGATGCGGTCAATCGCGATCCCGAGCTACGGAAAATAGCTGAGGCTCATCCCGACATCGACGCTGCTGTCTTGGAAGAAACCGCCAAACTGCATCAGGGCGATCCAGAGAATCTTGCCCTCTGGCAGCAGTTCTTGCCGTACTGCAAAGACGAGATCAATCGCATCTATCGTCGACTCGATGTGCATTTTGATCACACCTTGGGCGAAAGCTTTTACAACCCGATGCTTGGCGATGTGGTGTCGAAGCTGGAAGATCTCGGTTTGGCCCGCGACAGCGATGGCGCTGTGTGTGTTTTCTTGCCGGAATTCGCAGCTCCGATGATCGTCCGCAAACAGGACGGAGCCTACCTGTACGCGACCACAGATTTGGCCACCTTGCAGTACCGCCTCGAGCATTTCGATCCGGCCGAAATCGTGTACGTCGTTGATACCCGTCAGAGTGAGCACTTCGAGAAACTTTTTGCCGTCGCCCATCATTTCGGGCTGGAACACGTCAAACTTGTGCATGTGAACTTTGGCACCGTCTTGGGTGAAGATGGTCGGCCCATGAAGACGCGAAGCGGGACCTTGATTGGACTAGAAGGCTTGCTTGACGATGCGGTCGATCGAGCCCGAAGTGTTGTCTGCAATCCGGAACGCCTGGCCGCCTTTGACCCTCCCATGGATGAAGCAGAGCAAGAGATGATCGCCGAGGTTGTTGGCACGGGCGCCATCAAATTTGCGGACCTCAGTCATCATCGGACCAGCGACTATCGGTTTAATCTCGACAAAATGGTGGCGCTCGATGGAAACACTTCGACTTACGTGCAGTACTCCTATGCCAGGACCCAAAAAATCCTTGAGAACGCGGAAAAGCTTGAATCGGATGTGGTTGAAATGATCAAAGAGCATGGATTCCAATTCACGCACCCAGCCGAACGTAATCTGGCTCTCATGCTCATCAAGCTTGAAGAAGCTTTGTTGGCGGTTCATAAGGATTATGCACCAAACCACCTTGTCGAGTATCTGCTGGAGACTGCCAAGGCTTACTCGAAATTCAATGAGAATTGTCACGTACTCCGCGCAGAGACGAAGCGGATCCAGGCCACTCGCCTGACTCTGGTGACCCTCAGTGGCAGGGTCCTGCAACTCGGGCTTCGCTTGCTAGGTGTCGAAGTCGTACCGCGAATGTAGATGCTTGTGTGGAGGGTTCTTCCGGAGTTTTAGTGGCAGATGGAAAATTGCATTCAAGGGTGGCCGGCGGTCGAGCGTCAGCGAGCCCCCGGAATTCCATTGGCTCGCGTCTGGGGGCTCGCTGACGCTCGACCACCAGCCACCCAATGTTGCGGATCAGCCACTAAATTCGCGCAAGAACTGCCTGGAGTGACCGCATCCTCCATTCGGATGTCCCGTAAATACCTGATGCATCGGGTCACTACCAACTGAAATCAACCAGAGGATTGACATCTCACGCGAAACACCTATTTTGACTATTGTAAGAATTGGCGGAATGAAAATATTTCGATTTTTGGATGGTCGATCTCAGTCGGTGTCACGTCACCAGAGAAGAAACTTGCATTGAGATGTTGGGGCGTCTTGAGCACACTTGCGTGTTCGTCGTCTGTCGTCCCTGTTCATTCGTTGGCCTGTTTCAGGTTGGAAAGGCAAGTTAGAAAATGGCAAAGAAAAAGGTTGGTGGCGTCAATAAGTCGGAATCCATTCGCGACTATCACAAAGCACACCCCTCTCACAAGCCGAAACAGATTGCTGCTGAGCTGGGCAAGAAAAAGATTAAGGTTTCGCCGCAGTTCGTCAGTACAATTCTTTCCAACTCGAAGAAGAAAAAGACGATCGGAAAACCGGGCCGTCCCAAGGGCAGCAAGTCGGTCAGTCACGAACGGCCAGCCGAGCGTCCACGTGTACCTGCCGGCGGTTCCGGCGCAGTCTCGCTATGACTCTTTGATCAAGTTCAAGGAAATCGTCGATGAGATGGGTGGCATCGAAAGCGCGCAGGCAGCACTAACCGCTCTGGAAAAGCTGCGGGATTAGCATCGCGCGGAAAACAAGTGTGGGCGTGCTCTTCCGGTTTGCTTGCTAGATTTTTTCGGGACTGGGCTGGCAGTTGGGGAGTCGCATGCTCTGAGTTTTGGGCGGTCGAGCGTCAGCAATCTGCCAGAGTTCCATTGGCTACATACTGGGGGCCGGCTATCGCTTGACCACCAGCTACCCGTTCAATGGGGAGCGGCCACCCGAGGAAACGATCGGTCATTTGCTTTGGGGGCAGGGGTTTTCTGGGGCTTTCTGGCAGGTTTGATGCCAATCCGCGGTGACCTGAAAAGATCTCACGCCAACAGTCGGCCATCCGTGTAGAATGTGTCGAATCGACCACCGCTGCGATGCCGAGGGAATCGCAAGTCGGTACGCAGTCGTAGGAGCCTTGTTTTAACCAGTCTTTTCTTTCGCTCATGACCGACATTACGCCCGAGATATTCGCCCAACGGATTTCTGACCTTGGCCTCGCGGATCGTCGCGCTGTTGAACAAGCGTTGGGAGATATTGGCATCGGGGACCACAGCTTGGAGGACATGGTCAAAGTCATGCAGCGGCATGGCCTTGTCACGACCCTGCAGACCGACAAGATCTTGAAGGGTGATCGCCACGGATACTTCTATGGTGACTATAAGGTCTTGTACCTGATCGGGGCTGGTACATTTGCACGCGTCTTTCGCGCGGAAAAAGAAGGCGAAGTCTTCGCCGTGAAGGTTCTGAGAAAGCGTTTTCGTGATGAAATGAAAGAACTGGAGCAGTTCCTCCGTGAAGGACGAATGGGGCTCAAACTTCGGCATCCGCACATCGTCAGCATCGTTGATGTTGTTCCGGACAAAAGGAACCCCTTCTTGGTAATGGAGTTTGTCGAAGGCCAAACGCTCCGTGAACTCGTCAAAATACGAGGGAAACTGCCCACCGATTTGGCATTGCGGTTGATGTATGAAGTCGCCTCCGGATTGGCATACGCGTCGTCACTCGGAATCGCGCACCGTGACCTCAAATTGTCGAATGTTTTGATTTCGTCGGATGGCAAAGCCAAATTGGTCGACTTTGGATTGGCCGCGCTCACCGATCGTAACAATCCTGAAAAGATGGCCGATTGTCCCAATGCCCGCGCGATCGACTATGCGGCGTTGGAACGGGGAACAGGAGTCCGAAAAGATGATCCCCGCAGTGACGTCTATTTCGCGGGCAACATGCTTTACCACATGCTTGCCGGAACTCCGGCCCTGACAGAAACACGAGACCGATTGCAGCGTCTGAACGTCAGCCGGTTTCAAGAAGTTGTACCGCTGCACGAACGCGAACCCGATGTCCCCGGCGTCGCGAATCAGATTGTTCAAAGGGCGATGGAGTTCAATCCGGACAAACGCATCCAATCGGCAGCAGCTTTGCAGGCTGAAATCAAGAAAGCGATCGAGCTACTTGAAAAAGGAAGTGGGCCGCGGCGCGAAGCAGATTTTTCGGCACCGATGGACGGACAGATTGATGAAGACGAAGATCCGACCAACGAGGGCGAGGGATACATCGTGATGTTGGTCGAATCGAAACCGGGCTTGCAAAACGCGATTCGCGAACGGCTCAAGTCGCGAGGCTATCGCGTGCTCGTCATATCCGATCCCAACCGTGCATTGGCACGCTTCACGGCACTGGAGGACCCGCCCGCCGATTGTGTCATATTCAGTGCTTCGGAACTCGGCAGTTTGGCAATGGAAGCATTCAACAAATTTGGGTCCGACGACCACACTCGTGAAATCCCAGCGATGCTGCTGGTCGACAAACGGCAAACCCACCTCATCAGCCAAGCGCAGAGCGGGCCACATCGCAAGATGGTGCCGTTGCCGCTGAAGGTACGAGAACTGCGGGCTGCGCTGCTGCAACTGCTCGCCGGAGTCGAAAGACGCCTGCCCGGAAGTTACTAAGCCGGTATCCACTGGTCATTCTTCGAATCGTCGCGGGAGAATCGAAGTGCTTGCGGTCGCAGTGAACCTCCGAGAATCTTTGGACCTCTGATCAAGTCCGGCCCCCGGTCGCGACGATACATACGTCGGATCTGGTATCACCGCCAGAACCGACAAAACTGCCGATCTTGACTGTTCAGGAGTCTTTCTCTAGGTTGCGCAGGACAACAGGCGACGTGGCCAAGCGGCTAAGGCGATGGATTGCAAATCCATTATTCGTGGGTTCGAATCCCACCGTCGCCTCTTCCCTATTTTCTGAACTTTCTCGCCGATTTCGCGGCTCCTCCGCCCCCTGAGAAAAGAAATCTGGGATTTCTTCCCATGGGGAGAGCCGACCTTCTCTTGCTGGCAAGGACGGCAGCGGCACCGTAAGACCGCCGTAACGCATTGCCATGACAGCTTTGTAGCGTCGCCTCGATCTTCGGCCCCTGAGAATTCAGACGCTACGTCTATTTCGCGTTATTGAAATTCGAGTATATCATTGGTTTCTCGACGTTCTCGTTGTAGACGTGTCTTTTCTTCTTACCCGCAAATTGTCATGCCGAACCCAACACCACTGCGACCGATTGTCCAGAAGATGTTCGATTCAGTTGCCGATCTGGCGGATTCGGTCTGCATCGGGGCTGTTGACCGCTCCACGCTCTCGACGGACGAGCTGAGGGAGTACATTTTCGGACGTTACTCTCGCAGCCGATCTGCTGAGGACCGTATCCAATCAGTTGGACACGGACGTCAACGTCGCTCGGCCCTCGGGGCCGAGCGAATCGCCCGCTTGATGCTCGCCGAATGACCGTTTCGGTGGGAGGAAATACCGCACGTCGGGCTCACGCCGTAGCTTGCGTTGATCGAAGCTGAGCCAGTTCACGAACCGGGAGAACTGCGGATCACCATGAAAGCGGCGGATGTGGAATGCATCTCGTCCGACCATGTTGTACCCACCATAGGCGCTACAAAACCCCTGAAAACCAGCTTCGTGCACGGCCTCGATCGCCATCTGTGTCATCTGCCGAGGCATGCCAAAGGGAAATGCAAAGTACCGCACCCGCTTTCCGATCATCTGTTCGAGCTCATCCTTTGCATCGACGATCTCTTCACGAACAACCTTCGGATCATGGATTCGATTGAAGTCGACATGGTTCCGCGTGTGACAGCCAATTTCGATTCCTGCGTCGGAGGCTTCGCGAATCTGTTCCAAGGTGTTGACGGCCAGAGGTCGACCGGCGCGTTGGTCGTGCGCGAACGCGGATTGATTGCGGACATGCGAAGTTGTGACGAAATACGTGCAAGGCACACCGCGTTCGATCAGCAGTGGCAGTGCAAAGTCGCTATTGTCCCGGTAGCCATCGTCGAAAGTGATGGAGACGGCGGCGGAACGCGAGTCGCTGTCCCTGACCCGACGCTGGACTTCGGCCAGATCGACAAGCGAGAAGTTGCGTTGGCAGTATTCGACATGTCGCCGAAACTGATCGCAGGAGAGGGTCCAATCGTTCGGATGCCTATCTGCCACGCGGTGGTAGAACAGTACGGAGACCGGTGACGCTGCCTGTAAGGCGAGCCTTTGTAGCCGCGATTTTCTCAACGGTGCGACAAGGGTGGCGCGAGCGCCCAGGGCAGCGTTGTACAGAAAGTTCATCGGATACGTGGCAATGAGTTCGAATTTGCGGTCACTCAGCTAAGAACGTGTTTGAAAAAGGGTTCTGACCCTTTCCGAGAGAAACTTGACGCCACCACTTGCGTTCGATTCACTACCCATGAGCGGCCGGGAACCAAACTTCCAGAGGTCAGCCCCCTTTTCAAACACTTTCTTAGGTTTACGCCACACTCTGCAGCCGGGAGCCGATCACATGGCTACCCACGCCAAGCCGACGGTCGCCGAGCACCTTTGCGGCCGGTTTTGCGGATCAGCCGGACTCTCACGCGGGGAAGATCCCCGCTCCACAGGCCGGCGGAGTAGGCCCTGTCCAGGCAATCACCACAGGCGACATGACTTTGATTGATGCCCCGACTTGGCGGAATTTGGCGGAGTCACAGATTCGTACGTGATTGAGTAGCTACTTTGTCCATCGAAGTCGATTCGCAAGGGCTACGAGACGCATTCGATTCTGACCGCCGACGGCAAGCTTCTCGTTGGCATGATTGTCAAGCAGGATGCCGCCAGCATAAAGATCCGTGTTGCCTCGGACTTGAGCGACGGCAACGACAGGCAACTGTGTCAGCTAGCAAAATCTCTTAGATTTTGTTGCCTGATTTCACCATCAGGAGTCTTACGCATGGATGCCTCGTTAGAGTCGAAAGCCGAGCAACTCGCGGCCGACCTTGCCGGCCAAGCCACCACCATCGACGAGCTCAATGCTCTGATGTGGGTCATGATGAAGTCCGGTTCGGAGCGAATAAACGCCCACTGGAGTGGAAATGCGGCTGCCGCAGCAGCCACAATGGTCTCTTGGCGTTAGCTCGGTCAATCTCCCAGTCGTTTTGGTGTCACGTCGTGCCGTCTGAAGATCGCGAACATGAGTCCGACCAACTGCAATCATTGATCGCCGACTTGCAGCGAGCCGACAGCCGTGGTGAGGAAATCGATCGCCAACAGCTGTTCAAGGAACATCCTGATTTAGCCGATTCGCTACACGAGTTCCTTGCCAGTCTCGACAAGATCAAGGCCGAGGAGACTCCCACATTGGCTGCGGGTGAAATTCCGACCCCGCGGCGGAACTCGACCGCGGAAGATACGCCAACACTCGGCGTGACGCTCCCCGCCAACGAGTTGTCGAAGGCCACTGGACAAGCCCGCCATTTCGGTGACTACGAACTGCTCACAGAGATCGCCCGCGGAGGAATGGGGGTTGTCTTCAAAGCGCGGCAGATGAAGCTCAACCGGATCGTGGCACTGAAGATGATTCTCGCCGGCCAGTTTGCCGGCGAAAAAGATGTTCAGCGTTTCCACACCGAGGCCGAGTCTGCAGCCCAGTTGGATCACCCAGGCATCGTGCCAATTTTTGAAATTGGCGAGCACCAAGGCCAACATTACTTCTCAATGAGCTACGTGGAGGGTGAGAGCCTGGCCGACCGAGTCGCCGAGGGCCCCTTGCCACCGCGAGATGCGGCTGAGTTGCTGCAGAAGATCAGTGAGGCGATGGCATACGCGCACGGCCGCGGTGTGATCCATCGTGATTTGAAACCAGCCAACGTGCTGATCGATGCAAACGGACAGCCGAAGATCACCGACTTCGGTTTGGCCAAGAAGACGGAGGCCGATAGCGATTTGACGGGCACCGGCCAGATTCTTGGCACTCCCGCTTACATGCCACCGGAACAAGCTAGCGGCAACGTCGATGAAGTCGGCCCATTGGCGGATGTCTATTCGCTCGGTGCGATTCTGTATTGTTTGCTGACAGGTCGTCCCCCCTTTCAAGCGGCCAGTCCGATGGATGTGCTGCGGCAGGTGCTCGACAAAGATCCGATTTCCGTTCGACAGTTGGTGCCGACGATTCCACGCGACCTGGGCACGATCTGCAGCAAGTGCCTCAGCAAAGATCCGGCGAAACGTTACGCGTCGGCGGCGGACCTGGCGGCCGACTTGCAAAGGTATCTGGACGACCAACCGATCCTGGCTCGACCGGCCGGTCTGATTGAGCGAGCCTCGAAGTGGGCGAGCAAGCAGCCTACGATTGCGGCCATCCTGTTGACAATGCCTGCTTGGTTACTCGGTGAGCCAAAAATTGGTGTCGGTTTGCTCGCACTGATTGCCGGGTTTCATCTGCCGTTTCGTGTTCGAATTGTCCGTTTGTTGACGTTCTTTGTGTTGGCGATTTTGACGGCAGCCATCATCGGCGGACTGAGCTACCTGTTCGTCTGGTCGGATAGTGAATCTCCCGGCAGCACGGCCCGGATGGCCGCGATTTCCCTACTCTCACTGACTGCCCCAGCGGGTGTCGCGTTGTTTGTGTTCATCTTCGATTGTGTCTCACAGCTGGCACAACCGCACCGACGGCAGGCGAGATGGCTGTTGATCGCGAGCGGCGGAGCATCACTCTTGTGCATCACTGGGTTCTTCTACTACCTCCGATTCCATGGCGAACAGGTCTCTGTGATCGTCGACCAATTGGCCGACGAGATCGTGTCTTTGACGACGGGTATGAAGTCCGATGTCGGCGCAGTCGGGTCAAGCGAGGCAATGGTGCAGCTGTTTCGTTCCCGCACAGTGCTCTGGATTCCAGTCTTCACGGCAATCATCTGGCTGTATCTCGTCCTGGGAATCATCACGGCGCGAACCATTCGTCCATTCGTGTTCGTTGTTGACAGGACTCCCCAGACTGCTCGAGGACAAAACACTCGACGCCACCACCTGTCGCGACTGGTCAAAACGGTCGACGGAGATGTGAGTCGGTGGGTGGCGATCTCGGCGGCCGTGACGATTGCGATCCTGCCATACGCTGTCGGCAGGGTGCTTGGCATTTACGACATTCAGCTGATGAAAGCCTTCGAGCTGGGAAATCCACTTGATTCGGTTTTCTTGATTGTTGCGGCAGCGTGGCTCACCGCCTTCGCCGTGATCTCGCGGCGTCGACTCCTGATCGCATCCGTGATCGCCGTTTGTCTGCTGACCTTCCTGAGCTACCGAACGATTGATGCGATCGAGAGCAACCGTCTTCGCGTGGCGGAGAACGATCCAGCGAGCGAGTTTGTAAGGGATGACTCCTTGCAGCGATTCGACGGACACACCGGACCTGTCAAGTGTGTGGCCGTGACTCACGACGGCCGGCTGGCTGCTTCGGCAAGCGGTTGGCCCAACGGCGATGGGACGATTCGTGTTTGGGATCTGAAATCGGGAAAGATGCTGTGGGTCCGCCACGAGGGACCGGAGTTGATGATGACGGCGAGCTTCTCAAACGACGGGAAGAATCTCGTCACTGGTGGACGCGATGGAACGGTTTGTGTTTGGGAGGCCGAGACGGCTCGCGAGCTGAAACGTTTTCAAACCGCACCAAATCTTGAGGGGCTTTGCCTTTTCTCAGAGGACTCACGCTGCGTGACCGCCGGAGACAAAGTGCAGGTCTGGAATCTCGAGACTGCTGAACTGGAGCGAGAGTTCCAAGGAACGCGTGCCCGGCAGCTTGACGTCTCACTTTCCGGCGATGGCAATCGGGTTGCCTCCGGCAGCATGGAAAACAGGGTCCACGTTTGGGAGCTGGAAAGTGGCAAAGAAATCGCACACATCACTGACTTGCCCGCCATGGTCGAGTCGGTCGCGTTAAACGACGATGGGTCGCGCGTGCTTGTCGCACTCAACGGTGGGCTGGGCGACCCGCTCTTGCTGTCGATATCGGTCGAGGACCCCAAGGACCGAAAGACGCTCACCGGTCATAAGTCGACCGTCAATTGGGTCCGCTTCTCCGCGGACGGACGGTTGTTTGTCACCGCGTCGAGAGACAGGACAATCCGTATCTGGAACACGAAGACTGAATCCGAAATCGAAGTCCTGAGCGGACATCGCGATTGGGTCTGGTCTGCCGTGTTCACTCCCGGCGGCCACAGAATTCTCTCTGGTGGCGGGGGCAAGGCGACAGAAGACCCGGGCACCGACTTCTCGCTTCGGCTCTGGCGCGTTGGGAAGACGGACGACTGAGTCCTGCTACTGCGCAACTCACTTTGCCGAGCGAACTCCCTAGGAAATTCGCGGGCAGCGCATTCGAACGTGAATTATTTGCGAGTTCTTAACCAGGGATTCAAGGTTGCTCGCTAGCTCTGCTCCGCTCACAAATATTTTGGTTTCCGTTGTGTTTGTGACGCTAGCCTGTGGTGCATCGTTGCGCTAACATGCAGTCAGGCGATTCCAAGTGCGATGCGACTGAATCCTCTTGGGTCTTGTGTCACAAGTGTTCCGAGAAGACAAGGTTCGAGAAGTGGACTCTGCAATCTTGCGCGAGACGCGGTGTATCCTGTGCAAACTCAACTTCACGCTGCCACCGCAACGACAGGTCGAAGTCGTTTGTCCTCACTGCGGCGGAAAAATCGCCAGGCACTTACTACCGCTGGATGTAAACGCGCCACAATCTGATGGACGAAGTGTTCACGTCAAGGCGAAGGAAGTGAGTCTTGGTAATGATGATGCGGAGCTTGGGGAAAAGCTGGTACTTGGAGAAATGAGTTCGCCTGCGGCAGAATCTGAATATACGCTTCAACCAGGAATTCAAAGGCCGGAGTTGACACCGGTAAACGAGCTTTTGGGAAGTCCGCCGGCGCCGCAAGCCCAGCACAGACAATGGTGCGACACGGGCGAAGTCGCGTTGGAGTTTGCTCTTGCCGACGAGCATCGCAAGTCGACCGGTGCCATGGAGCGATTGCAGCAGTCGTATGGTGATTCTCTGCCGGCTCATCGTGACTATCCGACGCTGGAGGCGATCCAACGGCTCTACAAAATCTTTGGCTATGTCACCGTGGGTGTGGTTTTTCCCTCCATGCTTTATCGGCTGGCGGTCATTTTGCTGTTCGCCGAAGACCCCGATTTGACGACGCGGCTGATCGACTTCAGCTGGTTCGCGATCCCTTGGATTTTTGGTGCGGTAGCGCTGACCGGCACATTTTTCGCGACCGCAGAAGGCATCAAACTGGCAATCGACATCCAGGAGAACACATTGGCGATTGCCAGATCGGCCAAGCGGCGTTGATCGTCGCGAGCGATTTAGATTCGCATCGATACGCCAAGAACTCGTCGCACCTCCGTTGGGCTGGTCGTTCCCTCACGAACCAATTCGGTTGCCCGTTCCCACAGTGACTTCATGCCATTTTCGAGTGCAATGCGGTAGATCGCACGGCTGTCCTTCGTATCGAGTATCTGGTCGGCATGGGCCGATTCCTTCAGTGAAAGGAACTCGCTTGCGACGGTACGCCCGCGATAGCCTGTGTGGTTGCATCGCTCACAGCCGACGGGGATTCGTGCCCAATCGACCGGAAGGCCGCAAAAATCGGCGACGCTGGTCGTTTCTTGTCCGCACTGGCAGAGGGTGCGGAGTAAACGCTGGCACATGATGCCGATCACACCACTCCGCATCAGGTATGGCTCGATTCCCATATCAAGCAATCGGCTGACGGCGGTGGCGGCGCTATCGGCGTGAAACGATGTCAACATGAGCTGACCGGTCAAGCAGGCCTGAATCGCGATCTCCGCTGTCAGGCGATCACGAATTTCGCCGATCATGATTACTTCCGGGTCCTGACGCAGCAACGATCGCAATCCGGTGTGCAGATCGAATCCGGCCGGCGCGTTGACCTGGCTTTGAGATACTCCAGGGATGGGCACTTCAATCGGGTCCTCGATGGACAGCAGACTACGTGTCCCTCGGGACGCATCCACCAAGTGCCGCAAGCATGCGTAGAGTGTCGTTGATTTTCCACTTCCGGCGGGACCAGCAATGATCATCGCGCCGCTGGTTTCGCTCAGGGTGTCGCGCAGAGCACCGGTCAAGTCATCAGTGTGGCCAAGTTGATCCAGCTGCTTGAATTGGTTGCCTTTTCCGAAAAACCGCATCACGGCCCGTTCGCCGTAAAGTGTCGGGTACGTGCTGACGCGAATCTCCGCACTGTCTTGCGTCAATTGGATGCGGCCCTCTTGGGGAACGTCATTACGATAACTCAAGAGATTTGAAATCGCCTTCAGCCGGGACACGATCGACGAGCTGGCGCCGATTGGAAACACTCCCACCTGTTGCAAGACTCCGTCGCAGCGAAAACGTACATCAAATCCCCCTACCGTCGGTTGTAAATGTATGTCGCTTGTTCCGACGCGATCGGCGAACTGAAGTATCTGATCAACGAACTCGGTTGCGTAAATGTCCTTTTCCGGACGTAGGCGTCGTAGACTATCGGTGACCTTGTCAATCTCCTGTCCAATACCGATTGCTTCCGGGCGGGCGGATCCGTTGGATGCTGCTGCTGGCGTTGTTTCAGTGCTCGTGATCATGTTGTTCCTGCGGCTTGATGAAAGATTGAGGTCGACAAGTCCTGGGTCTCGCTTCGCCGTCCCGCTCGTAGTGATGCCGAGAAAACCCCTCGGTTGTCTGCCAATGTTCGAGGCGGCTACAGCCCCGATCCTGAGATTACGTTTGTCGCGGCGTCGCCAATGTTGTTGATGTACATGGAAAAGACGCGGAAGATAATCACAATCAAGACCGCCGCAATGACGAACCAAATCAAGGCGGAGGCGATGTATGTCAGTGTCGCCATCGAGCTCTTGACCTGGCTCTTGAGATAGCGGAAATGCTTGTCGAGCGTCTCGGCAAGACGCCCCGAGGCTTCGCCCAGTTCGACCGCCTCAAGTGTTTCTTCTTGAAACAGACCAGTTTCACCCAGCACGCTGTGCAGATCGCGTCCCGCTTCGATCGATTCTTTTGCGATCTCAGCCTGGGACGCGAATTTTCGTGTTCCCGCGCTACGAAACGCCAAGTCGACTGCAGAGGAAGCGTTGACTCCCGATTCGATCGCCAGCGACAGAGTTTGCACAAATCGAGCTTCGGCAAAGACCATCAACGTTCGACCGAACTTTGGTAGGTAGGCGGCCCAATCGCCGAGAAAACGGAGGTATCCGTTCTTCGCGAGCAAGTAGACCGCTGCGACCCCTGCGAAAGCAACGGCGATGATCAGCATGTAGGTGGTCAATCCACGCGCCCCCACGAGCCCAAAGCCGATCAAGTCGTGACGTTCGGGATTGCCCGGTAGCAGGACGGACGGTAGATAAATCAAAAGCCCAATCACGACAATGGCCAGGCCCAACTGCACCATCGGCCACAGAATCGAACTCTTGAAGATATCTCGAAAGTCCGCCATTTGCTGGTAGTAATCGGCCAATCGATCCAGCACTCGATCGAGACGCCCCGATTTCTCACCACCGTCGATCATATCGGCAAAATGGGGTGGAAAGTAGTTGCCTTGGGCTTTCAGTGCATCGGCAAGCGAGCCGCCACTACGAACATGCTCGGCCACTGAGCGCATCCGGCGGCCATAGGTCGACCTTGCATTCCTTGCCTCACGGTCGAACACACGATGTGGGTCGAGACCGACCTCAAATGCAACACCGACTCGTTCGCAAAGCGCGCTCAAAGTCTGCGGTTCGATTCTACTTGAAATCACCTGGCACCCTCTTGGTTGAATTCCGTTACCTGCTTTTTTTTCTGGGGGAACGGCGAGAGTATGACGAGCAGAGATGAAGGTCCCGTGAAGACCTCACGCAGAGGGTGATGAATTCTCACCCGATCTGTCACACTACGACCCAAGTGGTGCCCGGTCCCCCATGAACCGTGAAAATGCTTTCGGCAAGTCTCGCCGGAAAACCGACCGTAGACTTGCGAGGGGGGCTGGCAGAACGAATCCATGATGTTGTAATCCCGATGTCAGCGCGCGTTCCTTTTCGCTTTGCAGCGCCGCCGCAGTCCTGCACTCGCTGCAGGACCGATGACCTTGATCGAGTCGATCTGGTCAGACCGAATGCGTCGGCTGATTGGAGTCCATCAAACCCGGGTGTGAAGTGCTACAGCTGAATCTCGTGCTTGGCAACGGCAAACATCGCGGCAAGCAACTGCCTGTGCGCAGGAATCCCTTGGTGATTGGCCGCGGCAAAGACTGCGACCTGCGGCTGGGCGGAAGCACTGTCAGCCGACGCCATTGCATCATTCGGCAGGAGCACGATCGCGTCGACATCATGGACCTGGACAGTCGAAACGGCACGGTGGTCAACACGAAAAGACTCATCAAGGGTCAAGCCGCATCGCTTTGGCACGGAGATGAATTGGGGATCGGTGCTTGGCGGCTGCAGGTCTCACTTGTCGATCGAGACTCGGAGATACCGGTTTTGAGATCACCCTCGAAAACCGACCAGCTGCTGGACGAACTCGATGAATTCGGCGCGGCGATGGAGGCAGGGAACACGACGTGGCACGAACTTGGCATTTCCGATCCCGAGATGACAGCCTACGCAGTCGCGGACGAGCAAGACTCTGTAGCGGAACCGAACGGCAAACCGCGATCAAGAGCAGCGGACCCGACTTCCAGCACGAACTTCGACGTGCCATTCGAAACAGAGGACCTGCCGTTCAAAACAGAGACCGAATCGGCCGCTGCCGATTCCCAGGCAGAGGTGTCGGACGCGGACGACGCGAAAAGTGCCCCCAGGAAAATCCCGGCACACCTGCGCCCCAAGGGTCCCGCCGATTCACAAGATGCGGCAGATCAAGCCCTGCGGCGACTATTCGATCGCCATTGAAACAAACACGAGCTCGCCACCAACAATAGGGCGGCGACGCCTACCGAGAACCAACCGACGATCGCTGGAGCGCCGGCAACCAGAGTCGCCGTTATACCGGCAATCACAATCACCGTTGCCGGTATCGCGAACAGCGAATACCGCCATCCCTGTTGTTCACTGGAAATGCCCATCACGATGGCAGCCAGAAACAACCCCCATCCTGAGATTCCGATCGGCGAGACTCTGGGTTCGGATTGCGTTAGCGCCGACGCAACACGAGTAAGGCTTTGCGAAACCTCTCCAGGATCAAAGGCAGCGATGGCGCCCCACACTGAGAGAAAGAAATCCGTTGTCAGCATGTCGGTTTGGTATGCCCACATGAGAACGACGATCGCCATCACCATGGCAGCGATCAACCGCATTTCGTCACCCAAATAGCGATACATCACGCGCTCAAATTCGAGTTTACTCCCGCCCAACTCAGATCCCTCACGAGCCTGACTCATCATTCGATCGTACTCCGCTTTTCGTCGTCGCGGGTGGCTCCCCACAGACGAGGGTTCGGCTTTGTCTGAGATCTTTTCCAAGTCAGGAGTCGGTACGTACAGCGACAAGTTTTCGGCACTCAACGAATGGATATTGAACACGCCATGCAAGCTGGTTTCGCTTGGCGGGCTATTTCCGATCACAACCTCCGGCTCCAAAGCAACGATTCCTTCGCTTTGGTCGGAGAGTACATGAGCATTGCCTTGTGCGTCGAACGACTCGTCCGGGGCACAGCTATCCGACTCTTCTGTTGCCTGCTGGAGACCGGCCAAGATCTTTTTCGCATTGGCGTTCCTGAGCTGCTCGCGCCGAGCATCCCATGCCGTGCCAAAGATGCCCCGGTTCGAACGCGTGCCGTTCGAGATTATGTCGACGAACAAGTCGCGAATCCTTGGCCGTTTGATCAACAGATCGGGATCAATCTGACTGATCTGCTGGGCAACACTGCGATACGCGGCATACCCGAATCGACATTCGAATAGTGGAATCCAATTCACTCCCATCAGCTTGGGCATCCCACCCTCGATCATTAACGGACTCAGTCCATAGCCGCGGAGGTCGTCGACAAGCTTACCGAATTTGGCGGATGCCTCCGCTCGCTGCTCCAACAGCGACATCCCAACGGTCAGGTAGAAAATTGCCGGAACAGCAGCACCAACCACAAGTCCCATCAAGAGAGAACCCCAGACGCCGGTCCAAAGCGCCAGGCACAGAAATGAGACCGTCAGCAGACCGAAGACCACGTACTCCCATAGCGGCCAAACACGAACCCAGCGTGCGATCGACGTTCGCAGCGGGCGCAGCCCGAAAACGCGTTCTAGTAACAAGCAGACCGCCAAACCGGAAAACGCGAATCCGACCCCGAAGAAATACCACGCCAGTTCGACGTACATCAACGAAAATGCCGCAACGACCCCCAAGGCTAATAGCACACCCGGCATCCAACGCCCGAACTTCGCACCAAAAATCGATGCGTAGCTGTCTGCCAATTCGATGCAGTAGCTGCGCAGTCGCTCCGTTGGTTCGACCGCACCGATGGAAGGCGACAAACCGGCTGCAGGACGGCGCCGACGCGTGATCGAGTTGGCAGTCTCGGAGCGATTCATCTCTTCATTTCTCACCAAGGATCGGCGGCGGATCGAGGGTGGCCAAACCGCGAACACACTAGTACCTCGACCATCATGAGTTAGTACCTCGACCATCATGAGTTGACGGGTGGGAGCGGCGTAGGCCAGGACCTGTCCTGGCGACAAACCGCATCCGCCGGGCTGCCAGGACAGGTCCTGGCCTACGAATGCCGCCAAGCGAAGACGAGCCAGGTACGAGGCCGTAAATTTATAGTGCGAGTCGGTTGCCTTATAGTTCGATTCAGCAAATTCAATGCGAAGATCTCGTTAGCTTTTCGCGAACAACTGCTCACACTCAAGCCAACGAATGCGGCGGCGGTAACATAGCTGCGAGACATAGTTTCTTGACGATCTGTTACGCACAATGGAGCTTACGTTTCTTCTTCATCCGAGTCTTTTTGCCTGGCAGCGGTCTACTTCTTTCTTCCTCGGCGGTCGACCTGCTTGTTCCGTTCCAAGAACTGCGTCATCTTCTCCGCTTTCTTGAGTTCTTCTCGCCGCGCCTTCTCCAACGGATCATTCCGTTTTTTCCACCATTTCCATAGCCGTTCAACGAGTTGCATTGTTGCAGTCCTCACAATATTGCGTGAACTTTCGAGGTCGCATCGACCGGGTCAGAATCGAACTGACATGGCGGGACGACCTCGTTCCCACTGCTCACCATTACGCCGCCGGCCCGAAGGTGTTCGTGCCCGAGAGATGATGACGTCAGAGTTCCATAGCACAACCGTTGGCAGCAAGAATTCGCCGCTTCTTAACCAACGATTCAACGCCACCTCTTGGTCGTGAGATTGCTCCGCGAATTCCCCACCGGATGAGCCCCAACAAAGTCCTCGTCAGAAATCGCCGATCTATTCGTCGCGTGGAGCGCCACGGCAGGCGAGCGTGAAGATTTCGTCAAGATTCGATTGGGCCGCATTCAGAACGGCAATCTCACGTTACAACGTGGTTGGATGGTCCGGTCTGAGGGTAACGGGCCTGCGTAAGAATTCAGGTTAAGCTTGCGAGTTCCGGTTCGATGTTTCGCCCAATCGAAAACAACAAGCAGGAAACGGACTGGGTCGACAAACTCCGCGTTCGCTATGTAATCGTGGCCCTTATTGTGGTGCTCTTGACACTCTCGACGGTGTGGATCCGCGCGGAACAACGCAAGGATATCAACCGGATCCTCGGTTCGGCAAAGATTTACGAGTCGGATAGTCAGGCGGCGAACCCCGGGCTCCATCTGTACGCCGACCGCATCGCAGAATTGGTGGTTTGGGAGCACCGGATTATGACCGTGACGATCATGATCACCGTGGCATCCTTCATTTTCATTTTCGAGCCAGTGGCAAGGCTGATCAATGACGTGATGAAACAACGCAGCGAAGCCTTGCTCGAAGCGAACCTGGCATCCCAACACAAGAGTGAATTCCTGGCCAACATGAGTCATGAAATCCGCACGCCGATGAACGGCATCATCGGCATGGGAGAACTGCTGGCCGGCACGCGCCTGGAACCGGAGCAGCGTGACTACTTGCGCATGATGCAGCAGTCGGCCGACGCTCTGCTGACTTTGCTCAATGACATCCTTGATTTCTCAAAAATCGAAGCCGGCAAGCTGGACATCGATTGTGCTCCTTTTCGTCTGCGCGAATGCATTGAAAGTACCGCCCAGACGTACTCGGCTC
Organism: Pirellulaceae bacterium; assembly: GCA_963704055.1. Taxonomy (GTDB): domain Bacteria; phylum Planctomycetota; class Planctomycetia; order Pirellulales; family Pirellulaceae; genus Rubripirellula. Next base: position 275,389 of record CAVPGW010000019.1, on the reverse strand, counting down.
AGGCTGCAGCAAAGGGGTTAGAACTGTCTTGCCGAATCGCGCCGACCATCCCCGATCTGCTGACCGGCGACGCCGGCAGGTATCGGCAGGTGGTCGCCAACCTCATCGGCAACGCGATCAAGTTTACCGAGCGAGGCGAAGTTTGCGTGAACGTGGAACAGAGCTCGGAGGCTGTCAAAGCGGGCTCTGGCGAGGCGGCTGTCAAGGGGAACCGCATCGTCTTGAACTGCAGCGTAAGAGACACGGGCATTGGCATTCCGCCGGAGAAGCAAGAGGCCGTTTTCGATGCGTTTCGCCAGGCCGATGCTTCCACTTCGCGGCAATTCGGCGGGACCGGTCTCGGGCTGGCGATCTGTTCTCAACTGGTCCAGATGATGAACGGCAAGATCGAGCTCGACAGCGAAGTTGGCAAAGGTTCAACGTTCTCTTTCAGTGCTGATTTTGGCGTCGAACCGCACCAACCCAGCCTGCCGGCAGAATTGTCAGAGCTTCGTGGCCTGCGGGCCCTGATTGTGGTTGAACATGCGACGAGTCGGCGGATTTTGGAGGAGACGCTGCGGAGTTGGAAGATGGAACCTGTCGCGCTCGAGAACGGAGTCAGCGGGTTTCAGGCAATCCGGAAAGATCCCGACAGCGTTCATCCGATTCGGCTGGTACTGTTCGACAGCAGGATCTCAGGAATCGACGGTTTTGAATTTGCAAGGCGAGTTCGCGACACCGCGTCTGACGCCCGATGCTGCACAATCATGATTTCATCGGTGATTCAACCGGGTGATTCGGACCGCTGCCGAAAGCAAAATATCTGGCGATGCCTGGCCAAACCGGTAAAGAGTTCGGATCTGCTGGCAACGATCCTCGCGTATTTCGACCTGGACGCGAAGCCTGCTCCCGTTGTCAACGAGGCGGCGACTACCGTCGACCCGCGTCGAATTCTGTTGGTCGAGGACAATCCGATCAACCAGCGCGTGGCCGTTGGATTCTTACAACAGCGCGGTCATCAGGTCGTGGTCGTTGACGATGGCCTCAAAGCGATTGACCGGGTCAGACGCGAGCAGTTTGACCTGGTGTTGATGGATGTGCACTTACCAAAAATGGACGGCTACGGGGCGACGCGGGCGATTCGCAGCTCAGAGTCGGTCGGCCAACACTTGCCAATCATCGCCATGACTGCCGGTGCAATGACGGGTGACCGTGAACGCTGCCTTGAATCCGGCATGGACGATTATGTCACCAAGCCGATTGATCCAGACAGTTTGTTCTTGGCCGTTGAATCGGTGCCGGGGACGGTTCTCGCGGAGCTTGATTCCAGTGCGTTGGGGCCGCAACAGGAAGCAACAGATGACGGCGCACGGGCCGTTTCGGCGTCCGACGGCGATCAAATCCTTGATGTGGAATCCGCACCAGTCGGCGGCCTGATCGATTGGGACAATGCGTACCGGCGAATCCCCGGCGGAGTCTCCGTAACGCGTGATCTCGCCAAACTACTAATCAGGGAGGCACCAAAACTGTTGGCCGACGCCGCTCGCGCCGAGAAAATCGAGATGCTGCGGGATTGGGGCGAGCCGCACACACTCTGAAAGGTTCGTTGGCGGTTTTCGAGATCGCTTCCATGAGCGACGTAGCCAATCGCTTGGAGTCGATCGCAAAGCAAAAGAATTTTGATCAGGCCCACCCATTGCTGCTTCAGTTAAGCTCAATCATGCCTCGCCTATTAGATGAACTGTCAGAGTTTTTGCGCGACGGAACCGGTTAAAGATGACGCTTTCCCATGACGACTGACCTTGATTACCTCCAGCCCCGACGCGGGGTTTTGGCAATCCAAATCGACGAGAAATAACGATGAGCACCGTCTTAGTGGTCGATGACAACCCGATGGATCGACGCATTGCTGGCACTGCCTGGACGCATGCGGCATGCAAGCCGTCTACGCGGCGGACGGATTCGAGGCTTTGAAGGTAATGGACGAGACCCTTCCCGACATCGTGCTTACCGATCTTAATATGCCGGAGCTTGATGGCTTGGAATTGGTGCGGCGGCTGCAGATTCGTGCCCCGAACGTTCCGGTCATTCTGATGACCGCCGAGGGGAGCGAGGATATCGCCGCGGAGGCATTGCGGGCAGGTGCATCGAGTTACGTTCCGAAGCGGAGTATCCAGCGTGACCTTGGGACGACGATCAAGATCGTCAACGAAGCCGCGCGGTCGCGTGATCGTCGGCGTAGCGTGCACCAATATCTCAAGAGCAACGAGTTGGCATATGTGATTGGCAATGACGATGAAGCCGCTGCATCGGTGGTGAGCCACTTGCAGGATGCCCTGATTCTGATGAATCTTTGCTCAGAGGGCCAACTCCTGGCGATCGGTACGGCGTTGTTGGAATCGCTGATAAATGCGATTGACCGCGGTAATCTCGAACTTGACCCGAGGTTGCGATTGCAGAACGACGGGGCCGAATATGCGGCGTTGCGAGAGCATCGCTTGAATCAACCCCCTTTCAGGGACCGCAAAGTGACCGCGATCGGCGCTCTGACCAGCTCTCAAGCCACCTTTACGATTCGTGATGAAGGTCCTGGCTTCGATCCTACAACGCTCCCCGATCCCAACGACGCGGAGAACCTGATGGCTGATGGCGGCCGAGGTTTGCTGTTGATTCAGATGTTCATGGACGAGGTCAGCTTCAACGAACGAGGAAACGAAATTACCTTGCGATTGAATTTCAACGACTCGGAATCTGCTGGCTAACTGCATCGTGACATTCTTCGTTCGTGGTGACCCGATGGATCGGATAGCTGCGAGACAACCGCATGAATGCTTACGCACTTGTAAATAAGTGATGAAGATTCAATAAGCAATTGTAATTTCGCATGCACATCCCCCCCGCGTTTCGATAGCTTGGGCGTTAGTATCTAACCCAGCGGCACCGTCCATGTCCAAATTCGATCCAAAGCTTGATGCGCTGCGCGGCGAGAAAAGAGTCGTTATCAGTTGGGCCCGGGACGAGAATGTCAATATTGATGAGATTCGCGGGCAATTGATCGCAGAGATTGATCGTCGCCAGCAGCGTGTCCCTCTGGACCTGCGTGCTGTCGATGGAGCTCCGCCCGAACTCGTTGATCTGCTCATTGAATGTCACGCTTATGCGCAGTTCTCGCGGCAAAATGCTTGCCGTTAGCTATGCATTGCCGCCGATGCTCAGTGCCCTCCATGAGCGATCAAACCACAAGCCCAATAAGGCAGAGAAGGAGCAGGTTCGGGGCGAAGCGGGCGATTTGGCCAAGACGGTTTTGGAGAAAGAAATTCGCAGAAGCGAGCGTTCAAGCTACGATATTTCCAAGGCCGAAAAGATCGATCGGCGGCAAAAGAAGCAGACGAAAAAGCAAAAGCTGCAGCGTTATTACGCGCTCGCCACGTTGGTAATCAGCATCACCGCGATCATCATTGCCGCAGAATGGTACGTCATATCGGAGCGTGCAGAGGGCTGGGACACGACGAAAACAACATTTGAGCAGCCGGTCGAACCGGAGGAGGCGATGCCGGACAGCTATCATCGCTGGAACGATGCGTCGGGGCGTTTTGACGTCGTCGCCGAGTTTTTAAGACTCGAAGCCGGTATCGTGTACTTGCGCGATAAACAGGGGCGAACCATTTCCATTGGACTCGAGAGACTCAGCCCAGCCGACCGCGCCCGCGCGTTGAAAAGCGAGTTACCAAGTCAAGCAAGCCCATTCATGATCGAGTGACAGCTTGCCCCCTGAGAACGTGTTTTAAAAAGCGTTCGCAGGGGCAGATCGCGTTCGGCGTCAGGCTTGCGGTCTATGCAACATCGCAAAGGGGAAGATGCCCGAGGAGTGGCCGTCACTGAATGCGATGTTGTACGCGTAGGAGCCGACCGGACGCATCGATTCGATCCGCAGCGGCTGGGCTTCGGCGGCACTCAGCACGGGCAGCATGAGCGGCTTGCCCGGCCCGGCGGTTTCGCTTGCTTCGCCTCGCTTTTTCTCACGACACGTAGCGCATGGGCATGCCTTGCGCAGCTCCGCAACCGTCCATCGGGTGACAACCTGGTCGCTCCACGTGATCACAATTGCCGCGTCTCCCTCACGCTCGATCGAGACGGGGACGAAATCCGTTTCGGTGGCTTTCGTTTCACGCGGTAAAGATTCCGGATCAATCATGAATCGCTCTTGTTCGTCGTGCCGGTTGCCGAATCCTTGCGTTGGTCGACCAAACGACTTGCTTTCGCCTGGAAACGCGGCAAGCTCCCCATCGGAAGCGTATCCACGGGAATCCGCATCGCCAATCGATCACGCAACCGATGGCTCAGTTCGGACGCTTTTGCCTTCGACATTTCGACTTCGATTGCCAATTGATCCATTTCGTCTCGTTGGGTGACAATCATTCGGAACTCAGCCTCAGCGTCAAGCTCACGCACGATCGCCTCGACGCTACTGGGAAATACATTCACGCCGCGAATGACCATCATGTCGTCAGCACGGCCGAGCACACCGCCATCGAGCCACATCAACTTACAGGGCTGATCATGTTTGCGATATCCACGAACGATGTCACCGGTTCGATAGCGAATGGCGGGTCCACCGAGACGCCCCAGATTCGTTAAGACCAGCTCTGCGTTTTCGCCATCAGCCACAGGCGTTCCCCCAGGATGCTGATCATCGAATCGCAGCAATTCGGCAATGAACTCTGACTCAATCACGTGGATCCCGCGTCCGTCGGCACTGCCGAATCCCCACGCTCCCAGTTCACTTGCGCCGGTGTGGTCGATGACTTTGGCCCCCCAAGCTTGCTCGATTCGCTGCCGGACAATCGGGATCGATCCACCGGGTTCACCGGCGACGATCATTCGACTCACGCTGCCTGCGGCCAGATCGATATCCAGGTTCGCGGCCACAGCTGCCAAGTGCAATGCATAGGTTGGCGTGCAGCAAACCACGGTGCAGCTCTGATCGCGGATCATTCGCAGTCGATTCTCGCTGGACATTCCGCCACCGGGCACGACCAGCGCACCGCGACGGACCATCGCATCATTGGCGGTCCAGAATCCGATGAACGGGCCGAACGAGAACGCCATCATCGCCACGTCCTCGGCGGTGACTTCGGCCGCATCCAGCACGAAGTCCCAGCACCGCAACCACCATTCCCAATCGTCACGCGTGTCGAGCACCACGATTGGAAAGCCTTTAGTTCCGCTGGTTTGATGCAGCCGAACGTAATCAGATCGTGGCAGATCAAAGATCCCTGCTGTCGCCGCAGTTCCATGACCGATCAGGTCTGCCTTGGTCAGCAACGGAAGCAATCTGATCTGCTCCAACGACTGCAACGGCAACTCAAGGTGAGAAAGTCGGTTTGCGTAGAACGGCCGCCGCGCGGCAGAGCAACACCGCATTCAATCTTTTTAACTGCAACGACTCCAATTCGTCGCCTGTCGGGACATGTGCGTGTTCGAGGTTACTGCTCACCGATGAAAACTGTCCCGTGGAGGCTATTCGCCGTGTGAAGAAATTGTGAATTCAAATATTTGCCCAGTTTATCATCGATCGGCAGTTGTCGGGGACAGGGTCAGAAATGTCATCATTAGCGTTGCTCAAACGATGCCCACGATGCGCGTTAACAAGTCTCGGCTTAGGATCAGAAATAAGTAGGAATTGTGAAGACTCCGTGAGTTGATCGATTCGCGGTTGCAAACGAATCGCTCGTCGTAAATGATTCCCGCGGTCGGCCGAAGAAAGTCATTCTTGAGTATCGATCAGGTGAGGTCTTTTTTGTTTAACGGCTAGCCGCAGGCGACTGCGTCGGCCCTGAGCAGTCGGCTGTGGCTAGCTGTTAAACGAAATGCAAACGGTATTGTTCTTTATCAACACTCAGATGTCTCGATCGGAAAGAGGCGGTCATCGTCAGAAACTGGCGGGCCAAAACCAGGCATGATGCAGCGAAACGGTTTTACTTTAATCGAGATGCTCGTGGTGATTTCGATCATCGGGATTCTGGCTGGCCTATTGCTTCCCGCAGTCTCCAAGGCTCGTGAAGCCGCACGATCGGTTGAGTGCTCAAATAATCTGAGAAACTTCGGGGTCGCGTTGACTGCGAGAACGGTTGCTTCGCCAAGTGGAGCCTTCTGCAGTGGCGGTTTTGATCCCGAGCGTGACGGCGTGCCGACTGAGATCGGCTGGGTCGCCGACCTCGTCTCGCAAGGTGTGCTCGTCAGCGAGATGCGTTGCCCCAGCAACATCGCACTCACCACGAAAGCGATCGAGCAAATGCTGACGATGGACGTGGCTGACTTTAGCATCGCGACTTGTGTCGATCGTCTCGGTAGCGAGCCTTACGTCAGCACGACCGGACAACCGATCCGGAATATCGCCAGGACGATCATCGGCACCTCGACGAATCCAGCAATCCCCTCGACCCCCGCGATTGCTCCCCTGTCGCTCGAGCGGGTGGAGATAGTCGAGGAACAGATGTTGGACGAAGGCTACAACACGAATTTCGCGGCCAGTTGGTTTCTGCTCCGTTCGGAATTCCGCCTGGGCAGCGACGGCAATCTTGACGGCTCGAGTTCGACCTGTCCCGGCCCGCCGCACGATCCGCGCGGTACCAATGTGACCAAAGGACCGCTCACGATCCGCCGACTCGATGGCGGAAAAGCATCATCAAGCACGGTACCAATGCTGTGTGACGCTTCGCCCACGGGCTCGCTTTCCGCTGGGGTGGGCGACGAACTGCTTCCGGGTTCATTTTACACCACCGGAATTGTGGGAGTGCCCATCGGCAACCGGCGAGAAATCGATACCGATGCAGACGGCGTCGCGGACACGGTCAACCCAAATTTCATGAAGGTGCCTGAGTTTGGTGCGGCCGTTCCGCGCGAAGGACCCACGGGATGGCTGAAACAGTGGAGCATGGACACGCGGCAGGATTACCGTGGCATGGCTGCTCTGCACCAGGGCACCGTGAACGTGTTGATGGCCGATGGCTCGATCAGCAGGCTGACAGATCGGAACAACGACGGATTCATCAACAATGGCTTCGACGAATCCTCGGGCGGCGGCCCGGTCTTTTGGACGTCATCGGAGGTCGAAGCGGAAACCTTGAAGCTGGCAAGTTTCTACTCGCTGAATTCCAAGGGGGAGTAGCACGAATGATTTTTAGATCTGTCCTTATTGCGAGACGGCCTTGGCAGTTTCGCAACACTCCAAAAGAGGAGAACTTCGACCTAACCACATTCCCAGAATGACCAAAGTTTAGGCCGTGTCGAATGCGACGCGCAAGATGCGGGTCATGTAAGTGGCCACGACAAAGGAAAGAAGTGAGAACCCTATCACTCACGACGACGCAGATGCACCGCATCGTGTCTTGGTAAGCGAAAAACAAATTTGAAGCAGAGTGAGTGACGCCCCTTGAGGTGGATTTCCGCGGTAACGGAAAGCACCCCGCATGAGGGTCGCCACTTCACTCCACCCTTAACCCCATTCTGGACGACGAACATTGATCGCGTCCAGAGAAATCGAAGGATTTTCAAGAATGACAAAGAAGCACGTTTCAGGTTTCACCCTGATCGAATTGTTGGTGGTGATTGCAATCATCGCCCTGTTAGCTGCCCTCGCGCTGCCAGCACTCACCAAGGCTCGTGAAGCCGCCCGTCAACGCCCAGTGCTCCAAGCAACCTGCGTCAATTCGGCATCGGATGCAGGAATTCGCATCTCGCGATCCGCTGGGACGCATGTGCACCGGTGCATCTGACTTCTACCGCGACGGTGACATGGACTACCGACGGTTGGGTCGCCGACCTGGTCAACAGCGGCAATGCGATGCCCGGCGACATGCTGTGCCCCAGCAACCCCGCGAAAAGCATTCCGAGAAGTTGAACGACTTGCTTGGAGTCTCGACAAGTGGCAACTTGGCCGCAGTTGCTCCAGCAGCAGGTAACACAACTGCGCGCATGCGGGCGGGCGCCGGGGCAGGCCTGATTGATGCGAGCAATGTTGCGTTGACTGCTTGGACAAATCCCCAAAACGCCAACATCACCTTTGGTAGCCGTGCGGAATACGTAGGCGGCATGTACGTCGACCAGGGATACATGACCAACTACGCGGCGGGATATTTCCTCGTTCGTCTCGCCCCAATCATGGAGAAGGACGCGAGCAACAACACTGTGTCGGCGGTTGGTGGCTACTTCAAGGAGCGACAGGGCACGACAGGGCCATTGTCATCAGCGACGTTGGACCGAAGCCGCGTCGCTACCAGCAACATTCCTTTGCTTGGGGATGCAGGTCCGGGGGATGTCGACGAAGCGATTCTGGGCGAGGACGTTCCAAATACGAAGGTCGAATTACCCCGCGGCATGCTGCTGGCAGAAGCGTTCAACGATGGACCAGCATACTATCAGAGTGCTGTTGATCGCATCATTCTGTTGGACGCCGGTGTCGACATGTCAGTCGAGATCAACTGCGAGCGCGGCGAAGCAACGACAGCCAACTGCAACCCGCCGCTCAGTGCCACGACCGTCGGCTCGGGTGACGCGGGCATCACCTACCTGCAGGACACTCGTGACTGGTTCGCTATCCACTCAGGTGGCTGCAACATTCTCATGGGTGATGGTTCTGTCAAGCTCTTCAATGACGACAACGGCGACGGTTACTTGAATCCCGGCTTCCCGATTGATTCGCTTGACAGATTACTCGCGGGTCGGTTTCACAAGTGCTGCCGCCGAATTGCAGCCAGGTGAAATGTTCTCCGGAATTTTCCTCGATGAATCGTCCTTCAAGGGGACCTTCGAGGAGAACTGAACTGCGATCGCATAGTTGCGGTAATGCAGAGCGAGGAGAGGTTCGAGTCTTCAAGCCTCTTCTCGCTTTCTGATTCTTACTTTTGTGATTGGCTGGATCGATGGCAGTAGTTGAACGGAACATTGTCCTTTTGTTGACGATAACCACTTGCGCGATTCTCGCGTGTATCGCCGTTGCATCATCGGTCAAATACGAACCGTGGGGAGTGCCGGATTCTCGACGCCAGGACTACGACAACAAGATCGCCGAATTAGACAGACGAAGTTGAGCTGAAGGAGTCACTTCAAGGCAAGCAGAGGGCGATCGTGCATTTGCCCAAGCCTGCGACACACGACTTCGGTCTCCTGGAGCCCAACACGATAGTCTGGCATACCTTTGAGATTCACAACCAAGGGGACCTGCCGCTCGAGCTAGAAGCTGTCGCCTCCTGATTGTGATCATTTGGACGTAAAACTGGAGAACAATGAGGTCGGTCCAGGCGAGACCGGCAACGTAGCAATCGCGTTGAAAGCAGGGACCGCACCGCTGCTTGACGAAGGTTACTCTTTGGTTGTTCAAACCAGCGATCCGTTGATGCGGCAAGTGACGTTCAGATGTCAGGGCCGGCTAAGACAAGAACTGGTGATCCCGAAGTCGATCAGGTTCTCGGCATCGGACCCGGCTGAGAGTACGCAAACCGAATTCATCGTTTATAGCCAGCTCTGGAATGAATTTTCCGTTGAAGATATCCAATGCGATCTGCAAATCTTCGACTGGAATGCTGAGCCGATCACCGTTGTGGACAGCGAGTTTGTGGACAAGGGAGCGCGTTCCGCTTGGAAGATTCGACTTTGGACCACCGCGATGGACTATGGAAAGTACAAGGGAACTCTCACGCTGACGGCAAGACCCGAGGGTCAACGCAAGAAAGCTGTAGCGAATCTGACGTGCCACGGAGTGTGTCGCTCTCCCATCGTTTTTCACAGTCCGAGGATCCACGAAAGCGACGGTCTCGACATTGGAACGCTTGTTGCCGGAGAAGAGCACCAGATTCACCTGTTGGTCCGGTTGCGCGGCGACCTCGAACGCAAAATCGGTGTCCTCGATGTTAAACCCGACGAGCTACAGGCATCACTCGCTCCGCTTGAGACCGAAGGCGACTACCGTCTGACAGTGACCGTTCCCGCTGATTGCCCAACGGTAGTTTTTAATGCGGCTGAAAAACACGGTTATGTGTCGGTCGGGGATCCAATTGACCATCGGTTTTCAAATTGGTTTCCACTCCACGGCGCAGTTGTCGAGCTGGACAAGTAGGCTGCTTGCGAACGTGCCAAGCATTCGAATGCACAGCAACACAGAGATAAACACACAGAGGCAAAAATGGGAGCAGAGAACTCAATTGCCGCACCGTCGGCAGTACAGTGTGGTGCTTGCACCACTAGTAATCTGACCAACGCCGCGTTCTGCAAGGGATGTGGTCATGCTCTTTACGAACCCTGTCCGGGTTGCTCGAAACAGGTCCTGCTGATTCAGAAATTCTGCGAGTCTTGCGGTGCGGACCTTGCCAAGGCATTGCGGGAAAAACACGCTCAGAACGAAGAAAAAATGGCGGAGCGGTTGCTGCAGCGAAGGCATCGGACTTCGAAGCTGCGATTGCGATCCTGACGCGAATCGCCGCTGCGGAGGATTACCGATTCAAAGAGTCCGCGGAAAGCGCCCGCCAAGCGATCGCGAAAATCGAGGGGCTTCGCGACCGGGCAACCGTGATGGCTCAACAGGCGATGGCGCGGGCAAAGCAAGAACTGGACAACGACAATCAGCTGGCGGCCGTTCAATCTGCTAGAAAGTGTTCCGCGGAACTTATTGACGGAAGCTGCCAAGAAGGATCTTGAACGAGCCAAGCTGTTTACCGATCAGTTGGCAGCTTTAGAGAAGGAATTGAAGCACGGCATCGCCAACAAGGATTGGCCGCTCGTGGGCGGACTGATTGACCGCTTGCTCGATCTGGTGCCAAAGGAAAAGCAGTATCGGCAATTGGGCAAGCAAGTATCCGAGAAGTTGATCGCATTGGCAAAGCGATCTCTGTCCAACTCAAAGTACTCCGCCGCATCCGACTTGCTCAATTCTGTTCCCGGCATCGGGCGGACAAAAGAATTTGACGCCATTCGCGATTCGGTTGAGGACGTGCGCTGGCTATCGCAGCAGTTCGACTGTGAACCGTATGCCACACCGATGCTGGGCCGACTTGCGCTGCGTTTCGCCAAGGAAGTTCCCGACAATCAGGCAGCCCAACACTTAGTGAAGAAGTTGGCAGCGAAGCTGAAGACGGGCGAGCGGGCGCCGCGGACGCATCTCCCGCAGTGGAAAGGATCGACCGACTGTTGGATGGGAGGAACAGCCGGCATGCTGAGTCTCCCTACATCGCTCGATCTGGGTGATCAGCCATTGCTGCGGTCCCGCGCGGGCCGCTTCAGCGTTGCCATCGGGCTCGCGCTGCAGGGACTCGGTGAAGCGAGAACCACCGAGCAGTTTGCCCCCAAGAAAAAGCTGCTTCGCGGAATTGGCCGGCGGAAAAAGACCGCCTGTTGGGGCGTCGACATGGGCAATGCGTCGATCAAGGCGGTCTGCATCGAGAAAGGCGAAGATGGTCTGGCGGTCGTCGACTGTTTTTACCAGGAATATGAGACGCCACTTTGCAGGGCAAGTTTCCAAGGCAGCAAGCTCGGTGTTGTCGAGCCCGCTGGTGGCCAAGTTCCTCGAAGAGTGCGAGATCGAGGGGATTCCGGTCTGGGGCAACATCAGCGGCTCGCACCTGATCACGCGTTTTGTGCGACTTCCGCCATTGAAAGACAAGCAGGCCTCGGCCCTTCTGAATCGAGAGATCGAACAGAAAATTCCGGTACCGTTGGAGGAGCTTGCCGTCGCGTGCTGGATTCAGAAAGTGCAAGGAGACGACGAGACTCACGGTCGCGCCGCTGTGATCACGGCCACCCGTCAAACCGTGATCGATGAGCGTCTTGATCTGTTTAGCGAAGCGGGGCTAACGCTCACGGGACTGCAGGCAGACAACATCGCGTTGGCGAACTTCGCCGCTTACGAGTTTGCAGACGTTCTTTCGCCCAAAAGAGATGGCGAGGAAGCAGAGATCCTACCGACGTCCGACGAAACAACACCTGCAATTGCGATTCTTGATTGTGGAGCGGCGACCACCAACCTGATCATCGTTTCCAGAGAAACACATTGGTCGTGGACGGGTGAGTCTGGGGGAGAGGACATGACCACGGCGCTCGCAGGGTCACAAAGACGACACATTCAGCAGCCGATCAGATGAAGCAGAATCCGGCAATGCTGGATTCGCCCAGTAGGCACTATCAGGCGGTAGAGCAAAAACAGGATGAACTCCGCGCAAGAATCGAGACCGTCTTGGCCGACGCGCTGCGACGAAATAAGCGATTCGAAATTGTGCAGAGTTGGTGCGTTGGCGGAGGCTGCCTTGCGCATGAGTGGATTCGACGGTTGATGACCGATGCCAAAGGTGGTTCATGAGCATTGCCACTCTTTGTTCGTAGTGACCCGATTCATCGGGTCTTGCAGGACGACCGCATGAATGCGGTCACTACGAACAAGAATACGTTCGTTTCGGACAAGTTCGAGAGTGTGAACTGCGGCCAACGTCAATCATCATTCGCCATTGAAGCCACGCACTTATGCGGCAGTCCCTCGAACATTCTGATCGGATGCCGAGTGTGAGCGAATCTTGAAGCGAACCAAGGCGACCTAAATGAGCAGTTTGCGCAGGTTGTCGATGCCCTCTTCAAACGGAACGGGTGGCCACGTGAAGAATGCGTTAAGAGCGATTCATTTGGGTGTCGGCGCGCTAGTCGATACTGCGCATGTCTGCAGTACGATCCACGAAGTCATTGGAGTCTTACTATTTCAAGTCATGGTGCATTGATGAACCATCTGCGCGGTCTCCTGCCGGCCCTCTGCTTGCTGCTAGTGGTGGGTTGTTCCGGCGAGGAAAGCGTTCAGGAAAAAATGCTGCGAATTGCACAAGAGCGCTCCAAAATGCGAAAGGCAGAAAAGGAGACGGATGCCGCTGATGAGCGGATCGCGGCGGAGCAGGGCACTGACGCGCCTGTTGCCAAGAACACTGCCGCTGAAGATCCACCCGCAGCGGAAAAGATCGCGTCTGACAGCTGAATCAAAGCCCGACGCCAAGCCGGCCTCAAAGTCCGCAAAGCACGGGCCGCTCCCCCTCCAAATAGCGAAGTTGCGGCCAACGCCGATCAACCTGCAGCCGAGCTGGAAGCGGTCGCCCCTGCCGAAGCCGAAACGACTCTTCCACGCCGTGACGACCTGCTGACCTTTGGGCAACTCGGCAAGCAGGTTGCTTTTGTTGGCGAGAGCAAATCGATTGGGATCTATGACGTAAAAAGCAAGCGGTTGGCGCGACAGATATTTAACCCGCAACTGACTCCTTTCAGCATGGCGATTGGCGAGACCGGGAAACAGATCATCGTGGGCGGGCTGGATGGTGGTTTGAAGATTTTTTCGCTCGAATCGGTTGACGGTTTGGACAAATTCCAGCAGAACCGCCTGCTTCGACTCGACGCAGCGGCACCGCGGAAAGCTCACGACAATCCAATCACCGCCGTTGCGATTAGCGCACAGGCGGGGATCGCCGCGACGGGCGATTCCAGCGGCGAGATCAAACTCTGGTCAACGGAGACCGAACCTCCATTGGAACTGACCGGCGAGCCGGGCGGCTACGCGCATCTGCTGAGTTACCAGGACGATCAAATCCTGTTTGCGGCCGCTGAGAACAAGATCGTCTATTGGCAAATTGGCAATCAGCGAACCGCTTCGCGTGATTTTGCGGAAGCGGTTTTTGATCAGCCACTGACTTCGATGGTCGTCGGTCCCGAAGCGAAAGGTCTTGCCGCTGGCGACGCAAGTGGCCGCGTGACACTTTGGACACCGGAAGGTGATGAGCTGAAGAAGGTTTCCTTTGCCGCCCACAGCGCACCGGTCGACGGGATCGGGTTTGTTGACAACGGCGACACGCTGATCACCGTCGCTCGGACGGGCGAGGTAGCGCGTTGGAAACTTCCGATTGAGCCACAGCGATCATTTGACGTGGTAGACGCTCCGGACTTCGTGGTCAGCTCGCCGGACGGCCGAATCGTCGGACTGCCGAGCCGTGACAAGAACCTGGACGTTTACTCGTTGGAAAATGGCAGTGCTGTTCGACGTCATTCGTTAAGCACAGGGCAGCTGACCGCGGCCGAGTTCTCAGCGGATAACGATCTGGTGGCGCTGGCCAGCAACAAGGGTCGAGTCGTCTTTCAAGATAGCAACCGTCGTACGATCGCATACACGCAATTGAGTGACGCCGGAATCACCCAACTGGTTCGGTCGCCTCATCATCAGGAACAGTTCGCCTTCGCCACGGCCCATGGTGAAGTAGGGGTTGCCACGTTTCCGCTCAAGAGCAGCGGCCCTCTAGCCACCACTGGCGAAGTGGCGGCGATGAATCAGACGGGAACGGAGATCGTTGTCGCCCGAGGCACCGACCTGCGTGCTGTTCGCACCCACGACGGACAACTCACCAATTCAGCGCGCATCGAAGACGAGCGGGTTACGTCACTTGCGATCGATGAAAGTCTTGCCTTGATCGGCACCGCCTCCGGTAGCATCTGGTCGTGGGCATACGCGCTTCCGAATTCAAATCCAGAGCTCATTCGCAAGGGTCTTCACGAAAGCGAAATCCTGGCCATTGGGACGACCGGCTCTGGGCGCGTTTGGAGTTGCGACGCAAAAGGGAGCACAAAGACGACGCAGTTTGTCAAGCAGCAGCGTTTCGATCGAGGGTCCATCGACGTCGCAATCACGGCCGCGACCGCCTTGCGTGAGGGCGGCGTTTTTGTACTCGACGAACAGCAACGACTCCGTTTCGCGTCGTCAATCGATGGTCCGTTCAAGGCTGGCACCGAACAAACTTGGAGTCGCATGATTGGCCGTACTGATCGAATCGGTACCATCGATCAAGCAGCTCGTTTGATGGAAGTGCGTTCCGGCTCGGGAAATTTGGAAGCAACGATCCGCGTCGCCGCCGATGCCACGATCGCTGACGCGGACATCGCCAGGCAAACGCTCGGCATCGTCCTGAACGATGAATCGGTGATCGGCGTAAGTCTGCCGGATGGTTCACCCGCGGAGCGGAACATCGCCGAGGGAACGGTGACGCAGTCTCTGATTTCTCGCAACGGGCAGACCGTTGTATCGGTTGACGACCAGGGACATCTCTTGGCTTCCAGCGGATCCGGCGGCGTGCGCACGCTGGACAACCTGGGACAGAGCGTTCCGCTGGCGTTATCGTCCGACGGTAGTTTGCTGGCGTGCCTGCAGGATGGTCGCGCATCCTGCTATCAGATCAGTCGCGGCGAACCCCAATTCGTGACGAAGTTCACCGATCAAGTGAGTGAACCAGTGGCAGCACAATTCTCAGCCGATGCGAAGGGAATCGTATTCGCGCTCCAGTCTGGGCAGATTGTTTCGGTTCCAATTGCGGAAACCGAAAATGTCCGAAGCATCGCGCAACTGAAGCAGCCAACCCGCAGCATAGCATTGGACGAGGCACATAGCCGAATCGCGTGCCACCATGCCGATGGAAGCCTGACCGTCATTGCCAGCGATAACGGTGATGTTCAATATGACTCAGCTGCAAAGGAGTTCATTGCCGTTGCCTTGGATGGAGGCAGGACCTTTGCCGCAACTGCTGAAGGCCAGCTGTACAAGCTGGAAGCCGACGGTTCGGAGATGTCGCTAGTGACCGAGAACCTGAGCGGTGACATCGAAGTTCTATCTGTGGCCGGCGACGGCCGATACGCGACCGCCATCACGTCCGGTGGCTTGCTTGTCTCGATTGATACGAGTACCGGGGTCACGGTGACGAGGCCTGCGTATCAAGCAAGCACTTCGTTACTGGCCATGACGGTTGTCGGCGATCACGCGATTGCTATCGACGCCGGCGGCAGTTGGCGAAGTCACCCGATACCTGCGATCGCGACCATTGCTCCCAAGTCGTCGGGGATTCGAGCGATCTCGGTCGGCGGCGATGGCAATTGGCTGCTCGGTTTGCGTTCCAACGGTGCGCTGATCCGTTGGAATTCTCCGTCAGGTAAGTTTTCCGCTGCCATGCGTGCCGAGTTCCCCGCCACAGTGAGTGAGATGATCTCACTCGGATCAACAAGCCGGTTTGCCGTTTTAACTTCCGCGCAGTCGGTGGCAACCTATGACGCTGCCAACGATTCATCGAAGGCACCTCTGCCGATTGGAACCAAGACGTCCAAAATTCGCACGGCGAACTCCGGCGAAATTGTCGTACTTGCCACAGATGAGGGCCTACGCAGTGCGAATCTTCGCGGCGGGTCAGTCGATCGCTTACAGGAAGAATGGGGCAGCTTGGACAAGAACGCGTACCTGATCGCAACCGAGGAGAATGGTCAATCCGACTGGGTGGCTGTGAAGTCAGACGGCACATTCATCAAGTCGGCTCGTCTAGCGTCCTCGGAAAACAGCAATGATTTTTCACTAGGGTCGCCGCCCATCGACGTCGTGATCCGCGCCGGTCTGCTGGTTTCCGGCAATGCTTCGAAGGTGAACATCCAGCGAGAGGATGGATCGAGCATTGGCAGCCTCGATCTTTCCGATGAACCCGTCGTTTGCCTATCCGTGCACGATGCGACCGCCAACGTCGCGGCATGTGATCGCAAAGGACGACTTGCGATTTTGCGAACCGCAACAAACGAGAGCAAGCGATCAGCATTGCCAATCACGAAAGTCATTTCGCTGATCTGGTCCGATGACGGTGACCACCTTGCAGTGACCGATGGTCAACGCGTCGTCACCGTCAACAGCAAGACGGGAAGCATCGAGTCGCAGCTAATGGTGGGCGTCAAGATCACCAAGTTGGTCAGCTTGAATGAAGACCGACTCTGGTTCTTCGATGGGTCTTCACGGCTGCAAAGGCTGAATTTGCCGACGGTTCGCTGGCGACGAAATCTGGGCGCTCAAGCCACCAGCATGGCCTGGTCAGAGACCGGCAACAATTTGCTGGCGTTGTCGGGATCGGGTGAAATTCTGAATTTCGACGCGACGGGGAACGAGCCGGCACGGGTGGTGGTCGGCAAAGCCAACTTGCGGAGTCTGCAGGCGATACCGAACTCCGGCGGCTTCGCGTTCTTAGCCGAAAACGACATCCATCTCCTGGATGCCCAGGGCCAAGTCGCCCAACTACCGATCACGAGCGCGATTGGACTGCGAACGCTCTGCTGTAGTAGCAACGGCAAGTTGTTGTTTGCCTCGAACGATGTCGGACAGATCCTCAGCTTGGATCTAGGCTCGCCGGAATCGGCGGCTGGCATCGTTCCCTGCGACGTCCACTGTGATGCACTGGCAACAGCAGAGAGCGGTCGTCTGCTTGCCATCAGCAAGAAAGAGACGAAGCTTGCGGTCGTGTCCGACTCGTTGCGAGCCGAAATCGTCGGCCGATTCCCGAGCGCCGGTGACAAGCGTTGAAGTCTCAGCAGACGGAGCCTTCGTGGCGGCGACCGACGGCTCGCCGAACATCAGTCTGCTTCCGATGGCCGGAGGCAGTCGACGCGAGCTGAAGTCGGACGGTTTGGAATTGGGCCAACTTGCGATCGCCCCCGCCGGTGTTCATGTTGCGGCGTTGGGCCAGACTTCCTTTGGCGGCGGCAGCGCATTGGTAGTGTGGGAAACGATCGACCTTCAGCAACTCACTCGATCGGATCTCAAAGCTGACGCGAAGAGACTTTGTTATTCACAAGACGGTAGCCTGATCGCGGTCGCCTTTGCCGACGGTCATTGTGAGGTGTACGACGCGGCTACCGTCAGCATGCTCGAATCGATTCCTGCAGTCGAAGGCCTCGAGACGATCGCGTTCACGCAGGATGGCAAGAAGCTGTCGCTGGCACGGCAGGATGGTTCGATTTCCGTGCATTCGTTACTGGCGCTCGGGCGATCGCAGGCCAGTAGCGCTGCGATCGTTTCAGCCAGCTTTCACGGTGGGGGAGAATATTTACTGTGTGGCAGCCTGAACGGCGACATGACGTTGTGGAACCGTGCTGCGTTTCGAGCGCCGCAGGCAGTGTTTCAGGGTATGGAAGCCCCGATCAATCAATCCAAGGTATCGTCAGACGGTCGCTACGTGCTTTCCATTTACGAGGACGACGATCATTCGACTTACATTTGGGATCTTGATGCGTCGAATCGCAGCGCAAGCAAAATCGAACCGAAACTGATCATCCGCAGCAGCGTCGCGAGCTCGAGCGCGGCCTTCACAGCCGACTCAAAGTTTCTGCTGGTGGGTGGCAGCGACGGCGTGATCCGGGCCTGGAGTCTGGCCGACAACCGCGAGATTGCGAGGTTCGAGGGACATCAGGGTCCGGTGATGGACATTTCGCCTCTGGCCGACCCCGGACATTTTGTCAGCGGAGGAATCGACCACTCCATTCGCTCATGGAGATTCCCCAGCAGTCTGCCGCCGCCGGGTGCCGATATTCCGCAGGGAGCGTTAGCAGATGCGACGGAAGTGAAAGATCTCAAACCGCCGAAGTCGTTGCAGGAAATTCAAGACGAGGATCCCTACGACGCCGCCCGGCAGGCTTTGATCGCCGGTGCCGGAACCAAAGATATCCTTGACCTGTTGGAGGGCGATCAAAACGCGAAAGCGGAGGCCCAGCAATCTTTGGCGCGGATCATCGCGCTCGAGAAAGGCACCTCCCTGAGCGGAAAGGAGCTGTCGCAACAGCGTCGTCGACTGGCCTCGACGCAGCGCCGATTGGCGCCATCGGAGACAGCACAGTCATTGTCAAGCTTCGCCGAAGGATTTAGCAATCTGTCCTTCGTGGCGGACACGAACTTCAAGTTTGGACTCGACCAGGCTTATCGCCCAGTCCGTCTGCTGTTCGCTGATCGTTTTCTTTACGCTGCACGGACTTCGGCAGCACGTAAGCCAGTCCGCCGAAACGAAGACGGTGAGGTTGAGGAGATCGACGAAGGGGACAATGGTGCGCTACTCAGTTGGGATTACCGATACTCGCGGTTGCAGGCCCACGCCTGGTCGATCGAAGACCTGTCGGTAAGCGAACTGTACTCGCTGCCCAATTCAGCCGGCGTCTTTACCGTTCCACAGGTGATTCTGTTCAGCCAAGACGGCAGCTCTCGCGAGCTTGCGGAGATCGCCAGCTGGGCCGCCTCCAATCAACCGTTGCCCCAACGTCAATTCTTAGCCGTCGGAACGGCAGGTGCAAAACGCCAAGAAAACGACATTCTGAAGGTGTTCGATGTCGCCGATCTCGCGCGCGACAAAGTGTCGCCAACCTCGCAATACCGCAGCTTTGAGGGTGTCGTGACTGCGATGGCATTCGCGAACACTTCGCCGCAGATTGCCTTTTCCGTTCGCGAAAGGGCCGTCCACCGACTGTTCATCGCTGACGCAGAGACACTGCAGTTAACCAAATTGGAAGAATACAACCACGATGAGCCGTGGATTGAATCGGATGATCAAGGCGGGGCGCGTCGCGGAGGCAGAAATGCAGGCTCCAGCGGCGCCGCCCCCGGCATCACATCACTGGCATTTTCTCCCGAAGACAGTGTCCTCGTTGCACAGGGCGAATACAACAAAAGCCTACACAAATTCTCCCGCTGGATTTTGAAATGGAAGGCAAACGGAGAGCTGGAATCGTTTCGCAAGTCCTCCAAAGAACTTGAAAGCGAAGGCAAGCCCTTCTTTTTGACCTCCGGCAGCAAATCGATCTGGTTCATCACCAAAGGTTCGCGGCCGCAGCCAACACCATCCGTCGATGCTTCACCTAAAATCCCCGACGCCGGGGTCCTGAAAGTCCTGGTGCGAGTGCGTGATGGATTCTCCGTCGTGAATCTCAATTCGCAGCGGGAGGAACACAAGATCAAGTTCCTCGAAACACACCACGGAATACCCGAGTACACGATCAGCAACGATGGCCGCTGGTTGATGATGGGTGACGACAATGGACTTGCTTACATCTGGGATACCTACGAAGGAACTCGCTTCTGCGTCACGATCGACGCAGAGACCGAACGGCGGATTCAGGAGTCCAACGGTCGGCGACTGGAGGATGTCCCCGAGCGTCCCGCGCACACAGGCCCCATCGTGGGTGTAGCACTTTCGGAACCTGATCCGGGTCGTGACTATCCGGCGTTTGCCGCGACCATCGGCGAGGAGAACAAGCTGAAGGTTTGGGAGTTGTATCCCCTGCTCGACCCGGAAACGGGGCTGCGGTCCACGAACGTTGCTCCTAGCGTGACGCGAACGATCGCCACCACCAGCAATCGAAAGCGTGATCGCTAAACAAACATGCCTGTGAGTATTCGATGAGCCACAAAGTGAATCCTTACGTTGACTGGCTTGACATTCCGCAATCGGTTTCGCGGCCAAATTACTATCAGTTGCTCGGGATTTCGGAGTTTGAGGACGACGAAAAGAAAATCAAAGGCGGCTACTATCGCCGCGTCGCTCAGGTTAGCGTTCATCAAACGGGGTCAAATGCCGATGCTTGCCAGCTGGTGTTGGTCGAACTCGCCGAAGCACGCGACTGCTTGACCGACAGCGCATCGCGAGCGACCTACGCGGCGCGAATCGGCAACAAGCTTGGGGTTACACCAAAGAAAGAGAAGAAACACCGAAATCGAGGTGTGAAGCCGCCGCACAGGAAAGCTTCGAGGACCATTCGGGAAGCCTCACCGGTACGCTCTTCGCGGTCGCCCGTGGTTGCCGCTTCGGCAGCGTCCGAGGCCGACCGGCACTTGCAATCCGTGACGCCTGCTTCCCCAATGCTGCAAAGGCGCGTCTCCTCCGACGCGGAACTTGCAAGACTCCGTTCGCAGTCTGGGTGGTCGCCGTTCGGAATGTTTGCGGTCATGAAGTCACCGGCCGAAATCATCGCGGACCTCGCCCGCACAAGGGGATTGACTCCGCTGCAAGCGAGAAAGGTCACAGATGATTCACCTCATGAATTAGTCGTCGGCCCCTTCGTGCTTGAACAAGAACTTCGGGAAGGCACCTGGGGACGCGTCTTCCTGGCAACGCGGATGTCAACGGGTGAATTGGTGACGCTGCGATGGTTACCAGGCAGCTTCCACTCGGAACTGCACTCACTCCGGAAACGCATCGATCAAGTCACGCAGATTTCGGCAAGGCATCTCCAGCGTCCGATTGAGTGCGGTGTCGATCAAGACCGGCCGTACGTTGTCAGCGAATATGTCGCCGGCGAAGACCTTTGGAGTTTGGTCAAGCGCGGCGGCCCCTTATCGGCCCAGCCAGCGGTTTACTGTGTCGGCCGCATCGTCGAGTCGCTTAAGGCCGCCCATGATGTCGGTTTGCTGCACTTGGAGTTACGACCGAGCAAAGTGCTAGTCAACCGAGCCGGCGAAATCCACCTCCGCGACCTCGTGCTTGCCAACGTCGTCTCCAGCCGCAAACTTCGCGAGCCAAACTTCGTTCAACTGCTGAATATACTTCCCCGAGAACATCTGCACTTTATGGCTCCGGAAGTGCTGCTCCATGACGTCTCACCGAACTTGCAATCGGACGTCTACAGCGTCGGCTGTATTCTATTTTTCCTGCTGACCGGCCAGTGCGTCATGGAGGGAAGCGATCCGCTGCACGTCGCCATGGAACGCCGAGAACCAATGACGACAAAGACGTTACAGATCGTTGGTTTGCTTCCGGAGGCACTTCAGCGCTGTCTGCACAAAATGCTCGCCAAGAGGCCGGCGGATCGGTTTGAGAGTTACGAGAGTCTTCATCAAGCACTTAAGTCGGCTTACCGCGCTCTGGAAACATCCGAAGCTGGACTGACGAAGCTTTGGCAAAATGTTGACGAACTCAATCTGCTGGATGTCAACTCGCGGCCAAATATCCGCCGCTTTCACATCGGTCGGGCACTCGCTTCCGCGGCGACGGCTGCCGCCATTTTCGCGGCCCTCGCCTGCGGCGGTCTGTATTTCATGCGACCAGAGTCGGAAAAGCCGTTGGCAGCACCCATCAAGAAACCGGCACCGAGCATCCAGGGACCGACAATCGTTCGCGACAACTCCGCTGATGTTCCAGTGGTCGAAGCGCACGAAGTTTTTAGTATTCGATGAGCGCCGCCAGATCCGCCTGCGGCTTGCCGTTCAACGAAAAATGAACGGTGCTGCCGCTCGACGATGAGTCCTGGACGTGTGTCGGCCCTAATCCTCGAGGGCGCCATCTGCTACACTACCCACCGCGCGACAGCGGTCGCCGACCGCGCCAGCGATTGGTCGAATGCAGCTTGTCGTCGCGCAGCGCAACAATGAACGACTGGAAAAAAAACCACGATGCAAAACAGAATCATCTCGGCAGAATCCTTTGAGCTACTTTCCGCGATTATGATATCGCTCGCGATCGCTGGACCCGCGGTTGCAGATGACTGGTCGCAGTGGCGCGGTCCAAATCGCGACGGTCTATCACCGGAATCTGGACTACTGAGCCAATGGCCCGCCGAGGGGCCGCAGTTGTTATGGAAGATGGAGGGTCTCGGCATTGGCTATTCGAGCGTCGCGGTTTCCGCGGGCCAGATTTACACACTGGGTGATTTGGATGACGGCAACTACCTGATCGCGCTCAACGAGTCCGATGGCTCATTGGCTTGGAAAACCAGGATCGGCAATTCCGGGGGCCACAATAGATACAAGGGCCCCCGCAGTACGCCAACCGTCGACGGCGATCAAGTCTTCGCTCTGAATCAGCATTCGGATCTGGTTTGCCTGGACACGAAATCGGGTGAGAAGATTTGGAGCCGGAACCTGGTTGACGAGTTCGGCGGCACGATGATGTCGGGATGGAAGTACAGCGAGTCACCGCTCGTCGATGGCGATCGAGTTGTCTGCACGCCCGGTGGAAGTAACGGCACCCTGCTCGCGTTGAACAAGTATTCGGGTGAAAAAATTTGGCAGTCGAGCGAGTGGACCGACCCCGCCGGTTACTCGTCAGTCATCATCGCCACGATTCATGGAAAGCGACAGTATGTCCAGCTGACCGGAGAAAGTGTTGCGGGAATCGATCCTGACACAGGCGATGTGATCTGGAAAGCGGACCGCCAAGGAAAGACTGCCGTGGTTGCCACCCCCGTCGTTAAAGACAATGTCGTTTTTGTCACCTCAGCGTACGGCGTCGGCTGCAATGCCTTTCGAATCGGCGACGACTGGTCCACTGAAGAAATCTACGCGAGTACGAACATCGCCAATCATCATGGCGGTGTGATCTTGCTGGACCGCCATGTCTTTGGGTCCAGCGGAGGGACCTTTCGATGTCTTGATCTGGAGAGCGGCGAACTGAGTTTCAATGAGCGAAGCGTTGGCAAAGGTGCGACTGTCTATGCCGACGGACACTTCTATCTACGAAGCGAAGAAGGGCCGGTCGCATTGATCAAAGCGACGACCGATGGCTACATGGAAACGGGACGATTGGTGCAACCAGACCGAAGTGATCAGCGCGCCTGGCCACATCCGGTCATTTCCAATGGGAAGTTATATCTTCGCGACCAGGACATTTTGCTTTGCTACGACGTGCGGGCGAATTGAGGATCAGCCTTGAGCAACGACGATTTTCCGCTGACCGGCCGCGTCGCCGCTGTCGACTTTGGCTCCGTTCGAATGGGAATCGCAGTTTGTGATCCGGGCCGAATCCTTGCCAGTCCGCTTGAGGTCTTTCCCGCGGACGGCTGGAAGCAAAACGGCGACTACTTTCGAGACCTGATCGCGCGAGAGCGACTTGTGGCCTTCGTTGTCGGGCTGCCGATTCACTGTGATGGTGGCGAGAGTCAAAAGAGCAAAGAGGCCCGAGAGTTCGCCCTCTGGCTGGCTGAGCAAACGAAACTGCCGGTGCGACTATTCGACGAGCGATTCACAACGGCGGAGGCGAACCGGAAAATCGCTGGCGGTGGCTACAGCCGAAACAAGAAAAAGCAACGCATCGATGCGATCGCCGCGCAAGTCCTCTTGGAGTCTTTTCTCGAAGCATGCCGCTACGCCGACAACGTCGCAGGTCAAAATGTCAGTTCAACGCCAACGGGTGGCGAGAGCCTGGAAGCATAATGCATCGCGGATTCGGATCCGGGCGAAAACGTTATAGCTTGACCATCGTTTCGCAGAAGCAGTCTCGACGCTACGCAGCCGCGTCAACGATCTTGCACATCAGTGCAGCAAATCGCTCTTCGGCGTCGTGGCGACGTTGCCTTCGCTCGCTTTCGCTCCAGCTTGACCGAATTCGGAGGACGCGGCGTGAGATCTCAAGATCTGACGGCAGTGTCTCATTTTGAGCGTTCTGATTCGATTCCGAGACGGTTGGTTCGCAAGTAACAGTCAACATAGTAGAGATCCTCCTGAAATGTATTCGCCGGACTGTCCGGCATCTTGCTTTGACCAGATTAGCCTCCGCGAAGTTCCTGTAGAGCAACCGGCGTGCCAATCGCTAAAATTGACACGATCGATTCCTGGATGTTCGCACGAAACAGGTGGTTTTCAGGGGATTTCCTGGGGTTTCGCTGTCTCGAGCCCGGAAGAAAACGAAGTCAATTCGTGGCCGCCTCATGATCGGGCCAGACCTTTTCTTCAAAGCTTTGCAAATCTTGCAACTGCTGATCTGGCAGGATCATCACTTGAAGGTCATCGCGTCGATCGCCTGTGATCGCTTGGCAAAGTTTTTTCCAGGTTTGGCGATCACAGTGCCCTTGAAGATCGCAGTAACGGACTTTGCCGTCGGCGTCGTAGACCATCCCAAAGACTTGCTGCCTGCCGGAATCGCGACTCCAAACGAATGAGCCATCGGGCTCGAAGTGCAAGCGCGGAAGTTGTTGGAGCCGCTGAGCTGCCTGCTCGAAACTCGTTTCGATCGGACCGCGAAATGGACCGTAGAGGTAAATGTGAAACGGCGTCATCGTGTCGTGAAACTCGTAAGCGAGATGGAATACGGAAAGAACCGTTGACGGCTTCGTCCCGGTTTTCCTAGCGTCCAGCAGCCAGCTTATCGATCACGCTGATCGATATTGGCCCGACGCCATCTTTTGCGAGATCGACGCACGTCCCCGTCGCCAGGGCGGAAACGATCTTCGCATGATAACGGACTCGCTGCCTTGTCTGATTTTCAACCATTTGAAAAACCACGAAAGTTCGCATGTTTTGCGGCGTTCTTCGTGTTGGCTATCACAAGCGGTGATAGCAGTCGGGTCGGCACCAGCAGACTGGTAGGCAGCAGACTGGTAGGCAGCAGGGTGATGTGCAGCGGGGCGGCGATGAGTTTGTTGAGCTGAACCTGACGGGATCGGTCAGCTTGCCGAAGCTTGTCGAAGCAGTCTCCAAGCAATTCAACGTGCGATTCCTGTACAGCGCCGACCTGTCCAATCGCCAAGTCACGATCTATACGCCCGCGCGGCTCCCCAAAAGCGCCCTGCCCATATTGCTGGGCAGTCTTTTGAAAGGAGAGAACCTGGTGGTTGTCGACTCGGACGTTCCGGGTTGGAAGCGGATTGTCGATGTCAAAGACATTACGACTTATGCGGCGACAGGTGATGCCGAAGAAATCCTTGCCCGGGACGGGCCGGCTGCTGCCGTCACCCAGGTGATTCCCGTACGAAATGCAGACATCTCCAAGTTGTCGCTAACGTTTCGGAAGTTTCTGTCCACGGGTGCGAATTTCATCCCGCTACCCGAAAACCGCTTGATCATCGTCACCGACTATGCCCAGAACGTGAAAACGATGGCCGAGTTGCTGAAGCTCATTGACGATTCGACGGGCCAGTCAACGATCGACTTTTATGAAACCAAGAATCGAACCCCCGGCTCGCTGATCGAGCAAGTCGAGGCGTTGATCGCGAAAAACGCCGCTACGAGCGCCACCACGAACGAAGTCAAGTTGTTCAACGATGCCTCGGGACGGCGCGTGATTGTTGCTGGCGACGAGACGCAAGTCACAAAAGCGATGCAGCTACTGAAGCAGCTTGACACGGGCATGGACTTTCAATCGCAAGTCTATCGGCTACAGAATGTATCGGCCGAACGCATCGACAAATTGATCCGTGGTTTGGTTAGCAGTGACGAAGCTGAAACGGCGATCGAAACCACGATCGACGAAGAGGGCAACTTGCTGATCGTGCGACGGCGGCCGAAGTTCACAGTCAGATCAAAATGCTCTTGAAAGAGCTCGATCGTCCCGTCGACTCCAGCGATAGCCCAATTCAGTTCTACAAGCTCAGAAACGCCAACGCGATCGAGGTGCTCTATTCGTTACTCGCGCTTCAACAGGCCGCCGGCAGCGATCAGGTCGCGCAGTCAGGAGGGCTTGGTTATGGTCAGTTCGGTACGCTGGGAGGATTGAATGTTGGCGGCGTCGCTCCCGGTGGAGTTTTGCCTGTGGGCTTCGGAGGCAGTACCAGCGGACAGACCATTCGCCTGCCGTTCGACAATGGAAACACAGACGACAGGATGCCAGCTTCGACGATGCAGAATCAGAATAGCGCGCTGAGTCCATTGATCGGCGGCGGCGTTGGTGGAATTGAAACGGCGGGTGGGTTAGGAATTGGGGTTGGCGGGTTTGCCGGTGGCGTGGGAGGACTTGGTGCCGGCGGAGGTCAAGTGGCAACATTGCCTGGCGGTGCTCGCGTATCGGCCGATGTGGCGACGAACAGTTTAATCGTCTACGCCCCCTCCAACGTCCAGCCACTGTATGAAAAACTGATTCGATCGCTCGACCAACGTCGCCCTCAAGTGCTGATTGAAGCCGAGATCGTGGCAGTCGACACGACCGACAATTTTTCGCTCGGTGTGGAAGTCTTACTCGGCGACAGCACGGGACTCCGTCGGCTCTACAGATTCACGTCATTCGGTCTGAGCGAACTCGATGCCGCAACCGGCTTAGTCACCCCCACAACGGGTCTGGGATTCAACGGCGTGCTGCTCGACCCGGGCGTTGCGGACGTCATTGTTCAGGCTTTGTCGGCCCATACCCGCAGCCGCGTGCTGGCTTCTCCCAAAATCCTGGTCAACGACAACCAGACGGGGACGCTGGAAAGCGTCGCCAGCGTCCCCTTTCAGGTCTCCAGCATCGTCAACTCAGTCGAGAACATCAGTTTGGGGGGAGACCAACAAGCCGGTACAATCATTACAGTCACACCTCATATCAACGAGGACGATCATCTTCAATTAGAATTCGAAGTGGAGTTCAGCACGTTCGTTCAAGGTGGAACACCCACCCTGCCGCCGCCGCGCCAAATCGACCGTGTTGGCAGTGTGGTGACGATCCCGGACGGCAAGACGGTTGTCGTCGGCGGACTGAAACAAATCGCAGATGGGAGTTCTTTCAGCGGTGTGCCCTGGACCGAGCATATTCCTGTGCTCCGCGAGTTGACCAGCCTGACAACTCAGCAAGAAACGACCACCTCCTTTTTCCTTTTCATTCGACCCAGGATTTTGCGGGACTCGCGGTTCCGTGATCTGAGATACTTATCTGAAATCGATCTACAAGACGCAGAGATTACGGGTGACTTCCCCGAGAGTCGCCCGATCGTGATTCCATGCCTGAAGCCACCGACGCATTCCGTGAGACATCCCAACAGCGTGATCCAGCGTTAGGCTCATCCAATCTGCCGGCTCCGTCCACTTCAGCGTCGACCTATCCCCCGCCATCGAACCAGCTTACCCTGCTGGCAGCGGCTCTTGAGTGTGACATTCGAACGGACCTTTCGTCGCTGCGTCCCCACCCAGACTTCTTGAAGCGATTTGGAATCGCATACGCGCGCTCGCACAGTTTGATCGGCTTCAGCCGCGAAGACGAATTGTTGGTCGCGGTTTGTGATCGGGACGGTTACGACCATCTGGACATTGTCGGCCGGGCACTGCATCGTGATGCCGAACCGATCTTGGCGACCGAATCGGCGATCCAAACCGCGATCAACGTTGCTTACGCGGATCGGTCGAGTCAGGCACAGCAGGTGATCGACGCGATCGATCGAGACACCGTCCTGCGTGAAGTCAAATCACTGTCCACGCGGGAAGACTTGCTTGACACCGAAGGCCGCGCGCCGATCATCCGACTGGTCAATCATCTCCTCTTCGACGCCGTCAAAGCGGGTGCCTCGGACGTCCACATCCAACCTTACGAAGATCGTGTGATTGTCCGGCAACGGATTGACGGTGTGCTGTTTGACAGCTTCGAGGTTCCCAAGGCCGTTCAGGAAGAAGTGCTGACACGTGTCAAAGTGCTCGGCAAAATGAACATTGCCGAAAAGCGTTTGCCGCAAGACGGTCGTGCGACTGTCCAGCTTGGTGATCGCACGGTCGATCTGCGGATTGCGTCTTTGCCGACCAGCCACAACGAACGGATCGTGATTCGATTGCTGGACAAAAGCGTGAGACTTTACACGCTCGGCGAACTTGGCATGCCGCCCCATTACTTGGATGTCTTTCGACAACTCATCTCCCGTGACCACGGCATGATCCTGGTCACCGGGCCGACGGGCAGCGGTAAGAGCACGACACTTTACGGAGCACTGCAAGAAATCAACTCGCATGATTTGAACGTGCTAACGCTGGAAGATCCAATCGAGTATCAGCTGGACGGCATCAGCCAAACGCAGATCAACGAAAAGAAAGGCATGACGTTTGCCTCGGGGATGAGAAGCGTGCTTCGCCAGGACCCTGACATCATCATGGTCGGTGAGATCCGCGATAGTGAAACCGCCGTGATGGCGATTCAAGCATCACTCACGGGGCACCTGGTCTTTAGCACCTTGCACACCAACGATGCCGCAAGTGCCGTGACCCGGTTGTTGGATCTGGGGATCGAGCCCTATCTCGTCAGCAGCTCGCTGGTCGCCTCGCTGGCGCAACGCTTGGTGCGGCGTCTGTGTGACAAGTGCAAGCAGCCCGATACGAGCCGATCGACTCTACTTCCGGATCCGCCCGAGACGTTGCTGGCGGACCAGGGGATTACCGTAGCCGACTTGATTGGGGTCTATAAACCGGTTGGCTGTGAGGCATGTCGGGGAACCGGATTCCGCGGTCGAGTCGGACTTTTCGAGTTGCTGGCGATTGACGATGCCTGCCGCGAATTGGTGCAAACGCGTGGCAATGCGTCGCAGATTCGCACAGCCGGCCTGGACGCGGGTATGCATCTGCTGGCCACCGATGGCTTACTGAAAGTACACCAAGGCGTGACAACGCTGGACGAGGTGATGCGGGTGACGACACTCTAGCACGCAAATCAATGGCAGTCTTTTCTTACATCGGCGTGGATCACGATTCATCGGTCGTGCGTGGCACGGTCGCCGCGGACACTCCGCGCCAAGCCCGCGATCAGCTTCGTGGCCAAGGTGTGCGGATTCGCAAGCTTTCCGAGTGCGCCAGCAATACGAAATCCAGTTGGTGGTCAAAGTTGTCGTTGGCGTCGAGCAAGTCGCAGTGGGCGACCGCTGTTCACGAATTGTCGATGATGCTGCACGCCGGCATTCCCCTGCTCGACGCACTCGACACGGTCTCGGAGCAGAACCACGGTGCCTTTCGCACGGCGATCCTCGGGGTCCGGGATCGCGTGGCCGCCGGTTCGTCGCTTGGCGAAGCGCTCCACGAGCGGCCCGACCTGTTCGACGCTGCATCG
Source organism: Pirellulaceae bacterium (assembly GCA_963704055.1). Taxonomy (GTDB): domain Bacteria; phylum Planctomycetota; class Planctomycetia; order Pirellulales; family Pirellulaceae; genus Rubripirellula. Next base: position 245,864 of record CAVPGW010000019.1, on the reverse strand, counting down.
GTTCAGATGGTCGAAGTGGGCGAGAATTCGGGAACACTTGACTCGGTCCTCCAGCAGCTTGCCGAGTTCAAACGAAAACAACTCAGCCTGCGTGATTCGGTGACGACGGCTTTGGTCTATCCGCTGTTCTTGATCTGTTTTGGAGCAGCCGCCGCACTATTTTTGATGACGTCCGTCTTGCCACCGCTACTGGAAAACCTTCAGGAAACGATGGACGTGCTGCCGTGGCCGACGCGTGTCGCCAAGACGCTCAGCGACGGTCTGCTATCCTACGGCTGGCTGCTGGCGATTGTCGCCGTCGCGACGGTGGCAGTCGGCATCGCACTGCTGCGCACCGACCGTGGAACAGAAATCTGGCATCGCACGTTGCTGCGAATCCCACTGATAGGTCCGATGGCGATCAAGCAAGGCGTTGCCAGAATCGCCATGATCATCGGCACGCTTTCGCGAAGCGGCGTGGAATTGACCCGCGCGTTCGAACTGGCCGAGCGTTCGATCGGCAACGTCGTGTTCAAGCAGGCACTTCATGAATGTGGCGTTCGAATCGCGGCCGGAGAAGAGGTGGCCGATGCACTGCAGCTCAGTGGTGCGTTCCCGCCGTTGGCCGTACGCGTCTTTTCAGTCGGCCAAGAATCGGGCAAGCTGGATGAGATGCTGTTTCGCCTGGCCGACGACTATGACGCGCAAGTAGCAACTGCGTCGGCCCGATTCACAGCCTTGCTTGAGCCCATCTTGATTCTTGTCTTAGCCGCCATGGTCGGCTTTTTGTTGTTGGCGACGATCCTTCCGATCCTGGAGGCAGGAAATGTTATGTAGAGAAAAAGCAGCGTCGCTGTTTGCCACCTCTCCCCAAGAGCTCGTGCCGCGTTTCGGTTTCGATCAAGCAGAGGTGTACGTGCATCACTCTCCCCCTGGGAGAGTCGGGCTCTCAGGCCCGGAGAGGGTGAGTGAAGTTGAATGAGAACGTTGAGTTTGATGACTGCTCAAGAGCATTCCCCGGCCGTTCAAACGTCCGACCCTCCCGGCGAGGTCGTGCAGCTTTCAGTAGCCATCACGCTCCGCCGTGATGTAGCCCGACAATGTGCTGTGTTTCCGCGAAATACAAGTCGAACGAGTCGCATGCCATTGAGAGCGCACGCTTCGATTGACGTCAAGGACAATGGATCATCGCTCGGTCGGGCTACATCACGGCGGAGCGTGATGGCTACTTTGGAGAATTCGTGGCGGGCAAGCTGTACGACCTCCGACGGGAGGATTTTGCGCAGACCTGCGTTTTCGTTGGTCGAATTGATCGTCGTGATGGTGATTCTTGGCATGCTGGCAGGGCTGGTCGCGGTCCGCACTCGCGGATATCTGATTTCATCCAAACAGAACGCTGCCAAAGCTGAGATCGCAAACATCGTCAAGGCGATTGAGACATTCTATGCCGACCAAAGCCGATACCCGACGACCGACGAAGGGATCGAAATCCTCGTCCAAGGGACCGACACCTGGCCCGACGGATTCTTGAACAAGTTGCCGATCGACCCTTGGAAGAATCCATACGAATACGTTAGCCCGGGGAGTACTGAGCCTTATGAGGTAATCAGTCTTGGTGCCGACGGTCGTGAAGGCGGCGAAGGCGAGAATCGCGACTTCTCAAGTGAGGGATTGGACGCCGACAATGGGTAGATGTCGCTGCCAGAGGCGAAAGGCGTTCACGCTGATCGAACTTGTCATCGTGATCGTGATCATGGCAGTTCTGTCGACACTCGCCGTCCTCTCGCTCGGCGGAACGATGGATAATTATCAGTTGAGCCGTGCGTCGGAGGCGATCGAGATGTTCGATGCGCGGGCACGGCGTGATGCGAGAAAGTCGCGACAGCCAATTCGAGCCACCATCGATCGCAAACGTCAACGCCTGGTGATCGATACGCCAGGGCCAGGGAACACTCAGTACCGTTTGCCCCACAGCGTCGAAATCAACGAAATCCGTCTCCGCCGACGCGTTACCGTTGGCAACAACTTCGAGATCCGGTTCAACCGCGAAGGTGGATCACCGACTTATGCAGTCGAGCTGCAGCGTGGAAAGATGAGCCGATGGTTGGTCGTGCTCGGCGCTAGTGGACAGGTCGTGCCGCTCAACAGTGAGGGAGAGGTCGATGCAATTCTGTCCCTGTAAACACAAAAACGCCTTCACGCTGCTTGAGGTCGTCGTCGGGCTGACACTGATGGCCAGCGTTCTCGTTGGGTCACTCTTGTCGTTTTCAGCCCACCATCAACAGCGAAGAATTGCCGACGCCAAGATCACCGCGGTGGCTGTCGCAGACCAGCTGCTCAACGAGTTGTCGGGCACGCGTGAAGGAATTCCCACCGCTGGCCGCGGCATGATCGCCGGAAGACCGAACTGGTTTTGGAGGACCCGCGTCATTGGAATCACAGCACCGGCTCAAATCCCAATGCGAGTGATTCGTTTGGAAGTTGTTGAAATGAACAACGACGGCCGATTGCTGCCGCTGGCGACCGTGGAAGTGGTGGAGGCGATCGAATGACCACGCGCCGCCCAAATTCCCGAACCGCGTTTACTTTGATCGAGCTTGTTGCTTCAGCGGTGTTGACTGCGATGATGATGGCAGGACTGCTAAGCATTGTGTGGTCCGCCGTGCGTGATTCGAATCAACTCCGCAATGCGCAGACCAGCCGTTTCCCAGTCACCCATCTGATTGACCAAATGCGGACGGACTTTCTCAATGCGCGGGGGATGGCGATCGATTCTCGGGGCGTGACCCTTCACGGTTTTCTCAGTCGAGATCCGAAAACGCGGCAACCATTGATGACACCGGGGCGGGTTCGTTACGAAATTCGCGACGCCGCCGGTCGTCTTGTGCTGACAAGAACTTCCGCTACCGGCTCGGCCGAGCCCGCCTGGTTCGGGCTGGCCGCTTTGCGAATCGAGCCGTTGAGTGAATCGGATCCCGACAGCGGTCTGTTGCCGGAACCGGAAACAGGTGGGTTGCCCGAAGTGCCGCTCAGTTTTCGAGTCACGATGATTAGTGACCAGGGCCAGATCCTGTGGCGGGAGGTGATTCACCATCATGAGAGCTAAGCATCTCCGGCTAAGTCGAATACGACTGCGAACTGAGCCGACGGCGCTAGCCGCGGGCCCTGATACCACGGTCAACCAGCATGAGTGGCCCGAGGCTAGCGCCTACGGCTCACAAGAACATGCCTCATCAGGACGGCCCCGAGACGGCTACGTGTTGCTGGTCGTGATCGCGGTCTCCGTCCTTGTCATCACCGCGCTTGGAACGCTTGCCAAGCAGAGTCTGCGGCGTGGGCTCGAAGCGGCCGACGCCGAGCGCTCACTTCAGAAACGTTGGGGGGCGTTCACGCTGGAACGTGTACTGCTGGTAGACGCTCCGAAGGTTTTCGCGTTGCTTGAGGAAACGGCTGCGAAGTTGACCCCTGGCGTGCCGCCTCCGACAACGATTCGCGCCGCTTTGACACTCAATGGCGTTACGTTTGATCTGTTGTTGGCGGACGAAGATGCAAAACTGAATCTGAACACGCTGTATCACCATGTCGGCGAGCAGCGAACCCAGCAAGCAATTTCCGAAATCGTTGGTCCTGGGGCCGGTTCGACCATGCGTTTGGTGCCAGCGGTCAAGCCCATGATGATGTCGCGTGAAAGTCGGCGAACCACGCAGGAATCTGAAGAAGACGGCGCTGAATTGATGATCCCCGACGCCTTTCGAAGTTGGGGAGAAATTTTCGATCTGGGGTCCATGGAGGCTCAAATCGGCAGCGACGCGGCCCTCCCAAACCTCACAACCGACATCACCTGCTGGGGCACCGGCCAGCTGAATATTCGCCGGGCTTCGGATCAAGCGATCCTGGCGGTGGCCAGCTCAGTCGTACAAGATGGAGGGGCGCAGAGGTTGTTGACGCGTTACCGCGAGAGCCCCAAGGCGACGCTGGGGGTGCTGCTTCAAACCGAAATCTCAAGCCAACGAAACCGTGATCAACTGTCGACGATGCTGTCGGAAGCCAGCACTAACTTTTCTGTTTGGATCGATGCATCTGCCAAGGGAAGCGGTTCACAGAGGTGGTTTGCCGTGATGCGAAGAGACGAAGAAGGTGTGACACGGCAAACCAGATTCGCGCACTAGCTAGAGTAAAACCTTACCAAGAACGCTCGCATGGATATCACAAACCAACGTCGATGCCTGTTGGCAATCGCAGTCGGGCTGTTTGTTGGCACAGCCGGCGCGATCGGCTGGTCGTTGCGCCGAATCGACACGTCGAGCCCAGTCACCAATGTAGGCCGCGGACAACAGCTCCAGCCTGCCGTCATCCGTGATGACTCTCCGCCGTTTGACGAGCGTCTTGCGGCTCAATCGCTGCGCGGTCCACTGTACGATCCTGCACCGCCGCCCAAGCCGCGACCCAAGCCAAAAGCTGCGCCCACGCCCACACCCGCGCCACGCCAGCCAACGCTGGGCTTGACGCTGGTTGGAACCATCATTGAAACGGACCAGAGCGTCGCGATCCTGTCGGATGCTTCAGGCCAGTTTGACGTGAAAGGAATCGGTGAATCGCTGGAATTGTTGCCCGCCGGTGTGACGGTCCAGAGCATTGAATCGGAGCAAGTCACGCTACAGTATCAAGGTCGCCAATCAACGGTCCAACTCGATCGATCGACCAAGAAGTCTGGCGCTGGTGGCGTTCAGCGTGGCAACAATCGGAGAAAGAACCGATGAGTTTGCAAGCGTGTATTGTGATCGAGCGATCGGACGAATGGCTGATCGTCGTTGGCAAGAAAACCGAGCACCTGGCCCTGGATGTATCAAACAACGAATTGGTGGCATGCGTTACGCTGATGACAAAGCATGCCGGACTGAAGAATCCGAACTGCGTTTTGGCGCCGGCGTCGACCTCCTGCTTCTTTGCCGCTCTTGACTTGGGTGCGGAAATCGATGTGCGCGATCGGGCAGCGTTGGTATTCGAATTAGAAGATCACCTACCGATCGATGCCGAATCAATGGTAGCGGATTTTGTTCTGGTTCCATCATCGAGCGAGAACAAAACTGTTGCATCGGTCGCAATCGAAGTTGGCAGATGGCGCGAAATCGCCGATGCGTTCGAATCGGCTGGCATCCCCGTCGCGTCGATCGTTCCAGCGGCAGTTCTGGCAGCGCGATCGATCTGTCGCAACTTGGATTTCACAGACACCGTCCAGCTATTGCTGGTCGCCGGTTCCGATTGCGATCTGATCAAAGTAAAGAATGAGATGATTGTTGATTGGAAACACACGCGCGTCGACGCCAACCTATTGCGGCGGCATCAATTGTTTGATGCGGGGGGCTCCGATCAAGTCGTTGCTGTGGGCGCGGACGAGGCGCAAGTGTCAATGATTCGCAGCGTCTACGAAGCGATTGAAGTGGCTCCCGAGTCCAGCGAGTCACACATCATTCGCGGCGCCGAGTTGTTGTTTACCAAGGCTTCGCCGCGATGGTTTGATTTACGACGAGATCAACTTGGACCTTCCGATCCGCTGCGACCGATCCAAACTCAGCTGCGGCTGGTCGCGCTGGCAGCCGCGGCCTGTCTGCTTGCGGTCCTGATTGGCGGATGGTGGCGCACACAGCGGATCGAAACCGAAATTGAAAACGTGCGTGGTCGACAACAAGAACTTTTCAAGACCGCCTTTCCCGACACGAAGGTTCCCGCTGCTCTGCTGCGACGGGTGCGGAGCGAGTACGCGCGGGTGATGGGATCCCGTGGTGCAACTTCGCAAGTGGATGTTCCCAAATCGGCGCCCAAGATTCTCTGTGCACTTTTGACCGCGTTGCCCGACGATGTTCGCTTTCGAATCAAGAGCGTCAAAGTACTGAACGGGCAAGTCGATCTCGATCTGCAAGTTCGCGTGCCAACGGATGCCGGCAAACTGGCGATGTCACTTGAGTCGTCAGGTTTCAACGTCAAGCCACCCGTGACGACTCAAAAAGATGCCAAAACTTTCGATTCAGTCTTGGAGGCCACGTGGATCGGACGGGATCGACAATCAACCTCGCGGGACGAAGTCTCCGTTCGGATCTCCATCGCAGGGGAGGTCGCCGCATGAATGCTTCTGCAAAACAGGTTGCGCGGCAACGCATCCTGATCGTCGTGGCACTCCTGATTCTTGGCCTCTACGCCGTCTTCAGCGTGCTTGATACGCGGTCGGCGCAAGCTCGCTTGTCGGAGGCCAGGCTCGATCTCGCCGAGGTTATCGAGAAAATTGCTGAAATTGATCGGCTCAAGCATGCACCCAAAGTAGCGGCTTTGGAATTGGAATCGCCCGAAGAAATCACCAACCGGATTGCCAAAGCACTCAGTGCCGCCGGACTGCCTGCATCGAGCTTATCGGAGGAGCGTCCGCTCGATCCACAACGGATTCAACGGACGGATTTCCAGCTGCGATCGACCACGATCAAACTGACACCCATCGGTTTGCCCCAAATCATCAAATTCTGTGACGCGTTGCATGACGAGGAATCTGGCGCGGTGGTTCGCGATATCACGCTGACCGACCCGCAAAACGGGGCAATTAGCGGAGCACAGGAAAAATGGGAGGCCCAGCTGACCTTGACCCAGATGATTTTTTCGCCGACAAGCCGGTAACGACCAATACCGTTCGTATTTAAGCATCGATCCAGCGAGATTGTTTAACGGCAAGCCGCAGGCGATTTTTAAGGGCGAACGCAGTCGCCTGCGGCTTGCCGTTAAACGAAAAATGAACGGTATTGCCGTTGACAACTGTCGGGCTCCGCGTGCGGACAGCTCGTCGAAAACGGAAAGGAATTCCGTTGAAATCGGGGATGCGACTCACGGATGAAACGCTGCCAACCATCGTGGCTTGACCAAGGTTGCGCTGTCATTCTCATGGCGGTGTGGACGCTGGGCTGCGCGTCGCTGAAGGACTCCAACGAGTCGATCATTCGCGTCCAGGCAAGTCAAGACACCGGCAAGGCTGTTCGATTAACGCTGTCGGGCGTCAAAGCCATGGAGCATGGGAACCTTGACGTCGCGGCAGACAAGTTTCTGGCGGCAGTGGAGGCGGATGAGGCCTATGGGCCGGCACACAACAACCTCGGCCTGTTGCACTACGAACAAGGCAACTTCTACCAGGCTCTGTTGGCTTTCGAGCGGGCAATGGAGCTGATGCCGGATGATCCAGTCGTCTACTACAACCTTGGTCTCACGCTTCAGGCGGCCGGTAAAGTCTACGAAGCGATGGACCTGTACTGGCAGGCCGTCGAGATGGATCCGGAGAATCCGCACTTCCTTGGCAACCTTGTTCGTCTACGCGTGCAGCTTGGCGAACAAGGTCCGGAAGTGACGGCACAACTTCAAGACTTGGCGCTGATTGAAACGCGACCGGCATGGCGGCGCTGGGCGGATAATCAACTCGCCCTGACGTTCAACGACACTCTCGACCGCGGCCCAGAAACGCCCGACTTCAACAGCAATCGCAAGCAGGGTGACAAAGGTGACAATCAACCGGAAGACAACGTCATTGACCTGACGCCAAATCGTGAAAAATCCGACGAGTCAGACGACAGCAACGGCCTCCGCGATGCCGCCAACACACTCTTCTCAGATCCGGAGATCGTGCCGAGCCCCGAGTTCGCCGCACCGCAAGTCCGTTCTCATCACCTCGATGCGAGCCCGCTGCTGATGCAAGACAAGGGATCATTCGACGATCTTCCTTCAAGTATCCAGGCATTGCCGGAACCGGCAACGAGCGAAGACTACATTCAGAACCGATGAATTGTCGCTCGGTTGTCCCAACCGAGTCTTGCCGAACACTCGGTTGGGACATCCGAGCCACAATAAAGTCAGACTATCAGTTCGGGAATCGGCCTGCCGTGATCGACGATCGGAGTCGGGCGGCCGTTGAAGTCTTTGATGAAGACCTTCGAGGAGTCGATTCCCAGGTGGTGATAGATCGTCGCCAGGAAATCGCCTGCCCCACAGTGACGTTCGATCACGTCTTCGCCCCGTTTGTCTGTCGCTCCGATGAAGCGTCCCGTTTCGATTCCGCCTCCTGCCCAAATGTTGCTGAAAGCTCGCGGCCAATGGTCACGCCCGGGCTGTTTGGTGCCAGCCGGGGCACTCGCGTTTCCGACTCCCGTGCTCGGTTGATAATTGATCTTTGGTGTCCGTCCAAACTCGCCGGTGACGACGACCAGCACGCGTTTGTCAAGACCACGCTCGTAGATATCTTCAATCAAAGCGGTGACCGCCTGGTCGTACACCTCAGCTCGAAATCGCAAGGCATCAAAGACGTGATGGTTCACGGCGTGGTCGTCCCAGTTGTTGACGCGACCGCACAACGGACCACGAAGACTGGTGGTCAAGACTTCCACACCCGCTTCGATCAGTCGGCGTGCCAGCAACAACTGCTGCCCCCAGCTGTTGCGTCCATAACGATCTCGCGTTCGATCATCCTCCTGGCTCAGGTCGAATGCGTCTTTGGTTCGCGGGTTCGTCAGCAGCGTCAGTGCTTGGGTCTCGAATTGGTCGAGCGCGTCGAGCTCGCCATGGACATCGAATGCGCGTTGCAAGTTATCGAGGTTCTTGCGACAGCGCCACGCGCCGATCCAATCGCTCGGTTTCTTGTGGATCGGAGAGACCAATGTTGGGCACTGAAAAATTCGCTGCGTTGGGATCGCCGGTCACTGAGAAGGGCGAATAGGCGTCCCCCAAATATGCTGGCCCGTTGTAAGCTGTCGGAGGGCTGACGCCGACGTAGCGGGGCAGCGGATTGGTTCGCGGACCTTCTTGTGACCGCAGGTAGTTCGTCACCGACATCCAATCGGGCAGTCGCGGCTTCGGTTTGTCCCGCGTGTCCGAGTCGCCCGAGAACATCTGCATCGATCCCGCAGGGTGACCGCCGGCCGTTTGATGCATGGACCGAAGCAAAGTGAACTTGTCGGCAATCGCGGCCTGGCGTGGCAACAACTCGCTCAATCGCATGCCGGCAACTTTGGTCGGGATCGTGCCAAAGGGTCCGCGATACTCGCTTCGGCAAGCGGTTTAGGGTCGTAGGTATCGATGTGAGAACAACCGCCCGGCTTCCACACCATGATCACGGCCGTCTTCTCTTTCCCGTTTTCCAAGGGGTTCTCGGCCCGAAGTTTCAGGATTCCCGGTAGGTTCAAGCTGGCGAATCCGGCCAGCCCCATGCGCATGAATCCGCGCCGGTTTGCATGGTCGGGACCGGGGCAGCAAGGAACCGACGACGCGTGAAAGGGATTGCTCATTTCGTCTCCGCAGGCTTGACGCGAATTGCGATCGGTTCGGACACAACGATATCGACGATGTCTTTGGGTGCGGCTCGATTGGTGGCAGTCTGCAGCTGTTTCTGAGCCGCTGCGGCGGCCGCGGCGGCGGCTTTCTGCTTTGCCCCAAGTGCCGTGATCGCTGCTTCGGTCTTCGGTTTCTCGTCCACGCTCACGCTGCTGGTCTGTTGGGCCAATCGCTTTGCTTCAACGTCGAGCGCCGCGATTTCTGCTTGGGCCAGCTTGAGTTGTGCTTCGGCGACTGCAATTGCATCGGGGTTGTCACGATACTTGGCAACCGCACCGCCGTAGAAAGCGATCAGGTAATCACCGGGCGGTGTCTTCAACTTGGCCAAGTCGAGAACCGCTTCGCTGCTATCGGCGGCGAGCGGAAGATCGAACTTCGGCGACTTCTCGAAGCCCGCGCCGAGCGTTTGCAAACTCATGGTTGCCCCCGAAAAGTCACAGCGTCGCATGTGAATCAGCGGAATCGTTAATGTCTCGCCGGTCGTTGCTTCCCAGACTTTCTTTTCGCGAGCCGCGACCGTGATCGGCGCCAGTTCGGTGCCGCCGACCGAGACTGGCACATCGGCCAGCAACCGTGGGCTTGGGATCTCGTTCCAAGCGTTGGTGACGGGCCAGGCCATCGACGCCAGCCGGCATTGTCGAGTCACTGTCTTTCCATCGATCGTGGCTCGGCCAAAGAAGTTCGCACTTGAAACTCCGCGAGGCGCACCCTCAGCGGCAGTGACCAACATCGTTCCGCGTGACTGACCCGCCGAGATCTTCAATCCCGCGGCCGTCACTCCGTCGGGTAAGTTTTCCATGACGAGCTCGATCTCGCCATCGAAACCATCACGTCGGATGACGACGACCTCCAAGGCCATCGTCGATCCGCCTCGCAAAGAAATCGGCTTGGACAGTGCATTGCGATCGCCGTTGCGAAGTTCCATGTGCATCGCCCACGAGACCAGCGCGAAATCGGGAGCCGGCTTACGGATGATCAAACGATAGACATTTCGAGGATCGTTCCGCGTCCCGCCAAACAAATCCGATAACTGCAATCGATGCAGACCATCTTGCTTGATCTCGACCTTGCCCAAGATGTCCGACGAACCTGCGTTGTACGGCGGACCGTCATAAGCGTAGCCATTGCTGGAGACCTTCACAGGACTAGGGATGTCACTCAGTTCGGCAACGTCGGTAAGCTGCTCGTCCTCGCCAGTACCCTGCACGTGCTGCACGATGATCGAAGGGTCGGTTGGCAATCCGAGTCGCTCGGACGCCACTTCGACCCACCAGACTTCGCCCTGCTTGGCAGTGAACTCAAACGTGTCAACGTCGGCTGCCGGCGCAAAGCTGCCGGCGATGTCACAAGGCAGTGTGATCCTTTGCGCTTCCGAGTGCCCGTTGTTGGGCTCGACCTCCGAGATTTCAGCCTGAGACGGAAGGCCTGGTCGGCGGCCAAGAGAACGAGCTGACCTTCTGGGTTGACGGCAACCGATCGACGGTTGCGTCCGGATCGGCCTCGGTCAAAGCCAACCGATAGAAGAACTCGGGGCCACCTTTGAAGGTCAGCTCATGAACTTTGATGATGTACTTGCCATCGTCCGGCGCGGTGAAATCGACGACGCCACCGCGACGTTCTGCCATCAGATCGTTGCCTTGAGAATCCGCGACGATCAGCACCGCATTCAACTTGGAATCAATTCCCTTGGCCGCACAGTCAACAATCAGACGTTGGCCTTTTTTGGCCTCGAACGAATAGTGGTTGACAGCCCGCGGCGGCATCGCAGCGTTGCAAATCGAATTGATCGGCAAAGCCAGGGCAGTCGGCACGGTTGTGCTCGGCCCGGTTTGCGTAACCTCGGGCAGCGTGCCAACACTGAAGACTCGCGCGGTCGACAATCCCAACCGTGTCATCACACTTGCTTCGTAGACTGCCGGGCGGCAATCGGCAGCGATCTTAACGACGAACTTGTTCGGAACCGGTTGCCCGTCAGCAGCCAACTTCTCAGTCGCAGTGATCTTGGGGTCCGAAAAACGAAGCTCGGTCGGCATCCTCCAGGTGCTGTCCAGTGATGGTGATCTCGACTTCGCTGCCAACTTGCCCTCCCATCGGCATCGTCGTCAGCAGTCGCGGTGCCGGTAGGCAAACCGATTGAGCGATCAGGGACGTGCAACTGCACCAGCAAGCCAGACAGACAAGACATCGCCATGCTCTGCTCGCAGTGACCCGATTCATCGGCTTGTTTGCTTCGCAAACCGCATGAATGCGGTCACTACAAACATGACCATGTTGACACCAAGAATCGGAGAAAATCTTCATGGATCGAAAGCTCTCCAGCTAATGGTTGAACAAGAATTCTTTGGTGTTGATCTGTGCCCACAACAAATCTTGGAAATTCTCTTGGGCCGCTTTCTTCGCGTCGATGGGTTTGCCATTGCTGTCGAATCGCGACTCGGCCAAATACGCCTCGGCCGTTTTCAACTCATCGGGCGTCGGCTCTCGTGAGTAAGCGAGCCAAATACAATTCGCGGATTCTCTCTGGCCAGTGGTCGGTCGTCTTCGGCAAGTCGCTGAGCCGTGCCGCCGCCGGTCGCCAGCTTGGACTTGATATCGGATGCGTTGATCAGATGCAGGCTTTGCGACAGGCTGGCCGATTGCACCCGTTCACATTCGCAGACGCTTGAACCTTCCGGCCGTCCAAAAACTCGCAGGAACGGCGACGCTTGGTTGTAGCTGTTGTCGGGCAGGGCGACCGCTCGGGTGCCGATCGGCAGATTGGCAAAATCAGTCCGAGCGCCGGTCAGGTGATCGATCGCATCCAGCAGCACTTCGGCTTGCAAACGTTTCGGGTAGTAGCGTGAGTAGTTCTGGTGGTCGACGATATTGTGATCATTCGGCATCGCGCTCAACTGGTAAGCTCGCGAGCTGGTGATCACGCGCACGAGTTCTTTCAAGTCGAATCGGCTGGAGAGAAAATGATCCTCCAACGCTTGCAGCAATTCGGGATTCGTGGGTGGGTTGGTATCGCGAATGTCATCCTCCGGTTCGACCAATCCTCGTTTGAAGAAGTGTTTCCAATAGCGATTGACCAGTGCCTTGGCGAAAAACGGGTTTTCCGGGCTGCTCATCCAATCGGCCAAGTCGCAGTCGTGGATCTTGATCGGCCATGATTTCGCCAACGTCATCTCCAAGTGCCGACGGGCTGACGATTGTTGCCCGTCTTGATGTTCTTCTCAGTGGCGATTCCTCGCATGTGAAAAATCAGATCTTCGCCGCGAGTCGCCGTTGGCTTCCGCCCGACCCGGCTGAAGAACGCCGACAAGCCGTAGTAATCGTCTTGGCTCCAGCGTTCGAACGGATGGTGGTGACACTGGGCGCATTGCATGCGAACGCCAAGGAACAGTTGCGCCACATCTTCCATTTGTTCTTTTGGCTCTTTGACCCGCTTGTACCAGGCGACCGGCGGGTTGCCGATCACCGTGCCTGTCGCGGCCAACAGCTCGCGGACCCATTGATCGTAGGGAGCATTGGCGAGCAGGCTATCACGTATCCAGGCATGGAACGCAAAATTGGAGGTGATGTCGCTGGCATCGTCCCGGCGATTCTTGAGCAATGCCGTCCACTTGTTGGCGAAGTAGTCGGCATAGCCTGGGCTGCGAAGCAATGCATCGATCAGCTGTGCTCGCTTATGCTCGTCCTCGCTGCGGAGAAACTCGCGCGCCTCGTTTGCGGTGGGAAGGCGGCCGGCAATGTCCAGCGAGACACGTCGAATGAAGGTCGCGTCGTCGCACAGCGGCGAGGGCGGGATGCCGACTTCCTTCAAATTGGCAAAGACCAATTCGTCAATGAAGTTGCTCGGCTCAGGAATCTCATCCACGTTCGCGCCCAATGGAACCGACGCGTTGAAGACAGCCACCATGCCTTGATAACGCAGCATCACTGAGACCTTGCCAGGAATGTCCGAAGCACTCACCAAACCGCTCTCGGTGACCTCAGCCATGCCGACGGCGTTCGATTCGTAGAGCGCCAGCCGAGTGACATCTCGAACCGAACCGTCGCTGTAGTGCGCGAGGGCTGTGAGTTGCTGTTGTCCCTTGGCGGGAATCCTTCCCCGCGGCGGTTGGACTTCAAGTGACTGCAGTACTGGGTCCGCGTCGCCGGCAAAAGGTGTCCCCTGGCGAATCCATTGGTGCAGAATCGCGTAGCCTTGAGAGTCCGTTGGCAATCTTACGCCACCGCCGTGCGGAACCTGTCCCGATGCTTTCCTCAAGAGCAGGCTCTGGTCGGGCGCGGCAGGGAACAACCGTCGACCGCGGCCTTCGCGAACTAAGTGGTCGTAGTCTTCTTGCGGTTCGAACCCGAGCAACGACAACTCAAACCCATTTTGTCCGCCGCCTGCTTTTGCATGGCAAACGCCGGCGTTGCAGCCCGCTTTGGTCAGCAGCGGCATGACGTCGTTGACGAAGCTGATCGAAGCCACATCGGCGGCCCGCGCCCAGCGGATTGACATCGACTGGAGCAAACAAACAGAGAACGACTGCGCCGATCAGTCGGCGAAGTGGCAAGCCGCAAGAGCGATGGGAATCGCGGGTAGCCATGAGGCGCGTCAGGCAAAACGAGGCGGGATTTGCGGCGTCCGTGACGCAACAAACGGGCGTGGAGGGATGACATCAGTCTAATACCGAGGGCACGATTGGTCCACTTCGGCGGGCTTGCGAAATGACACGTGAACAGGCCAGGAACGCAGAAAAGCCAGCTCGCAAACGCGAACTGGCTTCCAAATCGATGTTTCTCGGGCCGTCGTTGATCCCAACGGCCGCTTATTTTTCGGTGCTCCGATCGTCGCGAATCACTCCGCTTCCGGACGTCTTGGGCGATCGCCTCCCGGACGCTCCCCACGCTCGGGTCCGCCGCGCCCCGCATCGCCACCGCCACCGCGCTGCATTCGCGACATCATGGCTTGCATCTCTTCGCGAGAAACGCTGCCATCTTTATCGGTGTCCAGTTGCTCCAACCGACCTTTCATTTGTTCCGGCATTTCGTCGGCACTTAGCTTCCCATCCTTGTTCGCATCACGATCGTCAAACATGCGTGTCAAGAACTCGCCACCGCCAGGTCCGCCAGGTCCGCCCGGCCCGCGACCCCGCTGGCCACCGAAGCCGCCTCGCCCGCCTTCACCGCGGCCTCCCATACCTTGAGATGCCATTGCCTGAAGTTCTTCACGCGTTGCCACACCATCGTTGTTTTCGTCGGCGCGAGCGATGATACCTTGCATGCGTTCGGAGAGTTCATCCTTGCTCAGTTTGCCGTCTTTGTTCTTGTCGAACTGCATGAATCGATCGACCGCTGCAGTCGTATCCCCAGCGGGTCCTTCCTCCGGGGGTCGTCGGCCTCGCCCAGGGCCGCCCGGTCCACCAGGGCCGCCCGGTCCATCAGGTCCACCAGGGCCACCGAATCCGCCACCCGGCCCACCACGACCTCCCATCGCAGCGAAGTCAGGTCGCATTTCTTCTTCGGTCAAGTCGCCATCGTTGTTCTTGTCCAACTTCTTGAGGGCGGCAGTTGCGTTTTCGATTTCAGATTTCGAGATCTTGCCGTCTTTATCTGCATCGAGTGCCGCCAGCACAGGCATCATCCGCATCATCATCTCAGGGGGCGGAGGTCCACCGCCACGTCGACCTTCAAAACCACCGCCGTCACCAGGTCCGCCGCGACCGCGTCCACCTGGACCACCACCGCCGGGACCACCACCGCCGGGCACCCGCCGGCGCCACCACGGTTACCACGACCGCCTTCGGGTGGCTGAGCAAATGAGGTACTGGCAAGGACTGCGGCCAGCAATGCCGACGCGAGCGTGATTCGACTAAAGAGATTCATTGGTTAGCTCCAACTTGGGGAAGATCGTTTCATCGGTCCGTGTCTGCACGAAAGTGGTGTGGTGCAAAGACGCTTCAGGGTTGTGAACGGAAGCACGTCAGCCGAATCCACAATCGTAAAACCCTTGTCACTGCTCGCAGTTCCGCGCAAACCCGAATTTTGCATCAGCATCCTCGCCCAAAATCGAGGGTTTCCGCTAACGCTACAGCAGCACGGGACAGATATCGAACCATTCGCGGTTTTGATCGTTCATCCACTTTGTGGCTTCGACCGGGCCCCACAACCCGGTTTCGTACCTGAACAGCTCTGGTGCGGCTGGGCTTTTCCAAGCGGCGATGATCGGGTCAATGATGCCCCACGCCAGTTCCACTTCGTCGCTACGGGCGAACAGGCTGGCGTCGCCGTTCATGGAATCCAGCAACAGCCGTTGATAGGCATCGGGCAACGACTCACCTCGACTGGCCCGTTGAAAGCTGAAGTCCAGCGTATTGGTGCGTGTCCTCATTTCGGAATCGGGCACCTTGGTCTCGAAGTGCAATTGGATTCCCTCGGCGGGCTGCAGCTGGATCACTAGCCGATTACCGAGCGGATCTCGTGTCTTTTCGCCAAAGAGAATGTGAGGCACCTTCTTGAACTGGATTACAATCTGAGTTGTGCGGCAGGACATTCCCTTGCCGCTGCGCAGATAAAAAGGAACTCCCTGCCAACGCCAGTTGTCGCAGTACAGCTTCAGAATCGCAAAGGTCTCCGTTTGGCTAACACTGGGAACGCCTTCTTCTTTGAGATAGCCATCGTACTGTCCACGCACCGTGTTGGAGGCGAAGTCGCCGCCGGTCATCCTGCGGACACTGTGCAGTACTTTTACTTTTTCGTCGCGGACCAGCGATGCGTCGAATTTTGCCGGCGGCTCCATCGCGGTGATCATCATCAGTTGCAAGAGGTGGTTCTGGAACATGTCGCGGAGGATTCCCGCATTGTCGTAGTACCCAGCACGACGACCAATCACGACTTCTTCGGCAACGGTGATCTGCACGTGATCCACATAGTTGCGATTCCAAATCGGTTCGAAGATGCTGTTGGCGAACCGCAATGCAAAAATGTTCTGAACTGTTTCCTTTCCAAGGTAGTGATCGATGCGATAGATCTGGTCTTCGCGAAACGCGCGATGGATGGATTCGTTCAAAGCATGGGCGGTCGACAAGTCGCTGCCGAAAGGTTTCTCGATGATGACGCGTCGGTACCCTTGAGAGTCGTCAGCAAGCCCGGCTGCCCCGAGTTGCTCAATCGCCTGTTCGTACAACTGCGGCATTGTCGACAGGTAATAAACACGCCCACAACCGCTCTCGGATTCAAGGCTGTCTAGGAATTTCTTGAGCGCGTCGAAATCTTCGCTTTTCTGGATATCGCCAGGCTGGTAGAAAATATT
The DNA here is from genome assembly GCA_963704055.1 of Pirellulaceae bacterium. Classification (GTDB taxonomy): domain Bacteria; phylum Planctomycetota; class Planctomycetia; order Pirellulales; family Pirellulaceae; genus Rubripirellula. The sequence continues at coordinate 229,246 of CAVPGW010000019.1, read as the reverse complement.
TTCGCTAAATGCCTGCCAACTTTCGGCGGTGAATTGGTCGCCGACAAATTCGCTAGCCTTATCGCGAAGCAGATCACGCCACTGCTGGTGCTCGTAGTGGCTGCGAGCGACACCGACGATGCGGGCTCCCGCCGGGAGCCGACCTTTGATGAACAGGCGATAGAACGCCGGAACAAGTTTCCGGCTCGTCAGATCACCCGACGCGCCAAAGATGACAATCGTGTCCGTCATGAAGCTCCTCTTCCCCTGGCCGTTCGGCCCACAGAAAAATGTGTCTTGATCAGCCCAGCTTAAGTCAGCGGGCCTGGCCAGGGGAAGGGAAGTGAAGTGGAGGGAAGTGAAGGGAAGTGAAGTGAAGTGAAGGGAAGTGAAGTGAAGGCACTGCGGGATCAGGGCTGATTCCGGTCAGACGCAAAACCTGTCGTCGCGATCCTATTCCTGCCAGCGAATATCACCTTTACGCTGCCGGGCGACCCACTTCTTGATCCCAGGTCCGCGGCGGACCGCGTTTTCTTGCTCGGCGCGGAAATACAGTGTCGTGCCGGTGATCTTATGCAGGCTCTCCAACGCCATCACGCGGACTGCCATCGACGAGGAGTCGAGCAAATCGACTAACTCTTCGTCACCACCTTCGACCAGTTGTTTTTGCGAATAGCCGGTCAGCAGGCGAAATAGCGGTTGGGCGTTGGCGGAATCCATTTTTACGATCGATGCTCGCAACCGGGCAGCCGATGCTGCACTCCGATCAACGCTGGACATCAGCGCCGTGAAATGATCTGGCCAATAGGCTCGCTGCTTGGGCTCGCTAAGAATCCCATCGCCGCCGAAGTACACATCGCCAATGCCCAGATTCAATAGCGTTTGGCCGGCAAGCGCCGCCACTTCCGAGCGACGAAACAGCGTGGCCTCACGCAGGGCAATTTCGAGCGTTTGGTCACCTTTGATCAATTCGAGCAAGCCCTCACGCGCGCCCGCCTCCAGAGACGTGTCCGCTAAATCGGGTGGATCGATCCAGGCCGGCACTTCCTCGACCGGCGAGATTTTGGCCTCGCTCGATCCTCGTTTTACCCATTGCTGTCCCGTTTGAAGTGTTTCCTCGCGGTCCTCAATTTTCAACATCAATGAACCTTGGACCGACAGCACTCTGGACAACGGAATTCGATGCTCGACTTGCAGCGGATCGAACCCAGGTGCTCGAAAATGTTCGACGCTTGCACCAACGACCGAATCGATATCCGCGAAACCCACCTCCACCGGTTCTGCACCCAGCTGAACCTTGAACGAGGTATCCGGTTTGGTCGCGGAGATAAGCACCTGACCGAACTCGATATGCAACGTCACTTCGTTCGCCTGGTCGACAAGCCACTCGACCTGTGCCGGGCCAACCAGAGTGATTTTCGCATCATCGGTTCCCATCTGACCGCGGAACGTGGGCGCGCAACTGATTTTCAAGCCTTCACCGACAACCATGTCCTTGTCGAGTCGAACCCACTGGTCACCCACCAGGGCAGCCAGCAGGGCTTTGTCACCGGTGACCCTTGCGAGCTCCTTCTTGGCACCCTCGACCGCATCGACAGCTGGCGGCAATTTCGGGTTCGCTGCGTCGCTCGCAACCCCAGCTGACGGCGGCGGTTCTGGCTCCGCAGCAGCTACGTCACCAACACTTGGTGAATCGGATTTGTCCGCTGGATCAGCGACCGGCATGACTGCAACGTCAACCGATTCTTTGGTCGGACCCGAGTCACCAGCGTCTGTGGGCTGCAGGTTTGGGGCTGGCTCTGCTGTCGACGTTGGTTCTGCTGACGCCGCCACATCCTCGGCCGGCGCTGGCTCTATTGCCGGCGCGACATTGGGAGTCGGCAGCACTTCGGGCGCTGGCAGAATCGCGGCCTCTTCATTTGCTGCCGCTGACTCTTCAGCGTTTGTCGAATCAGCCGTTCCAGATGGCGGTCCGATATCAACCATGATCGGTGCCTCTTCCGCGGCGACCTCGATTTCGACGATTGGGGCGCTGTCGATCGGGTCGACGCCGGCAGTTTGATGGTTGAGAAGCGGTTGAAAGATTCGCGCTAGCACAAATAGCAGTACGGCCGCGAGTGCCAATGAAACGAGCCACGGGGCAATTCGCGAGGGACGAATCGAACCACCGTAGATATCCCTGGCCGATCGAGCCTTGGAACGTGCCTTGGCGGTCGTCAGATCCTTGCCATCACCACGAATCGCGCCCGCTTCGCGGAGTCGTGTCGGCGCATCCGAGACTCCGGAATCGGCGACCCCAACCGGCCTGACCGGCTGGCTGGGAGAAGTGAGATCGATGGTTGGCAAATCGTCGGTCAACGACTGAAGTGGTTGCTGGGCTGGGATGGCAACCGCGGAAAAGCTGCCGGCAACCGCGATGTCTTCGATCTGGCGGTCGGGTAATTCGTAAATCCGCTGACGCAACTCGGGCGAGACTTCTGCGGGCTTTCCCAGCACCATCGTCAAGATCTGATGGCAGGCGGCAGCCTCGGCCAAATGCGGATCAGACTCCAAGCAAGCTCGTTCGATCTCGGCCACTTGTTCGGCCGGCAACGTGCTATCAAGGTACTCGCTGATCACATTGGCTTCCTCGACCGGTCCCACCGCTTCGGGCGACGGCGCTGCAAGCGAGCTGCCGGCCAACGTGCCGCGAATACGCTGTACGAGCTGAGTGGCAAAACCGCTTTCGGCCAGCTTGTTCCGCAAAGCCTCGGCATCCTGTGGTTCCAGCGTGTTGTCCAAATAGGCGAGCAGGGTGCGGAGTGTCAGTCGCATGGCAGGGGTCCGAGATGTTGTGGTTGGGGCCGAAAATGGGCTTGGGAGCGGAAATCAATCCCCCCGTACCTATGTAGTGACATCCCATTGCCTCCTCCGTGCAAGAAAACCAAAAGAATCTGCAACGGCCGCCGGCAGGGGAGCGAAAGATGCGAAATGAAATATTTGCCAGCCGCTTTGCGAACTGCTAGCCTGCTCGGTCACTCCTTCAACTCTAGCCAGGTCACTGCCAAACGCGAAAATCGGTCGACACAGATGAGACATTCGACCTGCATGAAACGTGGGACGAAGGTCCTTAACGGCCAATCCCATGCGGACAGTAGAACTGGCAGGACAACACCGGTTTCAAATCATGGCGACCGGATTCATCGGGTCTCTTCCTGGACCACCGCCGGAATGCGGTCTCGACGAACAAGATCGAATTGAACCGCACGATGACGGGCGACTCTATCAGTAACGCACAGGATGAGTGATTGCGTAACGCAAGTTCGGGTTCGCGACTTCCGTTCTCCATTTCGACATCACTTCAGCAAAGCCGAATTGGGGAATGCCCAACAAGGTTGCCACGTAGCCGAAAATCCAATCACTGGAGACGCGTTGTACTTTTTGCAGATAATTCCAAAGTGGCGGATACGTCGCCCAGGTTTGAGGCGGATCCAACAGACTCTGATCAAGAAAAATTTTCGACTCGTGCATCAAGGTTGCGGCACTCAGCGTCATTCCTTGACACCCTCCCTGAATCGAACACAAGAGCGAGTGGCTTTGCACGGTTCCGAACATGCCATCACAGTCGGGCAAAAACGCGAAACGACGATGAAATCCGGTGTCAGGATCGACTTTGAAGAAATATCGAGACGGGCGTTGCAGGAACAGTTCCAACATTCGTTGGCAAATCTTTCCTCCGTTGCCTTGAGTGTACAAACTCTTTCCGAGGTGATACTCCGCGCTCACGGCAGAAGCAATCTCTGGAAGCTCCGGATTCTCATCGCCATCGGAACAAACAACGATCCGTGCGCCGGGGTACCAACTTCGCACGGAGTCGAGCATCGCAACTAATCTCGGTGCGTCGCGAAACGTGTGCACCAAGAAAGTTAGATCGGCATCCGTGTAGAGTTCATTTCGCCGATACAAGTAGGTGTTCATGTTTCCAGCGATGCACTTCGGGATAGAGACAGAACAAGCTTTGACGGCCATCCAACGCCCACTCGCGGTTGAATCGGCACGCGACGGCTGTGATGTGAATGCTCGGGCATTGCGATTCGAGGCGGGAGGGTACACCCGCGGATTCAAGTGTCGACGGACACCGAACCGCACGATAGCGATGATGGGGCGAAATTGTTTGAATCGATAGGTGGTACGGATGAAAATGATGTGATCCAGGCAGCATCTGCGAGGCCCTCGGTCGGGGCAGCGTCTGGCTCATCCATCAAATGCGTCGCTGGCGACTTGCTGGAACGTTCTGCGGATCTCCGAGCCATCGCTATTGCCCATCTTGGTCCTCTGAATCATGAGCACGTAGATGGTCTTCGACTCTGGATCGACCCAACCTTGCGTCCCGAATGCCCCGCCGTGCCCGAACGTGCCGGCGAGCCAGCATGCCGGTGACGTCTTGCGGCTCGCGCACGATACACCATCCCAATCCCCAGCAGTTGCCGGGCGTAAAACCGGTTTCCAGGTCCCCGGTCTGCGGCGATGTCATTTGCTTGCACGGCTTCTTTGGAGACCACCCGTGTCCCCCGGAACTGACCACCGTTGAGAATCATTTGGTAGAAGCGAAACATATCGCGAGCACTGGAAAACAACCCGCCTGACGGATTCGGTGCGAGAACGTCGGATGGATTCGTGATGCGGTTGTCAACCGCAACGAGTGATTGTTTGTCTTCGCTTGGCTCATAAATCTGAGCGATCAACCGCTGTTGCTTCTGATCGGGAAAGAAAGTGGTGTTCTTCATTTCCAGCGGATCGAAGATACGTTCTTTCACAAAATCCTGCAGCGGTTGTTTCGATACGATCTCGACGATCCGACCCGCGACATTGAGACCAGGGCTGTATTGCCATTTAGATCCAGGCTCGAAGGCGAGAGGCCGACGAGCGATTTCGTTGACGGCATCTTCGAGTGAACCCTGAAAGACCTGGTCACCTGAAAGGCCGGAAGTATGGGTGATCGCATCGCGAATCGTGATCTCACGGACTGGAGATTCGCCATCCTTGAGTTTGACTTGCGCAAACGCGGGAATGTACTTACTGACTTTGTCATCCACGCTCAGCTTGCCTTCATCTTGCAAAATCATCACGGCAGTTGCGGTGACGGGCTTCGTCATCGACGCGATCGAAAACAGCGAGAACGCTTTCATCTCTTGGTTGGTTTCAATGATTTGCCAAGCCAACCGCGCCCAGGTGAACGATCTTCCCATTGTGACCGACCAATGTCACGGCCCCCGAGATGTCACCCTGATCGACGAACTTCTGCATCGCGGCGTCGATTGCGGCAATCACCGGAGCCGTTTTCGTTGCGGTGGCTTCCTGCGATAACGCGGACGAGGTCAGGAGTGGAATCGCAAGAAGAAGAATCAGAACAGTTCGGAACATTGCGGTCTCGGTAATCATGTGGGTTGGACGGGAGTGCATCCGCGTTTGATAGACGAATCTGATTGTCGGCCGAAACAATCGGAGCGTGGTTCTGGCTTGGCGATTGATGCGTGCAATTCATTTGCTGGGAGCGTAGGTCGCCTGTCCTCGGTCGACAACCCGATGATTCATCGGGTCGACTGACAATGACCTACGAAGCGTCAAGCCGTCCTGCCAGGCATCGCTAACCCACTCATTGGGTCGGCCGGTTTGCTAGACTGTATCGATACGTTTCGAGTTGCTCCGGTGACTGACACTCGCTGTGACCCAGTTCCCGGTTTGAGTAACGATACTGCTTTGCCCGCGTAAAGAGGGAGACACCAAAGTGAGCAAGATGTGGATGTGGACTGGGCTGCTGTGGGTGGCTGGCGTTATTCAGGTTGCTCAAGTCAATGCCGACGACGGGGCCTTCACGTATCCGCCCACGGTTTCGCTTGAGGAGGTAACGACGTGGGTGGAGAAAGCGTCCAAGGAACATCCTCGGCTGCTGGCGTCTGCGGCAGAACTGGCCGCGCTGAGAGCGTCAACCGACGACGATCCGCTGCGGCAAGCATTGGCGGAGGCCGTCGTTCGAGAAGCAATCGCGATCGAGAAGATCGGACCCATCACGCGTGAACTGCAAGGGCGACGGTTACTTGGTCAGTCGAGGCGATGCGTGCAGCGCGTCGTAACCTTGGCGATGGCGTACCACTTGACCGGGGATATGCGCCATGTCCGCCGGTGCCAAAAGGAGATGTTGACTGCGGCTGAATTCAAGGATTGGAACCCCAGCCATTTCCTGGACGTCGCGGAAATGACATTTGCCTTGGCCATCGGCTATGACTGGCTGTATGGACAACTGGATGACTCGAGCCGCGACAAAATCCGTGCGGCAATCATTGAGAAGGGCGTGAGCGTTCCGTTTGAAACGCGACATAATGGCTGGGTACGTTCAGGCAACAACTGGGGCCAGGTTTGCCACGGCGGGCTCACTGCGGGGGCCTTGGCTGTGATGGAGGATCGACCGGACTTGGCGGCACGGACCGTCCATCAAGCCCTCCAACACGTGACCCATTCGATGAGCGTCTTTGCACCGCACGGCAGCTATCCCGAGGGGCCAGGGTACTGGTGCTATGGAACGAGCTACAACGTGTTGCTGATCGGCGTTTTGGAAAGCGTGTTTGGAACCGACTTCGGACTCAGCCTGGCGCCTGGCTTCAGTGAGACTGGACAGTATCTCAACCTCGTCAGCGGTCCATCGGGGGCCTACTTCAACTACGCCGACGGGGCGCGACGCGAAGCCCTCAGCCCGCGCTTTTCTGGTTCGCCTCGCGTTTCGGTCGGCCTGACTGGTTGCTGGGCGAACGGGACCGCTGGCTGCGTAGCATCGCCGCGGGCGGCTCAGAGGCCGGTTCCGGTGCAGACCGGCTAGCTCCATTGGCGTTGCTCTGGTTGGATCATGCCAAACAGGCGACTCCGATCGAAATGCCCTTGCACTGGTCCAGCGGGGGAGAGACGCCGATCACGATCCACCGCAGTTCCTGGACCGATCCCGACGCAACCTTTGTAGGATTCAAAGGCGGTTCCCCTTCGGCAAATCACGGCCAGATGGATATTGGTTCTTTTGTGCTGGACGCGGACGGCGTGCGTTGGGCGCTGGACTTGGGCTCCGAGGGTTATCACGGCATTGAATCGCGAGGAATGGATTTGTGGAACCGCGGGCAGGATTCCGACCGCTGGACGATTTTCCGCCAGAGCAACGAGGGGCATAACACGCTCGTGATCGACGGGCAGTTGCAGCGTGCAGCGGGTCGCGGAGAGATACTTGACTTCTCAGATGACGCCGCCTTCCCGCACTCCGTGATGGACCTGAGTTCGGTGTACGATGGTCAGGCAGATTCGGTCATTCGCGGATTGGCCCTACTGCCCTCGCGCGAAGTGCTCATTCAAGATCAGCTTTCGGGCTTGAAGCCGGGCAGCCGCGTACGCTGGGGGATGATCACTCCGGCAGCTGCCGACGCAGCGGGCGATTCCGAAATCGTGCTTCGCTGGGATGGGGCAAGCCTTGGCTTGGCCGTTCTGGCTCCGGCTTCCGCAACATGGCGGGTAATCGACACGTCGAAACCGCGAAATGAATGGGACTCACCCAACCCCAACACACGCATGATTGTTTTTGAGGCAGTAGCTTCAGAAACCGGTGACGTGACCCTGGCTGTGCTCGCCACACCCGGCTCTTGCTCTGAGTCAGTCCGGGCGAGACTGAAGTTGCGTTCCTTCAATGAGTGGGTGCGCTGAGGCGTCGGGTTACTGAGAAAGTCGCAACTCCAAAACTGACGCTCGACCGCCGGCCACCCCATGAATGCGGCCCCTTGAATTCGAGACGAACCGCAAAATGACCCTGACGCCGCCAACCGCCCGGCTCCGCCGCAAGTCCCATAAGCACAGACGAACAAACAACTTGCGAAATTGGCCCAGGCATGCCGTTGACGAAAACGGCCTTTTGCTTCTACGATACGCGGCTCGAATGAAACTCTCCTGATACTTACCGGACGATCGCAGCGATGGCTGTCCCAAAGCGCAAACATTCCAATAGCCGAACCGGCAAACGACGCTCCCACGATCACGTGAAAAAGCGTCAGATCAGCTATTGCCCGCAGTGCAGCACTGCTGTTCCGACCCATACGATTTGCCCGAAGTGCGGCTATTACCAGGGGCGGACCGTCGTTGAGCACGAAGAAAGCTAGTACCTGGTCCGTCTTCGATTGGCGTCATTCGTACGTCAGGACTTGTCCTGGCAGCCTGACCAATGTGGTTTGTCGCCAGGACAGGTCCTGGCCTACGCCTTCGAGAGGGGCCTGCCTCCCCTTTTTTTCGTGATTGAAACTCGACGATGAAATCCGTTGGAATACTTTTCCCAGGCCAAGGTGCGCAGGCCGTCGGCATGGGCCGCTGGCTCTGTGACACGTACCCAGCCGCGCAGCAGCTGTATCAGCAAGCTTCCGAGATTCTCGGATATGACTTGGCCGAACTCTGCTCCGACGGTCCCCCTGAGCGACTCAATGCGACCGAATTCTGTCAGCCCGCTCTGTTTGTAGTTGGTATTGCTGCTGCAACGGTTTTGTCGCAGGAGCAACCCGATCGAATCGCGGCGGTTAAAGCGGCTGCGGGCTTGAGTTTGGGCGAGTACACGGCGGTTTGTTTTGCTGGTGGGCTACAGTTCGCCGATGCACTCCGTTTGGTGCAGCGACGGGGCCAGGCGATGCAAGCCGCCTCGGACGCGGTCAAGAGCGGAATGGCCAGCGTGCTGGGGTTGGAATTGGATGCGTTGGAAAAATTGTGCAACCAGTGCCGGGAAGATAACGAAGTTCTGCAGCCCGCCAATCTGTTGTGTCCCGGAAATATCGCTGTCTCCGGGCATCTCTCGGCGATTGAGCGTCTGATTCCCGCGGCCACTGAAGCCGGCGCGATGAAAGTGATCCCGCTGAGCGTTGCCGGTGCGTTCCACACGTCGTTGATGCAGTCGGCCGTCGAAAAATTACGGGTGGCATTGGATGAAATACCGATCACCGACACCAACATGCCGGTCTACAGCAACGTCGACGCCGCTCCGCACCAGAGAGCCAGCGAGATCCGGGACTTGCTCAGCCGGCAAGTGGTTGAACCGGTACGCTGGGAGGATTCGATTCGCCGGATGCTGGAGGACGGCATCGACGGCTTCGAGGAAATCGGTACCGGGCGGGTTTTGCGAGGAACATTGAAGCGAATCAAGCGAAAGGTCCCCGCGGATGGATTTGGGGACCAATAGCAAGCCGTCTTGCTGATACACCGCAATCAAACGCAATCAAGTCAGAAAATACAGAGCTGTTATGAAGTTATCGACCACCACAGATTTGAACGGTCAAGTCGCGATCGTGACCGGGGCCTCGCAGGGACTGGGTAAAGCAGTCGCGATCGCGCTGGGCATGAACGGCGCCAAGGTCATTTGTCTAGCCCGAAACGCTGACAAGCTTGCCGACACGGTGAAGGACATCGAAGCGGCTGGCGGGTCCGCCGAGGCCGTCTCGTGCGACGTCACCGATCGAGCCGCAGCAGCGGCGGCGATCAATGATGCGAAAGAGAAGTATGGGCGACTGGACATCCTGGTCAACAACGCGGGAATCACACGTGACAAACTGGCTCGCGGCATGTCGGATGAGGAGTGGGACGACGTGATCGCGACCAACCTGACAAGCTGCTTTGTGTGCTGCCGTGCGGCCGCTGGGATCATGCGGCGAGCAAAGTACGGACGAATCATCAACATGGCAAGTATTTCTGGCCTGATTGGAAACCCCGGGCAAGCCAACTACTCGGCCAGCAAAGCGGGGATGATTGGGTTAACCAGGACGTTGAGCAAAGAGTTGATCAGCCGCGGCGTCACCGTCAATGCGGTGGCCCCAGGGTTTATCGCCAGTGAAATGACTGCCGAATTGGGCGATGTGGTGCTGGATGAGGTCAAAAAGCGAATTCCTGCCAAGCGGGTGGGTGAGCCGGAGGACGTGGCCGCCGCCGTGCTATTCCTGGCCTCCAAAGACGCCGGCTACATCTCAGGGCAGACAATCGTGGTCGATGGTGGCATGATCGGGTAGTCAATCAAGTTTATTCGCGAAACACGGCCGAGAACTGCCGATCGGTGTATTGACGTGTTTTGCTTGTTTCACCTATCTTTCGGCGAATCAATTGATGTCGCCGGGCTCTCTCCCTTTGTGTGGAAGCGCCCGGTGAATTCGGTGGCGTTCGCTGATACAACAACCAACTACTTTCAGCTTGCTGACATTATTAGAGACTGCCCATGGCTAGTGTAGAAGAACGTGTGATCGATATCGTGTCCGAGCAACTCGGCGTCGACAAAGACAAGATCACTCGCGAAACCTCGTTTGTGAATGACCTGGGTGCCGACTCGCTCGACACTGTTGAATTAGTGATGGAACTCGAAGAAGAGTTCGACATCAGTATCCCCGACGAGTCGGCGGAGAAGATTCAAAAGGTTGGCGAGGCAGTCGACTTCATCGAAAACGCCAAGGGTGAAGATGCCTGATTTCGGTCACCAACTTGGTTGATCGGGTCTGGCCTTTGCGACGCTGCCGCCCCAGAATTCGAGTCGAAAGATATCGACTCGATGGTTCGTGGGCGGCATTTGTTTTAGATACACACTGCGCTGTTCGTCGTACGGGCCGTTGCTGGAAAGGGCTGTTGATCCCAACCGGCCGTTTGCCGAAGTGCGCAGGAACCAACGCTTTCGAGGACTCGCTGAAGGCAGCGTGATGCAACAAGAATCACACCGACGCGTCGTAGTTACGGGAATTGGCATTGTCACTCCGCTGGCTGTTGACGTGGAAACGTTCTGGCAGCGGCTGACCGCCGGTGAAAGTGCCATTCACAATCTGACCACGCTCGATACAAGCCGCTACAAGGTACATTTTGGTGGCGACATTCCCGACTTCAGCGTCGACCAGTTCATTGACGCGCGAGAAGCCAAGCGGCTTGACCGATTCACGAAGTTCGCCGTGCATGCCGGAGGGCAAGTGGTGAACGATTCGGGCATCGATTTTGACCGCGTTGATCGCGATAAATGTGGAGTGATACTGGGATCGGGAATTGGCGGTCTGGGCGAGATCGAGGCCCAGATCGAACGCATGCTGACCAAAGGACCGGATCGAGTCAGCCCGTTCACCGTTCCCAAGATGATGCTCAACGCCGCCGGCGGGAACCTCTCGATCAGTTACGGGCTGCGGGGGCCGAATTACGCCGTCGCCACTGCATGTGCCAGCGCCACCAACGCGATGGGCGACGCGATGCGAAGCATTCGTATTGGCGAAACAGACCTCGTCATCACCGGCGGAACGGAAGCGGCAATCACGCGAATGGGTCTAGCCGCTTTTCAAAACATGAAGGCGCTTTCAACGCGTAACGAAGACCCGGCAGGCGCCAGCCGTCCTTTCGATGCCAATCGCGACGGTTTCGTGCTCGGGGAAGGAGCCGGCTTGCTATTGTTCGAGGAACTCGAGCATGCCAAGGCACGCGGCGCAAAGATCTACGCTGAAGTACTCGGTTACGGCACGACCAGCGACGCCGGGCATATCACTGCACCCGACCCGGAAGGAATTGGCGCCGCCGCGGCCATGCAATCCGCCATTGCAGATGCAGGGATTGATCCCACCGACATCGACTATATCAACGCCCACGGCACCAGCACGCCGCTGGGCGACACAGCGGAAACCACGGCAATCAAGAACGTCTTCGGTGACCACGCTTACAAAATCAAGATTAGCAGCACCAAAGGTGCGCTGGGCCATTCGCTCGGCGCCAGCGGCGGGATGGAAGCGGTGATCCTCTGCAAAACGATCGAAGAATCGATGGTCGCGCCAACGATCAATTACGAGACCCCTGATCCCGATTGCGACCTCGATTACACGCCCAACACAGCTCAATCGCTGGACGTCAAGATCGCGATGAGCAACAGTTTTGGCTTCGGCGGGCACAACGCCTGTGTCGTCTTTGGCAAGTACCGCTAAACTTGGGTTGCTACAAACTCAGTTTCAGCAGTCTCAACGAGTTTGGCGTCCAATCTGATGCAGCAGCCGAACGAGTCTCTGGACCGCGCCGAATACGTTGAACAAGCGTACATGTACCAGTTGCTGCGGGAGCGGACGGCAGAACAGATGCCGATGCAGGAACTTTTGGAACAGGTCCAATACGAACTGCTGGCGACCACGAATCTGCCGCACGCCGTTGACTACCTGCTGACCGAACTCAAGCATTCTGGTCAGATGTCGCCGGCGATGCACAAGCTGGCGCACTACTTCACGCCGTTTCAAGCCAACCTGGTCGCTCAAGCCGAGCAGGAAGCGGGCCGGTTCACGATGGGGATCGCGCTGCAAGTGCTGGAAGCCGAAGCCAAGTATCGTGTCGAGGGAGCCACGCCGGCCGGTTTGTTCTTCTTTCAATTTGAAGTGCTCTGCCGAAACCGTTTGAACTATGACAAGGGTCTGACAGCGATCAGTGGTGACCCAATCTTCGATACCACCTGGGCGAAGTGGATATTGATGCTACGTGCCCAAATTGGTTTGGTCGATTTCGCGGACTTGCTGTTCTTGGCCAGCAAGGAGTATGAGGCACGGCTGATTGATGCCGGTGAATCGACCGACGGCAAAGGGCCATTCCTGTTCGGACGCAAAGAGGGCCGGATTGCCTTGGGAAATCGGCAGAAGGAGCCGCTCTTCTTGTTTAGCGCAATGCAGCGTCACCTGGGCTACCCGCGAGTGCCCCGTCCAAAGCCGATCAACCAAAATCCTGACTTGATCCCACAGCTCTTGCGGCGTGTCGAACGACTCGAATCCCGCATCAAGTTGCTCGAAGAAGAACGCCGTGCTGGACTCGACATCACGAAGTTCTACAAGAAGGCAGAACAGGAGTTTCCCAAGCTAGAGGACCAATGAGCATCTTGGTATGGCGCGCCGACACAGCACTTCAAGCCTCCACCTGTCAGCATGCTCGGGCCCTGCAAGGGACGCTGGCGTTGGCAATTCTGGCCCTCGCCATCATCGCTTCGCTCATCTATCCAGCGCTCGACCGTGCCCTGACGCGGTTGGGGCTAAGCTCGGACACCGCCATCTCGATCGTTTTTGTGCCGATCGGCGGTTTGCTGAGTATCTATGTCAGCTGGGCCGCGATTTGGGGAGTCCTGGGCAGTGGTCGTTGGCTGTCCCGCGTGCTGCTCAGCTTTTTGATCGCTCATCTGTGCATGATCGCATCCATCACAATCACCGAGTGCCTGACGGCCTTGCTGCGATCAGGTGACCCGCCGTGGATCCAGTGGCGTGAATTCGTAGCGATGGTCGGAGCATTCTCCTACGCGTTTGCAGCGCATCTATGCATGTCGATGTTCCTGGTTTGGTTGGCCAAGCTGTTTCGCGTCCGCTTGCTCTACTTTGACAATCCCGCCAGCTATCCGCATCCTCGAAGAACGGCGGCAAGAAGTATCCGGCTCAGCGAGCCGGCTGACACAACGCTCGCCTCTGGCCGGATCAGTCTGATGGATTTCCTTGGCTTGATCACGATATTCGCGGTCTATTTGGCCGCTTGGAGGCCAATCTTCGAGAGCTGGCTGCCGACCAATGCGATGTTTGGACCAGCATTCGCTTTCTTCCTGTTCCTGGTTGTGATTGGGGCCAACGGCGCCATCGGCTTGGTTGCAATTCTGATCCCGCTGATGATCGCAATGTACGACCGCTGGGGCATGCGGACTCAAATCATATGGCAAGGAATCAACCTTGCGGCTGCGACAGTGGTTGCCGCGACCTGGGGGGTTATCGATCAAGATTCGGAGATCGTCGGCCTGGTCGCCATGGCCCTGATCACGTTCTTGGCTAACCAAGCATGGATGTGGTTCTTGATGCGAAGGCCTTCACCACGGTTCCGGTTTCGACTGGTCCGCAATTGAGCATTGGCGCGAGTCGCCGAACACTTTCGGGGCACGAAAAAACGCCGAAGTCACGTTTCCGCAACTTCGGCGTTTTGAGTTCTCGACTGATGTCGTCGACCGAGCGTTAGGCGCTCTTGGTGGTTGGCATCTGGAACAGATTCTTCCCGCCGGAGACTACACTTTCGTCAATGGTAAAGACCGTGCCTTCTTCTTGTTCGGGCAAGTCATACATGATGTCCAGCATGACTTCTTCGAGAATGCCGCGAAGTCCGCGAGCACCGACGCCTTTGGCAAGGGCCTTGGCGGCGACGAAATGCAACGCTTCGTCGGTGAACCGCAATTCGCAGTTCTCCATTTGGAACAAGGCCTGGTACTGTTTGATCAGAGCGTTTTTCGGCTCTTTCATCACGCGTACCAAGCCCTCCTCATCAAGCGGTTGCAGGTAGCTGACCACTGGCAGACGTCCGACCAATTCGGGGATCAACCCGAACTGCAAAATGTCTTCGGTCTGAACTTGGGCCAACAAATCGGATTCCGACTGTTCGTTTCGCACGCTGTCGCCACCGAAGCCAAGCATCTTGTGACCAAGTCGCTTGCGAATGATGTCTTCGATCCCGACAAAAGTACCCCCCACGATGAACAAGATGTTACTCGTATCCAACTGAATGTACTGCTGTTCGGGATGCTTCCGTCCACCTTGTGGCGGAACATTGGCAACGGTTCCCTCGAGCATCTTCAACAGGCTTTGCTGAACGCCTTCACCCGATACATCGCGAGTGATCGAAACATTGGCACTTGTTTTGCCAATCTTGTCGACTTCGTCGATGTACAGGATTCCGCGCTGAGCCGCTTCGACGTCGAAGTCGGCCGCGTGCAACAATTTCAACAGAAGATTCTCGACGTCTTCGCCAACGTAACCCGCTTCGGTAAGCGTGGTCGCATCACCGATGGCAAAGGGAACGTTTAACATACGCGCGAGTGATCGAGCCAACAGCGTCTTTCCGCTACCGGTAGGACCGGCCAGCAGAATGTTGCTCTTTTCGATCTCGACCTCGGATCCGCCTTCCCATTCACTGGTCAAGCGTTTGTAGTGATTATGGACGGCCACTGCGAGCACTCGCTTCGCAGAGCCCTGTCCGATGACATACTCATCCAGGTGTTCGACGATCGTCCGCGGAGACGGAATCTCGCTGAACAACGACTTGCTTGGTCCACGCCGTCGCTGTTCCTGGTCAAGTATTGATTGGCAAAGTTCAATGCACTCTCCACAAATGTAGACGTCACCGGGACCTTCAACGAGAGGTCCCACGTCGCGGTAACTCTTCCGACAAAAAGAACAAAAGGCGTTCTTCTTGTTAGAGGAAGTTCCGCGGCGCAAACTAGAGTTATCCTTCGAGGGCATACACGACTCCTGATTGTGCGATCGCCACGTCACAGACCAGTCCCAACGAATGCGTCGTTTCTTGAGCTTTCGCTCGCACATTCATTGTAGACAGAATCACAACGTCGTGATCACGCGTCAAACGGTTTCGGGCCACGGCTCGAATGCTTTCCCGGAAATCTGCCGGACCAGCAAGCTGCTAAAAAAGCAATGTTGGAACTGCGAATCGCCGGGATGGGTCATCCGTATCCTCGAAAGCTCGAGCCAATTGTGGTGTCAATTCAAAAACGATCTATGGTTTCCGAATGCATGCCCAGATGGATTTGGGAGGGCAAACAGCGGAGGGGTTGTCCTTCTGACTTCCGTCATGGAATCGAATGCCGAGCTTCCGAAACTCGGGAGTCCCAATCTATCGGGTTCTCAAACCTGCTCGGTGACAATCAAACGGTACGAGTGGTCGTATCGATCAGCTGTCGTGAAGGGATTAGGTTCGATTACCGTCAAGATTGAGTGTTCGGTGATGAGTCATCCAAAGCGGTTGAATCATCGATGGCGTTCGGTCCAAAGGGTTGCCGATGGGTTGTCGCTTGTATAATTCGGAATTCCTCTTCGCTGATGTCACCTTTGCGATGCATTTCTTCCAACTTTAAAAGGTGGTCAGCAGCCGTCTCCTGGTCGTCAGCCGCGTAGTCGCGAAAGATTGACATCAGATAAAACGCGGCGGCGATCAGGACACACAGGATCACTACGGCAACCCCAGCTTGCACCGCGGGTGTGGTGGAAAAATCTGGCATAACCCTCAGTCCAACATCATTCGGCCGCTACGTCAAAACCGATATCCTCGAAGCGTTATTTTCGTCGTCATCCTCACGCCGTCCTCCGTCCCCCTGGACACTCGAATCATAGGGGTGTCCAGTTGCGGATGGTCCAGGATATTCATCGCGAACACGCGGCTTTTTCTAGTTTCACGAGCATTCGACGCGTTTCACGATTTCACCCCCGACGTCAACAAGACTCCTCAAAGATTTGAATCGCTTCTCGCGCCGGCGTGAAGCCCAATTCGCTGTGTCCCTCGACCCGCACGATTGCTGGGCCCTGGAATCCCTGATCCGCCAACGAGCGAAGAATCCTGCCCAAGGCGACGTCTCCCTGGCCTATCCGCTGATCAGCCGCGACCCCCGCACGTCGATCGCACAGGTAGACGCAAGCCAATGCATCGAGGTTTCGCGCCAGCCGATCGCTGACCGGCAGCTCACCGCCAATCAACATTTCCCCAATATCCGCTGCCAACAACAAACACTCAGGTTCGGCCAACCACTGAGCCAGACGTTCAAACTGGGCAACGGTGGCAATCGCATCGCCACTTCGCGGCCGCAGTGCCAAGCGGACCTGCTTGTCTTGCGTATGCTCCATCAGCCCATTCAAGGTGATGGCGAGCCGTTCCAAGGTCTGTTCGTCCGAATCGAAACCCGATCGATCGCCGATGCCGCTTGAGAAGGTGATCAGCTTCGACCCGAGTTCGGCTGCGATGCCAACCCATTGCTCGATCCATTGCCTGGCAGCGATGCACTCATGCTCGTCGACGGCGACCAAGGAAGGCCCTCGAGCCGTCATCGGATCGTGAAGAAACAGCCCGTCGACGTCGATGCACCGATTGGATATCAGCCCTCGAAATCGCATCGGCCAATCGCAGCATGTGCTCGCCGAAAAAGGGTGATCGCGGATTCAGAGTGCCAGGATGCGGGCGAATCGCCACGCAGCCGTAACCCAAATGTGCGAGTTCGCCAACGGCATCACTTACGTCATGCTGCAGCAAGCCGGCCGTATGATAACCAGGAATCATTAGCGATCGTGCACTCGTGAGTCGTGGACGTCAGGTAACTCGAAATCGCATTGACAAGTGCGATCGAGGGAATCTCGAGCGAGAAAACGGCCAATCCCCAACCCAGCCCCGCGCCCAGACAAGCGAACGAAGCGGCCAGTGGAATGATCGTGAGAATTCCAACCCGAATCGTGGCTTGGATCTTTGCTGGCGTCGGATCGCTCACCGCTCGCACTCCTCGCAGTACAACCGGAAGCGAAATCATACCAATCATGATCGGAAAGCCGTTGGCGGGCGAGATGTGCCAGCCGACTGGATTGACCGCCGTTCGAGGTGCGAACGCCAAAACGGCCGCACCGATGAGGATCAGGAGCAAACCGGTAGAAAGATTGGCCGAGGGACCGCCGGTCGCTTCGTGTCGCGCCATCGTCGTGATCCCCATGACGTAGATGCCAAATCCAAGCGCAATCGCGATCACGTACTTGGGGAACCATGGACCATCCATCACGCTCAAACAGGGCGACGCTCCGAGCAGAAAGCTGAGCACACGGCACGACCCCATCGCGGCAGGCGCCAGCAGCGTTGCCTTGAGCGGACCGTCATAGGCGACGACCATGGCTGCCAGGACAATCCCGACCGCAGCGGGTAACCAAGTCGCCGGCGCGTTTTCGACGGGCAAGTATCCGCACGCCGCCGCCAAAACGACGCCGAGCACAAGGAGTCCCCAACCAGCCCATTTCGCGTGAACAAGCGGAATCTGCCCGGAGGGTATCGGGCGCGACGGACGCTCTTGGCGATCACGATCGATATCGAACACATCGTTCAAGATCATGCCAGCCCAGTACAGCGAGACGCCGGCCACAACAACCAACGCGAACCTGCCTACCGGATACGGCCCCTGAGACACCAACAGGAACGCCGCACTGACATCAGCCAGCACCGTGAAGACATTGGGCAAACGAACGAGCTGTGCCCAGGCCGTCAAGGCTGACGGACCAGCATGATTGGGTTGGGCAGCTTCAGAATCAGCGTTGCGACGACAACGGGCAACTTTCGACCGAAAAGAACGGCTAGCAAAGCAGGGGTCAAGATTCTAAACGCTTTTGGCCGGCCAGCGTGACCGCATGCCATCTACTTTGAGCGTCATTTCTGTAACGGCAACGCTACTATCGTCGCAATTGGCGGCGTTGGAGATCGGTAAGACTCACGCCGTAGAGCTGAATATAGCGGTCAGTTTCGTTGATAATCACTTCGGCGTCATGATTCTCGAAGCGGAATCGTTCCGCAGGCGGCGGCGAGATGGGGCGGATCGAATAGAGTTCAATCAATGTGATCAACGGGCGTAAGCTCTTTCCGGTCGCCTCGTCCGAGCCAACCGCGTCGCTGCGAAACTCGATGTGGACCGGAAGGAGTTGGCCGAATCCCGTTTCCGGATCGGGCTTTTTCCTGACAGCAACCCGCACAAGTGTCGGGTGCAGCAATGGCCATTCTCGACGCTTCGAATCGGCGAGTACCTGTTCACGCCGGCTCTGGCGAAGTTCGCCAGTAATCACCCACATCGCCACCCCCTTTAAACGTGCGGAATCGACCGACAACACATAGTCTCGCTCGATCGTGCTGAGCATTTCGGCCCAACCTCCCACTTTCAATCCCGGTGAGATCGGCAATTGCCGCGAGGCTTCCTGCACCCACTCGTTGAGCCGGCCTACGTCGACCCGGCGATGCGAGACTTTGCCAGCAATTTCCGTTCGGGTCCAAGCGAGACGGCCGTCGCTGATTTGCTGCAAGCGATGTTTTCCATCTCCATCATGCATGGTGACTTGCAGGTTGTATCGACCGCTGCCACCGCCGGCCTGTTCGTAGGTCCCTACACCAACCACGTCACGCCCAGTGGCCCAAACCGTTTCACGCACCTTTGCGTCAAAAGCGGGACCGTTGACGATGAAGTGGAGAACCCGCGCAACAAATTCACGGCCTGAGGCTGCGACGCGGCGGGGAGGTGACTCGGGGAGGAATTCTTCGGCCGCGTCTTCCGAGGCGTCGGTGGTGACTGTGAAACCGACGTCTGTGCCAGTTGGTTGGCGGCGATCGCTGGTGGTTCGTCGGCACGGACCCAGCAGCCAATCCATAGGACGAAACAAAGAACAAGCAGCGAATGTGTCCTGCCCGCGCAACGTGTCCGGCCGCCGCAAGGGGGGAGTTTCACGCGAGTTGAATGGATTCGCAGGGTGTGACGATCGATCTTCATGATCCGGTTATGCCGATTTTCTCAAAGATACCGCATGTAACGTGCCGATGACCAATTACGAAGTCGTTCTGGCCGCACTTCACGGATCATTGCCTGGCGCGGATCGTAGTTTCCAGTCGCCCGGCAAGTCCACCCAGATTGAACATTACTAAGTAGCCAGGCCCAACCGCGCAGAAACCCAAGGAACGGGGGAAACGATGAAACGAATCGTCACTCAATTGTCGCTATTGGCGGCCACGGCGGTCCTCGCCACCGGGTGTGTGCCGGTTCGCCACAACCTGCCGCCCGAACAACGCTTGCTCGAGCCCGGCCCCGGCGTCGGTGGCCCCGGCCCCGGAGTCCTTGGACCGCCCGCGATGGCACCCGGAATGATGGGTGGCGGAATGATGGGCGGCGGAATGATGGGCGGCGGACCGATGAACCCTGGGATGCCTCCCGGAGCAATCGGAGCCGCACCCCTGGATGCAATGCGAAGCGCTCCGCTTGGCCCAACCGCTGCGGCACAGGGTGGTGACGTGAACCTCGTCAACTTCTTGGGCTGCGGCGGAGCCAACTGTCCAAATTGCGGCGGAGCCGGATGCAACGGTGCCGGGCAGGGCGGCATGGGTGGCATGGGTGGCATGCAGATGATGCCCAGTGTGCCGCCAACCGTTCAAGTCACACTTGGCCAACCCGATGGTATGCAAGTTCGCTACGACGCAACCGGTGCCGGCATGTTCGACAGCGAACCGCTTGTTGTGCCCGCTCGTCAGAACTTCCCGCAAGGTGGTTTGTATCGACTCAAACTGACCAACATCCCCGCCCGAGAAGGTGTGGAACTCTATCCGACCGTCGAACTCGCCTATGCGAATCCCAGAACGGGTGCCTACCTGGCACACAATTCAGTTCCGATTCAATTCACCGAGGAAGATTTTGACCAAGTGCTCACCGGCAACTTCGTGACCAAGGTCATTTACCTACCCGATCCTGACTTCTCAGGTCCCGTCTTGGCTGGCATCGATACGCTCGTCAGCACTCGACTCGATCCGGGCATCGACCCAATCGTCGAGGCCGACCGCCGTGGTTCGATCCTGGCCATCATCCGACTCGGTGACAAAGACGTCGAGATGGCTGGTACCGATGGAGGTGTCGCGGGCGGCATGTACGGACCACCCATCGCCGGCTTGCCAGCTCCTTTCGCTGCCGCCATGACCGAAGGTTGCGGTCCCGTTGGATCATGTGGTAGCAGCAGCTGCGGAATGGGCGGCTGCGGATGTGGAGGCGTCGACAACAGCGGCTGTACCCAAGGGCCGCTCGGATTGCCAGGCATGATCGCCGGTGTGTCCGCTCCGCAGTACGGCATGCCGATGTCAGGAACACCGATCGGACTGCCAGGACCACCTCACATTCCACTGGGACATCCAGCTAGCTTGAAGAAGCATGTGATCCGAAACCACACCCACATGCACATTCCACAGCCAGTCGACAATGTGAAAATGCACGTTCGCATGCAGCCGGGCTACAGCTATCCGAACCCGGTCAGCCGAGTCCACATCACCGAACAGAACATTCATCCGGGTGTTCCTAACCAACGTGGGATCTACCAACACGCCAGCGAACGGGTTGATCCGAACTGTCAACCGTAGTCGTCAACCTGGCGTACGAAGAGATGAAGAGATAACGAAACGCGGTGCAGATTGCTTTAGTCTCGCCGCGTTTCTTTCGCTGGATCAGGCACCTAGGTCCGATCCGGCCTTACCAGCTCACCTCCCTTGGGCCAAACCGTGATGCGAAACACAACTGCCCATTCATCCAGACTTGCAATCGGCGTTGCTTTGGCGTCGCTGGTCTCAGTCTCGCTGATCTCAGTCTCCAACGCAGTCGATCCTGCCAGCTACCTGGGACAAAACGGGCAGCATCGTCTACTTTCCAGCGACATGCCGCCTGGACTTCTCGGTCAAGCGAGAACCGCGGGACGTGGGCCAGTCGTCGGCTATTGCCAACCGGTGGCATTTGCAGGACCCTCGGGCGTGCGTTTCGCGCTGCCGCAATCAGGCACATTCGTTGACTCCGCCGAATCGCTGCAAGCCGGTTTGATCGTCGGGGGCGTCTATCGATTTCAGATCACGTCCATCCCCGGAGCCGAGGGTGCTGAACTCTATCCAACGATCGAAATCATCGATCGGACTTACCCGCCACCCGGTTTGGCGACGCGATTTCCGATTCAAGTCATTCTCGATCAAGATGACTTTGACGCGGCACTCGATGGTCGCATGGTCACCCGAGTGATCTTCCTGGAAGATCCGCAAACAGCATCCCCACTGCTCCAAACCCCGCTGACGGCGCGGCCGCTGGAGATCGCCGAGTACCAAGATGCTCTGGAGACCGCCGACCGATTCGGTCGACCCCTCGCGATCGTGCGCATCGGATCGGTGGCACCACCGCGTGCTCCCGAGTTGATGCCAGGGTTCTTTTTCGGCTACCCGGCATGGGCACCTATTCATCAACCCGAGCAAGCGATAGAGCAATGAGAAGGTTCCCGCAAAGATCCTCAGCAATGATCGTCCTGCTTTGCTGCCTGGCGGCGATGTTCGCCGGCGGTTGCGCAGCACCGGAGGGCAACCAGGCCGCCGGCTTCCGGATGCCCGGTACCGGCGCAATTTCGCCGCTGCCTGGCTACTCGAGAACGTCTGCCAACACGTCGCAGCAGCCCGACGTGCAACAGACGGCACTGTCGGCATCTCAACAGGCATCGGCTGACCAGCAGCCGGTGGCCCAAGTCGGTTTCTTCAATCACGCACGAACCACGCCGGGATGTCTTGGCGGATCTGCTGCGGGAGCGTGTGGCTGCAACAGCTGCGGAACCACAGCCTGCTCGCCAGCGCCCTATGGCTGCGTGGTGCAGACACCCGCGGGTTGGAATGCATACGGTATCGACCCGCAAGAGTTCATCTGCGATGGCGGTGACCAACCACCCCACGTCGTGCTGCGGCGTGACGATACGCTCGGCGGGCTCAATCCCGAAGACACCGTCGTTCACTACACAACCGAAGCGGGTGACATCGGCATTCAAGCCAGCAATCGCACCTGCCTCTACGCACCACGGTTTTCATCGGTACGTAAGATCACCGGAGCCCTTGCGGGCGATTTCGCGATCGGTGCCGCCCAGGTCGATCGACCGCAAGGTGCAAATCGGGTCGATGTGAACCTGCCGGGCCTGGTGATGTCCGACACCGTCGAATTGGGACATGCCGACGCCGCACGTCACATCGATGCGATGCGTGATCGGAATCGAGGGGTACCGGTCGAAGGTCTCCAACAACCCGAGCAAGCGGGCGAAGTGTTAGCGGCGCTGGTGGGACTCACGGTCGCCGACCTGAATGAACTCCGCGACGACGAAAAGGCCTTGTTCGAGCAGCTCGCGTTGTCCGCCGTTGCCTGGACGCTCGACGAAGCACTCGAGGTTGCCATCGAGGACCTCAAGCCTCCGACGTTGACACGTGATCAAGAGCTGCAAGGTCTCACGATTTATGAATTCCCGGATGCAGGTCGACTGCAGATCAGCAAACTCGCTGACCGCAGTGACGCGCTGCCGGGCGAGATCGTGAACTTCGCGATTCGCGTCCAGAATGTTGGCGACTCGCCAGTCAACCATGTTGTCTTGACTGACAATTTGACGACACGGCTCCAATACGTTGACGGCAGCCAGACTTGCACTGGCGGCGCAGAATTTGAGGCCACCGCCAACCAAGCTCTCTCGTTGAAGCTCCAGTGGAAGCTGACGGACGAGCTACGTGTCGGTGAGAGCGTCACGATTCGTTTCCAATGCAAGTTGCGATAGCGGTCGCAGGGCAGCTCGGTTGGAATAACCGAGCAACAGACCGCTGGCTTATTCGTTACGCAATACCGTTCATTTTTCGTTTAACGGCAAGCCGCAGGCGACTGCGTCTTGCATTCGCAGTCGCCTGCGGCTTGCCGTTAAACGATCTCGCTGGATCGACGGTGAAATCCGAACGGTTTTGATTCGTTACGATGGACTTTCTGTTTCCAACGTTCACACGGCAGGCGGAATACCGATGCGCCATTTACTTCTGGTCACGTTCTCGCTCGTGATCATTGCGCTCGGGTGCCGATCGAAGTACCGCCAAGACCTGGACTATTCCTACAACGTCCAGCAAACGTGGTCCCTGGACGAACTGCAGTCTGGTGAAATCGTCCAGTTTGAGTCGGTGTTTTGGGAACCCGACGATACGGTCTCGCTACGCAAACTGATCGTCGACGACACCATCGCTGCCTCACGCGACGTGTTGGAGATCGGGACCGGCACCGGAATCATCTCGATCCTCTGCCTGCAGAACGAAGCAAAACGCGTCGTGGCAACCGACATCAACCCGGCTGCTGTTGCCAACGCGAAGTACAACGCAGCGATGCTTGTCCCCGAAACCGATCTGGATGTCCGCTTGGTTTCCGAAGACTCACCCGGCGCGTTTGAAGTGATCGAAGACAACGAACGTTTTGACCTGATCATCTCGAATCCGCCGTGGGAGGATCGCGTTGCCACCAAGCCCGCCGACCACGCTTTCTACGATCCGGGATTCCTGCTGATGGACTCGTTGCTTGACGGTCTTCCCAAGCACCTGAAAAGGAGCGGGCGATGCTTGTTGGCATACGGACATGTGCCAGCCATCAAGCGACTGCAGATCGAAGCCGAAAAACGAAATTTAGAATTCAAAATTCTGGATGAGCGGAATTTGGATGCTCTCGACAGGGATTTCTTGCCCGGAATGCTGGTGGAAATCCGCATTCCGCTCAATCCGACCGGACAAACGGCCGCAGACGCCACCGTTTCGGGCAATTCCTCGGATGTCGATCCAAGCCAAAAGGAAGGCGATTTCGATAATTCACAGTCCCTCGAGCAAGAGTTCGCCCCGCAGTGAACGAAGTTGCCCGTGATCGAACCGCGATGTTCGACAACGATCGAAATAGCGGCTGATCTGCGCATGCGCGATGCCGGCCCCGTTGTCAAGTCTGCAGGGTTTTGAATCAAAATGTGGACAGTATTTGCCTTGCGAACTCGCGGCATTCGTCACTACCATGAAGGAATCTCATGACGTTTTACTTGCATCAATTTTCATCCCGATCGCGCGTCGTTGCCGATCACGTCTTGAGAATCACTTGCAGTCAGCCGGTTGATTCATGATCCACTACACCTGCGATCGTTGTAAACGCCAAATCGATACTGCGGACCAAACTCGTTACGTCATCCAAATTGATATCCAGTCAGCGATGGATGAACAAAAGTCAGACGTTGAAGATGACATCGACCAATTGTCTGAGTTGCATCAAATGCTCGAAGGATTGACCGACGAAGAAATTGACGCCACGGGAGTGAATTCCCAATCGAGTCACCGCGGTCGCTATGACCTGTGCCCCGAGTGTCATCGGCAATTCTTAAAGAACCCGCTCGGTCGCGACGCAGTCCTGGCACTCGGGTTTAGCAACAACTAATCGTTGCATCATTGCTTCATGTGCCTTCCGTTTCTGCTTTCGCTTGGGCACGTTACTGAGCAGGTTTGGCAACCATCACCCGCTCGGGAAATTCTTCATTGATCGCAAAGAAGTCGTCACGGACATCGACGTAATCTAACGCGGCAACGCGAACCGGCATCGGCAACTTGCTGATTTCTTTGTCCAAATATGCGTCAGCTTGCTGCAGAATCAATCGCTGAATCCAACTCGCGTCAGGTTCACTCGATTCCAGATCCAGTTTCATCGCGACGTGTCGAAGCATCGATGGCAGCGAGTTGACTTCGCTGGAAACATGATGTGTTCGCGCCGCATTTCGCAATGCAAATTCGGCATCGGACAGTTCGCGCGCACGTTGTGTGGCTTCAACATCACCTTGGCGGTAAGCTGCGACCACAAAGTTGGCCGCTCCGATGGTCCGTGGCTCGTGTTCCCAAACGCCGAACTTCTTGTGCCGGGATTGTGCGATCACAGAGATGTCCAACAATCCACCACGCCATGTGATTGGCACACACAGCGTGACATGAAAGACCTTTTCACCTTCAAGAACTTGCTCGGCTGTCCAGCGGAGTTTGAAATAAACGCCGCGACCACGATTGATCGTGCCGGATGCGGTCACCACCTGGACCGGCGCGACACGATCAAATTGAAGTGTGTTCGTGTTCTTGTTCGTCACATCGGCTCCGGCATTTCCGTGCGCGGCGTGCCCGTACGAGCCATCGATCGCCAAACCAATGGCATTACTTTTTTCCTCCGTCTGCTTGACCTGAATCGGACTCGCTAAATCACTCGAAGTTTCAGTACGTGGCGCGTAGTCCGCGATCGAAATTGCCTGGTCGCGTGGTTGGCATCGCACCAACCACTGATCGATCGGGGGCACTTTGGGCGACTCAATCATCGACGAGAGCCGCAACTCCAGGGTGACCAGCGTCGGATCAAGCGGATCGACGTCACTGGGATAAGCCGCAACGATCGGGGCCAGATCAAAGTGCACGATCGGCTTGTCCCCGGCAAAGGCGTTCGAATCTGGCCCTGTGCCTTGCGATAGGGCGATGGCCACGGCAACGACGATTGTGATCGCGTCAGATCGGTTCATGGTACTCTCCTCTCCAGAGCGATTCATGGTTGAATCGCACAAGACATGCAGCTGTCTCGTCGGATCATCCGAACGTGCAAACCAACACTGATTTGAACGCCCATCCATCCTGGAATGGGGCCGAGGACGAAGGGTCTCGCTCGACATGGCAAGGATAGATCCCCCGCAGGCACTAGCAACCAGAGAAATGCGACCGGTCAAAGCAAATGAGTTTGATCGAAGCCGACGAGTCACCGGTGTGAAACAGCACAAACTAGCAGGCACTCGGCAGCGTGCCCGCTACGTTGTTCCGTGAAACAGTTACTCAACCATGCATGCGCGGCAGCTCGCTGCCTTCGCCGATGATTTCCGCTTCTTGCGCGGACAGTTGGTCAAGCCTGATGCGAACGATTTTCCGAGACGCGAAGTGCTCGGCCAATTTCACATACGTGGTGTGGTGACGCGCCTCGCTTTCAAACAAGCTCGCATAGAAATCGGCCAGTTCGGCGTCGCGATCTCGAATGTGAGTGCTGAGCAGACTGAATCGCTCGCAGCTTCTCGCTTCGATCAATGATGCTACCAGCAACCGATCGACCGCCCGATCGGGTTCGCTGCTGCGGATCAGCGAATTGAGTCGCCGACCGTATTTTCCCGCCGCGAGTCGGCGAAACTCGATGTTCCGTTTGTCCAACAGGCAAAGCACCATCTCGAAGTGCTCCAACTCTTCTTCCACAATTCGCGTCATCTCGCGGCAGAGCTGACGATCCTCGGTGTACGAATTCATCAAATTCATCGCCGTCGACGCCGCCTTGCGCTCACAGTGGGCGTGGTCGATCAGCAGTTCATCCAAGTGCTGATCAACTTGACCTAGCCAGCGAGCTGTCGATTCGGATTGCAGATGAAGCATGGGAAGCAGTTGCCAGTTAACAGCGAACAGTTACACAGTTACCAGTTACCAGCGGACAGTTAACAGTTTTATTCGGTAAACAGGGCTCTGGCGAAAGAGGCGGCATCGAATTCGGCCAGGTCATCGATCCCTTCGCCCAACCCCACAAACTTGACAGGCAACTGGAACTGCTCGCGAATCGGCAAGATCACGCCACCTTTGGCCGATCCGTCCAGTTTGGCAAGCACGATCCCAGTGCAACCCGCCGCATTGCTGAAGCCACGTGCTTGGCTGATCGCGTTTTGGCCAGCGGTGGCATCCAGGACCAAGATGACTTCGTGCGGCGCGTCTTCGATCTTTTTGCCCACCACGCGACGAATCTTCTCCAATTGCTGCATCAGGTTGGTTTGCGTTTGCAGTCGCCCGGCCGTATCGATGATCGCAACATCGGCCCCCAACTCGATCGCCCTCTCGACAGTTTGATAAGCGACGCTGGCCGGATCGGCTTCGTGTTTGCCAGTAACGATTTCGCATCCGATCCTTCCGGCCCAGACGGTTAACTGCTCGACCGCGGCCGCGCGAAACGTATCACCCGCCCCGAGCACGACCTTGCGACCGGACTTGTGAAGGTGATTGGCGAGTTTTCCGATCGAAGTGGTCTTACCGCTGCCATTGACCCCGACAACCAAAATGACCGTTGGCCCAGCTTCAGCAAAACGGATCTCGGTGGTTTCCTGTTCCAACATCGAGCGGGTTTGCTCGGTGATCGTCTGCAGAACTTCTTCAAGATGCACGACGCGTGCCCGCAGCCTGGTGGCGATGTCGTCACGGATCGCCTCGGCCGGGCCAACGCCCATATCCGTGCGCACCAACCGCGCGAACAACTCGCCCAGGAACTCGTCATCCACCAGCCGACCTTCGCTCTTGAAAAGGTCCCGAATGTCGGTGTTCAAAGCTTGACGCGTTTTTGTCAGCGCACCTCGCATTTTCGCGAACATGCCGCCCGAACCCTGTTCTTCGCCTGACTTGGATGCGACTTCTTCGCTTGCCGCCGTGCCCGCATCAATGCTCGCGACCTCTGTTCCAGCCTGGTTCGGTCCAGCCTGGCCAGTCTCGGCCGGATCGGACTCGCTGGGATCGGAATCAGCCGTTTTCTTGGAACGCCAGAACGCCATGGAAAGAATCACACCGGTTGCGAGGGAACTGGGCTGGGTCGCAAAAGAACCAACCTATGAAGGCCGATTTTGACCGAAGATGGCTTTGCCGGGTAGGCCGAGGTGGGGGGCATACTCTGGATTGCCGTTACAACCGGCACACCTTGACGCGAACGACCCAAACAATGTGAACAATCGGCCAAAGTCGAACAATGCGGAGGACTCTCACCGCTGTTACGACAGGCGCCGGCGGATCATTGGTCAGCGTTTCCCTCACGCTCTCCTGCAGACCAGTTTGGCGAGATTCAAGGCTAGATCAGCCGAAATTCCCGGCATTGGCGTAGAGAGCCTCCGATATCAACCCCTGATGACTGAACGTGGTTCGGGAAGTCGAAAGCCTTTGCAGGCGGAAGACATGGCCTCGAGCGACCGATCGCGGGAGTGCTTCCCGCGTGTCCGACGACTGATGGTCGTTCGGGACCACACAATGTGCCTTGCACAATTACCCATTACGGATAACTGGGGAGTTAATAACCAAAATGAAGCTTAGCAAAATGGCGCTGATCGCTGCCATTGCTTGCGGTACCTACGCAGGCAATGTGTTCGCCGATCAGACAAACGAAATTCGATTGGTATCTTGCGCAAAATGTGATTGCGGCGAACCGGTTTGCGGATGCGAACCAGTAGCCTCATGCGACAACGGCTGCTGCGACTCTGATTGCTGTGACAGCGGTTGCGACTCGTGCGGTTGCGATAAGGGCTGTGGTATCGGCAGCCTGGGCGATTGCTTCGGCGGTTGCGGCGACTGCTGCTTGGGCGACCCCTGTGAGCTGTTCGGCGAGCACTGCGGTTACTCCGCAGGCGGTTGGATCCAACTCGGCTACACCAGCGCAGAATTGCCCGCGTTCAACACCTACGCCGACGTTTACCAACTGCAGCAAGCCTGGTTGTTCGCCGAAAAGGCGATCGACACGGAGTGCGGCTTCGACATCGGCGGTCGCATCGATGTCCTATACGGTACTGACGGCCCGAACACGCAGGCGTTTGGAACCGACCCGCGCGGTTGGGACAACGAATGGGACAACGGTGGCCAGTACGGTTGGGCAATGCCGCAGTTGTACGTGGAAGCCGGCTACGGCGATCTGTCGGTCAAGGCTGGCCACTTCTACACCATCATCGGTTATGAAGTGGTCCAAGCGACCGGCAACTTCTTCTACAGCCACGCGTACACGTTCAACTTCAGCGAGCCGTTCACCCACACCGGTGTTTTGGCTCAGTACGCTCCCAGCGACGACGTTACCATCTGGGGCGGTTACAGCTTCGGTTGGGACAGCGGTTTCGACGACAACGGTGACGCTTGGTTGGGCGGAGTCTCGGCTTCGTTGACCGACGATCTGACCGTGACCTACGCCAGCGTTGCCGGAAGATTCGTCGAGCCTTGGTCGGGCGTGACGCCGCTGCCGATCTCCGGCTACATGCAGTCCGTCGTCGCGGACTACGCGGTCTCCGACACTCTGACGTACGTCTTCCAAACCGACTTGCTGACGACCGATTTCTCGGACGGCACGAACGCTCGTGACACCGTCGGCATCAACCAGTACTTGCTCAAGCAGTTCAACGATTGCTGGGGTGCTGGTGCTCGATTTGAGTGGTGGAACGTACAGGACGGACCGGCTCCCTCGTCGAGCGACATCTATGCTCTGACGCTAGGTGTCAACTATCGTCCGCACGCTAACGTCATGGTTCGTCCCGAAATCCGCTGGGACTGGAACGACGATCAGGTTCAGCTTGGCGGAGCGAATGTCTTGGAGAATGGCGACGACAGCCAAACGACCTTTGGCGTCGACACGATCTTGACGTTCTAAACAAGGTTGGATCCGTACGGGGGGGTGCCGAGCGATTCTCCCCGACGTTCTCAACCGCCGTCTTGTACGGATTCCAAGCAACCAAACCCGGTTACCCTGCAAAGGGTGACCGGGTTTTTTCGTGCGCCAGGCAGGTTTCTAGTGCGAGCGACGCGAAAAACCCAAGCCTGCGTTCACCATCTTGGGTGACCGTCAAAGTTTGACACGGGAACACTCGATCAGCCGAAAACCGCAAGTAAACGGTGTCCGGTCAGGTGGAGTTTGACGAACAGCGAGCCGATACCGTTTGAGAACACCTAACGTGCGTTTGGTTGGCCTGGTCTGCGAGGCGGCTTCCGTAGCTCTCGACCCCCAAACTCATAACTGCATGTATCGGCTGGAATGTCGGCATTTGTCAGGCAAACAGCTGGAGTCAGGAATAGGACCATCACGGACCGGGATATATGGAAATGAGAAAACTAGCCATCATCGCTTCGCTGGGTTTCACCTTCACCGCTTTGATAGCATTCGGGCAGGAGCCCTACACGGGCCAAGCTGGTGGAGTGGCTCAAAGCAGCTATTGCGATTGCGGCCAATCAGCATGCGGATGTGCAGTCGGCACGCCCTCATGCGGGTGCGAAGGTGGATGTACTGGAAGCTGTCAAATCGAACCCGACTGCGGCTGGGAGAACAGCTGTGATTCGGGCTGCGGCGATTCTGGCTGCGGCGGGATCTTCTGCGGTGGCTGCTGCGAATGTAATCTGGGCGACCCCTACTCGCTGCTTGGCCACTGCGGCAACTTTCGCATGAGCGGCTGGGTGCAACTCGGTTACACGTCCAAGGAACTGCCTGCCTTCAACACATACGCCGACGTATTCCAACTGCAGCAAGCTTGGCTGACCGCCGAAAAGACACTCGATACCAGCTGCGGCGGCGATATCGGTGGTCGCATCGATTACGTGTACGGTACCGATGGCCCAAATACACAAGCTTTTGGAACCGACCCTCGCGGTTGGGACAACCCATGGGATAACGGCGGCCAGTACGGTAGCGCCATCCCGCAGCTCTACGTCGAGGCGGGGTACGGCGATTTTTCGATCAAGGCGGGGCACTTTTACACCATCATTGGTTACGAGGTCGTTCCTGCGACTGGCAACTTCTTCTACAGCCACGCTTACACCTTCAACTTCAGCGAACCGTTCACCCATACCGGTGCTCTGGCGCAATACAAGCCAATCGATGACATCACCCTCTGGGGTGGTTACAGCCTCGGTTGGGACAGCGGTTTTGACGATAACGGCGATGCGTTCTTGGGCGGAGTGTCGCTCGGTCTGACCGACGACCTGACGCTGACCTATGCCACCATTGGCGGACGATTTGTCGAACCTTGGTCGGGCATTACGCCGCAGGCCATCTCAGGTTACCAACACTCCATCGTCATGGACTTTACATGTACCGAGAGCTGGAATTACGTCTTTCAGAGCGACTTGCTTACAACCGATTTCGCAAACGGCTCGAACGCCCGTGACACCATCGGCATCAATCAGTACTTGATCAAGACCTTCAGTGATTGCTGGGGTGCTGGTGCTCGATTTGAGTGGTGGCATGATAAGCAGGGCACGGCATCGAGCGAGGACATTTTCGCTCTCACCTTGGGGGTCAACTACCGGCCTCACGCCAACCTGATCGCCCGTCCTGAAATCCGCTGGGATTGGGATGACAGCGGCAACTTTCTTGAGAACGGCGATGACCGTCAGACCACCTTCGGTATCGACACGATCATGACGTTCTAGTGCTTTGTCACGACTAAGAATGAGGGTTCAATTTGCTTCGGGGTCAGGTACCAAAAGTGCGAAGCACCCGAAGGGCCGTTCCGGCTTTTGGTGCCTGACCCCTTTTCCCGGCCAACCCCAAAATCAAGCTTTGACAAAGCACTAGGGGGAAAGTGGGGTCATTGCGGGTAGCTGCCGAGCGGTTTTCCCCGACTTCTTCAATCGTCGAAGGATCGGACTGAAGATCAAGCCGACCCGGTCACCCTGCCAGGGTTGACCGGGTTTTTCATGCGCGGCACGCATGCCGTCCTCACGCGACGATCCCAGTCGACATCCGCGGATTGTCGACTACCGCGTAAAATGGCGATTTCACCCGAGTTTGCTTCAGGAATCGTCCAGATTGAACCGTCTCGATCTGACCCCGCTCTGTTCGCTGGCGTCAGATTCGTTACCGTAGACTTCTCCCCGGCACGCCGCTGAAGGTCCAACGGCTTTCACCACTTTCCACCGACGCTGCAATCGTGAAACTGATCATCGCCATCATCCAACCCGGCAAGCTCGAGGCCGTTAAAGAGGCTCTGACCGAAGTTGAAGTCTTTCGATTGACGGTCATGGACTGCCAAGGATTCGGACGCCAGAAGGGTCATAGCGGGGTCTTTCGCGGGCACGAGTTCAGCATCAACTTGCTCCGCAAAGTCCAACTACAGATCGCCGTCAACGAAGAATTCGTCAAACCGACAATCGACGCCATTTTGAAAGGCGGACGAACCGGCGAGGTTGGTGAAATCGGGGACGGAAAAATCTTCGTGTTGCCGATGGACGACTGCATTCGGATCCGCACGGGCGAAACCGGCCACGAAGCGATCTGACAAGCGTGAAACCGAATCTGCTTGCCTGCAACACAATTGGAACGAGCTCCGGATGAATGAATCCCGATTACCTCTGGCCGGTCGCCGCGTGCTGATCCTGACAGGTGAAATCTACGAAGATCTGGAACTGTGGTATCCAAAGCTGCGGCTCGAAGAAGCGGGCGCGGAGGTGATCGTGGCAGGCCCCGAAGCCGGCGCACACTACAGTGGCAAACACGGTTATCCCTGCGTTAGCGACGCCGCGATCGACCAGATGAACGAGGCTGACTTCGATGCGTTGGTCGTCCCGGGCGGGTTCATGCCCGACAAACTTCGACGCGACAATGCGGTACTCGAGCTGGTCCGCGCTTTCGACAAGGCTGAAAAACCGATCGCCGCGATTTGCCACGGCGGTTGGATCCCGATCTCTGCCGGTATCTACAAAGGGGTGCGCGTCACCGGCTCACCCGGCATCAAGGACGACTTGGTCAATGCCGGCGCCGTTTACGAGGACGCCGACGTCGTCGTCGACCGCCATCACGTCAGCAGCCGTCGACCGGACGACCTGCCGGCATTTTGCCGCGCCCTGATCGGGCTGATCAGTAGCTGATCAGGCTAATCGGGCTAATCGGCCTGTTCAGCGGCTGTGTCCGTCGCAACGTCAGCAACCGAGTGGTCGGAATTGTTCGCTCGGCTGCAAGTCGCCAGGTCACGCCGGCGAAGTTCAGCGAAGCGAGACCGATACCGCATGCGTTGCCAAAGCGTGGGGTGGCGGAGGTTCGGATCGCTGGGGTCAATGACGAGAGTTTTTCCGCGGCGCGTTTCCGCCACCAACTCTCCATCGTTCCGAACTTGCCGTATGACCCAGAACTTTTCGACGAAATAGTAGTAGTCGTCACCCTTCGCAGAGGCCCGAACCCCTTGTGCCCGGCGACCCGGATGCGTCGTCCGCTTGGATTTGCGATAAACAACCTTATCGCCAGGCTTGAATTCCCGATCTCTCATCTCGGAGTCCTCCATGCTAGATGAATACTAGACTTCTTCCGTCACTCGCAAGTTGATTCTCTCACTGAGTTGCTTCCTGGCTTTTTGCTTGGTGCTTCGCTTTGCCATTGAATCACTCATCGTGCTCTTCTCGCCTAAATCATACACTGTATGACAAAAGCTGTCAATGTCTGGCGAGGACAATTCGTCGATCCGCGCCCAGGTGCTTGCGGAGTCTTCGTGGCCGGTTGAGCGCCGCACCATCTCATTCGCGGGGAGCACGCATGGTCGTTGGTTCGACGCCAGCGGCCCGCATCACGCGCTGAACCGCGAGGACCGTTTCGGGTGAGGGTCGAAAGTTGCCTGGACGATGGCCCTGAGCGATCAGCAGCGGCGTCCAGCCGCGTTTGTTCTTCCGATTCCAGACTTCGATGTCGGCGCCGTTGTCGGCGAGGAATTGCACGAGTTGTGTCCAGCTCTTGAATGCCGCACCGTGCATGGCCGACTTGCCCTGGTCGTCGACCGCGTTGATGTCGGCACCAAGTTCCAGCAGAAATTTGATGGCTTCGATCGCCTCGTCCTCGGTGCCGGCCGATTCGTCGCCGTTGCTCAGCACTCCGACCCCAGCAGCAGCCAATAACGGCGTGCAGTTTTCCGCGTTAGGTCGCAGAGGATCGGCGCCGAGTTCCACCAGCAAACGCATCAGGGGAAGATCCCCCGTTTCAGCGGCCAGCAGCAACGGCGTTGCGCCGGTGCGATTCAAGCGTCCGTTTCCAGCATTGTGCTTGCCGTGCGGCGAATTCACGTCAGCCCCGCGCGACACAAGCTCCCGGACAAAGGCAAGACTATCCACCTTCCCGGATCCAATCGGTGGTGGGTCACCGTCGCCGCGAATCGGTTTGCGGACCCAAGTGATTGCGTGAAGCGCAGTGAAACCAGCCCCCCTGTCATTCGGATCGGCGCCCGCATCCAGCAGCGCAGCGCGAGTTCAAGGTGACCGTTTTCGACGGCCAGGATCAACGGGCTGGTACCTTCGCGCGGCCCCTTGCCGCTCGATTTCTCCGGCTTCAGCACGTCATTGACGTCGATGCCTGCTTCGAGAAGTCGGAGCACCACCGCCGTGCGTCCCTCACGAACGGCGAAGAACATTGGAGTGAAGCCCGACTTGAGAGGCGTGCGAAAGTCCGCACCTGCTTCGATCAGCGCATCGACGACCGCGGCGTGTCCATCGGCAGCCGCCCACATCAGGGCCGTCTGCCCCTTCCGCTCCTT
Organism: Pirellulaceae bacterium; assembly: GCA_963704055.1. Taxonomy (GTDB): domain Bacteria; phylum Planctomycetota; class Planctomycetia; order Pirellulales; family Pirellulaceae; genus Rubripirellula. The sequence continues at coordinate 194,594 of CAVPGW010000019.1, read as the reverse complement.
TGCGTCGACGTCGGCACTGCTGCGAGCAGAGCCTTGACCGGTCCGAGCTTGCCGGTGCGGGCCGCAGTCATCGAGCGCCGTTTCGCCGCCAGGCAATGTCGTGTTGGCATCGGCCCCCGCCTGGAGCAACAATTGGACGATTTCCGAGTTGCCGTTCTTGCAGGCTAGCGACAGCGGCGAAACGCCGTAACGATTCTCGGAGTCGACGTCCGCGCCGGTCGCAACAAGCAACTTCGTCGCCTCGAAGTCATCGTGATAGACAGCCCAATGCAGCGCCGTCATCCCGTCGACTTGAGTCGCGTTCACATCGACACCTTGCTCCAGAAGAACGCGAGCCGCTGACACATCTCTCCGCTTCATGGCGTCAGCTAGCAGCGAATCCGACTCCGCCGCAGACACAGCAGCGACGACAAAACAGACGGCAATGCCCAGCGTCGTGACCGATCGTAACTTCAAGCTAGGTTCCCTACACGTCGAGAGGTTCAAACAGTTCGTCCATCTGGCCTTGGCTGTCGGCGAATGACTCGCGCTGGACCCCGACCTTGTTCAGCAGTGTCAGGTGCAGGTTGGCCAGCGGCGTTGGCTTATCGAACTTGATGTGACGCCCGCCCTGCATGTTGCCCGCGGCTCCGCCCGCCACCAAGATCGGCAGATTGGTGTGGTCGTGCACGTTGGGATTCCCCATCCCGCTGCCGTACAAGTACAGCGAGTGATCGAGCAACGAACCGTTTCCTTCCGGCGTCGCTTGCAGCTTTTGCAAGAAACTCGGCGAACAACGAAACGTGGAACTGATTGATCTTGGCGACCTTGGCGATCTTCTCCGGATCGTTGCCGTGATGCGTCAGCGGGTGATGCGGATCGGAAACGCCGATTTCCGGATAGGTTCGGTTGCTGGTTTCACGGGCGAGCTGGAACGTGATCACTCGCGTGATGTCGCCTTGCAGTGCCAGCACTTGCAGATCGAACATCAGCCGGGCATGATCGGCGTAAGCGGCCGGGACGCCGACGGGACGATCCAAATCGGGCAGCGGGTTTTCCTTCGTGTCGGCTTCGGCCTGTCTGAATGCGTCGCTCGACCTCGCGAATCGATTCCAGATACTGGTCGACGGTGTTGCGATCGTCCGGACCGAGCGTTTTCTGGAGGCGTGTGATTTCATCGGTCAACGAATCGAGCAGGCTGGCCCGTCTCTTCAATGCGGCGCTTCGTTCGGCCGCGCTGCCGCCTTCGCCGAACAGTGTTTCAAACACGATCCGCGGATGGGCCTCCGCCGGGAGCGGCGTCGTGGGTGACGACCAGGAAAGATTGTTCTGGTAGACGCAGGCGTATCCGTTGTCGCATTGGCCGACGACCGACAGCAAATCCATCGACATTTCCAGCGACGGCAACTGCGTTTGCTGTCCGATGTGTTGGGCGGCGATCTGATCGACGGTCGTGCCCAGATAGTAGTCCGTGCTTTCGGTCCGCTTCGCCTTGGCGGCGCTCAGGAACGCAGCATTCGACGTGGCATGCGTGCCCGGATAGGCGTTCTGCAACTCCAGGTTGGTGATGGCCGTGACGTGCTGCTTGACGGGAGCCAGGGAACTGAGGCTCGGTGAAAGTTCGTCAAGCGACGTTTCGCCGGGTGGAGTCCAGCTCGTGATGTCGCAGCCCATCGGCATGTAGACGAATCCGAGGCGACGGAGCTGCGCCGGATTTGCCGGCGTGTCGGCCAGGGCCGTCATCGAGGGAATCATCGCGTCGAGCAACGGCAGCGCGAGCGCGGTTCCTGCCGCGCGGAGGAATGTCCGTCGGGGCAGAGCTTTCTTGGTGACGATCATTTTGAGGTTCTCATCTGGAAGGGAGTGCTGCTGACGATTCCCAGGATCAGCGACGAAAAACGAAAATCGTCGGCTCTCGCGTCGCGAACGATCTTGCGAATCGCCGGAGCGTCAAAGTGCTCATGTCCCCGACCGACTGCATAGGTCAACAGCTTTTCGGCCATTGTACCGACAAATATCTCCGGACGATCGAGCAATCCTTGCTCCAGTCCGGCGACTCCCGTGAACCGACTGCCGTCGGGAAGACCGCCGGAGGCATCGATTGGCTGGCCTCCTTCGACGTCTCGCCAGCGGCCGACCGCATCAAAATTCTCCAGGGAAAATCCAACGGGATCCATCAGATCATGACAACTGGCACAGGCGGGATCCGCGCGATGCTGGGCCAGTCGCTCGCGCACCGGAAGCTTCGCCGAAACCGTATTGTCTTCGAGCGCGGGCACGTTGGGCGGTGGCGGAGGTGGTGGTGTACCGAGAATGTTCTCCAGAATCCACTTGCCGCGAATCACCGGCGACGTTCGCGTGGCGTACGAGGTCACCGTCAGAATACTGCCGTGTCGAAGCAGCCCGCCGCGCTTGCTGTCGTCATCGAGCGCAACCCGTCGGAAACGACTGCCGTAAACGTGCGGGATGCCATAGTGTTTGGCCAGCCGCTCGTTGAGAAACGTGTAGTCCGTTCTCAGCAGGTCGACCACGCTACGGTCCTCGCGCATGATGCTCTCGAAGAACAGTTCCGTTTCGCGCCGAAATGCTTGCCGCAGGTTGTCGTCGAAGTCCGGATAGAGCCGCCCGTCGGGAGTGATCGAATCCAGATTGCGAAGGTAGAGCCATTGCCCGGCAAAGTTGCTCACCAATGCGCTCGAACGATCGTCTGCCAGCATGCGTCGTGTTTGCTGCTCCAGCACCTCGGGATCGCTCAGTCGGCCTCGCTCAGCCAAATCCAGCAGCTCGTCGTCCGGAATGCTGCTCCACAGGAAAAACGACAGCCGAGACGCCAATTCCAGATCGCTGATGCGGTAGGCAGTTTCGGGCGCGACTCCGACGGGTCCCGCTCGACTCGAAACAAGAACTTTGGATTGACGAGCACGCTGCTGAGCGCGATCTCGATGCCGTCCTCAAAGTCACCTTGTTCTCTGCGCTTCACGATACAGCGCCATCGGCCTGACCAGATCGTCCTCATTGATCGGCTGCCGACAGGCACGGCGCAGCAGTGTTGAAATGATCCGCTTGGCACAATCCTCTTCGTCCTCGGGACCTGTGGGTTGGCACACGAAGATGCGTCGCCGACTGGGTGTGTCGCCAGTGCCCGTTGCCTTGAATGGTCCGGTGATGGAAACCTGGTAGACCGCCGGACCGATCCGCGGATGTCGGTACATGTTGAAATGGACGTTCAGAGGCTGCCGCTTGCTCTCCAGCAGCGATGACGGCTTCTTCAGAAACGCCACGCCAATTTCATGGGGACCGGCTGTGACCGAAACGCGTGCTTTCAAGTGCCGATCGACGTTTTCGTGCGTGGCCTGATCATATTCATCGGACGACTCCGCTTTGCCTCTGGGTCGTTTCACCGTGAACAACTTCACACGCTCGAGATCCAACAGCAATTCCAACTCGTGCGGTTCTGATAGACCTTCGACATGTTCGTTGCGGTCCCGCGTCAACCGAACGCGGATCTCGTACTCACCATCTTGCGGAAAAGTATAGGGAATCAGTGCACCGCCGCGAGTTCCGATGGGGAGTCCTTCCACATGCTCTTCCTGCGTGACATCAGGTCGAATGCGAATCGTTTTACCGTCCGGCGATCTCAATGATCGTCCAATCGCGAGCCGGCTGATTTTCTGTGCTGCCGAGATGTAACGATTCACCAACGTGGGCGACAGCCCGGCCACTGTGATGTTGTCGAAACCATGACTGACCTCATCCGCCGGGAGCATGCGTGGTGACGTCGATGTCGAGCGACAATAGGTCGCGAATCGCGTTCTGATATTCGAACCGTGTCAGTCGCCGAAATGTATCGGTGCGACCCGGCTGAGGATGATCGACCGCTACCTGGTCGAGCAATTCTTCCAGCGTATTGACGACCTCCACGATCGTTGATTCTTCGGGCTGATCCATATCGCTGGGCGGCATCTGATGCGCACGCAGCTTCTTCACCACCTGTTCCCACTCGTCCAGATCATCTGCCACAGATCGTGTGCTGATGGTTTCCAGGTCAAGCCCTGCGGTCGGCTCGCCGCTGTTGTGACAATCCAAACAATAGGTGTTGACCATTGTCTCGACGGCGGGATCAAGCGGTTGGCTCGACGCACGAGGCTCATCGGCCGTGGCCACAGGCCGCGTGACACACACAATCAGCAGCGCCAGGAGCGTCGCGGGCAGGGCTAACAGTTGCTTCATGGATCAATTACCTGGGAAATCGATTCAGCGATCGTATCAAATACTATAGCGAGTCGAGCCTGCGTTTGATCAGACCTTCCGCGAAGACCGCACAATCGGCGCGACCCTCTCTGGAGTGTCGCCTGGTGCGGGCCAAAGGCGCGTTTCCGCCAGTTAGCCTAACCGATAAGCATGCTAGGTTTTCTAAATGGGGATGCTGGTGTTTGCCACTCGTTGCAACCATCGCCAAATCGTCACAGCCTTCGCCAAATCGATTCCAAAGACGCGAATGTTCCACCACTCAAATTCTCCCGTCATCCCCCGGCGGCAATCATCGCGAGCGGGATTCTCGCTCGTCGAGTTGTCCGTCGTCGTGATCATCCTCGGAGTGCTGGCGGCCTTCGGCGTGCCGCGACTGATGCGATCAGTGGAAAAATCCAAAGCGTCTGAAGCGTTCAAGTACTTGACGGCCATCCGTGACGCTCAAGAACGAGACGCGATGCGACACGGCGAGTACGCTGGATCGATCGAAGACTTGGACTTTCAACAGGCAGCCCCGAAGTATTTCATCCTGCTACCGATCGTTCCCGGCGACACCGGTTCACTGCAAGACTCTTGGAGCATGACCTTACGACGCCAGGGTGCGGCCGCCGGTTATGGAACGTACGAAGTCACGTTCACACAAAATGGTTACGACGCGGCCGCCAGCACTATCGAGGCGCTACCGGACATTCATCCAATGGCTCGCTGAACGCCCGCGATCGCCAAAATCAGCGGCGCGATCGCCACCGGCACGGAGGCGAGCATCAGTGCGTACTCCGCGGGCGAATAGCCAAGGGAGAATGCACGGATTGTTGAGCACGGCAGCGGCAACAAAACAAACCGCCCGTTCAAGTCAGCGGGTGACCGCGCGTCCGTGGGAGTGCGGCACCGCGGGAGCACGAAGGTAGCCGCAAAGAACACAAGAAATCGCGAAAAGGGCGAGATCGGATCTTCGTGTCTCTTTGTGTTTCTCATGGCCATCGATCGCGACAGCAACCTGCAGCCAGCTCAATAGAGGATTGGGATCGAAACCGGACATTTGCCGGATTGTCTTGCAGCCTTCCCTGTCGGTGTGTTACGGCAATTCCCGGATGCGGATGTTGCGGAAGTGAATTGGCGAGCCTTCAGCCTCGAGGCACAAGTAGCCTTCGCTGGGCTGGCAATGATTGCCGCCTGAGACTTCTTCTCCGTTGACCCACAGACGCACTTCGCCGTTGATCGCGCGAACGTAGTAGTGGTTCCACTGACCGACTCCTTTACTCAAGTTCTTCGTGGGAAAGCTACGGCGACCGTTGGGCGAAAGCGGAGGAAATGGGTCCATGGTCGATTCACCGACGGCGAAAACATCTCCGTTGGTCGAAAACCAATCCGCCTTTTTTCCAGTCCGCTGCTGGTATTGGTCGGTGTATCCATGATCCAACATTTGGATCTCGATACCGCCCGATGGCAGTTTCCCAGGCGGCAAGTCAGTCAGCGCTGACTCGGGCACCCAACCAAATACTCCTGAATTGCCTGCCTGGCGTTGATGCGACCACTCGATCAACAGCTCGAAGTTCTTGTACTGCTTCTTGGTACGGGTGACGCCGATCGGAGTACCACTGCAAATCGCCATTCCCTCTTTCCAAGTCAGGGTGTCCTCCTCACCGTTGACCCGTACAAAATCGTCTTCCCCCAGAGAAACCCACCCCGGTTCATTCCCGTCGATGAAAGCTCGCTGTTGGGCGGCGCAAGGTGAAAGGACGGCCCCGATGAAGAGCGAAAAGAGGGCGTTGCGTAGTATCAAGGCGGGATCTCAGTAGGGAGTTACAATGGGCATAAGAGCTCAGCGATTATTTTTCGGCAACTTTCCGATCGGCTTCGCCCTCACTCGTCTCGTCCGCTTTGGTTGGCTCGAGCTCGCCAAGCATTTCCGCCAGCAGTCGATCGAGTTCCTTGCCTCTAGCTCGGAGCGATACAACTTTGCCCTCCTGATCGACGAGGATCGCAGTGGGGATTCCTGAAATTCCGTAGTGGGTCGCCAGCGGATTGTCCCAGCCACGCTCGCCATCCTTGTCGCTCATCATTGCTGACATGTCTTCGTACAACGACGCCGCAACCTCGGAGCTATCCGAATAGCCGATCGCCCGCGCCAGGCTCGACGCCAAGCCGTAGGCGTCGCGGTCAAATTCACGGTCAGCCAGCAGGGCTTTTAGCTCTTGGATCATTTGCATCTGCTGCTCAGCGGTTGCCTTGCTTGCCGAATCGATGCGAAGTTTGAAGCTTTCAACAGCCACGATCTGTGCGATCTCCGGCCGCTCGTCATTCTTCAACTGTTTTACTAAAGCCGTCATCTGGTTCCGCGATTTTCTGTCATACCGAGATAGAAAACTGAGAGTCTCGAACTGTTCACGAATCGCATTCGTTTCATCTTTTCGCTCAACCCCATCCAGATTTCGAATCGCCTCCGCGGCGGCAACGACCGCCTTGGCAGCTTTCATGGCAGACTGCAGCGTTCGTCCACGCAAACGCTTGGCCGAACGAATGAATGCAAACAGTTCTTCCGCGTCGGCATCGGCGGGAACTGTAAAGGGGTCTTTCTCTTCAACCGCTTCCTGTTTGTCTTAGCTCGCATCGGCGTCTGCTTCCTTCGCTTCAGCAGGCTCCGCATCGGTCGCCGCGGTTACCGAAGGCCGGTCATCATTCTTCGCATCAGAGTCTTGCGCAGCGGCAGCGTTGATGCAGGCAAGAAGGTAGATCAAAGCGGCCAAGAAACAGACCTGCAGACGACCCGTGGTCACACTTACACCGATAGCCATTTACGTTCCCTTGACGGAATTTGATTGCGAGAAACGGAGCTAGAATGGTCGTGTCGATTCGCGACCAATGCCGCAGTCTAGCGGTGCGCAGCGGGGGATTCAACGATCTGGACTAGCGGACAGAAGAATTCCCCGAGACTGGGCAGCGACTGCAGCCGCGATCTTGTTCGTCAGTGACCGCATTCATGCGGTGGCGTGCGCAAAGACCCGATGAATCGGGTTACTAGGAACAAGAAGTGCTAAGCCTTTTGCCCGGATTGGTAAATCTCGGGATTCAGCGTCGGATCGTTGTACATCTTCATCTGGCGATAGGTTTTGTGCTGTTTCTCGCCAGCGAAAATGTCGTCCAACAGCTGCTGGAGCGACCGTGAGAGATCTGCGTGCTGCTGTTCGCACAGGGCGATGCGCTGAGTTACGGTTTGCCGATGCTCGTTGGTCGGCATCTGTTCGTTCCAACTGCTCACGATAGTGATACAGTCGCAGCGACATGATCGACAGCCGATCGATCGCACTGCCCGGCGTCTCGGTGTTGATTCGTACACCATCGCCAGTCTTGATGCCGGCTCGACAAAGAGCCTCGGTCAACGCGTCATCGACCTTCTCGATCATGTCATTGCGAGCTTGATTGAGTTTATCAATGGCGCGTTTGACGACCGCGATCTGCTGGTCGGTTGCCGACGGACTGCGTGCTTTGTCCTCCTCGTGCCACAACCGAAAGTTATGCTCGTGCTGTTGGCAAACGAGTCGCTTGATTCCGTCGAAATTGTTCTCGATCGGTTCACGATGCCAGCGATCAACCGTGTCAATCTGCAGCTGAGTCAATTCGGCAACGGTTGGAAAGTCGGGTGACGACATCGAATTAAACTTCCTTTTCGTCGATCCAGGTCATCATGCGACGAAGACCAAGTCCGATCTGCTCGACACCATGCTGACGTTCGCGACGGCGAGTTGCTTTGAAGAAAGGTGCCCCCGCACGATTTTCAGAGATCCACTTCCTGGCGAACTCACCGCACTGGATCTCATTCAGAATCCGCTTCATCTCGGCCTTCGTTTCGTCGGTGATGATCCGAGGACCGCTGACGTAGTCGCCATACTCGGCGGTGTTGCTGATGCTGTACCGCATGTAGCTCAGTCCACCTTGGTAAAGCAGGTCAACGATCAACTTCAATTCGTGCATGCATTCGAAGTAGGCCATTTCCGGTTGATAGCCGGCCTCGACAAGCGTGTCAAAACCCGCTTTGACCAATTCGCTGACGCCGCCGCAGAGCACGACTTGTTCGCCGAACAGGTCGGTCTCGGTTTCTTCGGCGAAAGTCGTTTCGATCACACCGCCACGCGTGCCACCGATTCCTTTTGCATAAGCCAAACCGATCTGCTTGGTTGATTCGGCGGCACCTTCGCCCATTGCGATCAAACAGGGAACGCCACCACCCTTGCTCGTACTCGCTGCGGACCAGATGTCCCGGACCTTTGGGAGCCACCAACAAGGTGTCGATTCCGCTTGGCGGTTCGATTTGGCCAAAGTGAATATTGAACCCGTGGGAACACATCAGGACGTTGCCCGTTGACAGGTTGTCACGGATCTCGTTGCGATAGATGTCGCCTTGAACTTCGTCTGGAAGCAGGATGTTGATCACGTCGGCAGCTTTCGTCGCCTCGGCGATCGACATCGGCTTGAAGCCGTGCGAAACGGCCAAGTCGTAGTTGGCCGAACCAGCGCGCTGGCCAATCACGACATCACAACCGCTGTCCTTCAGGTTTTGTGCCTGCGCGTGTCCCTGTGAACCGTAGCCAAGGATTGCGATTGTTTTTCCCTTCAAGTGGGAGAGATCAGCATCGTTTTCGTAGTAGATCGTGGCGGCCATAAGTGGTTTGTCTAATTGGGTGGTGGATCTTTTTGGAACAGATCGGGCAGTGCCGTGGCGCCGTCCGGATCACGAAATTGGTATCAGATTTAGCAGCCTGTGGGAAAAGGGGTCTGACCCTCTCCGGGCATTCGTTTTGGTCATGTTTTTGATGCCCTGCAAAGGGTCAGACCTTTTTCAACAGGCTGCTCAGGCCCGCTCAGGATGCCGCACGGGCCTCGGTTTGCGACGACGCAGCCTGATCACTGCCACTCTGATCACTGCCGCTGCGGACCATTGCGATCCGACCGGTGCGAACGAGTTCCGAAATCCCGTAAGGTCTCATCCGTTCGATAAAGGCTTGGACCTTATTCTCGCGACCGCTGATTTCGACCATGACTTCCTCCGGTCCAACATCAACGATTCGGCCCCGGAAGATGCCGACCAGCTCACGGATCTCGCTGCGTCGGTTGCCCGCGGGTGCCTTGACCTTCATCAGCAACAAGTCGCGTTCGACATAATCACGGCTGCTGACATCCAGCACTCTGACAACCGTGACGATCTTTTCCAGCTGCTTTCCCACCTGTTCCAAGACTCGATTGTCGCCCACAACCACGAAGGTCATTCGCGACAAATGGGGGTTTTCGGTCTCACCGACTGCCAGAGAGTCGATGTTGAAACCACGCGAGGCAAGCATGCCCGAAATATGGGCCAGAACCCCGGGCACGTTCTGCACGAGGGCCGAAAGAACGTGGCGCTGGTTGGTATTGGACATCAGAGGGTGGAAAGCCGGAATTTGGGGTTGGTAAAGCGAGTCCAAGCGGAGCATGATAATTTTGGGACCTAAATCCAACAAGGGCTGCGATTTGCGGCTGCCACAGGCGTGATGAGAACAGCCCCAAATGACTTGATTGGCATCGACAACCCGCTTCGATTCGTTCAAGACAGATCCTGCAAGTGAGAGCTTGAGACGCGACACGAGAGTTCGCTGCAAAGCTATTTTTCCATCACACTCGCCACTTTTTCCAAACAACCACTCGGTCCTGATGGCATTTCGCATCGAATTACCAGCCTATCGCGGGCCCCTCGATCTGCTGCTGTATCTCGTTCGCCGACATGAGGTCAGCCTGTCGCAGATGCCGATTGCCAAGATCGTCGATCAGTACTTGGAATATCTCGATGTCCTCAAGGAGCTGGACCTGGGTGACGTCGGCGATTTCATCGATTTGGCCAGCACCCTGGTCGAACTTAAAAGCCAGGCCGTTCTGCCAAAGATCGAAGAGTCGGACGAGGAAGAGATTGTCGATCCGCAGTCCGAATTGGTCGAGCGGCTGTTGCAATACAAAGAGATTCGCGACGCCGCCGCGATCTTGGACGAGATGGGCAGCCGATGGCAACAGCGTTACGAGCGGATGTCAGACGACCTGCCCACCCGTCGAGTCGATCCTGGGGATCAACCGATCGTGGATCTGGAAATCTGGGACCTTGGTCAGTGCCTTCGGACGCATCATGCGCGAAGCGGGCGGGCCGCCGCCGACCGAGGTGATCTACGACGATACGCCGATCCATGTCTACATGCAACGAATTCACGGCCGGCTGGGCGAGTCCGAGAAGGTGCAACTGGTGGATTTGATCGAGGGTGGAATCCACAAGTCTTCGCTAATCGGCTGGTTCTTGGCGACACTGGAATTGACGCGTCACCATGGTGCCGCAGTGGAACAGGACGAGAACGGCGACATTTACGTCGTTCGAACCGCGAACTATTCCAAAGACTTGGATGTCAACGAAGTTGACAATTACGACGCTGACGAATTCGATGCCGTCAATATGCCTGGTCGTCCGCGATAGGGCGGCGAGCTCGACAGGGCACAATCGTCGTGGGCTTCACGACGACTTCATTGATTCGCTTCAATGGTGACCATGCCGCTGCTCGCAGCGAATCCTTGTGTCTCCTGCTCTCGCCCGCCCGATGGTCGAAAACGTACCGATCCTGTCGCATCACCATGACGGTCTGACGATCGAGGGATACTCGCGTGCCGCGGTGCAAACATGTTGGCGAGTGAACGAGCTGAAAGTCCTGTTCGATGTTGGGGTCCAGCCATGGGACTTCATGGGCACCGCCACGATGTTCATTTCGCACGCTCATCTGGACCACATCGCGGCCCTGCCCGCGTATGTCTCGCGTCGGCGGATGATGAAAATGGATCCGCCGGTGATCTACATGCCCGACTCGGCTGTCGACACCGCTTGGGACATGCTGCAGATGTTTCGGCGTCTTGACCGTGGAGCCATGCCCTGCGAATTGGTCGGGCTGCTGCCCGGTGACGAAACGAATATTAGCCGTGAATACATCGTGACGGCGTTGCCAACGCGACACACGATCGATTCACTCGGCTTCGTCGTGCACCAGCGCCGGCACAAACTGAAGCCTGAATTCCAGGATCTGAGCGGGCCTGAGATTCGCGACCTGAAAATTGCCGGCACCGAGATTACGAAGGAAACTCGCGTCCCGATTTTTGCCTACACCGGCGACACCAACCCGCAAGGATTGGACAACAATCCGGTCTTCTTCGAATCGAGAATCTTGATCAGCGAGATGACCTTCGTCGCTCCGGAGCACCGCAAGGACCTGATCCACAAGCATGGCCACATGCACATCGACGATTATTGCAAGCGTGCCGATCAGTTCGACAACGAACTCGTGATCGCAGGACACCTCAGTACGCGGTACAACGAAACTCAGGTCAAGCGATTTGTGCAAAAAGCACTGCCGAAAATGCTCGACGGTCGTTTGAAGCTATGGCTCTGAACAGGTCTGATTCAAGGTGCAGCACCCCACAGCCGCCGGGCGGTTGGCCGACGCCGCGAGCGGCCTACATTCACGTTCCGTTTTGCCGCCATCGATGCGGTTACTGTAACTTCAGCGTTGTTGCGGACCGCGATGACCTGATCGAACGCTTTCTGGCAGCGATTGACAAAGAACTCGCAGAGCTAAGTCAACCGAGAGTGCAAACCGTTTTCGTAGGCGGCGGAACACCCACGCACTTGGACACCGAACAACTCGGGCGTCTACTTCGATCTGGTTCGCGAGCGACTGGACTGCGAACACGAGTGCGAATGGAGCATCGAGGCCAACCCGGAAGACATCACCAACGAGAAACTGGACGTTCTGGCCGAGCTTGGCGTGAACCGAGTGAGCCTCGGCGTTCAATCGTTCGACGACCGCAAACTACAAACGCTCGAACGTGCCCACTCTGGCGATTCGGCGGCAGCCACGGTCAAGGCCGTTTGCCAGCGAATTTCCAATGTCTCGCTTGATCTGATTTTCGCGGCTCCTGGTGAAACGATCGCAGGCTGGGAATCAGGATCTCGAAACGGCGCTTTGTTGCTTCCGATTTCGCACCTATCGACGTATGCATTGACCTTCGAGAAAGGGACTTCGTTTTGGAGTCGGCGAAATCGTGGCGAATTGACTTCGCTTGCTGAATCGCTGGAAGTCGAGATGTACGAACTCGCTCGTGCGATGACCGCCCGCGCCGGGCTGGGGCATTACGAGATTTCGAATTTCGCTCGAGAAGGTTTTCAGTGCCGACACAACTTGTCGTACTGGGAAGGCCAAGGTTGGTACGCGGCAGGACCGGGGGCCGCACGATTCGTTGATGGTCGCCGGGAAGTGAATCACCGCAGCACGACCACCTACCTGCGACGAATGGAATCGGGACAAAACGCAACCGCTGAGAGTGAACTGATCTCGATCAACCAATACGTCCGCGAACGTGCCGCCTTTGGCATCCGCATGCTCGAAGGAATCGACATTGACGCGATGAGCGAAGCAACCGGCGTCGACGTCCGCCGAGATTGCGGTGATGCGATCAGGAAATGCGTTGAAGAAGAACTGGTACTGGAATCCGAACACCGACTGAAACTGACCGAACGCGGCATTCTGTTTGCTGACACGGTCGCCTCAAGGCTGCTCGGTTAGCCGTTCATGCTGCGTCAGCTCTCCCTCATTGTTGATCGCAATGATCTCCACTCTCGCTCCGGGCATTGGTCTCTAGACAAGTGATTCGGGGAGAGAAAACTCTGCCGGTTGAGTTTCACGCTCTTTGCTGTGGTGCAGTGGCAGCATCCAGCCTGGGGTGAAACGAGCCGAGCGACAGCGAGCGTTCGTGAAACCCCTGGTAAGAAACCAGGGTCAAGTTTTAACGATTACGCAAAAAGATTCAACTTTGCCGACTGCGTTGACGATAACGATTTTGTTCTTACACGGATGTTCACACAGGGTCTCTAACTATGTCGCTTGCAAGCCGGCTTTCGACCGCACTCTTTTGTACGTCGCTGCTTTGGTTCACCGGATGCGTTGGCCCGATGGCCTGCGGCCCCGGTGGTGGTTGCGGACCGCTCGCTTTCGGAACCTCATGTGATGGTTGCGGTGAGTGTGAAGGATGTGGCGAGCTCTACATTGACCCTTGGATCAATCATCCCGCCGATTGCTGTGACCCGTGCGACCAATGCGGCAACTACAACGGACAATCATGTGGCAAATGCAGATCGATCTTCGACGGCATTGAAAGTCTGTGGGGATATCGTTGCGACTCGGGATGCAGCGAATGTGGCGTCGCTTCGTGCGATGGCGGCTGCGGCCTGAATCAGACGACCGACTGCTGCGGTTCCAGCTGCGGGGGGTGTGATTCATGCAGCGGCGGTTGTGATTCCTATTGCGGAGGCTGCGACTCGTGCTCAGGCGGGTGTGGTGCATCTTGCGGCGGTTGTGACTCGTGCTCAGGTGGTGGCTTGGTTCAGATCACCAGCGAGCCGACGCCGGCGAAGCGGATTGTCGAAGCCAAACCAGCAGAAGCACCTTACAAGCCTCAACGCACACGAAAGATCTTCCAACCACGCCGCGAAGTTGCTTCGGGTCCGCCGAAGTCAAGCGACTACTAACGCCTTGTTCGTAGTGACCCGATTCATCGGGTCGTTCGTCTCTGCGGGAAGTACGTCGAGGTAACCGCATGAATGCGATCACTAGCAACGGCTAAACAAGCGTCGCGAAGAACTTCGGAACTTCGATCGATGCCTTGCCGCGGATCGATTCGTCAAAAACGATCGACTGCGGTGTATCGTCCAAGTTGATCTCGACTCTGCGACAATCACGGCGCGTCGCCTGAACGATGCCCGCCGCCGGGTAGACGACGGCCGACGTCCCAATGGCGACGAACAGATCGGCCGCCTGAGCGGCTGCGTCGATCTGCTCCAATCCGATCGGCATCTCGCCGAACCAAACCACATGCGGTCGCAGGCGTCCGCGTCGTGACGCATGCTTGGGGTGCGGTGTTTCCGCTGAGAGATCTTCCCGCCAATCAAACAGCTCGCCGGTATCGACACAGCGTGCTTTCAGCAGCTCGCCATGCATCGGCAACACGTTCTTGCTGCCGGCACGTTGATGCAAGTCGTCAATGTTCTGGGTGACCAACAAGAATTCGTCATCGTGCCGACCCTCGAACTCCGCCAGCGCGAGGTGCGCCGCGTTCGGTTGAATGTCCTCCGCCAATATGCGACGACGACGTTGGTTGTAGAAATTCCTGCACCAAAGCCGGGTTACGCTGAAAAGCTGCGGGAGTTGCGACGTCCTCGACCCGGTGTCCTTCCCACAAGCCATCGATGCCGCGAAACGTGGGGATCCCCGATTCGGCGGAGATTCCTGCGCCGGTCAAAACCAATACTTTCATTGCTAAATCGTGTCCCGAATTATCTCTCAGTGATCGTCCTCAATCCGCAGTTGTAATGGATTGGGCAGATTCGTGGCATTTGTGTTACGCTGGAGGGCCCCCACCAAACGCCGATTCCCGCGTCTCTCCCGCCGATTCCGTACCCATATGAGCCGAGTGAAGTCGCCGCTTCGGATCGCCTTTCTGCTCGCGTTTTGCGGGCTGGGAAATGGCACACGTGGTGCCGAGCCAGCGGAATCGATCGCGTTTTTCGAGAACCGCATTCGTCCGGTCCTGATCCAGCACTGCTACGAGTGTCACTCCTCCGAGTCCGAAGAAATCGCTGGCTCGCTGGTGCTTGACTCGTCGGGCGGCATGATGACCGGTGGCGACAGTGGACCCGCGATTGATCCAGGCAACGTCGAGGGTAGCCTGTTGATCTCGGCCATCCGTTACGAATCGTCCGAAATGCCGCCAGACGGTAAATTGCCTGACACGGTCATCCATGACTTTGAACGTTGGATCGCCGCCGGCGCCGCCGACCCAAGACGCCGCGCAGTTGACCCTCGGCAGACGGCGGTCGACCCGATGCCGGCCCGCAGCGAGATCGACCTGGATGCCGGACGAGACTTTTGGGCGTTCCAATCACTCGCCTTGACACCCACGCCTTCCCTGGCCAATTCAGGTTCGCGTGGACCAATCGATCAGTTTCTCGAGAGTCGCCTGCGACAGGCAAGCGTCACGGCAAACGACGTGGCGGAACCGGCGGTGCGACTTCGACGACTCGCATTCGACTTGACCGGCCTGCCTCCTGATTCCGCACTTCAAGACAAGTGGCTGGCCGATCCTTCCCAGCAGAACTGGCGTCGGATCGTTGATTCAATGCTGGCCTCGCCTGAGTTCGGCGAGCACTGGGCGCGTCACTGGATGGACGTTGCCCGATACGCCGACAGCAACGGAAGCGACTTCAATGCAACGCATCACGAAGCGTGGCGATACCGCGATTACTTGATTCGCTCGTTCGCCGACGACCGACCGCTGGATGAGATGATTCGTCAACAGATCGCCGGTGACCTCTTGCCCGCCGAAACGGACGCCCAAAGGCATGACAACACGGTCGCCAGCACGTTCCTGATGCTCGGCACAAAGATGCTGAGCGAACGCGACAAGGCGAAGCTGACGCTGGACGTGGTTGACGAACAGATCGACACGGTGGGCCGAGCCTTCTTGGGGCTAACGCTCGGGTGCGCCCGCTGCCACGACCATAAATTCGATCCTGTACCGACCGAAGATTACTACGCTCTGGCAGGAATCTTCAAGAGTTCGCTGACGCTCAATGGTGAGAGCCAGAAGTATGTCAGTACGTGGAACCGTGTCCCGTTGCCAGCCAGCGATCAACATCGCGAGCAGGTCAGGAAACATGCGGCCAGCCTGAAGACGCTTCAAGCCGATATCAAGAAAGCGGAAAAGTCCTTGAAGGCGGCGAAGAAACAACGCGGCGAACTCCAGCGGAATCGTGATCGCCGACGCGGTGCAGTTCATTTCGGCGGAGTCCAGCGACGATCTCGATCGTGTTAATCAGCAGGAAGACGCGTCGGCGATTCAATCGACTTTGCTGCGAGCCGCGGAACAAGAACTCAAGAGCCTGAAAGATAGACTCGCCGAACTGAAGGCGAACGCCCCAAAGCCATTGCCCGAGGCGATGGCCCCGAGCGACCGACCCAGCGACGAAATCGCTGATAGCCCCGTCCACATTCGCGGCGAGGTGAAGAACTTGGGGAAGGTCGTACCGCGTGGATTTTTGCGGGTCTGTAGCGGCGGTAACGCGTCGATTCGCCAGCCGCGCGGCAGCGGGAGAATGGAATTGGCCGATTGGCTGACCGATCCAGACAATCCGCTGGTGGCACGCGTCTTTGTCAATCGAGTTTGGATGCATCTGATGGGCGAGGGGCTCGTCCGCACCGTCGACAATTTTGGCCTGCAAGGCGAGCGACCGACGCACCCGGAGTTGCTTGACAAGCTGGCGGCCGAATTCCTGAGAGGTGGCTGGCACATCAAACCGCTGATTCGCGACATCGTCATGTCACGAGCGTACAGTCGTTCTTCCGCGTACTGTGCCGCATCGATCGCGATCGATCCTGAAAACCGATTGTTGTGGCGAGCACATCGACGTCGGCTGCCCGCCGAGTCAATTCGTGACACGATGCTGTTCGCTTCGGGACAGCTCGATCGACGGCCACGCAGCGAACCGATGCGAGGCCGGGGTACGCTGGTCTCCAGCAACAATGGGGATAGCAAAGCCAATTTTGACGACGTATCGCAGGAATGTCGTTCGATCTATTTGCCCGTGGTACGTGGTTACATGCCGGCCATGCTGACGGCATTGGATGTTGCAGACGCCGACCTCTTGGTGGGCCGACGACCGACGACCAATGTTCCCTCCCAGGCCTTGGTTTTGATCAACAGTCCCGACGTCAACCGCTGGGCTCGATTAGCGGCCGAGCGAATTCTCGAACAGCCGAGTGATTTCGCCGGCCGATTGAATCTGACTTACGAACTCTGCCTGCAGCGCAGCCCGACTTCCAGCGATCGTGCGATCGCGGAACAGTTCTTTGGTGATCGAACCGAATCACTCGAGGCCTGGCACGAGTTCGTTGCCGCTGTGTTTGCCGGCACCGAATTCCGATTACTGGATTAGCCTGTTGAATATGATGCGAACGACCATCTCACGAAGACAGTTTGGTGCGACCAGCACTTTTTCGCTGGGTTCGCTAGCGGTGTCGGCATCTGCTCCTTGGCGATCCGCGATGGGCGCACCCGCGATCACGACGCCGCATGTTCCGCCAAGAGTTCGGCGAGTCATCTTTCTATTCATGCATGGCGGCCCCAGTCATGTTGATACCTTTGATTACAAGCCGCTGTTGGCCCGCGACGATGGCAAGCCATTGCCGTTCGCGCTGCCGCCCAATATCGATGCAGTGCCGACGCTTTTGAAAGGGCCTTGGGAATTTCAACAACGCGGACAATCGGGACTATGGGTCAGCAACCTGCTGCCCAATATGGCCGCAGAGGCTGATTCTTTATGCGTGATCCGCAGCATGCACACCAAGGGGCAGTCGCACGGGCAAGCGGTCGGCATGGTCAACACCGGCAGCGACAATTTGGTTCGCCCCAGTGTCGGCGCCTGGATCAGCTATGCCTTGGGTAGCGAGCATCCCGACTTGCCGGCTCACGTCGCGATCGGACCGGCGACAGCTCATGGAGGTCCCCGCAATTACGGCGCCGCTTTCTTGCCCGCCATGCATCAGGCGACCGTGATCGGCAGCAACGGGAAGTTCGGTGACGGAAAAATCCCGCACCTCGACGGCCCTGTCGACTCGCAGCGGGTCAATCGGCGCTTCGAATTGGTTCGCCAGTTGAACCAGCGGCATCTGCAAGTCAGCGGACCCGATCGAGAAATCGAAGGAGCAATCGAGGCCGTCGATCTCGCCTCACGAATGCGTCTAGCAGCGCCCGATGTGTTTGACCTCGATCGCGAAACCGAGGCAACGCAACGCGGCTACGGAATTGGTGCCAAGGAAACCGATTCGTTTGGTCGCAGCTGTCTCTTGGCCCGGCGTTTGGCCGAGGCGGGAGTGCGATTCATCACCGTCAGCAGTGGTCAAGTTTGGGACCAACACGGCAATCTGAAAGAGGGACACAATAAGAATGCGGCTGCCACCGACCTGCCGATTGCCGAGCTGATTCGCGATCTAAAAAGACGCGGTTTATGGGACGAGACGCTGTTGGTGTGGGGCGGAGAATTTGGCCGCACACCAGTGGTACAGGGTAAGAACGGTCGCGACCACAACCCGCAAGGATTCTCGATAGTCTTATCAGGCGGCTGCGTCAAACCCGGATTCGCGTACGGCGAGACTGACGACTACGGCTACTATGCCCTTCACGATCGCGTCCACATGCACGATTTGCACGCCACGATTCTGCACCTGCTGGGGATCGATCACGAGCGACTGACGTATCGCTACGCCGGGCGTGATTTCCGCCTGACCGACGTGCATGGCCGCGTCGTCCATGAAGTGCTGGCTTAAGTCTTTCAGTTCGTAGTGATCGCATTCATGCGGTTGTCGCCAAAACCCGAGCGGGTGGCTGGTGGTCGAGCGTCAGCGAGCCCCCAGCAGCGAGTGGATGGAATTCCGGGGCTCGCTGACGCTCGACCGCCGGCCACCCCGATGGTAGTCCCGCAACTACCCGATGAATCGGGTTACTACGAACTACATCGGTTGCAGGTACGCTCTGACGCGTTTGGCGAACTCGAACGTGTCCGCACCCACGATGCGTTCAAAGTCGCGGACTCGTTCGGTGCGAGTGTACTCTTCAAATGGAGGCCGCGCGGCAGTGTGGTTCAGCAATTCAGCGAAGGCTTTGGGCTGACGCTCGGCCAGGTAGAACATCATTGACCAGGCAACCGCGTAGGCCTCGTCAACTTGCTTCTGACTCTCAAACATCGTGTCGTCGCTGACCAGCTGCATCACCGCTCGGCTGAAGTTCACATCGTAGCGGTCGTTGAACTTCGCTTTAATGAACGACATACTGTCCCTGTTGATGCGGTCTGGAAGACGACTGGTACCGCTCCGATTCATCATTGCAGATGGTTCGAACATTTGACCGATGCCTTCGGTAATCCAGCGCGGCGTGTCATTGACTCGGCTGTGGACTCCGGAGTTGAATGCCGATTGGTGGGCAGCTTCGTGGCGGACCGTTTCTGCGATGAATGCCGATTGGCCGCCGTCATGCGTCATCACGCGATTGCTGTTGACCGAATAGAGCCCCGCCACACGGGAGACATCGATCTTCAGCTTCCTGAATTCAATGTACATGGCTCGTTCGTCAGGAAAGACGATGGCCACCATCGGGAATCGGCCTTCACGAATATTCACACCCCGTTTGCGCATGTAGTCGATAAACGTCCGATGCGACTGTTCGAATAGTCTGGGCCAGCGATCACCTCGTCCCTTCGGCTGAACCACAAGAAAGTTTGTTGTGGTCAAGACTTCATAAGAGTGACCGAACTCGGCCCGAAGCTGGTTTCTCAACTCGGTGACCGATGCCGGCTGGTAGCGTTCGTCCAGTCTGCGGACTTTTGCCTGGGGGTTTCGCGGGTTCAACGAGTGCATCCAGCCGTCGCGACCGATCACAACGATTTCGTGAGCCAAGTCAGCCAATGGCAGCCCTTTTTGCAGCTTCCCACTCGCGAAAAACTCGACCATTGCCGGGGTTTGGGCGTCTGCGGTTGATCCGAAACCAAGGGCGAACTGGCAAAAGACTGCCGAGAGCAGGGCAAGTGGACGAGTGATTGGCATTATGATTGAGTCCAGAAAGCGGCTTCACGAGGACGTTCCCCTGAAGGCTAGGTTAGAATCCCTGGGAAAAACCGGGACAACGAACGCTGCCGCATTGATCCCCGCGGGCATGCCCGATGACGACGGAGAGTTGTTCCGACTGTAAGGACAATGACAACCATGCGATCGAACAAAACCACCCTTTGCTGGCTGGCCGCCGCGCTGACGGTGCCGATCGGTCTTTACGGCCAAGACACCACCGAGAACGCGAAAGCCGAGAAATCGGAAGTCCAGCAGGCGCGTGCCGCGGATCTGAAATCGGATGTGCTCCAGTGGGTCGACGAATTGGATGCGCCGAGTCTCGGCAAGCGAAAAGCGGCCGAGCAGTCGCTGATCGAAGCCGGCCCGGACGCCCTGCAGTATTTGCCCGAATCGAAGGCTGGCATCTCGATCGAAGCGGCCGAGCGACTCGCCCGCGTCCGCAAGGCACTCAAATCGATACGGACCGAAACCGAGACCGATTCGAGCAACATCAGCATCCGTCTGAACGACGTTTCGACTTTGGGCGAAGCATTGGAAGCGATCAGCCGCGATAGTGGAGTCGAATTCGAATTTGAGGGCGACGAATCGCTGGCGATCTCGCCGGTCGAGGCGCCGCTTTCGTTTTGGCATGCCATCGACCTGGTATTGGACCAAGCGGGCTTGGACATCAACTTTTACGGGGGCGACGAGGGCACGCTGCAACTGACACCTCGCAATCCTCAGCGGCCATCGCGAGTCGACTCGGCCGCGTACACGGGCGTCTATCGAATCGAGCCGACGATGGTGACTGCCCGCCGCAATCTGAGCAATCCAACCATGAACGGCTTGAGCATCGGCCTGGAGATTAGCTGGCCGCCAAGATTGACGCCCATTGGCTTAACCATTCCGATTTCCCAATTGGCCGGCCGCATGGACGACGCCGCAATCCTCAAACCGCAAGAATCCGGTGATACGATCGATATCGCCACCAACAGCGATATCGCCTTTAGTGAATTCTATGTGCCATTGAAATTGCCGGCCGGACAACCAGAAAAGATCGAGGCTTTGTCAGGAATCATTCGAGCTCTGTTGCCGGGAAAACAACAAACTTTTGAGCTTTCCTTGGCGGAGCAAAACAGCAAGCAGACAATCGACGCGATGACTGTACAGATCGAAGCGATTCGCAAGAACGGTCCACTCCATGAGATTCGCGTGGGCGTGGAATTGCAAGATGCCGACCGATCTCTCGAGAGTCATCGGCACTGGATCTTTGAAAATGAGGTCTATGCCAAACTCAAAGACGGCTCGTGCGCCGATCATCTCGGCTACGAGGTCTATCGACAAACCGAATCCAACGTGGGAATTGGATACCTGTTCGATTTGGGAGACGCGATCAACGAATCAACTTTGATCTACAAGTCACCGACCGCCGTCGTCCCTAACGAAGTCTCCTTTGTCATTCAGGACATTGCGCTGCCGTGACAAAACCTTTCCTCGTGATGGTCGTGGCTGGCATGCTTTTGGCGCTTCTGAGTATGCGCGGGCAGGCATTCGGCGATGACAAACTCGGCCCCGCTGATCCAATCGCAGCGATCGACGGCGAAGCCATTTTTCTAGGGGAGCTGAACCTGATCCTGACCGAAAGGTTGAAGGTCCGCGACCTGGACAAGCTGGGGATCGAGATTCAACAGGCAACTGCGGCGCTGCTCGTGCGCCGACACTTGGCCATGAAATCGTTGCGTCAGCAAGGTGGCCAGTCGCTGGAGGCGATGATACGCCGCCAAGTCGAATCCTTCGCCAACGAAGCTCGGCGCCGCGGCAGTAACCTCGCCGAGCAAGCCAAAGCGAGAATGGCGGATGAAAGGTCACTGACCACGGACATTGCTTGGCGGACAGCGTGGAGCCAATATCTGAAAAGCCGCTTGAATGAAGCCAATCTACGACTCTATTTCGACCAGCAGCGGGACCGCTACGCGGGCAACCGCTGGGAGGTGTCCCAGATCTTCGTGAAGATGGACACACGCGACGCCGAAGCGGTCGAAGCTGCCAAAGGAAACATGTTGGAGTTGGCCGACGAAATTCGAGCCAGCGGTGCCTTAGCCGAATCCTTCGCCGACGCGGCTCGTCAGCACAGCGATTCAGGGTCCGCGGCGCAAGGCGGGATGGTCGGCTGGGTTGAAAAGGATGGTGATCTGCCGAGCTCCGTGATGGCGGCGATTCGCCAAACCGAAGCCGGCAACATCAGTGAGCCGGTGCAGAGTCCGCTGGGGATGCATCTGGTCTATGTGCATCGCGCCGAGGCTGGAAAGCTGAAGTTTGACGAACTGACCGACCAGGCACAATTGCGTCGAGACGCTGCCGACGCACTCTTTGACGCACTCGTCGCGAAACAACGCGGTGCCAAGATAACCTGGTTCGTCGCCGCACTGCGACCGCCGCAAACTGTTAGCATCTTCCCCAACTAAACAGCAAATCGTTGGCGTGCTTCGTTCGTCGGCGCTGAGGACAGGGCACGAAATAGATCCGTCGTTTAACGGCAAGCCGCAGGCGACTGCTGAAGGCGGTCGCAGTCGCCTGCGGCTTGCCGTTTAACGAAAAATGAGCGGTCTTGCCGTTAGACAACAAGCGCCGGATCTATTTCGGCTCAGATTTTTAGCGAGAATCCACACTCGATTGAATAGACCACTGAACCCTCACGAATCGGCCGAGCATTCCGACCCACCGCCTGATGACGGCAATTCGGATCGCTGGTGGTCGCGGATCGAGCCCGAAGAACGGCCGGCAGTTGCTTGGGCGACTGCTTGGTTCTTCCTGATCTTGTTTGGTTACTTCCTCGTACGCCCCGTTCGTGAAACGATGGGAACCATCGGCGGGACCAGGCAACTGCAAGGTTTGTTTCTGGTGTCGTTTGTGGCGATGCTCGTCGCCGTCCCTTTCTACTCAGCCCTGGTCGCCCGCCTGCCGCGACGATGGCTGGTGCGAGTCGTTTATCACTTTTTCGCAACTTGCCTGGTTGGTTTCTGGTTGTTGATGCAAGTCGATTCGCCGCAAGTGCAAACATGGACGGCGCGAACCATCTTTGTCTGGATCAGCGTATTCGGGCTGTTCTCGACCAGCGTTTTTTGGAGTGTGCTGACCGACCTGCTGACCAGCAGTCAGGCCAAACGACTCTTCGGGTTAATCGCGGCGGGGGGAACTGCCGGCGCGATCACGGGTTCGTTCCTGACCAGCCAGCTTGCCAGTCACCTTTCAACGGACACGCTGATGCTATTGCCGGTCGGAATCATCGAAGCGGGTTTGTGGTGCGCGTGGCGTTTAGAACGCCGATCGCAGTCGCTCCGCCCGATCGAGCCGGTTACAGGTCCCGCTGCCGCGGAGCGCAGTGACGATCCCACCGGCGGCAGCGTATGGTCGGGAATCACGCACGTGATGAAATCGCCTTATCTTGCCTCCATCTGTATATTTCTTTTCTTTGTCCAAGCCTGCGGAACACAACTGTACTTCGAACAAGCCGAGATTGTGAAAGCCGCGATTCCAGAAGAAGAAGCGCGAACCAGTTTGTTCGCCTACGTCGATTTGGGGACGCAAATCCTAGCGTTGCTGCTGCAAGTGCTGCTCTCGGGAACGATTCTTCGGCGATTTGGTGTCAGCGTCACGTTGATCATCCTGCCGGTCGTTTACGGCTTGGGCTTCATTTCACTGGCCGTGGAACAATCGCTCACGATTATGGTTGTGACTGCCATCGCCGCTCGGGCCGCCGGATATGGCATCACGGTGCCGGCTCGCGAGGTTCTATTCACGGTTGTCAGTCGCGAAGACAAGTACAAATCGAAAAGCTTTATCGACACCGTCGTGCTCCGCGGCGGTGACGCGTTGTCGGGACAGATCTTTGGGTGGCTCCGCGGACTTGGTCACAGTTTGACTTGGATGAACCTATGGGCATTGCCGATCACCGCCGTTTGGGCTTTCGTCGCCTGGCGTCTCGGGCAGCGACAACGCCAACTGGCGGCGCGGCAGTCAACGGTGCCGATTCCAAGCGATCGAGGCAGGTAGCACGAGCACGCGTGCAAGCGGAACCGCCAGCGCCGTTAATCCGAGACACCAAAGATACGTTGCTCGTGGATCAGGAATCAGCATCGCCAGCGAAGTAGCAACCAACAGCGTAATCGCCGCCCAAATCGCGATGACACGCAACATGCTACTGTGCGAGACAAGCTTGCGTGAGCTGACAACAGCCACCGCAGCGGCAACAGCCAGCGACTTCAGCACTAGCAGACCGGTCACGATGGCGGGCAAGAAACCTGCGTAATAGAGTGCCGATGTCTGGGCCGATTCCCAATCGCGTTGCTGTGCGAACCAACGAAAAGCGATACTGAGCGGAACGAACACCATCAGCCCCATGACAACCGTCATCGCAACACTGACCCACTGTCGCCCCGTCATCCCGAACCAAAAGTAGGAGGCGAGTCGGCCCAGCACAAAGGTTGCCGATGCAATCACGATGGCAATCGACCAGCGCAAACCGATCATCACCGGATCGGCCGATCCAACGTCGTCTGCTCGCTGGCTCGCCCAGACAAGCCACGCGTGACGATTTGCGGCCCAGCAACACCAGCCAGCGAAAACAACCAGGATGGAAGAGGACACACAGGTCGCGATCAGCATCGCTGTCGCGAATCTCGACCATGCGATCGTGGCGTTGCTCAACGGGCTCGCCGCCAGGTAGGGCGGAAGCGATGAATTGAGGGCACTTCCGGCACGCATGACGGCAATGGCGGCCAAATAAGCAAACACCCAAAAAACGATCACGACGCTTGGAACGCAGACCGGAATGAACAGCGAAAAAATCACGATCGCTGGAATCACTCCGACGATCAGAGTCTTGCGAACCCACCCTTGCGATTCGTTCAGGTCATGGGAAACAAGCGTGTGAACAGCACTCTGATAATGCCGCTCCCGGTCACCGCCGCCCGACAACCAACTCGCCTCACGTTGCTTGCCGAATTCCGGGACGACGCCTGTGATGCTGGTCCGCGCTAATGCAACGGCGCGGACCGCGAGCCAAACACCGGCAATATAAAGAACGATTGCCATAGTGAATGTTGCGTACGTGGCGGTCGGTCGCCACTCAACGGTTTTCAAGTGCGGCGAGACAAAGACTGCCACGATACAGCAATACAATACTGGCACGACGATCGTCAGAGCAGCAAGCCGATGCCAACCGCTTCGAAACGGACGCCAGGCTAGCACCAGTACCCAAATTGCCGTCGCGGAAAGACAAATACTGGGCGCGACAAGCGGAAGGTCGTCTTCAGCATCGAGGAAGCGGGCAACAAAAACAAACACCAACCACAACGCAGTGACCCACAACGTTTTCAGAATCAACGGTACGCACGCGACCTTCCACGACTGTACCGGCATCCGCAGAACCCAATGGCTGCATCCGCTCTCAGGCAGATTCATGTTCCCTTCGGCGGCATAGTCAAACAGGACGATGCTCGACAACGCCGCCGGCAGCATCGTGCAGAACAACGCGATGATGGCGATCTTCGCGCCAAGATCGTCTTGGCCGATCGGGCCGGCGACGAAGACAGTGGCTACACCAATCGCCACAGCCGAGACCATCAGCAGTAGCAGCAGGCGACTGCGAACGATCGCGAGTCGCGTGAGTGCCAGTAATTCAGGCATCGGCGGTCACCTCGCTGGCGCTGGCGTTATCTTCCGAAACCACCGCCGGATTCCCAACCCGGGCTCCGAACCAACGCTCTAAGGTGATGTCACGACGTTCGATGATCGAGAATCCCTTCGGCAGCGACGCTTCGTCAAAAAGCCTGGACTCGACCACAGCGGACCATTCTTGGCCGGCTAGCCGCCAGCCAAACGCCCCGGCGACGACCGGAGCCTCGCTTTGCCGGGCTTCCACGCGGCACAAAATCTCGCTAAATCGCGTCTCCAACTGTTCCGTCTTCAACGATTCGATGATTTCGCCTTCATGCATCAACGCCACGCTATCGCAAACACGGTCAACTTCATCCAACAAGTGACTGGAAAACAGCACGGTCCGTCCATCTTCACTGATCGTGCGAATGATCGCCTCTAAGATGTCGCTGTGCGCGATCGGGTCAAGCCCGCTGCTTGGTTCATCCAAGATCAACAGCTCGGGGCGATGAGCGATCGCCACCAACAATCCTGCCCGCGCCCGCTGACCTTTGGAAAGCGACTGCAAACGCGACGCGCGTGTCAGCGCAAACGTCTCGCACAACTGCTTCGCGTAAGCGTCATCCCAAGTCGGGAAGACGCCTCGCGTGAAATCGATCAGGTCGCCCACTCGCATCCACTTCGGCAAGGTGTCTTCTTCGGTCAAGTATCCCACCTGTTTCAGCACGCCTTCCGGATTGCGGACCGGATCATCACCTAAAACCGTAACACTTCCATGTTGCGCCTTTAGAGAACCGATCAAATGGCGAATCAGCGTGGTCTTACCGGCTCCGTTCAAGCCGACCAAGCCGAAGATCGATCCCACGGGAATCTGCAGATTGACGTCGTTCAACGCGACTTTGCCCCGAAACTTCCGAGTCAAGTGCTCCACGTCAACGGCAAGATCGCCGGCTGCATGTTCTTGATTCATGATCGCTTCTCTTCGCGAGTTAGTTGTTCGTCACGCTTGCGCAGTTGCTCAATCACGTCGTCAAGGGAGAAACCCAATTGACGTGATTGGATGATTAGTTTTTCGAGATGGGGGGTCAGCAGTCGTCGACGCTGAGCCACACTGCGACGCTCGGGCAACTCCGCCACGAACGTGCCCGTCGTGCGACGCTTCTCGACCAGCCCCTCGGTTTCCAATTCGCGGTAGGCCCGAGCCACCGTGTTGGGATTGACCCGCAGACTCTCTGCCAGCCCGCGGATCGTGGGCAGCTCGTCCCCAGCATGCAGCTGCCCCGACATGATGCGGAATTGAATCTGATCGACGATCTGCTGGTAGATCGGAACGCCGTCCGAGGAAATGTGTAGAATCATACTTGCACCGTTGTATTAATTCATTGATACACGATGGCAAACACAGAGTCAATGACCTGGGATCCTCGGTAGGCCAGGACTTGTCCTGGCGGAACTGACGCCAGGACAAGGAGACTGTCCGGCTTACGGAATTGTTAGTTCAACACGAAGAATAAGAACCGCGGAGCGGTGGCAGCATATAGCCTGGGGTGAACCAACGAGCGACAGCGAGGCTGGTGTAACCCCAGGTCACCGAAACCGAAAAACCCTCCCCGCCGCGATTTGGCGGCTACGCCGCCAAATCGCGGCGGGGAAAATCGGGTTGGATGACAATTCCTGGGGCTGCGAATTGCTCGCTGAGACGAGCAAGCCTGGCCCCAGGCTATATGCTATCACTGCTCCGCAGTTGTCGGATTTTTGTAAGGAGTCAAAATGTTCGTGCCTACCGCTGACGCGAATCGCACCAAAACACAGTCTCCCATTGCTTCCTAAGCCGGACAGTCTCCAAGTCCTGGCCTACGAGAAACATGATAATGCTTTAGGGGAACAATCGGAGTGAGCAACAATATGAATCGATTAGCAAATGCGATTGCAAAGACACTTCTGGCAATCGTCGCCCTCATTTTCTTTGCAGTCGCCGGGCGAGTGACTGCAGGGGAGCGGCCGAACATTGTGTTGGTGATGGCAGACGATGTGAGCTGGGAGGCATTCGGATGCTACGGAGCAGAAGATTACCAAACTCCGCATATCGATGCGTTGGCGGCCAAGGGAATTCGCTTCGAGCATTGTTACTCGACTCCCATCTGCACGCCTTCGCGCGTGATGATCATGACGGGGAAGTACAACTTTCGGAACTACACGCACTTCGGCTACCTGAACCCGCAGGAGAAGACTTTCGGGAATCTGCTGCAGCAAGCCGGTTACAAGACCGCTGTCGCGGGGAAGTGGCAACTGAACGGGCTGTATAACAATCTTCCCGGTTACGACGACAACACTCGCCCCTTCAAAGCCGGTTTCGATGAATACTGCCTCTGGCAACTGACCAAGGGAAAACAATTGGGCGAACGTTTCTGGAGCCCACCGCTGGAACACAACGGAAAATTCGTTTCGGCGGACGACAACCACGGCAGGTACGGCCCCGATATCTTCTGTGATTTCATTTGCGACTTCATGCAGCGCACCAGGGGGCAACCGTTTTTTGCCTACTATCCGATGGTGCTCGTCCACGATCCGTTTGTTCCGACGCCTGACACCGTCGGCAACGCGCGCGCACGCAGGCAACGAACAAGCAGAGCAAAGACAAGAAGGCGAACTTTCAGGCGATGGTCAACTACATGGACAAAATCGTCGGCCGTATCGTTGCCAAGACCGAAGAGCTAGGGATTGCTGAAAACACGCTGATCCTATTTACCGCTGACAACGGCACCAATACAGCGATCAGTTCGCGTTGGAACGGGCAGACGATCAAGGGCGGAAAGGGGGGCATGACAGACATGGGCACGCATGTGCCGATGGTGGCTTACTGGAAAGGGCACTCTCCCCAAGGAAAGGTCCTCGGCGATCTCGTCGATTTCACCGATCTCTACCCGACCCTTGCGGCTGCCGCGGGAGTGAAACTAGGCGAAGATGATCCCGTGGATGGCCGCAGTTTCCTGCCGCAATTGCTTGGCCAACCAGGCACGCCCCGAGACTGGGCGTTTTGCCATTATCAGCCCTACTGGAACAAAGAGCCCGGCCAGTTTGCGCGGACCGCTGAATTCAAGCTATACCGCGACGGCCGCTTCTATGAACCGGCCACAGACCTGGTCGAGCAGAATGATCTGTCGAAGGAACTCCAGGGCGAGCATCGCATCGAGACGCACCACGAGCTGCAGACGCTGCTGGACACAGCACCGCCGGCCCCGACCGAAAAAGGCGATAGGAATACGAAAAACCGTCCGGTCTATCCGGAGTGGAAGAAGTTAGGAGACTAACAGCCCCAGCGTCGAGTAAGCTTTCAGCTTGCCATGGCCTTGTTCGCAAGCAGGAAGCTTCAGCCACATTCCCAACGCTCCCTCACTGAGATTTCCGATGTTCACATCGCGTTTCTGTTTTCTGATCGCCGGTCTGCTCTGCACGCCCCTGTTTGCCGACGAGCCTCGTAACGTTTTGATCATTCAGACGGACGAACACAATTTCCGCACCCTCGGTTGCTATCGCGACACGCTCCCGCCGGAGCAAGCGTTCGTGTGGGGCAAAGAAGCATTCGTCGAGACACCGGCGATCGATTCGCTTGCACAGCGAGGTGCCATCTGCACGTCGTTTTATGCGACCAGTCCCGTTTGCACGCCCTCGCGCGCGGCCTTGTTTTCCGGACGGTATCCGCACAACACGGGGAGTCACACCAACGATCAACCGCTTAGCAATGACATCGTCACCTTTGCCGAAGTGCTTCGTCGCGACGGGTATGCGACTGGCTACGCCGGCAAATGGCACCTTGATGGTCCAGGCAAACCACAGTGGGCACCGGAACGGAAGTTCGGTTTTACCGACAATCGGTTCATGTTCAATCGAGGTCACTGGAAGAACTTTCAAATCACCGACGAAGGTCCGCGAGTGGGTTCGAGAAACAAGAAAGGAGAACCCAGCTACGACGTCGGTGACGCGAATGAGCAGACGTTTTCGACCGACTGGCTCGCTGATCGAGCGATGGACTTTATCCGCCAGCACGCGAGCGAACCGTTCTGTTACCACCTCAGCCTTCCCGATCCCCACGGTCCCAACACCGTCCGGGAACCGTACGACACCATGTTTGCCGACATGGTGATCCGGCCACCTTTGACGTTCTCGATGAGCAAGCAGAACCCGAACTGGGCATCCGCGAGCGGCAAGAACAGTGTCGGCAAGTTCAACCCGTCGTTGATGGCGATGTATTTCGGCATGGTCCGGTGCATCGACGATAACGTGGCCCAGATTCTGCAAACGCTGGACGAACTCAAGCTGACCGAAAAGACGATCATTGTTTTCACATCGGATCATGGTGACTTGTGTTTCGAGCATGGTCGATTGAACAAAGGCAATCCGTACGAGGCGAGTGCCAAGATTCCGATGGTCATCGCGGCTCCGGGTCTGATTCCCGCCGGAACGCGAGTCGACCAGGCGCTCGGGACGGTGGACTTTGCACCGACGCTCCTGTCGTTGCTTGGCAAGAAATGCGCCGGCCGAAATCGAGGGACGCGATGCATCGCCGCTGCTGACCGGTCGAGCCGACGCGAACTGGGACGACGTTGCCATCATCCAATCCTCCGGATTGAAACCGTCTTGGTTTGCGGTGATCAATGACCGATACAAACTGGTCCTTTCTGTATCGGAACGCCCTTGGCTGTTTGATCTGCAACAGGATCCCGACGAACTCAAGAACTCGATCGAACTTGCCGAGAACCAAGCGATCGTCCGCAAGCTGGTAGGCGATTTGCGTGACTACACGCGAAAACAGAATCCCGGATTTCTGAATGAGAAGTTACACGAACAGATACAAGAACTGCTGCGTTAAGAATTTTGCGTGAGCCGACGGCCTTCCAGTTGACGACGATCGTGAGGCCCGTGGCTAGCCCCGTCGGCTGATTGAAACACAACAAACCACCACAATGATGACACCAAGAATCTTCGTGACATCCGCCTTCGTCCTGACTACTTTTTCCGCGATGGCCGATGAATTCGCTGGGACATGGGCGCTGCGGATGCACAACGGAGATGCAGGTTGGTTGTTGATCGAAAACGACGGCGACCAATGGCAGGGGCAACTGTGGTCGGTGGGACAGACGAAAACCCTGACCGACGTGATGGTCAAGGACGGCAAGCTCAACTTCACGCGAAATTGCCGGGTTGGGAAACCTGAATTTGCTGGCGGGCCGCCAACGGGAGCTCGCCTGCCTTGTCCCCACCAGGCAACGGTGGACGGCGATGTGATTCGCATCGAAATGCAATTTGCCCAGGCTGACGGCACCACCGGCTCCATCACGCACCTCGGGAAACGGATGCCGCCGCTGCCACCCAAACCGGACCTCGCCAAGGTGAAGTTTGGCGAACCGATCCGACTGTTCAACGGGGTCGACCTGACCGGCTGGCGACTGGCCAATCCGCAACAACGCAACGGCTGGAAGGTGGTCGACGGCGTACTGCTCAACACCACCCCCAAGCTCAGTTTTGAACCGTATTCGCAGTACGGCAATCTCCGCACGGACGGCGAGTTTGGCGACGCGAAACTGAATATCGAATTCAAAGTGCCGCCCGGTGGAAACAGCGGCATTTATGTTCGCGGTGCTTACGAGGCCCAGGTGGTCGATCGCGACAGTCGGATGCAGGGCATTCAAGGCGTCGGCGCGATCTTCGGCAGGATTGCACCGTCAAAGAACGCGGGCAAGACGGGCGACCAGTGGCAAAGTTACGAGATCACGATCGTCGACCGACATGCAACGGTCGTGCTGAACGGCGAAACGGTGATTGACAACCAACCGATTGCCGGTTGCACCAATGGAGCCTTCCAGGCCGACGAAACAGTTCCCGGACCGCTGTATCTTCAGGGCGACCATACCGCCGTCAGTTATCGCAACATCGTGATTCGACCCGTTCTCGAGACTCACTAGCACCTCGACGATCATGAATTGATGGCTGCGGTCGGCGAAGGCCAGGACCTGCTCCTGGCGACAAAACGCATGCGTCAGGCTGCCAGGAAAGGGAGACCGTCCGGCTTAGGATGCCGGTTGTGATGAGATCTGGGTAACCGCGGAGCGGTGAAAGAGGGTAGCCTGGGGTGAACCAACGAGCGACAGCGAGGCTGGTGTAACCCCAGGCCACTTTCTTCCGCCGCTCCGCGGCTGTCCATTCTAGTGATGCACTTTCTTCTCGGTGCCTATAACAAACGACGAGCGTCGGAAATCCTAACAAAAACGGAACGGCTAAGCCGGACGGTCTCAAGGTCCTGGCCTGCGAAAATGCCGCCAAGCGAAGACGCCGCCGTCCGACCAGCGTTGCTGTTAGCTCTGCGAAATGTACCGACCAGCCACGCTGGTGAATCGCTCCACAAATTGGCTGGCTCGTGGGTTAGCAGAAATCGGTACTATTCGGGAGCGTTTCAATCGGCTTTGGTCGATTGCGAGTCGCAGTTCGTCCAGCAGCTTTTCGACGAACCTGCAAACGAAGCCTTTGAATCCGGCTGAAGTAATGAAGCGATCGAACACCTCACTCACTCTGCGGCAAGGTGACGCAGTGACAATCGGCCAGCGAAAACAATGAACACCGCAGCGACCTAATTTCCATCCGCAGAGACGGGAGATCTTTGACCAACCGGAAGTGAAACGCATCGCGACCGGTGTCGCCGACGGAGACAACGGATTGCGATAAGTCACTATCTCAGACACAATTGGCGGAGTTGCGGGGAGCAAGAAATGGGACTAGCCTCTGGCGGCCAGGGTCTTCACGGAACCAGGCTCGTCACGGAACGAGGTCCGTTCATGAGCACCATCGGCTCACCGAAGGTGCCTTTGGGTTGGTGTTCTGCGATTGTGACCCGTCACCACGAATCAATTGCCACCATTGAGCTGATACTATCAAGATCCGATGATTAACGAACTGACTTACTACACACGTGTTCTGTCAATCGTTGGTGACGTCTTGCAGGTCAGTGCAACGGACGTCGGGTTGGGCGATCTGGCGGTGGTTGAGAACTTTAATGGCGAACAATCGGTAGCTCAAGTCGTCGAAATTCGCCGCAACGAGGTTTCGTTGCAGGTCTTTACCGGTGGCAAAGGGCTCTCGACTGACGCCCGCGTTCGTTTCTTGGGTCATGCGTCGCAAGTCATCTATTCCGACAACATCCTTGGGCGTGTCTTTGATGGGACCGGTACACCGATCGATGGTGGACCGGCACTGAAGCAAGATCCGGTTGTTGAGATCGGCGGTCCCTCGGTCAATCCGGTCCGACGCGTGGTACCGAAGCGGATGATCGAGACCGGCATCCCGATGATCGACGTCTTCAACAGCCTGGTCGAGAGTCAAAAAATCCCGATTTTTTCGGTTGCCGGCGAGTTGTACAACCCGCTGCTGGCGCGAATTGGCATTCAAGCCGACGCCGAGATCGTCGTCTTTGGCGGCTTGGGGCTGATCTTCGACGACTACCATTTCTTTCGCACAAAGTTCGAAGACGAAGGTGTCTTTCCAAGAACCGTGATGTTCGTCAATCAGGCCTCGGATCCGATTGTCGAACGATTGTTGGTACCAGACATGGCCATGAAGGTGGCTGAGCGGTTTGCGGTTGAAGAGAACAAACGCGTGTTGGTGTTGTTGACCGACATGACTGCTTACGCCGACGCCATGAAAGAGGTTGGCGTGTCGATGGAACGAGTGCCGGCGACGCGCGGTTACATGGGCGACTTGTACAGCCAGTTAGCGCTACGTTACGAACGAGCGTGTGACTATGACGGTGCGGGCAGCGTGACGGTGCTGACGGTGACGACCATGCCGGGAGACGACGTGACTCATCCTGTCCCGGACAACACTGGTTACATCACCGAAGGACAGTTTTACCTGCACGACGGCTTGATCGATCCGTTTGGTTCGTTGTCACGATTGAAACAGCAAGTCGTCGGCATCACGACGCGTGAAGACCACGGCCAGTTGATGAACACGATGATTCGACTGTATTCCGGGGCGAAAGACGCGGAGCAAAAACAGGCGATGGCCTTTGATCTCTCCGAGTTCGATCACAAACTGCTCGGCTTTGGCGAACTGTTTCGCGACCGATTCATGGACGTCAACGTTTCGGTACCTTTTTCCGAAGCACTCGACTTGTGCTGGAGGACTCTCGCAGAGTGTTTCGAGCCCGAGGAGTTGTTGATGAAGGAAGAATTGATCGATAAGTACTACCCGAGAGATTAAGCATCGCCGCCGTATGCGACTTTCACTGAACAAGAACGCATTGAAGCAACAACGCGATCATCTGACGATGTATCGGCGTTTCTTGCCGTCGCTTGATCTCAAGCGACAGCAACTGCTTGGCGCCCACAAAGAGGCGCAAGCTCAGCTTGCCAACTTGGAAAAGGAGATCGAAGAGTTTCAGCAAACCTTGACGAACCTGCTTCCTTCATTGGGCAGTTCGACCATCAACCCGGAAAAATTGGGCAAGCTCGTTCGAGTCCGTGATGTGGTGTTGGGTGAAGAAAACGTGGTCGGCGCTCATATTCCCGTCATTCGCGAAGTCAAAATTGAGAAAGTCGAATACTCAATGCTGACATTACCGTTCTGGGTCGACAAGTTGGTTGACGGACTGGAACAGGCTGCCGCGGCTGCGAATTCTCTTGCAGGTCCACCAGGCTCGCGTGGCGATCCTCGGCGCCGCCGCCCGCAAGATTACACAACGAGTCAACTTGTTCGAGAAGGTCTTGATCCCCCAAGCTGAATCGAACATCAAGAAGATTGGGATTGTTTTGTCGGATCAGGAGCGAGCGTCCGTCGTTCGTTCAAAACTTGCCAAACGAAAACGCACCGGGAGTCGCTAAAGCTCACTTGTCATGGCCATCGTTCCACTTAGCAAGCTGACCATCTGCGGGATGTCCGACCAAAGAGAGACGGTCCTGGAGGAGTTGCAGCAGTTGGGCTGTGTTCATTTGGTGCCGCTAAAGAAGACGGACGACATTCACGCGGGACTGGCATCGAAGGATGCCATCACGGCCTATCGTTATCTGTTGCGGGCACCGATGAAGCGGCGGCCGGCGACCGACTCATCTACGTTCAACCGGGAAGAGTTGGTGCGTGAACTGTTGAGGATCAAGGATCGACGCCTGGAGCTTCACGACGAGCAGGCCGAACTACTCAACGCAATCGAGTTGGTAACTCCGTGGGGCGACTTTCAGCTGCTGCCGGAGGGCGAGTTGCCGGGACATCAGTTTTACTTCTATATCGTACCACTGCGTGAGCAATCGCAATTGCCGGCCGATCATATCTGGCAAGTTGTGGCACGCGACAATCGGTTCGCGTATGTGGTTGTGATCGCCAGCGAGGAACCCAAGGACATCGAATTTGAGCGAGTCGAACTTGATCGGCGACCGTTGTCGCAGCTTCGCAACCGACTGGAGATCGTGGAAGAAGAGCTCGAAGAACTCCGCTGGCAGCGTGTCACGTTAACGCGTTGGCGTGACAAGTTGCGAGATGAATTGGACGCGGCCGATGATCAAACGGCCAAGAAGATTGCTGCCAACGGAATTCACGCCGATGAAGCGGTGTTCGCACTGCAAGGATGGATGCCCAACGCCGCTGCCGACGATGTTCGGGAATTGGCACGGCGGCATTGCTTGGCAGTGACCATGCAGCCGCCTGGTGAAGACGAAGCTCCACCGACACTGCTTCACAATCCCGAGCGGGTCGCAGGGGCCGAAGGCTGTGTCACTTTTTACATCACGCCGGGCTACCACACCTGGGACCCAACGTCGATCGTGTTTTTCTCGTTCAGCTTGTTTTTCGCGATGATCATCTCGGATGCGGGCTACGGGATGTTCATGGCGATTGTGCTGGCGATCGCCTGGCGTAAGTTTGGCGAATACGACGCGGGACCGCGAATCCGCAACCTGCTGGTGGGAATTGTCAGTGCCACGGTCATTTATGGCGTCATGGTGGGCAGCTATTTCGGGCTTGAGCCGGTCGCCGGATCGCTGCTCGATTGGCTGCGGGTCCGCATCGGCGGTACACCGATGCTGGACAACCAAAACGCGATGATGGTGATCGCGGTCGCGATCGGCGTCGCCCATCTTTCCTTGGCGAACCTGATGTCAGCATTTCATACGCGCAAGAACCTTCGCTGGCTCGGTCATTTGGGCTGGGCGATGCTGATGATCGGAGCCTTCCTGATCGGATCGGGCATGATGACAAAGATCGAACTGCTCCGCACGATCGGAGTGGGGCTCGCAAGTGCGGGCGGGATCAGTATCCTACTCTTCAGTAGTGATCGACCGCTGCTGACGTTCAGCCCGAAAACCCATGCCCTGCGGCTGGTCGATGGCGTCATGCAGGTGACGAATCTGTCCAAAGCATTTGGGGACGTGCTCAGCTACCTGCGGCTGTTCGCACTCGGTTTGGCCAGTGCGAAATTGGCGATCACTTTCAACGATCTGGCGGGCGGTATCTACGAGAAAGGTGGTATTGGAATCCTGCTGGCATTAGTCATTTTGCTGGTCGGTCACGGGATCAATTTTCTGTTGTGTTTAATGGGGGGTGTAGTACACGGTCTTCGCTTGAACTGCATCGAGTTTTTCAATTGGGGGCTTAGCCAAGAGGGTTATGCCTTTCAACCATTCAAAAAGAAGGCGAATCGCTGATGGACACGTTTGCGTTAATGCTCGGTTGGGCAGGGATTTACGGACCGACTGCTTTGGGAGCGATCGGTAGCATCATGGGTTGCGCTCGCGCCGGGCAGGCTGCCTGCGGTGCGATGCTGGATGTGGAAAGTGGGTATGGTCGTTTTATCGGGCTGTCCGCACTACCATCGTCGCAGATCATTTACGGGATTGTCGTGATGTTCACGCTCAATCGGGAAGTCACGGTAGAGTCGGCGCCCGGATTATTCGCGGTAGGAATCCTGTGTGGGCTGGCTCTGATGGCCAGCGCCGCCTACCAAGGGGCATGTTGTGCATCGGCAATCGTGGCAACGAAGACAAAGCCGGAAGTGTTTGGTCTTTCTGCCGCACCGGCCGCGATCGTGGAAGGTTTTGCCGTATTCGCCTTCATCTTCGCGTTGGTCATCGCTGGCGGCATTCCAACAACGGGTAGCTAAAGGTCGAGTAGCCAAATGGAAAATGAAAACAACGAAGCATCCGGCGTGCAACAACTGATCGATCGTCTTCATCAAGAAGGCGTTGATAAGGGTCGAACTGGCGCTGAGATGTTACTCGCGGAAGCGAGAAAAGAAGCCGCCGCGGTCTTGGACGATGCGAATCAGCAGGCCGAGGCAATCCGCAAGTCGGCTCAAACGGACGCCGATCAAATGAAGTCCAAGGGCGAGGAAGCTGTTCGTCTTGCCGGACGCGATGCGATTTTGAGCTTGACCGAGCAGCTTCGTGCGAGCTTCGAGGAAACGCTCCAACGTTTCGTCGGCGATTCGCTGGAAGATCCCAAGTTTCTGCGTCAGCTGATCATGCAAATCGTCGGCGCCGCTGTACCCTCGGACAAAGATGCCAAGCTGAATGTGTTGTTGCTCGGTGACATGTCCGAGGGCGAGTCTTCGGAAACAAGCAAGGCGCTCAATGATCTTGCCAGCTCGCTGCTCGGGCAATCGCTGCGCGATGGGCTGTCGTTTGAGGTGGCCGACAGTGATGTGCCAGGCGTGCGTGTTGAAGTCGTCGATCAACAACTGGAGATCGACCTCACGACCGATACGTTGACGCACCTGCTGTTGAAACATCTGTCACCACGAATTCGCGCGATTGTTGGCCAGTGAAACGCGACCGCGGCATCCCTGCTGCCTTCCAGAAATGCAGATTGGCTG
Organism: Pirellulaceae bacterium; assembly: GCA_963704055.1. Lineage (GTDB taxonomy): Bacteria > Planctomycetota > Planctomycetia > Pirellulales > Pirellulaceae > Rubripirellula. The sequence goes on along the minus strand of CAVPGW010000019.1, from coordinate 157,148 downwards.
TTGGCAGCTGCTGCCACCAGCGGTAACGCTCTTGGTCGGCGACGGCGAAAAGAATTGACATGGATTACTACACACTGATCGCCAGTCTTCCGGCACTTCCGCCCCACTTTGACGTGGATCGGACGCCGATGGCACGTCCACGTTTGCGCCAGCTGCTGAAGCAATTGAACGAAGAGGATGCGGAGACCATTCAACAGCTGGCAAGTTTTTTCAGCTGGGACCGTCAACTGATCGATCAAAGCGATGAGGACATTTGCAAACGCTACGATGAATTGATGCAAAGCCAGCAGCCGCTGATTCGCGACATTGTCAATCACCGTATCAATGTTCGCACGATCGTTGCCGCCGTGCGTCGTCGCCGAGACGGTTTCGATCCGCCCAAGGCGGTTGGCGAAATGGTCAAGACGATTCAGCGAAATTGGAATCATCCGACCTTCGGGCTGGGGCAACGGTTTCCCTGGGTCGAGCAGTTTTCACAGCACATGTTGGCGGGTGAAACCACCAAGGCCGAGCGGGCGATCTTCGAATTCTCATGGAAAACGTGGTCTCGAATGGCCGCGCAATTCACATTTTCTTTTGAAGCAGTGCCGCTGTACGTGGCTCGCTGGGAAATCCTCAACCGCTGGACGACCCGCGATTTGGACACTGGCAAAGAACGATTCGAACATTTGATGCAGGAGACCTTAGGTGAATACGCCGCACTCCAGTTCTAAAGCGACGACTTCCAAGAACCCGGCCACCCAGGCACGCGTGATTGGCGTCGCCGGTAACATCGTCGCCATCGAAGCGGATGGATCGGTGATGAAGAACGAAGTGGCCTACGTCCTGGTGGGCTCGTCAGCCGGGAGCGAACAAGCTGCGGATGCTGAGCCGACGAAACTGAAGTCCGAAGTTCTGCGTGTCTATGGGAATACCGCGGACATGCAGGTCTATGAAGACACGGCCGGTATCCGAGTCGGTGATGCTGTGGAGTTGACCAAAGAAATGCTGCCCGCCGTGCTCGGCCCCGGGTTGCTGGGCACCATCTTTGATGGCTTGCAGAACCCGCTTCACGAGCTGGCTCAACGCGACGGGTTCTTCCTCAGACGCGGCACGACCGTTCCGCCACTCAATCCAGAAACTCAGTGGGAGTTTCATCCCAGTGCCAAAATCGGCGACAAGATTCGGGCAGGCGACGTGTTGGGGACCGTCCCCGAACGGAATATCTCGCACAAGATCATGGCGCCTTTTGGCCAAGCCGATGATGCCGAGGTTGTCTGGATTGCCACGGGCAAACAAAAAGTCGATGACTGCATCGTTCGCCTTCGAGATGCTCGTGGGCGGGAACGCAAGTTGACCATGAAGCAGAGCTGGCCCGTGCGGCAACCGTTACCCAGCCGGCTGTTGCGGCAGCGTCTTTCCGAGCGGCAATTCCCCTCGGAGCGATTGGCCACGACGACGCGGCTGATCGATACATTCTTTCCGATTGCCCGTGGCGGCACCGCCTGCATTCCCGGTCCCTTTGGTGCCGGCAAGACGGTGTTGCAAGGATTGCTTGCCCGCTATTCGAACGTTGACATCGTTGTCGTTGTCGCCTGTGGCGAGCGGGCTGGGGAAGTTGTGGAGACGGTCACCGAGTTTTCCACGATGGAAGACCCCAACAGCGATGGGGGCAAGTTGATGGATCGGACCGTGATCATTTGCAACACGTCGTCGATGCCCGTGGCCGCCCGGGAAGCTTCGATCTACATGGGAATCACGATCGGTGAGTACTACCGGCAAATGGGATTGAATGTCTTGCTGCTCGCCGACTCCACTTCGCGTTCGGCGCAGGCGATGCGAGAGACTTCTGGCCGTTTGGAGGAAATCCCCGGTGAAGAAGCCTTTCCTGCGTACCTCGATTCCTCCATCAAAGGTGTCTACGAGCGCGCCGGTGTGATCCGCACGAACGATGGCAGCCAAGGCACGCTGACGATGATCGGCACGGTCTCGCCTGCTGGCGGAAACTTTGAAGAACCTGTCACGCAGTCAACGCTCGGTACGGTCAAGTGTTTCCTCGGTCTCTCGTCTGCCCGAGCTTACAAACGTTTCTATCCGGCGATCGATCCACTACTTTCCTGGTCACGATACCTCGAGCAACTTGCTCCGCAGTTAGATGCTCAGATTGATCCAGATTGGACGAAATGGGTGAAAGAAATCACGCAGCTGCTTCATCGAGGCGATGCGGTGTACCAGATGATGCAGGTCACCGGCGAGGAGGGTGTGACGATCGATGACTTTCTGGACTACCAACGATCGATATTCGTCGACCTGGTCTTCCTGCAACAAGATGCATTTGATCCTGTTGACGTGACCGTTCCGATCGATCGCCAGGTGGAAAGCATCAAGCTGATCCGCCGTTTGGTCGGCCGCGAGTATGCGTTCACCACCAACAAGCAATCTCGCGATTACTTCACCAAACTGACGGGGCTTTACAAGAACCTGAACTACGCCGAGTTCAAATCGGATCGCTACCACGAGCTTGTCAAAGAAATCGGAGCGCTCGAGCAACACGCCATCGCCGGCGAAGCAGTGAGCACTGCTTAGGATCGTGCGGCCTTGCATCGTCGTCTTTCGCTCCCAGTGTGTGGATTTATGGAAGTCGTCGTTCGCTTTGCGAGCGAGCATACCCTTCGCGTTCGCTTGCGGAGCAAACGACGACATACCCTCGATGGTTGCCGGAGCGCTGTGGTCGATTGGGTTGTCGTTTCCGATTGCTGCGTTCATGGCACTTGTTTACCGATTTCCCATTCCATTTGCCGGTTACAAATCAGGCGTCGATGCGGTGCTTCCGTCACTGATTGCCGTCGTTCTTTACGGACTCACAGGCGGCTTTGTCGCACTTGGCATCGCGGGTGCTATCGGTGGTCTGGTCATCGGCCTGCTGCCGGGTACACGCCGAAACAAAAACATGCTTCTGTTTTGCTGTTCAGCGGCATTCACCACATGCTGCCTGTTCGTTCTCGCGATCCTTGACAAAATCATCGGCCCGTGGTGAGAGCACACCGACATAAAGATTTATATCGGCTTCCGCTTGGCGAAGTATCGAATGACGGTTCGCGTGAGGCATGTGCGTTTTGATCGCTGGCCATCATCGAATTTGCTCCTGAGCGTTCAGGAAAAGGCCAACGACGCCGTGTTCGACTCCGGCGTTGCGGGCTGGAGGTCCGCCGTCTCCACTGCTGAACACGATTCGTGAGTACTAAGACCTGGGATAGTCCCGTACAATCTGTACGTTGACTTCTGCATAATGTAGTTGTTTTACAAATCTCGCACCTGTGTCTATTTCGGTACTCAAATTGAAGAGAGATTGATGACTTCGACAAAGCATCACCGATGGTTCGCCGCTCTGGTGACGATCATCACAGTCGGCTTGGTGGTCGGCAATCCCGACATCGCCGCCGCGCAGCAGAAAAAGAAGCCCAACATTCTTGTCATCTGGGGTGATGATATCGGCCAGTTCAATGTCAGCGCCTACAACATGGGCATGATGGGTTACAAGACGCCCAACATTGACCGCATCGCGAAAGAAGGGGCCGTCTTCACGGATTGGTACGGCCAGCAAAGTTGCACGGCCGGACGCGCCGCCTTCATCACCGGCCAGTCGCCCATACGCACCGGCCTGACCAAAGTCGGTTTGCCCGGCGCTCCCGAGGGCATGAAGAAGGAAGACCCGACGATTGCTGGGTTGCTCAAAGCGCAAGGCTACATGACGGGCCAGTTCGGCAAGAACCACCTTGGCGACCGCGACGAGATGCTGCCTACCGCTCATGGTTTCGATGAGTTCTTGGGCAACCTCTACCACTTGAATGCGGAACAGGAGCCCGAGCATCCTGACTACCCCCAGGACCCCGAGTTTAAGAAGCAGTTTGGACCGCGAGGCGTGATCAAATCTTCCGCCGACGGACAAATTGAAGACACCGGCCCGTTGACCAAGAAACGGATGGAAACGGTGGACGAGGAAGTCACGACGGCTGCGCTGGACTTCATGGATCGCGCCACCAAGGCGGACAAGCCGTTCTTTGTCTGGTGGAACAGCACCCGCATGCACATCTGGACGCACCTCAAGGAATCCTCCCAGGGCAAGACTGGGTTGGGCGTGTACGCCGACGGCATGGTCGAACACGACGGGATGGTTGGCCAGTTGCTCGACAAGCTCGAGGATTTGGGCATCGAAGACAACACCATCGTCATGTACTCCACCGACAACGGAGCTGAGTTTTTCTCGTGGCCCGACGGCGGAAGCACGATGTTCCGAAACGAAAAGGCGACACAGTGGGAAGGCGGCTTCCGCGTGCCAACCGCGATCCGCTGGCCTGGAGTGATCAAACCCGGCACCGTCATTAACGACATCTGCGCACATGAAGACATGCTCCCGACATTGCTCGCCGCGGCTGGAGACAAGACCGTCAAGGAAGACTTGCTGAAAGGTAAGCAGGTCGGCAGCATGAATTACAAGGTTCACCTCGACGGCTACAACCTGATGCCGTTCTTCAAGGGAGAAGAAGACGCCAGTCCACGCCAGGATTTCATCTACTGGACGGACGATGGCGATGTGGCAGCGTTGCGCTACAACAGATTGGAAGATCACGTTTATGAAACAAAACGCCGAAGGTATTGACGTCTGGCGGAGGCCCTTCGAGGTGCTCCGTGCGCCAATGCTCTGCAATTTGCGTATGGATCCTTTCGAACGCGCCGAGCACGAAAGCATCGGTTACGACAGATGGTGGGTGGATCACATGTTCGTGTTCGCACCAGCCGGCGCCTATGTGGGAAAATGGATTCAGAGTTTCAAAGACTTCCCGCCACGCCAAAAACCGGGAAGTTTTAATCTCAGCAAGGTGATGGAATCCATCACGAAAGCGGCGGGCGACAAGTAACGCCGCGATCGCTGAAATGCTGTGTCAACTTAACGGGGCCGCACCTGTGTCATCCGGGTGCGGCCCACCCGCCGGGCCCGCAACAGATTCTCGAGTCAGTCATTCATGCGCGAGGAACACTAAGCACCGGGAGGCCGCCCAATTTGGCGACAATGGCAACGGATGAACTCACGAGATCAGATCATTGAAATACAAAAACGGATGGGCGAAGCGATCATCGGCCAGCAGACTGTGATCGAGCGGCTGATGATCGCGTTGTTGGCCAATGGTAACGTGCTGATGGAGGGATTGCCCGGCACCGCCAAGACGCGTTCCATCAAGACGCTTTCCAAGTTGATTGAGAGCCAATTCAGCCGCGTGCAATTCACACCCGACCTGTTGCCGTCCGATGTGACTGGATCGGAGATTTATCGAGAGCACAACGGGACGTTCGAGTTCCAACCCGGTCCGCTGTTCGGCAACCTGATCCTCGCCGACGAAATCAATCGCGCACCGGCCAAGGTGCAGGCGGCCTTGCTGGAGGCGATGGAGGAACGCCAGGTCACGGTCGCCGGCAAGACACACAAACTGCCCGATCTGTTTCTCGTTCTGGCGACACAGAACCCGATCGAACAGGAAGGGACCTACCCGTTGCCGGAAGCACAAATGGATCGTTTCCTGATCTATGTCAAAGTGCCCTACCCATCGTCCGACAACGAGCTGTCGATCTTGCGTCTTGTCCGTTCGGAGAATACGGGCAGCGCGAGCGAGGCACGCGAACCGGTCTCACAAGAAACGATTTTCGCAGCCCGCAAAGAAGTGGGCGCGGTACACATCGCCGAAACGGCTGAGCAGTACATTGTTGATCTGGTCATCGCATCCCGCGAGCCGGCGCGCTACGGCGATGAACTCGCCAAATGGATTCAGATCGGTGCGAGCCCGCGTGCCACGATCGCGTTGGACGCCGCGGCGCGAGCTCGAGCGTGGCTGCGGGGCAACGATTTCGTATCGCCGGAAGACATTCAAGCGGTCGCCCCCGCCTGCCTCGCCCACCGATTGCACCTCTCTTACGAAGCCGAAGCGGAGGGCAAGTCACGCGAGGATGTGGTCGACGCGATTCTCGAGCATGTTGCAGTAGCTTAGTCATGGCCACTCGCATCCACCCCACGTTAGACGACCTTGTTCGGCTGCAGTACGAAGCTCGCGATTTCTCGCTGCTGCCTCGCCAACCCGTTCACAGTTTGTTGAGCGGACGGCACGCGTCACGACTTCGCGGACGCGGACTTACTTTCGAGGAACTCCGACGCTATCGTCCGGGCGACGACATCCGCTCGATCGATTGGCGTGCGACGGCCCGGCTGCGTTCGGCGCATGTCCGCGTCTACTCCGAAGAACGCGACCGTCCGGTACTGCTGGTCGTGGACCAGCGGACGACGATGTTCTTCGGCAGCGCTCGGACCACCAAAGCCACAGCAGCTGCGGAAGCCGCCGCGTTGACCGCTTGGCGAACGATCGAGCGTGGCGACCGCATCGGGGCGATCATCTTTGACGACGAGGAGTTCGTTGAGATTAAACCTCAGCGCAGCCGCGGCAACGTGCTCCGTATCTGTCATGAACTTGTACGAATCAATGGCAACCTTTGCGCTGATCGCCAAGCAGCCGGTTCGGGCGGTTTAAACGGGGCACTGCGTTGTGCGGTCAATGTCGCCAAGCATGATCACTTGGTCATCCTGATCACCGATTATGACGGCGATGACGAGACGACGCGGGAACTCACGACGCGTCTGGCCGCGCACAACGATGTGTTGGCGGTGCTGGTCTATGATCCGCTGGGCGCGCGGTTGCCGGTGGCGGAAGAGATGCAAGCGACCGACGGTTCGGAGCGAATGACCGTGCCTAAAGGAGAGGCCTTTGCGGAGCGATTTGAAGGTGAGTTTCGCGCCAGATGTGACCAAATTCGTCAGCGACTTCGTGCCGTCCGCATTCCGCTGTTGCCGATCTGCACCCATGAGCCTGTGACAGAGCAAGTGCTTTCTGCGCTCGGGGGTCGTCGATGAGCAGTGACCCCGCGAGTCTCGACAATTTACGTGATATCGTGGCACCGCCAGCGGTGCCGTGGTGGCCGCCGGCACCCGGTTGGTGGATTCTGATTGCCGCTCTCTTGGTGACCGCGAGCGTTATCGGCTGGCGTGCCTGGCGAACTTGGCGAGCAAACGCCTACCGACGCGCCGCGGTGCGCGAACTTCGCTCGGCAACATCGGTTGCGGAGATTGCGGAGATTCTCAAACGGACTGCGTTGTGCGCGTATCCGCGGACCGACGTCGCCGCACTCTCCGGTTCCGCTTGGTGCCAGTGGCTCGGGGAATCGGCGGACCAGGAGGTACCAACACACATTTCCGAAGCACTCACGCGTGGTGTTTTCTCCGGTGTGGATACCGCCAATGTCGTTGACGTTTCAACTTTCGCCAGCGATTGGATCAATCGTCATCATGGACATACAGCAAACTGAGCCGACGGCGCTAACCGCGGGCCTCGAAGCCACTGTTAATCCACAGGTCAGGCCCGAGGCTAGCGACTGCGGCTCACGAAAGAACGCAACTGCATCATCCGAGTGACCATCTCCCATGCTGACCTTTGCCCACTTGTGGATATTCTCGCTGGCGCCGTTGCCGCTGATCGTACGGTGGTTTGTGCCGCCTCACGTGCAGACGCGGCCCGCCGTTCGCGTTCCGTTTCTTTCGCGGCTGCAGGCAGCGGGGGGCGGTCCAGCGAGGGAATCGTCTCGCAGCAGCGTTTTCCCACTCCTACTGCAAAGCCTCGTCTGGCTACTCGTACTCACGGCGCTGGCGCGTCCCCAATGGCTCGAGCCGCCGATCGAGCGTTCGATTCCGACTCGCGATCTGTTGCTGCTTGTCGATCTGTCGGGTTCGATGGACCAGGAAGACTTTACCAATGCCGCAGGCCAATCGGTCAACCGGCTAACCGCAGTGAAAGAAGTGCTCGGCGATTTTCTCGCTCGCCGCGAAGGTGACCGCGTCGGCTTGATCGTGTTCGGCAATGCGCCGTTTCTGCAAGTGCCATTCACGACCGATCTGCCGCTGTGCCGACAATTGCTTGACGAAACAGCGGTCGGTATGGCGGGTCCACGCACGGCGCTGGGTGATGCGATTGGACTTGGCATACGTCAGTTCGAGACCAATGATGCACCGACCAAGACGATCATTGCCTTGACCGACGGCAACGACACCGGCAGCGGCGTCCCGCCCGTCGAAGCTGCACGCGTGGCCAAGGATCGCGACATCACCATCCACACGGTCGCCGTGGGAGATCCGACGACGGTGGGCGAAGAGAAGCTGGACCTGGAATCGCTGCAGGCCATGTCCAAGCTGACAGGCGGCAAGTTCTTTCTGGCGATGAATCGGGGTGAATTGGCCGGGATTTACGAGCAACTGGATAAGATCGAAACACGCGACGTGAAGACCGTCAGCCATCGCCCGCGGCTTGATTTGTACTTCTGGTCGCTGGCGGCGGCCTTGCTCCTATCGCTCGCCTTGCATTCGTGGAAGCTGTGGGCAGGGCGCACGGTGGCAGCGACTTCGGAACCCTCCATTCGATTGCGAGTCAATGCAAGGACGTTTGAATTGGAGGCGATCGAGTCATGAGCTTTCTCGGCGACTTTCATTTCATCCGGCCTGCCTGGCTGTTGCTGTCGCCAGTTGTCGTGTGGTTTTGGTGGATGGGACGTAAGACGCAGGACCCGCTTCGCGGCTGGCGCGCGGCAATGGATCGCGATCTGCTCGGTGCGTTGACGGTGGGTGCAGACAAACGGAGTCGGTGGCGGGGTGCGGGGCTGCTCATCGCCTGGTTGTTAGCCGTTGTGGCTGTGGCAGGTCCAACATGGCGACCAGAGCCTTCACCCTTTGCGGATGACCCCGTGCCTGTGATGCTTGTGCTTAAGGCTGGCGAGACGATGGAACGCTCCGACCTCTTGCCAAGTCGCATGGAACGGGCGCGGTTGAAAGTCGCCGACTTTGCTGCCGCGCGGAAAGGGCAGCCGCTGGGTTTGGTTACCTATGCAGGTTCGGCGCATCTCGTTTTGCCACCGACCCGCGACACGTCAGTGGTGGCAACAATGGCCGCGGAAATCAGTCCCGCGATCATGCCAAGAAAAGGAGACGATCTTGTCGCCGCGCTACAACTGGCGGAGCTTACGCTCGGGAATGCCGGCGGTTCGATCGTGGTCATCGCAGACATGGTGCCTGAGGGGAGCGAAAACGGGCTAGCCGACTTCCATGCCGACAGTCGCGTGCCGGTTTATCTCCTCGGCATCGCTCGCGCAGACACTCCGGAATGGGACTCGCTGCAGAGTGCGGCATCGCCGCTGGGAACACAGGTCACTCCCATGACGCCCGATTCCGCGGACGTGGCCGCTTTGGTCAAGCGTACCGCTACGGCGCCCGTCGCCGGCGGGGACGCCGGTGAGGGGATACGCTGGGCCGAGGCTGGCTGGTGGCTTGTTCCCGTGATCGCCCTGTTGTCATTGCTCGATTTCCGGCGTGTCCAGTATTCCACACTCACGGAGACCAACGGATGACAAAGCTCGCGGCACTCCTCGTCTTGGGTGGCATCAGCTGGTCGGGACTGTGGTTCACGCCGGAACAGCAGGGGCAGCGACTGATGCAGCGTGGTGACTTTCAGGCCGCTGCGGAGATCTTTCGCGATCCGATGCGACAGGGTGTCGCCTGGTTCCGCGCGGGAGAGTTTGAAAAGGCCGAGCAGGCGTTCGCGAGGTTGGCGACGCCCGAGGCGGAGTTCAATCGCGGGAACTGTCTGATCATGCGAGGTAAATACCCAGAGGCGATCGAGCGATTCGATCGCGCGCTGGAATTGCGTCCTGGTTGGAAGGACGCGCAAGTCAACCGCGAGATTGCGGTGGCGCGCGGCAAGCGGACGGAGCAGAAGGGCGGCGACATGGGCGACCAGAAGATTGGCGCTGATGACGTTGTCTTCGACAAAAAGAAGGAATCCGGCGGTCAAGAAACCGTGACCGAAGAAGCCCAACCTCTCTCCGATGCGGCGATGCAAGCTTTATGGCTCCGCCGAGTGCAGACCAAGCCTGCTGACTTCCTGAAATCAAAGTTCGCCTACCAGCTTGCCGCTGGCGAGCAGGAGGGAACCGGCGAATGAGCACTCCATCAATTCCCCCTATAAGGCCTTGCCTGTTTGTCATCGTCCTCGTCTTTCTGATTCCGTCGATCTCTGCTGCCGGCGAGCCAGTTCAAGCGGAACTCGAAAAAGAGTCCGCCTGGACCGGCGAAGCCGTTCCCCTGATCATCAAGCTGTATTCGCCGGGGCCCTTTAGCGGCACCGCATCGTTCGACTTGCCCGACTTGCCTCGCACGGCTTTCGTGCAATCCGGCAGCCCGCTGGTCGGCAGCGAGGAAGTGGACGGCGAGTCTTATATCACCCAGCGGCATGTACTCAACCTTTACACGCAGCGCGACGGCGAGATCGTTATTCCTGCGTTCCGTGTTCGCTTCGCTGGAAAAAAATCATTCACATCGGATCCTGTACCGATGGAGGGTCTGACGCCGGAACTCCGGTTTCAATCGAAGCGTCCGCCCGGGACGCAATCGATGGGTATCGTCGTCAGCGCGACAAAAATGGAGATCGAGCAAACGTGGAACCCCAGTTCACCGCTGGACATCAAGGCGGGCGACGTCATTGTGCGAACCATCAAGCGAACCGCCGTGGGAACAACTGCAATGATGTTACCGGAGGTACCCGAGAGCGCACCCGACGGCATTCAAGTTTACGCTGGGACGCCGGAAGTGGAGGACAAAGTCGAACGCGGCGACTCGCGCGCCCTGCGCACCGACACAACGAAGTACCAGTTCCAACACGCCGGTTCGTTCGCTCTGCCGGAACTCGACTTCATCTGGTGGGATCCACAGCAGGAAGAGCTCCAGCGAACGACCCTTCCTGGGCTGACGATTGCTGTCGCCGAGGCGAGTACGGCAGTCTCGTCGGCGCGTGAACCGGAGCCGGAGAGATCGCCGATGTGGATGTTTGCGGCGGTCGGACTGCTCGCGCTGGGTCTGTTTGTCTGGTTGATTTGCGATCCTGTCCTGCGATGGATCGAAGCTTGGCGCGCACACCACAACCGTCCCGAGGCGCTCGCAGCGAGAAACTTGCGATCGGCGTGCCAGTCCAATGACGCATCAGCCGCTTATTCAGCCCTGATGTCATGGGCAACCGTGCGTCACGGTGAAACGGGTTCGGACGACTTGGAATCATTCTTCGAGAGCGAGCAACATCGTGAGCTACGAGCGCAGTGGCAGGCTCTGTCGCAGCATCTGTTTGCTCGCGACTCTGCAGCGACAACATGGCAAGGCAGGCAACTCTGGACTGCCTTTTGCCACTCCCAGATCGACCTGAAACGCGGATCTCGAAAGCCTGTATCGGCACTTCCGGAACTCAATCCAACAGCCGCGTCAGCAGCACGAGCCGTGTCGCGAACGAACGAGCACTAGCATCTCGACCATCATGAATTGACGGGTGCGATCGGCGTAGGCCAGGACTTGGAGACCGTCCGGCTTAGGATGCCGGTTGTGATGAGATTTGGGTAACCGCGGAGCGGTGAAAGAGGGTAGCCTGGGGTGAACCAACGAGCGACAGCGAGGCTGGTGTAACCCCAGGTAAGCGAACCCGAAAGAACCTTTCCCCCGCGGCGTTTCGGCGGCTACGCCGCCGAAACGCCGCAGGGGAAAAATGTCGTGAAGCGACCGCAACCTGGGGCTGCGGTTGCTCGCTGAAAGCTCGCACCCTTGCCCCAGGCTACATTCTTCCGCCGCTCCGCGGCTGTCCAATCTAGTGAGGTACTTTCTTCTCGGTGCCTATACCGAACGACGAGCGTCGGACGTCCTAACAAAAACGGAACGGCTAAGCATCGTGCGGGAAATTACTGTCGCTCTTTTTGTCGGCGTGCTCTCCGAGCTCGCTACGGTCCCAGCTTTTCGATGCGAGCTCCGAGAGCACGCCGACACTTATTTCCCGCACGATGCTAAGCCGGACGCTCTCCAGGTACTGGTCTACGAATGCCGCCCATCAAAGACGGGCCAGGTACTCGAGTCCGATACGTCGGCACCTGCGATCAGGGTTGGGGACGTGACTGACTTAAGAAGTCGCTGACCGTTGAACTGCTGTCCGCGGGTGCTTCGGCGGGAGTGAATAGCGAACGGAAGAAGCCTGGTTTGGCCTCTTCTTGTCGATTGGATGATGGCATGCGGGCCGAAGCGGGAAAGAAATTGACTGGATTCAGCTTCTGCGGATTCAGGGCTTTCTTGGTTCGGTTCCAACTTCTCGATGCTGTTTGTGTGACTTCGTCAAACAGCCCATCCTTTTTCTTTTTGATAGCAGCCTTTTCTTCTTGAGCGGGAAGCATTTCCCGGAAGTTGGGCATCTTCCATTGAGGCATTCGCCAATTCATTGGATTCAGGCCGCTGGCCATACTACCTGTGGGTGTCGCTCCGTCCGGTTCCTGGGCAGAAGCGGTTGAAGAACCGGCAAGCAGGAACAGCGTCAATGCAGCTCCGATAGCAATGTGCTTGGTCGTCAATTTCATCGATCAAGTCTCCTATTATCAACGGCCACGCGGCTGTGAACCTACCGCGGCGGCCCGGTGAATCCTTTCAAGACGGATTGGTTTCAACCCGGGGCTATCGCAATTTCGTGGTCTGCCTGACAAGACCACTTTGCCATAAATCGGCCAAACGGGCGATCAACCTGTGTGAAACGACGGGTGGATTCGAATATTTGAACGTTTTTCGTGATAGATTGCGTCGCTGTTGGCTAGTCAACAGAGGAACAATTGAGAACGTCCGTTGGATGTTGCGGCACCTGTCCGGTGCAGGGAGAAACGCTTGCAAATGGATCCTGAAACCCGTGAAAGTCTGATCGCGCGACTTCCCAATCGACGGCCGCCAATTCGATTGCACATTTTGAGCCCAACCAGAATCGAGGCCGCTGTCGAGCGTGGTTGTATCGGGTTGCCCGAAACCATGCCCTGACTTACCTCGGCCAAGCGTTGCGCAGGATTTCGGTATCGACATTGGCTTGGTCTATCTTTATCGCATTTCGGCTGATTGAAACTGGTGCTGTCCAACGAGGGAGTGCTCAAACTAAAAATCGGCTACTCTTTGGGCATGAAACATCAAGCTCAAATGTTCGCGATTCTGCTCTGCTTGGTTAGCTGCGGCGAGGCCCCAGAAGTGCCCGTCCCGGTCCCGATCGCGGAGTCGGCGTTGAAGTATTCCGATGCCGATGCCGATGGCGGAAGCCTGCTTGAGCCTGTATGTGAAAACAGGTCTTGATCTGTTTGGCGAAGCGGCGGTCCGTTGGGTCGAGCACATTCGCGGCAGTCTGCCGGCCTACGACTGACAAGGTGCTTGCGCGGAAGACTACGGCCGAGTGATCCACTCTTTGGTGCGAGCATCGGAGGTGTTGCAGCAACCTGAGTTTCGCGACTTGGCGGTCGAGGTTGATGACGAAGCGATGGCACAACTTTATGTGCCAAAAATGGGGATGTTCCGCAGCCACCCCGGCGAGGATCGCTGCGATTGAGTGAACGTGCCCGGCATCCTGATTCTCGCACTGCTGTATCTGCAAGGAAGCGATCCAACGCTCGAAAGTACTTTCCGGTTTTAAGAACGTGTTTGAAAAAGGGGTCTGACCCTCTGGAATTTATGGTTGGCGGCCGCCAAAGGGCAATGAATCGAACGCAAATGGTCGCGTCAGGTTTCTCTCGGAAAGGGTCAGCCCCCTTTTTCAAACACGTTCTTAGAGTGGTTTCAAATAGGCGCCATGGAACCTGCGGTCCGATAGCATATATTGATCAAAGTTTACGCAACAATTGCTTTCGCGTCCGTGTTCTACGACATAGGAAATCGCTCATGTATGCTTCTGTTTCTCGTCTCATGCTGCTTGCGGCCTTATTGGTTGTTTCTTTCGGGACAGATACGCGCGCCGAGGATGCCGCTTGGACCTCGTTGTTCGATGGCAAAACGTTGGACGGTTGGGAGAAAGTTGGAAAGGCCGAGAGTGTTTGGGAAGTGAAGGATGGCGCGATCAGCGGATCGGGGCCCGCTTCAATGTTGGTGAACACCAGTGGTCCGTACAAGAACTTTCGTTATCGCGCCGAAATCAAGATCAACGACGGCGGCAACTCTGGCCTTTACTTTCGCACGACGGCGAAGCCAGGTTTTACGGACGGTTACGAAGCCCAGATCGACAGCACTCACACCGACCCCATTCGCACCGGTTCGATTTACGGCATGTGCCACGTGTACAAGCAGCACGTAAAACCTGATACCTGGTTCACGTATGACATTGAGGTTCGCGACGATGTGTGGCGCGGTCGCGAAATGACGCGGATCAAAGTCGCGATCGATGGGAATGAACTCTACGAGTACCTTGATTTCGCGCTGACTTTCAAAGCAAGGATACTTCGCCTTCCAACAACACGATCCCGGAAGCAAAGTCAACATCCGCAAGGTGGAAGTCCAACCTCTTCCATAGCGTCGCTGATGGTCATGGGTGACCACGATCACCTTGGTCGGCTAGCACTCGTTTGACGCGGCCAGATATCTTGGGGCCAAGCGTGGCTTCGATACGAACTTCGAGTGTCCCGGTGCCCCTCACTTCAGCGACAATCGATCCTCGCTGGACCAAATATTCGGTGACGGGGACAGGAGAGAATTCCAGCCAATCGATGGCCCCACTGATCACCGACGCGATCGACAGCTAGCTGCAATGAACGCCATCCAATACGTGTCACCGCAACCCATACATTGCTCGATGGCTTTCGCTATGCATCAGACATTGCTCGTCAACTCCTCGTTTTGCTCGCTGCGATACAACAACCAATAGGCAGCCGGAATGACGATCAGCGTGAACAAAGTCGACGTCAGAATTCCAAAAATGATCGCCCACGCCAAACCGGAGAACACGGGGTCGAGCGTGATCACCCAGTTGGCAAGCAACGTCGTTCCAGCCGTCAACAGAATCGGTCGGGTGCGAACTGCCACGCTGCGAATGATCGACTCTTCCAGCGAATGACCTTCGGCCTGTGCCAAGTGAATGAAGTCGATCAACACGACGGAATTGCGAACCACGATCCCAGCCAACGCGATCATTCCGATCATCGCTGTCGCGGTGATGAACACGGGATTGGGATGACCACCGACAGGTTGATTCATGATCGCGTTCAGACCCCAGAATCCTGGCATGATGCCGATCATCGACAAGGGAATCGCCGACATGATCAGCAGCGGCAACGTTCGTGAACCGGTTTGAAACATCAAGACGACAAAGATGCCAAGCAAGGCTGCACCGAATGCCAACCCCAGATCACGAAACACATCGAGCGTGATATTCCATTCGCCTTCCCCGGCCCACTCGACGTGATAGCCCGCGGGGATCGACCAAGGCACTCCGCCGCCAGGTGACAACCAAGAGCGTTCGTTGGCTGGCCGCAGCTCTGGACGACGCCGGCTGGCTGGACGCTCACTGGTCAGTCTCGATCCCACTCGACGTCGACAATCGCATCGGCCGGCGGGCGTCCCGCGACTTCGGCGTAAACATAAACGACTCGTCGCAGATTCTTGTGATAGATCGACTTGTCTTCGAGCGTCTCTCGGAACTGCCCGAGCGAACCCAGTTGAACGACTTGGCCATCTCGCCCTTGCACGTAGATTTCTTCCAAATCATCGAGCGCCGATCGACTTGCTCGCGGAAGCTTCAATTCAATCCAAAGCGGTTCGACTTCATGTGGCAGATGCAGCACGGTTGCTTTGTGGCCGCTGAGAACCGTCGCGACCGTGTCGGCGATCGTTTGCGTCGAGATTCCCGACAGTGCCGCTTTGGGTTTGTCGGTTTCAAACACGAAACGAATTTGATCGTCCTCCGCGCTAACGTCCAGGTCGACCACGCCGGGTTCGTGTTCCAGTCGATCGCTCGACGCTGCGAGCGACTTCGATCTGCTGCGCGTAGTTTCCCTCCGGCGGACCGTAGACTTCCGCCGTGATCGTCGACAACACGGGCGGCCCGGGCGGAACTTCGACCAGTTTGATGTTGGCTCCCATCGACTCGGCCAACTGTGTGACTTCATCGCGAATTCGCAGCAAGATTTCGTGCGACTGCTGGACGCGATGTTCCTTTGCCAGCAGATTGACGCGAATGTCGGCGACGTTGCGGTCCCTGCCGCAGAAAGTAGTGACGGACGAGTCCGTTGAAGTCCATCGGTGATGCGGTGCCGACGAAGATTTCGTAGTCACGGACTTCGGCCAAACCGCCCAGGTATCGTCCGATTCGTCTGGCAACGACATCGGTGCGTTCCAGCGTCGTTCCCTCCGGCATGTCGATGACAATTTGGAACTCGTTCTTGTTGTCGTACGGCAGCATTTTCACCGGCACCCAGCGCATGACCGGCGGGATCATCGCGAGCGACGAACAACAGCGCGATGCCCAAGCAGGACTCCCCAGGCGTAGATGCCGCGTGAGAGAATTGGTGTGAGAATCGAACGCGAAAGGCGATACAGCGGCTTCGTCGTCAGATCGTAGGCACTCTTCTTCGCCAGCCGAATCGCTCACTTGTCTGCAGCGAAACCATCGCCAGCCAAGGCGTGATCACGAATGCGACCATCGTCGAAATCGTCACGGTCAGCGGCACGTTCAATGCCATCGGTGCCATGTACGGCCCCATCATGCCGGTGATGAATGCCAACGGCAGAAAGCTGACGATGATCGCCAGCGTCGACAGGATCAATGCCGGCCGAACTTCCTGGACCGCACGCAAAACCGACTTTCGCGGCGGCAAAATCTTCATCGTGAAGTAGCGAGCAATGTTCTCGACATCGGTGATCGGATCGTCGACCAGCAAGCCCGAGCGCCAGAATCAACGCGAACATCGTGACGCGATTGATCGAATAGCCGACCATCAGGTTGATGAACAGCGTCAGGCTGTAACAAACCGGAATCGCCAGCGCGATCACCAGTGCCGGACGCCATCCCATCGTCAAACCGATCAATCCCGACGACCGTCAGCACCGCAACGACAAGGCCTTCGATCAGTTCGTTGACCTTTTCGTTGGCCGTCTCGCCATAGTCGCGGGTGATGCGAAAGTGCATGCCGGTCGGCAGATGAGTTTCTTCCAACTCATCCAGTTTTGCTTCGAACCGCCTTGGCAACACGGACCGCGTTGGTACCTTTTCGTTTGGCCACCGAGATGTGAACGGCGGGATAAAGGTCGCGTCTTGTCGCCATGTTCTTGATCCGCCGCGCCAAATCCGATCCAACTGTAACTTTCGGCTTCGGCCGGTCCATCGACGACGGTCGCAACGTTCTTCAAGTAGACCGGTCGACCGCCAGCAACGTTGACGACGATCTCTTCCAGGTCGGCAACGTCTCGAATGAACGTTCCGGTTTCGACGTTGAACTGAGTGTTTTGCTGCTCGAAGCTTCCGTTTCGCGCCGTGACGTTGCTGACTTGCAAAGCCTGCGCGACCTGCAGCGGCGACGTCTTGTGTGCGGCCAATCGCTGAGCATCCAGGTTGACATAGATGCGACGCGGGCGACCACCAACCACTTCCACGCGGTTCGTGTTTGGGATCGCCTGCAGTTCGTGTTGGACTTCCTCGGCGATCCGGCGCAAGTTCGATGATCGCCGTATCGATGCGTCTGATCCGACCACAGCGTCGCGATCACGATCGGCACATCATCGACTTCGATCGGCTTGACGACCCAAGACTTGACGACGGGCGGAATCTGGTCGGTCGACGAATTGATCTTGTTGTAGATCTTGACCAGCGAGTCTTCGCGATCTTCGCCGACGTAGAATCGCACCGTGACGACGCATTGTCCCGGTTGAGACATCGAGTAGACGAATTCGACACCATCGATCTGGTACAGCAGTTTTTCCAGTCGATCGGTGACTTGTCGTTCGACCTCTTCGGCCGACAGTCCCGGTGCGGAGGCGAACACGTCGGCCATCGGGACGACGATCTGCGGTTCTTCCTCACGCGGTGTCAAGAGCAACGCCGCCGCGCCGAGCATCAACGAAATGACGACCAACAGGATCGCGACGTCACCACGCAAAAAGACCTCGACGATCCGTGTCATCAACGGTGTGTCGGACGCGATTGGCTCAATCGCTAGTTGTCATCGGCTTGAGCCTCCCGTGCCTGAGGCATCGCCATGTAACACGACACGCTCGCCCGCCTCGACGCCGCTGAGCACTTCCTGGCGTCCCGGCATGCCGAGTTGGCCGATCTTGATCAGCCGGCGTTCGATGTTTCCGTCGGGCAGCACGACATCGACGAATTCAAGCTGGCCGACCTCGATCACCGCATCGGTGTTCAAGCACAGATGCCGCCGCTCGCCGGCCGGAATTCGCAGCCGTCCGAACATTCCTTCGTACAAGCTCCTCCGACTTTGGCAGACTCGCTTTGACCAGAAACGAACGACTCGGTGCGTCGGCTTGCGGAACAATTTCGTCGATGGTCGCGTCAAACTCGCGTTCCAGCGCATCGACATAGACACTCAGCTGATCGCCGACTTTCAGCTTCACGGCCAAGTGTTCCATCACGGGAGCTTCCAGTCGCAACGAAGTCGCATCGTACAGGACCAAGATCGGCTCGCCGGTTGGGCCATGTCGCCGGCTCGGCCGAGCGATCGACGATCCGTCCGTTCTTCGCGGCTTTGATCGTCGTGTAGGACAGCAACGCTTCGGCTTCCTGAATCGCCTGCTGTCGCTTGCGATTCGTTCGCCGTCGCCACCTGCAGATCTCGCTGAGCCAGGTCGAACTCGGATCGAGAAACCGCATTCTGCTTTTGCAGCGTTACGGCGCGCTCGAAATGCCTTTTCGGCTTGCTCGCGATTTGCGGTCGCTTGCTTCCAATGCACGTTTGGCCTGATCCAGCCGTGCTTCATACTCCTTGCTGTCCAGACGGATCAACTCCTGTCCCTGTTCGACTTGATCTCCTGCGGTGACGCGAATCTCGGCGATCGTGGCCAGCAGCTTCGACGAAACGACCGTGCGGCTGGATGCTTTCAGCGTCCCAACGCTTCTTCGATGTACGGACTTTTCGATTTCATGCACGACGTCCGTCGGCTGGTCGGTGTGCTGCAGGACACCGCGACCGGTCCAGCCCGGTTCGACCTTCTCCTCGAACATTCCCGACAACCAAGCGATGGTCGCAACCAAAACAACGAGGCCGACACCGACCATCAGAATTCGTCCGAAAACGGCGAACCACTGACGAGCCAGTCTTGAACTTCATGACGTTGTTTCCTTTGAAGAATCGGGCGTGGCTCGCCGCTGAAGACGATCATAGGCTGCCGGGAGCACACTGCTATTCCGCTACGAACGTCTGTCGCATGTCAGGCAGCCGACCATGTCCGAAGCATCTGCGAGTTCTTGGTGATCGAAGTATTGAAGCAACATGTTCCCGCGCTCAAGGCGTGATCAGAGTTACAAAGCAACGGATTTGAAAATCACAAAGATCGCGACCATCACGACCGCGATCGAGAAGATCTTTTGAAGCGTGGGTCCTTTGAGACGCTTGGCAACGATGCCGCCAAGCCACATGCCCGCAAAACCTCCCACCAGGAATTGCAGGGTCGTTTCAATCGAAAACTCATTTCCGTTTACAAAGTGCGACGCCACGCCACTGATACTGACCAAGACTATCACAAACAACGAAGTACCAACGGCTTGATGAATTGCCATTCCGCTGAACAACACCAGCGCCGGCACGATCACGAAGCCGCCGCCGACACCGAACATGCCCGATAGCACGCCCGTCATCAGGCCGACGAGCACAAGCAATCGAGCACATCGCGATGTCAATCGGAGCTGGCCATCCTGATCACGCTGACACGCACTGCGATCACGCCCCGGTCCGTGTTCGCTGTTGCATCCGTCATTGGCCAACTTCGGATTGCGAGCTTTGGACCACATCCGTTGGGCGACCACGAGCATCAACACTGCAAACATCACCAACAACACTTCTTCAGACACTAAGGTCGATAGGTAGGAACCCAGCGGCACGCCAAGCATGCCCGCAACCGCGAACAGCAAACCCGTTCGCAGTTCGACTTCGCCTCGAACCATACGCGGTACCGCACCAAACAATGCCGTGCCACCGACCGCGGCCAACGAAATGCCAACGGCTTCTCGAGGCGCAACTGCCAGTCCGTAAACCAGCAACGGCACCGCAAACACGCCGCCACCTCCACCGGTCAATCCCAGCGCAAAGCCAACGAGGCAGCCAAAGAGGATAGCTAGGCCGAACATGAGCCTCCGCCCGCAGATTGATTCCGAGATATGACGTTGCCGGACGGTTTCGGTTGCTTCTTGGTGATCGTGTTCGCAGCCATGGAATCACCTAAGAATTCAATAATGTCAATATATCGTCACCTTACGAGGTGTCAATGCATCTTTTCGGCGGATTTTCGTCGATCAGAACTGCATGAGGAACCGGCAACGCGCACGCCAGTCAAACTTGAAAGCGGTCGAGCATTCCGCGAAAATGCTTGGCAGCCATCATTTGGCATTGCTGCATGCGCCATCTACTTTGCTATTGTTCAGGCGCTTACGATGAAGTCCCGCGGTGAGGAGCAGCTTGTTGACCGAAACGGAGAAACCTCTTCAGGAAATCATCCTTGTTCCTGGATTGTTCGAGCCGCGTTTCGCGCTATGGCCGCTGCGATCGACTTTGCAACGGCATTGCGATCATGTGTCGTATTGGCGAGATCGTCTTGCATTTCGGCGGCTTGAGACCAGCGTCAACCGAATGGCTGATCGAATTGCGGGTCAAGCGGACGTTGATGGCTCGATCGGCATCGTCACGCATAGCTTCGGTGACTGGGTCGCTCGCGCGGCCGTCGCGAAGCAACCAAATCATCGCGTTCAGAACCATGGTTTCACTGGCACCTGTGATGCGTGCCGGCTTTCTCACCAGCGTGCTCTATGCCCTGACCGGAAAGCTAATCCCTGAAATCGGGGTCATCATGGACGTGAATCGAGCATCAGCGAACCTCGATTGCGACTCCCGAGTCAGGCGAATGGTGGTTTGGTCCAAATTCGATGAGAGTTTGCGTAGCGTTGATTTGACGCAAATCGAGAACATCGAGACTCGGCGCGTGATGGCCACGCATTTTTCAATCGCTTGGCAGCCGAATGTTCGTCGCATTGTCAGGGAATTCATGTTTCCGGAGATGTCGTAGTGGCTATCGTCTTCACTTCGAGCGTGTCGGTGGCGAGGTAACGCTGAGCATCGCTCGTGAAACAGCTGACTGTTCTCCAACTTAGGACAAGCTTACCCTTGCTCTCCCGCTGGGAGAGTCGAGCGACAGCGGGGAGGGGCGACCGCGCAGATCCTCCCCTCGCTTAGGCTCGACCCTCGTTGGAAAGGAGAGTGCAGAATTCCCTATCAAACGCTTTCTTGCGTCCGCCGTCGCTGGTTGACCACTTGGGTGTGGCAATTTTCACCGATTGTGCGGGTTTCTCCTGATCGGTTCGTTCGAATCTGTAGGGATTGTCACAATTTTTGAGCCGGTCCAGGTCGGGTGGTCGATTCGATGGGCGTTACCACTACATCACCTATTTCCCGCGCTCATACGTCGGTCAATCGAACCATTCGAGGCACAATTGGATCAATCATGTCGCCTGCTACAAGACTAGGGACCTCATTATTGGCCTTGGTGATCGTCTGTTCCACCGCGGCGACATCTCATGGCCAGGGGCCGGTTGTCACAGGAGTTGGTCCGGTCAATCGCTCCATGGCCGGTGCCGGAACAGCGGCGCCGTTGGACGCGATCGGTGCGTTGCATTGGAATCCGGGATCCATCAGTGCACTTCCGAAATCCGAACTCGCGTTTGGCCTTGAATTGCTGGATGTCAACATCGCTCTGTCGTCGACGATCGGTGGCGTGACCAACACCACCAGCGGTGACTCTGGAGTCACGCCAATTCCGACGATTGGGTGGGTGCATCACATCGAGAATACGCCGTTAACGATTGGATTGGGCGTCAATGCGATTGCAGGTTTCAAGAACAATCTGCCGAGCGATCCGAACAACCTGTTACTTGCCGGTCCGCCTTTCGCCGGACCAGCATTTGCGAGCGCCGAGTTTCTTCAAATCGCTCCAACGCTATCTTACGCTGTTTCCGATCGTCTTTCGTTCGGCGTTGCACCGACCGTGACGACTGCGACGCTCACACTCAATCCGCTGGGACCATCGCCGGTGACTCCATCAGCCCTTCCTGGAACCGGCAACCGTATGCATTGGGGTGGCGGCTTTCAGATCGGGGCGTATTTCGTCGCCAACCCGTCCTGGCAATTCGGATTCACGTACAAGAGTCGACAATGGTTCGAGACATTTAACTTCTTTGCGCCAGGCGGTACAGTTCGATTCGATCTGGACTACCCAATGATTCTGTCGTTGGGGACTGCCTTTACCGGACTGGAAGATTGGACGATCGCCGTTGACGCCCGCTATTTGGATTTCGAGAACGCGGACGGATTCAAAGACCTGGGCTTTAGCAGTGTGTTCGCGCTTGCCGTCGGGGCTCAATACCGTGTGAGCAATTACCTGAGTCTGAGAGCTGGCTACAACGTCAATGCCAATCCGATCAACGACGATGATGTCTTCACCAACATTTTTACGCCGCTGATCCAGGATCAGAATGTAGCTGTGGGTGGCACATTGCGACTCGCCTGCAACGTCGACTTGAACGCAGCTTACGTCTATCTGGTGGAGAACAAAGTGACAGGACCGTTACCGTCGCCTCCGTTGCCACCGTCCAGCACGCTGTCGAATGAACTGTCAGCCCATTCCGCAATCTTTGGCGTGGCCGTGCGATACTGAGTTGAGTCATTCGTTGACAAACGAAATTGCGTCGCCGTGCCAAAGCAGTTGCAAGTCCTGTTTCGTCCACGCTTCCATTCCCTTGGATGGATCGGCGATCAGGATTTGATCGTCCACGGACCTGCCCAACGCGACCACCGAATGCCCCATCCCCGGAATCCAGCCCCACTCGCCGGCATAACGCGGATCGTCGACACCCGTCATCGGCAACTTGACCATGAGCAAAACAGGCCAGTCATCATTCGCACTCATCAGGTCCGGCAGCGTCAACGAGGCGACCTTTACATCACGATGGTTCTGGTTGGCAATCAGTTTTACGCCGCGATAAAGCCCCAAGGTGGGAGTCCCCGAAGCGTCCGTCAAACAGCGAGGGATCATGTCTGCTTCATTGACGGGAATATCGCCGGCGGTCAAGAAAGTTGCCGCCGCGGCGGGGCTGCACGTCGCCCACGATGTCTGCATCGCGACCGGCCCATTCCACACATCGCCCCCAGGGGGTTGCGGGCGCAGCGCCATGTTCAGAAAGGGCCAGCAGACCGCAGCCACCGCGACCGACGACAACGCCAAAGACATGGCGAGACGTCGCCAGCGCGGAGTCTCGTCGAGCTGCCAGCAGACCCCGGCCGCAACGGCTGCCAGCAGCGGCGTCCAGTTGGACCAGACAATCACGGCAGAAGCCGGAATCAGCTTCGCCCAGTACAGACGTCCAGCAGCGTAGAGCAAGAAAGCGAACATCCCAAACGTGGTCAACGCGATCCACAACATTTGTCGTTGACGCTGTTTGGGCCCAAAGATCGCCGTCACAATCCCCACAGCCGCGGAGATGATTGTCATCGCGGCGATCGCGATCCAGAGGTCATTCATAGCATCCAACCGCGTCAGTTTCCAACCGAAACGCTGACTCTCTGTCCAACTAGGCGGTCAGCTGCCAACTGTCGCGATACTCGCGCTGAATGTACTTCTTCAAATCCGGACGTCCTTTGATCTCCATCGCTGCGGCATCCCATTGCAGCTTTGTATCGGGCTGGCGCTGCGCCAAAACGCCTAACAAGATGGTTTCGGTCATTGGCCCAGCGAGCGAGAAGTTCGACTCGCCTTGATCGATCTTTCCCTCGATCGCATCGAGCCACTCTTTGTAATTGTCTTGTCCGGTCGCCCGCGGTAATGTCTGCTCGGGCCAGTCGAAGCCATCCACGTTGCTGGATGTCTTCAACACCCAGGTGTTGCGACTGCGATTGAAGAATAGCTTGCCCTCTTCTCCGATGATCACGCTGCCGAATTTCGAGAAGTCCATTCCCTCCAAGACTTCTTCGCTGGGGTGATTGTACTCGTCGCCATTCTTGACCAATTGCCAAGCACCTCGGTCAAAGTGCGCATCGATATATCCGTCGTACCAGTGGAACTTGAATCCATCCTTGGACGCGTATTGGCTGGGTCCGAAATCCCATGTGATCACAGAGTTGATCGGCGGTGACAAATCGGTGGCCCCTGCTTGCCTGGCGATCACCGATTGAGGCGAAAGCTTGTCGCCCGAGGCAGGCTGCATCGCCCAATAACCGAGGTCCATGATGTGGCACGCCATGTCACCTAAAGCGCCCGTACCATAGTTCCACCAACCGCGCCAGGAGAAAGGCGCGATGCGAGGACTGTAATCAACCCAAGGCGCTGGCCCAACCCACTGTTGCCAATCGATACCCTCGGGAACAGGCTCTTTGGCTGGCGGAGCGGCGAAGCCTTGCGGCCAAATCGGTCGATTGGTCCATGCATGGATCTCCTTCACCTTCCCAATCACGCCCGCTCGGATCAACTCCACACAGCGACGCATGTGATCGTTGGCGTGAGCCTGATTCCCCATTTGGGTCTTGACGCCTGTCTCGCCGGCAATCTTATTCAACATTCGGGCTTCCCAGATCCCGTGGGTCAGCGGCTTTTGGCAATACACATGCTTGCCCGCTTTCATGGCCATCGATGAAGCGTGATAGTGATGATGGTCGGGTGTGGAAACGGTCACCGCGTCAACCTTGTCGCCCATATCGGCGAGCATCTCCCGATAGTCCGTAAAGAATCTGGCATTTGGAAAGCTGTTGCGAGTCTGCCCCATTTTCTTCAGGCGACCTTCCAGATTTGACAACTTGGTGGCATCGATCACGTCCACTAACGCGACGATCTCGAAACCCGCTTGATTCGCTCCGTTGATATCGGCGGTACCCTTTCCGCCGGCACCGATTCCGGCCAAGGTTGGCTTCTCCAATTTCTTGTCCGCCAGCGCTGGAAAGAAATAGAATCCGGCGGCCGCGCCGAAGGCCGCGCCGGCTGATTTGGTGAACTGGCGTCGCGATACGCCGTTGGTAGTGGTTCGGCTGAGACATGGGCGACCTCGAAGACGTTGATGGGGGAGGGGGAGAACCACGTCGATTTTACCCGGCGACTGGGCGGGATGTGGCCCGCTCGCGGACAACTCGATCAGGTCCAAGATTTTCGGTCGATCGCCCCGCGGCGTTTTGCCCCGGTACCGACGGAAAACGGTCGATCGCGGTTTCATGTGGGATCGTCTACGTAGGCCAGGACCTGTCCTGGCGAATCGACGGGTGCGGCAAGTGTGCCAGGACAGGTCCTGGCCTACCTGAGAAAGACCTGGAAAAAGCCAATAATCGCCCCGTTTTGGCACTGAAAGAAAACATTCGACGAATTCCGGAATTCCGTGGCGGGATACATGACTGTTTTTGACTCTCCTTCAATGAGACGGCTATCCACCGAGAGTGAAAACACCGTTGTGGTTCACGGCGGGTGCGGATTGTGCTGGGGCACCCTTACTTCCTTAGCCGGAGAGTAGGGAACTTACAATCCCACCCGCCCTTTTTCCGATTCCTTGCGTTCACGATGCGGGTCGAGGTACTGCCAACTCGCTATGATATTGAGTTGGCTCATGCAGACGGTATCGTCGACAGATACTGTTTAGGTGCCAAACTCCCCGTGAAGCTCCGCCTCACCCGTGAACGCAAAAGAATCTACCCACTCGATCCTTTCGCCTACCGATCGCTCGCTCGTAGTCATGGTCCGCGATGGGGATAAAGACGCGGCGAACATTCTCTATGAGCGGTATGCTCGTCGAGTGCTTGGTCTGGTGGAGGCGAAACTGGGTGCACGGTTGCGTTCATCGACCGAACCGGAAGACGTCGTTCAGTCCGTGTTCAAGAGCATGTTTCGAGGAGTGCAATCTGGCAACTACGATGCCCCGCCCGGTGCAACGTTATGGAATCTGCTGGCGGTCATCGCGGTCAACAAACTTCGCCACAGGGCCGTTCATTTGTCGGCACAAAGACGCGATGCGAGTCGTGTTGTATCACTCGAATTGCTGGAAAACTTCGATACAATCGATGAATCTTCGATTGAATTTTTAGAGATCTGTGTGCGGGAAACGCTCGAACATCTCCGACCGCTGGACCGTGAAATTGTTTCTCTGCGAATCCAGGGGCATACTGTCGACGAAATCGCCGACATTACCGACCGTAGCCGCCGCACCGTTGAACGCAATCTTCAGAAAAGTCGAGAGCGACTTGCCGGCATGCTGCTGGAAGACCAGTGAGTCGATTCGCTTTCGGTGCGAAATTCTTTGCTGAATGAGAAGAAAGCCATCTACTTTTCCAAATGCATTGGCGGGCTTTGCAATGGGTTTCGACTCCACTTAGTGTAACCACGGTGTTCCCAAGGCAAGGCACCGGCGTTACCAAATGAAAGGTGAACGGAAGTCATGATCAACCGAGCCGTACTGGATCAGGTCGAAGAGGCCATCGACTGCTTTGAAGAGAACTGGTCGCCCGATTCGAGAAGCGAGATTAACGATCTTCTCAGCGACTATGATCTGGCCGACGATCATTCGGCACTCACGGAATTGATCCGCATTGACATTGAATTGCGGTACAAGCATGCGATTCCGGTCAAGCTTGACAACTACTTCAGTGAATTCGAAGCACTCCTTGAGATCCCGGAGTGTGCTTCGCAGATCGCGTTCGAGGACTTTCGCTCTCGCTGCACGCAGGGACATGAAGTTCCGGCTTCACGATGGGAGCATCTGCCGGGAGTCAGACAGGAACTTTGGTTTCAAGAACTACTTTGCGAAAGTCCTGCGGCACGCATTACACCCCAATTCTCCAAGCCAAAGTCATCGTCGGATCCGGATGCTGCATTTGAAACGGCGTTACAGGCGGCTGGTTTTCGTCTGGTTCATGAAATTGGCCAAGGTACATTCAGCCGCGTCTACTTGGCAACGCAACGGAAACTGGCGGACCGATACGTGGTGCTGAAAGTGGTTGATCGAGCGCTCGCCGAGCCGCAAAACATGGCGATGCTTCAACACACAAACATTGTCCCCATCTATTCGTTTCATCGAATTCTCTCGCGCAGCGTGATCTGCATGCCTTACGCAGGCAGCGTGACGTTGGAAGATTTTTTGAATGAGAAGAAAGGCAGCGATGGTCGCGGTGGCGAGGACCTGGTCACGACCGTGCGGAACCGAGTCGGTGATACGACGGTCGCTTGCACCGACGACGAACATGATTCGGTCGGAGCGAAGCCTGCCGCGCTGATTCCGGCGGCGGACGAGAGTGCCGTCTTGAAGCCGTTGGAACAGCTTCGTTCGCTCGGTTGCGACGAACTAGCGACATGGATCTTCGCACGACTGGCTGCCGCACTTGCCCATTCGCACGCCGCGCGGAGTCCTTCACGGCGACTTGAAGCCCGGAAATGTACTTATCCGTAACGACGGCGAGCCCGCGCTGCTGGACTTCAATTTGTCACAATCGCTGGATCGCCGACAATCGCGACATGTCGGAGGCACACTACCATACATGGCCCCTGAGTCGTACCGTGCTCTGATGGGTCAAAGTGTGACTCCGCAAAGTGCGACTGACATTTACGGCCTTGGTGTCATGCTTTTCGAGTTCGTAACGGGGCGAATACCCTATCCAGCCCCGCCGTCGATCGCACCCATTGACCTTCAACCTGCCATCGACATTCGACGGCGTGATCCAGAGTGGCTCGCGGAGGATGTGGTCGCGCCGAGTCTGCGTGCGATCATCAATCGCTGTCTGGCGTTTGCTCCAGAGGATCGTTACTCCACCGCCGAGCAACTTCAACAAGACTTGGAGTGCGAAGGCAACAGCCTGTCGCTGATGCATGCCAGCGAGCCATACCGAATCCGCGTTCAAAAATGGATCCGGCGTAACCCTCGAGTGACGTCGGGTGGGTCGGTTGCCCTGATGTTGCTGATGCTCTTGGTGCCGATCGGTTGGTCCGCTGCGGCCTGGCGCAGTCGGTCGCAAACCTTAGCCGCGCAAGCAAGATTCGACGAATTCTCGCAGGAATCGGCGGGCCTACTTTCTTCGATCATGGTGGACCCGCGACGGCACGAAGGCGCGGGCGTCGAACCGGCGATTGAGACTCTCGAGCGATACGGTGTGCTGGATGGTTCCGGGCTACAGCAATTCGAGTCGCCACAGATGTCGGATGCAGCAACGCAGTTTGCAGCGTGATACACTGCTGCGGCACGTTGTGCAGGTGGCTTACACGGAGACCGATCGACTGCGGCCCGCATGGATGCAGGGCCCACTGAGCGATGACCAGCTTCAACAGTTTGACCGACTGCTGGCCGCCGCCGATCGAATTCGAGGTGACTACGATTCGCGTGCCTGCGCATTCCTACGCGCTCAACGCGCTCGGTTGACCGGAGACGACGAAGGGTACCAGGCGTTGCAAGCGAGGGCAGCCGAAATCGCTATCGACAGTCCCTCCGAGTCTTATCTTGAGGCGGTTCGGCTGATGACCGCGCGACAATGGGGCGACGCACTCGAATTGTTGACGACACTGGCGGATCGAGACGGTATTCCGTCTGGCCTTCGCTGGACGATGATGGGTCGCAACCTGTACAACGCAGGTCAGTACGAAGAAGCGAAGCTCTCCATCACTCAGTCGATTGAGCACGCGCCGCGGGCCTCGCGACTGTGGTACATGCGCGGCCTGTGTTACCACCGCCTTGAAGAGTACGCACGTGCGGAGAGTGACTTCGACCGGACAATCGAACTTGAACCAACGTTTGTCCCTGCTTGGCTCCAGCGGGGCGTTTGCCGACTCACGCTAGGCAGGATGGACGAGGGAGTTGCGGACCTCACCAAAGGGCTGGAACTCTCTCCAGGCCATGCGAAAATTCTGATCAATCGCAGTGAAGCCTACCGCGAGCTAGGCAGGATGGAGGAGGCCGATCAAGACATGCAGGAGGCAATTCATTCGCAGAATGTATCGCCTGCATCGCTGTACTATCGTGGCAAGAAACTGATGAAGATCGATCCAGTTCAGGCACTGGCCGATTTTCAGCAGAGCTTTCTGCTCGATCCGGACCTTGTCTCCGCGCTGACCCATGCGGCACGGACTTTGTCCACCAAGCTCGGCAAACCTGAGGAAGCACTGCAAATCCTTGACCGTGTCATCGAACTTGACCCGGACAATGAAACCGCGACCATCGACCGCTCCGTGCTGCTCGCTCAACTTGGTCGACGGAGGGAGGCGCTGCGAGATCTGCAGGAAGCGTTGAAACCGCCCAATCACGATCGCACGCTGTACCAGGCCGCCTGTACCAACGCACTGTTAAATCGTCCGCGAATGGCGGTAACGCGTCTCGCGCAGGCAATCCAAAACGGATACAAAGCTGACAACGCGGCGACCGACGAAGACCTCGAAGTCAATTCGAGACATGGGCGATTTCCGGGCGATCATGAAAGCCTACTTTCTCGCGAATCCGAATCGTCTTGCCAACGAACCTGCTCCCCGATCGTGACCCTCGATTCTTCGCTTCGCGTTCAACAATTTGCAACCTCGATAAAGCCCCACAAATGTCCGCAAATGTCCGACACCGCCCGACAACGAAGACCGATTTTCAATCGCTGGAGTCCTCGCCGATTGCTGGCGGCTTTTGGCACGCCTTGGCCAGAGCCACGCGATTTAACAATCAGCTTTCCTGCCGATGGCGTCCAGGTAGGTACGTACTCCAACGATATTCGCGAGACGCTCGACCAAGTCGCAGACCGCCAGCAATGGGAAGAACTCGCTCTGCGTGCTCTGCAAACATGGTCGATCCACGCCGATATTAATGTTGGACTGCGCAACGACTACGACCTTGACTTCGGGACGCCTGGGCTTGCCGTCAGCGACCCGAGGTTTGGCGATTTCCGTATCGGTGCCTTTCCGCAAACCGGACTGGTCGCAAGCTCGGTTCCGTTTCAAACAGACGCGGGCACGTATTCGGGCGATCTGCTGCTCAACTCCAATGAGCAATTCAAGTATCACAATTGGGAAAACGGCGTCGCCCCTGATCCGTCGACACTCGGACCCGATGATCGCGATCTATTCAGCATCCTGTTGCACGAGTCGGGCAATACGTTGGGATTGGACGACAATCTGATGGACTGGTCCGTGATGTTCCGCCAATACACGGTCCCCAAGGGTGTCCTCACAGCACAGGACATCAACGACATTCAAGCTCTTTACGGAGCACGAACCGACCCGTATGAACTGACCGACAACGGCCAATTGCAGGCTGCGACGTTGATCCCCGCACCCATCGGATTTGATCTCGCTGCCGCCGTAATCCGCACGCGCGGAAGCCTGATCAATGCAGCCGACGTCGATCACTACGAGATCATCCCGATCGCCGGACAGGACACCGCGACCATTCGATTGAACGCGTCGGGAATCAGTTTGCTCAACGCGCGAATTGAGATTCTCAACAGCCAAGGTCGAGTTCTCAAGCAAGCCCAAGCTGCTTCGGTTTTCGAGAATGACAGTACACTTCATATCACAGAACTTGGAAAACATGCTGTGATCTATGTGCGTGTTACCGCTGCGGACCCAAACGATGTCTATTCGGTGGGTGATTACGAATTAGAAATCGACTACCGCGCTGCGGCGATACAAGCAGCCGATCCGGTTGCGGGCAACTACGACGCAGGCGCTGATTCGCTGTTTGCGAATTTCGCATTGGTCGATTCCGAGATCGGGCTGCCAACGAAACGCAAAGTGAAGCAGAAATGGTCAGCCGATTGCTGTCCCACCCCAACACTCGATACGAATTCGAGTCATCCGTTTCCGCCGCCACCGACGTTGACTTCTTGAAGGTAACTGCCCCTGCGGAGATCAAGGGACGCCTCGTGATTGAGGTCGCAGCGGTCGGCAATGGGCAGCCTGCCCTGCTTGTCAAAGTCGTTGATTTCGACGGACAGAGTGTAGGAGCCGCAGGACGTCTTCGCCCGGATGGCTCATGGACCATGGAAGTCGCGCAACCGCAAGCCGGCCAAGATTACTACTTGCGAATCAGCGTTGATCCCAGTTCGGCGGTAAGCGTGGGGAATTACGTCGCCACGGCGGAATTCACAGAGCCTGGCAGTCAGATGAATGACCTCGCATTTGGTGAAGTCTCAACCGAAATTGACGAGTTTGTCCACTGGACGGCAGCGAAAACCAAGCTGTATCGATTCGATTTGATTGCCAGCGGCGGTGGTGTGGGCGACGGTGTCAAGATGACGATTTATGACGCACACACTCAGAAGATGCAACTTGTTGTCGCGACATCGTCCGATTTAGCTCGCGGTGCGTTGGCGTGGCTTCAGCAAGGAGACTACATCCTGCGTTTCACGGCAACGTCGACCAGCGGTAATCCCGTGGCGCATATTGCCTATGCGGTCACCACTGACGGCATCTCCGACGACCAAGATGAGGACGATGAAGACTACGAAGATGACCCTGACTACGATCCGTACGACACCTACGAGACAGATCCCGAATACGACTACGAGTATTACTATTACTACTATTATTACGATTATCCGTAATCGGCGGCTGCCTGGTTTGTTGCCGGACTTCTAACAATTGCCATCGTCCGCTGGATTTCGCTTCCCAGCGGCACTCTCTTTCCTGGGGCAGATCGCTGGGTTCGCGCGGGCGACCCAGCAGGACAGCGACGTACTCCGAGTTTCTGCGGACAGACCCCAGCCATGATTGTTGAACAAGAACGAATTGACGCGTTATTTGACGATGTATCCATCGCCGTGCGATCGTCTGTACGTCAGTCTCGCGACTCCATCCTCCGGGCTTCGCAGCGCCGCTTGTCCAACAATCCAGGTGACACCGAAGCGATTCACGTGATCGCCGCTTCGAAACTCCGCCAGCTGAAACCTGAAAGAAGTCTGTCGATCCTGTGCAGAGATGCGACAACGCTCGATGACAACCCCATTGGGCACCGACTGGCGGGCTACGCGTATTTGGCCCAGCACCGGAACGAAGCCGCCCTCGACCACTTCGATCGGGCAGTTCGACTTGATCCGTGCCAAGCCGATTGCTGGACCATGCTGGGGCGGATCTGTGAAGATGCGGGGCGATTCGCCGTGGCAATTCAATACTACCAGCGCGCGATGGTCTTTGACGGTTCACAGCACGAGTCAGCTTTAGCACTGTCCAGAATCCACTTCCGAAACAAGAACATCAAAGAGGCGATCCACACGCTGCGGGTCTCGCTACTGCGTGATCAGCGTTCACCGCAATTGAACCTCGCGCTCGCAAGATTGCTTCAGCGACGCGCCGCGATACTGGGGCGGCGTCGGAAGAGACGGGCACAACACAGGTTCCTTGAGGAAGCGTACTTGTGCTACCAGACGGCCAATAGCTCCGCTCCCACCTCGTCGTCTTTCGCTGCTCAAGGAGTTTTAGAGCAAAGGCTCGAGCGGTTCGACGACGCGAAGACATCGTTTCAGCGTGCGATCGCACTGAACCCTGACTGCCCCGTCGCCATCACGCATCTGGCCAACGCCAACGTGGAATCCGGTGAGATTGATCAGGCTTTAAAACAGTTTGAATCAGCTCTGAAAATTGATCCAAAGCAAGCAACGACTCATTTTCGTTACACGCGAGCCAAGCGTTTCAAAGCCGGACCAAAGACACAGCAGTACCTAACGCAACTGGCTCAGTTGGCTGACGACACGGATCGCTCGAATCTTGACCAGGTCTTGTTGAACTTCGCGCTTGCAAAAGTGCTGGATGATACGGGGTGCTACGACCGGGCCTGGCATCACTACCAGCAGGCGAATCGAATGAAGCCTGGGCATCAGGCGTACTCGGCAACTTGCGAGTCAACAGCTTCCCGCTTGTCCGAGCCGCGACGATCGAGAGGGACCCAACAGCCACCGCTGCAACAGGTCGCGGACAACGCCATTCGATTCTTCACGCGAGAGTTTTTCGAAGCGAATCGAGGTATCGGTAGTCCGACTCGTACGCCCGTCTTCATTGTCGGAATGCCAAGGTCCGGAACCACCCTGACCGAACAAATCCTCAGCAGTCATCCATCGATCGCAGGGGCCGGTGAACTGAGGCTGATCGACCGCATTCGCCAAGAGCTTGTTGCGATGCATCAGCCATCGGTTCCGCAGCACGGCGCTGAATCGCATTCCTGCATCTTCCCGGACCTGCTGGCTGGCCTGGACCAGCATCAATGTCGTCATCTCGCCGACGGTTACCTCGCACACGTCGATTCGCTGAGAAACAGCGAGACTCGCGTCACCGACAAGATGCCGACGAATTTCATGCACCTTGGTTTGATCGCGTTGCTGTTTCCCCGCGCCACCGTGATTCACTGCCGACGCAATCCGATGGACGTGTTGGTTTCCTGCTATTGCCAGAACCTGAACGCACCCTTCTGCGATCTCGACCAGTTGGTGCACTATCATCGTCAGTACCGCCGCATGATGGCTCACTGGCACCGCGTGCTTCCGCTAAAAATTCATACAGTCGATTACGAATCGCTGGTGACTGATCCGGAACCGAACTCGCGAGCTTTGATCGAGCATTGCGGACTGGATTGGGATCAGCGGTGTCTCGAGTTCCACGTGAACGCGAGAGCCGTTCACACGCCCAGCAAATGGCAGGTGCGGCAGCCCATGTATTCATCTTCCATCGAGAAATGGCGGCGTTTCGAGCCGCATCTGAAACACATCGCGAAACAGATCCAGCTGGACTGAAGGTGCGACGATCATGCAACGCCGACCTTGAGATCCCGATTCACCGCGGAGTCGGCAATCGAGTATCCTGGTGGGAATCCTTCCTTGCCAACTTCCAGTTTCAACACGCCAAATGATCGGCAAATCTTTTCACCACCGTTGCTTTGTGATTTCGATCGCGTGCACGTTCTTTGTCGCTGGTGTGTCCGTGGCAAGCGAACCGGTGGACTTCAGGCGTGACATCCAGCCGATTTTTGAGGCGCATTGTTGGGAGTGTCATGGGCCCCAGCGTCAGCAATCGGGCTTGCGACTGGACCAGCGTGGTGCGCTATTGCGCGGCGGTGATTACGGCAAGCCGACAATCGTCCCGGCGAAGCAAGATAAAAGTTTTCTGCTGGACGTGGTTCGGGGGACCGACCCCGATCTGCGAATGCCACCCGAGGGCGACCCGTTGACGCCGGCTCAGATTGCATTGCTCAGCCGTTGGATCCAGCAGGGCGCCGATTGGCCGGGGCAGATGGAAGCTACGGCCGACGCTATCCAAAGTGACCACTGGTCGCTTCAACCCATTGACGCAAAAGTCGCCGCAGTCACAACAGAGCCGAATCAGATCGATGCATTCATCATCGACAAGTTGCGGCACTCAGGCTTATCGCTCTCTCCACCTGCTGATCCGATCACGTTGATCCGGCGTGTCAGCTTCGTGTTGACCGGGTTGCCGCCGACGCCGGCTGAAGTTGACGAGTTCGTGAACGACCCCGCTGGACTCGATGTCGCCTACGCCCGCGTCGTCGATCGCCTGCTCGACTCACCCCGATACGGCGAACGTTGGGCGCAACATTGGTTCGACGTGATCCGCTGGGCCGAAACCGTCGGGTTTGAAACGAATCTGGAAAGACCGAGTGCATGGCCCTATCGCGATTGGGTGATTCAGTCGCTCAATGAAGACAAACCCTATGATCAATTTGTGTTCGAACAGCTCGCTGGAGATACCGCAGGCGAGGACGCGGCGTTGGGATTCTTGGTTGCCGGCCCAGCGAATCTTCCCGGCCAGATTGGCCGTGACGAAGAAGCGATGCGTCAATCGCGACAGGATGAATTGGACGAGGTCATCCGAACCGTAAGCCAAGGGCTGCTCGGACTAACAATCGGCTGCGCACGTTGCCACAATCACAAGTTTGATCCGATCCTGCAACGCGACTACTACGCAATGCAAGCCGTTTTCGCGGGACTGTCCTACGGCGAACGCCGATGGCGTGGCGAACAGAATGACCAATGGACGGCGAAAGTCCCCGAAGCTCGCCGACGACTTGATCAACGGCGTGAGGAACTTGAGTCACTACGGCAAAAGCATGACTTAAAGCCACCACTTGATTTGCTTCACACCGAACAGATTCATCCCATCATTGCCAAATCCGTTCGAATGGAAATCGCGGCGACGGACACTGGCGGTCCCGCTTCGTTGTATGAGTTGGAAGTATGGACAGAACGACACGCGAGCTCTCGCAATGTCGCCCTCGCCTCCAATGGTGCGACACCCTCCGCCTCGAGTTTTGCGTTGGCGAACCAGACGCGGCATTTCGACAACTTGGTGGATGGCAGCGTCGATCGGCGACAGGCATTTCCGTGGGTCGCTGAGATCGCCCGGTCCATCATGGGTCCAAATTGACTTCGCAGCGCCCGAGAAAATTGATCGCATCGTTTGGGATCGCGGTAGCAGCGTTCCCGCGGAATACGAGATCAAAGTCCGTGTCGGTGACACCGATCAGTGGGAAACCGTCGCCGACACTTCGGATCGACTACCTCGCGAAGGCGACACTCGCGCCGCGAACAAAGTGAACCTCGACGGAGTTTCCATCCAGGATGTCGCATCGATCGTGGCCAAGAATGCGGAAGTGCGAGCGGCGCGAAACGAATTGAATCGTTTGATGGCTGGACCTAGAGTTTTTGCAGCAAGGTTCTCGGATTCACCCGACCCGACCTGGCTCCTGCATCGCGGCGACGCCATGCAGCGACGCGATCAGATGGCGCCCGCGATACCCGCCGTCCTGGGCGATCTCGGACTTGCCGTCGATGAGCCTGAACCACAGCGGCGACTGGCGCTCGCCCAACACCTGACCAACGCCGATCATCCATTGACGACGCGCGTGATCGTCAATCGCATCTGGCAACATCATTTCGGCACCGGAATCGTCGACACTCCATCCGACTTTGGTCAGATGGGTTCGCGACCAACGCATCCCGAGCTTCTCGATCGTTTGGCGACCGATTTTGTTGAAGGCGGTTGGTCACTTAAGCGGCTGCATCGCCGAATCGTGCTATCAAAAACTTTTCGACAGACGAGCCGGCCACGTGCCGAGGCGCTGAAGATCGATGCCGACTCACGGCTGTTGTGGCGTTTTCCGCCACGCCGGTTGGAGGCGGAGGCCATTCGCGATTCGATCCTTCGCGCCAGCGGCAAACTGAATCTGCAAATGGGAGGCCCAGGCTTCAGTCTCTTCCAACAACGTGGTGGGCTGTCGGACTATTCGGCAATCGAAACTTTCGACGAATCGGGCTGGCGACGAATGGTCTATGCGCACAAGATCAGGATGCAATCGGCAGATATCTTCGGCACCTTCGATTGTCCAGATGCTGGTCAGATGAAACCGAAACGCACTCAATCGATTACGCCGACACAATCATTCGGCCTGTTCAACAGTCCGCTGCTGATTCGCCAATCCAACCTCTTTGCGGAACGTATTCGCAACGAGGTCGGTGACAAGGTGGGCGACCAGGTCGATCGCGCGTTCGTGATCGCACTGTCGCGACCGCCGACTCACAGCGAACGCACACGCATGGTGGAACTGGTCGAACAGGAAGGACTGTCACAGCTTTGCCGTGTGATCATGAACACGAGCGAATTTATCTACATCCAATGAACTGGACTGATTCAAAACGATGCCGGGCGATTGGCCGGCTTGAACGCCGCAACTTCATCTCTGGCGCATCCAGCAGCCTTGCATCGATCGCGCTGACTGCCATGC
This sequence comes from Pirellulaceae bacterium, assembly GCA_963704055.1. Lineage (GTDB taxonomy): Bacteria > Planctomycetota > Planctomycetia > Pirellulales > Pirellulaceae > Rubripirellula. Next base: position 120,279 of record CAVPGW010000019.1, on the reverse strand, counting down.
TGGCGGATGAGGTCAGCGGCCAGAATTCAGCGGGGCAGACGACTGAGATTGACCCCACCCATCCGTACGCACCGCGGCCATCCCATTTCGCGGCCAAGGCAACCAACGTGATCGTCGTTTTTTGTTCCGGCGCGCTAAGCCAGGTGGACACGTTTGACTACAAGCCCGAGTTAATCCGACTCGACGGAAAACCGTTGCCAGGCAATGAAAAGCTCGTCTCCTTCCAAGGCCCCAATGGAAACCTGAAGAAGCCGCTGTGGGATTTTCGACCACGCGGGCAGTGTGGAAAGATGGTCTCGGATCTACTTCCGCGAATCGGCGATCAGGCGGATGAGATTTGTTTCTTGCATTCGCTGACCAACAAGTCCAACACTCACGGACCTGCTGAAAACGTGATGAACACCGGGTTCACGTTCGATGGTTTTCCCAGCATGGGGGCATGGATCAATTTTGCACTTGGCAGCGAAAACCAAAATCTGCCGTCGTTCGTTGCCATCGAGGACCCGCGCGGCATGCCACAGTCGGGTCCCAACAATTGGGCGGGCGGATTCCTACCCGCGGCGTTTCAGGGGACACCGCTGAGCACGACCAAGCCGATTCGCTACTTGAATCGACCCGATGCGATTTCGGCAGAGACCGATACGAAGGCACGACAAGCGTTGAGATTCCTGGAAGCAGAAAACCAGCAGCGTTTTCCTGGAGACCAACAACTGGCCGCGCGAATCGCCAGCTATGAATTGGGCGCACGGATGCAATTGCACGTTCCCGAAGTCGTCGATGTGTCGGGCGAATCGGCTCATATCCAAAAGCTGTACGGTGCTGACAGCAGCAACCCGACGAAAGCAGCGTTCGCCAACAACTGTATTTTGGCTCGCCGGTTGATCGAAAGTGGGGTCCGCTTCGTGCAGATCTTCAACGGGGCTTATGCATCCGGCGGACGAATCAATTGGGACGGGCACAGCAAGCTAAAAGAGCAGTACGACGTCCACGGCGAAATTCTCGATCAGCCGGTGGCAGGTTTGCTGGTCGACTTGAAGCAGCGCGGACTACTCGATTCAACGCTGCTGGTGTTTGCCACAGAATTCGGCCGAATGCCGATGTTTCAGGCCGGCACGTTCGGTCGCGACCACAATCCGCTGGGCTTCACCTGCTGGCTGGCCGGGGCAGGAGTGAAGCGGGGGTACAGCTACGGTGCCACCGACGAGTTCGGATTCAAAGCTCAAGAGAACGTGACTACGGCGCACGATTTTCACGCCACCATCTTGCACTTACTCGGCTTGGACCATAGACAACTGACCTTTTATCACAACGGCATCCAGCGACGACTCACCGATGTGCATGGCAAGGTGATTCACGACGTTCTCGCCTGACTTGTCCCCGCGCGCTGCCTACCCTGGCTGGCCGGCGGTCGAGCACGCAGCTAAGCGTTTGGAGCATTGGCGATTTGTGTGCCCGTGGCAGTCTGCTCGAGCCAATCGAGCAGGCTGTTCCGGAACGCATTCAAGGGGTCATCAACGATTCGCCAGTCGGTCGCTTTTGACTTACCAGAATCACGAATCGCACTTAGCCAGCCACTCAAACACGACAGGATCTCCATTTGAGTCTGCGGATCAACCTGGTTCGATTCAAACTCAACTTTGCCACCTCGTGTTTGGCGAGTCAACTCGAACAGGTGACCATTGTCGGCGGCAAAACGACGCCCTTGGTAGTACACACGTCGTAGTTGTCTCTCCGCGTTGAATTGAAAAACAGGGTCGGCGCCGCAATAGATGCTCATCTGACCTTGGCTACGAAAACCGACAATGAGCGGTACACCGCGAATGAAGCATTCGCCGCGGAGTGGCATGTTTCGCCCGTCGCGGAGCAGATCCTCTCGATCATGTTCTTCGATCGCCATCGGTCAGTGTGATTCCTGCGAAACGACTCCGGCGGGCCTGGCAGCGGCCCGCATCTCGTGTTGCAACATACTACTGCAATCACTTTGACACCGGGGCGTGACGTCACTTCGATGCGGCTGGATCCTGCGAAAGGAGCGTGAAACACAACGAAAACCGGGTTTTCGTCAATTGGCACAACGCATGCAACCGTGAAACTCCGATTCCCGCCCATCACCTCCCGTATCAGAGAACCAAAATGATTCGCCTCCTTTCAACCCTGGTCGCGCTGGCCGTCATCGGCACGTCGATCGTAGCCACCGCTCAAGAATTCCCTCAGCAGGACTTTCGAGCTCAACCACCGACGTTCCAACCGCTGCACCAACACGGACAGCTTTATGGCCATGATTATTGGCAGGATGATGTCCACGTCCCCAATGTCGCCCAATTGGATGCGTACTCAGACCAACTCGCCAAAGTCGCACGTCACTTGCACGAGGACGCTCACAAACTTTCGCAGGACTACGAGCACTCCGAAGCAATCGAACACTACGTCGACAACGTGGACCGACTACAACAACACATGCACGAGATCTTGCACGAAGCGGCCGAAACGGGGACTCAGTCCGCCGCGCTTGCCGCGCATATCAAAAGCGATGTTCGGCAAGTAAGGAACTTGATCAACCGGCTCAGCTTTGAACTCAGTCACCAGGGGTACGATGGAGCCCGAACGGAGGATTTCCACGCGATGGTCCATATGCGTCAGATCATCAACCAGGAAGCACTTCCATTGATTGGCCAATTGGAGGTCGAGCTCTATGGCTACGCCCCGAATGATCACCTGCAGTCATTCCACCGACGACCTTGGGGTGGACGCAGTTGGATGAGCCGACGAATTTCGATTCACCACTGATCGATTCGAACCGAGTCCGACACAGAGTCGGTATTGTTTGTTTAACGGCAAGCCGCAGGCGACTGTGTTTGCAGGAGCACAGTCGCCTGCGGCTTGCCGTTAAACGCTAGTCTTCTTTCTTGAACCGAATGTCTTGGCCAGCCTGCTTGAGCCTTAGCGAATCAAAACCTGAACCGCTTTTTGACTCAGCGAACGCAATGACGACTCCGGCGGCATCGAACTTGAACTCAACATCACTGGTCGGTGTCAGTGGAAAAGCCGACTGGCCGGTGGCCTGTGCCATAAGTTGACCATTCTTCACTTCGACCGTGATTTTGAGGGGAAACCCAGCGGCAGCATAGACACCCTCATATCGCTTCAACTTCTCTTCATCGACGTCTATTTCCTTAAAAGATGGCAACGCAAAGTCACGATTGAATGCGATGCTAAGCAAACCAATCATGATGTCGTTCATCGGGTAGCTGAAACCATTTCCAATCAACGCAATGGCGACTCTGTCCTCTGGAAAATAGCCGAGACTCGACTGGAAGCCGTCGATCCCGCCATTGTGGGCAAATGCCAGTTTGGCCCCGAACGGCATCTGCATGATCCCCATGCCCATACGGTCGACCATCGTTGTCATTTTGGCCAACGACGATTCTTCGACTAGCTTTCCAGCGAACAAGCTTTCAACAAAGACGATCAAGTCAGACGCCGTTGACATGATCGCGCCGGCGCCATGAGGAATACTTGGGTCGGTCTGGCTGTGCGGTGTCCATTGGTTGTCGGACCAGGTGAACGAGATCGCCACATTCTGTTCGGCGTCAGCTTTGCTGGCGTAAGCCGTTCGCTTCAAGCCGATTCGATCCGCAATTCGCGTTTTCAGTTCATCGGCGTAGCTGTTTCCCGACAACTCTTCAATGATGTATCCCAACAGCAGATAGTTCGTATTGCTGTATTCGGCGCGATCATTTGGTTTAAATCGCGTCGGCTGCCTGGCAATCTTCTCCATCATTTGTTGTCGAGTCTGAGCTTGTGTGTTCCAACCGCGGTAGGTCTTGTCGTCGGTAATGCTTCCCATTCCGCTTCGATGGCGCAGCAACTGCTCGATGGTGATTGCGTCCGCATTGGTCAGATCAGGAAAGAATTTTTCTAGTTTTGTTTCCAGCGACAGTTTGCCTTCCTCGACCAGCTGCATGATCATCACGGCCGTAAACATTTTGCTAATGGAGCCGATTCGATATTGCGTTTCCGGATTCGGTTCGAGTTCGGCTTGAGCACTCTTTGCAAATACGCCAACTTGACTGTCAACCAGCCGCTTGCCATCGATGGAAAGGGCGACGGTCCCCATGAACTTGTCATTCACTTCCAAATGCTGCAGATATCGTTGGATCTTCTCCGCACGCGGATCGGACTGCGCGGAAGCCGTCGATCGAAAAACGGGCGACGATGTCAGTAACAGAGCAAGGAAGGCGTTTGTCAAAATGCAACGTGTCATTGTTCTCTAACTTTGCTCTCTAACTCTGTTTTCCAACTTTGTCGAATGATCTGTTTTGCCGATCAGCCGCGAGGTTTCCAGTTGGGATGTGATGTGTGTGCCTCGTCCATCATCTTGGCAGCTTTCGCGACCAGATCCACGTGCTGTTTCGCCACGTCGTTGGTTTCCGCGATGTCTTTGCTGAGGTCATACAACTCGATCGAACCAGAGAACATGGGTTGGCGAATCGCCTTCCAATTTCCGAAGCGAACGGCTTGGCGACTCTTCTGCTCGTAGAACTCCCAATACAGGTAATCGTGCTGCTGTTGCTGTTGGCGATTGCCCTTGAGAGTCGGCGCGAAACTGATGCTGTCGAGATTCTCCGGCAACTTCGCCCCGGCCAGATCGGCGGCCGTCGCCATCCAGTCGCCAAAATACGCGATGTGTTCGCTGGTCGTTCCGGCCGCCACTGTGCCAGGCCACCAAGCGATCGCTGGAACTCGAATACCACCTTCGTACAGTGCCCGCTTGATTCCTCGCAACGGACCTGACGGCTTGAATCGGTCTAAGTGATGGCCGGCCTCGTCGTGTGGTCCATTATCGCTGGTAAAGAAGACCAGCGTATTTTCGGCGATACCAAGCTCGCGCAGAAAATCAAGAATACGGCCAACATCGCCATCCATGCGAGTGATCATCGCGGCTTGGCCTTTGTCCTGGTTGGGCCAGTCACGGCCTTGGTAAATCCCGTAGTCAGGAACCTCGGCACCGTCGCCGGTCATCTTGGTTCCTTCGTTGTTGGCATGAGGAATCGTCAGCGGAAGATACAGAAAGAACGGCCCAGCTTTGTTTTCGCGAATGAAGTCCAAGGATTCCTCGACAAACAAATCGTGTGTGTAATCCACGCGTTTTGTCGCGATCCCTCCGGTAAATCCTCCGTACGACCGTTCGTTGCGCTTCACCACGTTCCGTAGAGGCATCTTGGCATCGTCGTTCCAAACGAATTCGGGATAGTAGTTGTGGGCGTGAACTTGATTCAGGACTCCAAAGAAACGATCGAAACCCTGTCGTAACGGGTGTCCAGGTTGACCGACCTCACCTAAGCCCCACTTGCCGATAAGCCCGTTGGTATAGCCGACCGGTTTCAAGACCTCGGCAACCGTCATGTCTTCATCGCGTAACGATTGAATCAACATGTCGTCGCCGCCGGCATTGCCGCGGACGTGCGTGTGCCCCATGTGTCGGCCAGTCATCAGCACACTGCGACTGGGAGCACAAACCGTGTTGCCTGCGTAGAACTGCGTGAATTTCATCCCCTGGGCAGCCATCTGATCCAGCCGAGGTGTTTGAATCACTTCTTGTCCGAAGCAACCGACATCGCCGTAACCGAGGTCATCCGCCAGAATGAAGATCATGTTGGGACGATCTGCGGCTTGGCTTGCCGTCACGCCGAAGAATGCAACGAAAGGTAAAATGGCTTTTAGCAGAGACGATGGCATGGCTAGCTTTGGCTGTTTGTACGCTGACAGGCTGTGGATTTACGAATGGAATCTGCGTTGCCCCGATTGCGACGCTAGTTTCATTGGTAGCGGTGTCACCGTCAACTCTCGACGACCACGCGGCGGGAGACCAGCTAATTGCTCAGGCGTGCCGTCTTGGGCTGGCCGGATTGGCCGCATTTCCCAATGTCGACGGCTCTCGGCCCAGTTTCACGTTGGAGCTGCAGCCTGGATGATATTTTTGCACTGTTGCCAACCAGGGCAGATGCGCAAGAATATGCGCGGTGGCCCATACGGACTGCCCCGAACCTACCCTTCCATCCCAACGTACAAATTTTCGACAAGCCAACCAACATCTCAGATAGGAGTCTGTTTCGAATGCACCTGCAAAATCTTAAGATCCAAGCTTTCTGTATCGCGGCGTTGTTCGCTTTCACGGGTTCACTGTTGGCTGCCGACGATGCCTCCAGTGGAGCTTCCGCGCCGTGTCCTGGTCGCACTCGACACGACCGAGGGAAAAATTGTCATTGAATTGGATGCGGAAAAGGCGCCCAAGACGGTAGCCAACTTCTTGGACTACGTGATGAGCGGACACTATGAGGGAACGGTGTTTCACCGCGTGATCAAGGACTTCATGATTCAGGGCGGCGGCATGGACGAAAACTTGAAAGAGAAAGAGGTCAAGGCACCCGTTCGTAACGAAGCCGGAAACGGACTCAAGAACAACAAGTACACTGTCGCAATGGCTCGCACGAATGATCCACACAGCGCGACTAGCCAGTTCTTCATCAATACTGCTGACAACGGGTTCTTGAATCGTGAGCAAGCGCAAGACGGCTTTGGCTATACAGTTTTTGGGAAAGTCGTCGAGGGGATGGATGTGGTCGACAAAATTGGCGTTGTGAAAACTGTGCGCACGAAAATCCGGCATTTCCCGCGATGTTGATGCGAGATGTTCCGATCACGCCAATCGCGATAAAAAGTGCCGAGGTGGTTGGAAAACAGGCAGAGTAGAGCAGTAGAATCGATGACGCTCGTCATCACCGATAAAACCCGAACGCCGCGGCCGAATCCGACCGCGGCGTTTTTGTTGCATATCCGCTAGAGAGGCCATGTCCCAACGCGAATCTTTATATCTGTTCCATCGACGTGTTCCGGGCCGATAGGCAAAGGAGACAGTTTGGTTTTCGATTTCGCGGCCCGAACATCCGCAAGTAGATGAACTCATTTCTCCAGCCGCTTCACTTTCTCTATCGCGGGATCCGTCGGCTTGGCATCGTGGATGTCACCCAATTGATGCATCTGAGAGCCGGTGAGCTCCAGGACCAGCGGCGAGCTGAAGGATATGAGATACGCGGCATGCAAGCGGACGAGCTGAGTGAGCTGATTCAATCCAAGCGAGTCTGCGAGCAAGTCGGAAACGCTCAAGCACTTGAAGATGGCCGGCACGCCGTGCTGGCCGCCTTCCACGGGGACCGGGCCGTCTCGTTCGTCTGGTTTGCCAATCGAACGGTTGCAGCCGCCGATAACTACAGCCGTGCGTCGCACTTGGGTACCTCGATCGACATGCCAGACGGCACCGTCTTCGTCTACAACGCATGGACGGATCCCGACCACCGGGGCAAGCGACTGATTGGATCGATCATGGCGTACGCAATTCGCCATCGGGTGGTAGGGGCTTGTTCGCTACTGACATCGATTGACTGGACGAACCAGAAGTCAATTCGGGCGTTCAAGTTCATCGGGATGCAACCCTTGGGAACTGTCGTCCGATTTGGGCGAGGGCCGCTGCAGATCAGCTTGACACCGTCCGAGGCCGAGCGTCTGGGCGTGCGTGTGGGGGCAGATGCTCCCGGATACAGGGTGGCTTTCTAGGTGAGTAAACGTTCCAGGGCGGGGGGAAACTGCCAAATCGGCCTTCCCAAACGACCGCCTATTGACGATATTTGTGGAATCAACGTATTTTCTTACGATTCCGCGATCGTTTGGCACGGCTGTTTTGTGGTTTTTCGCTCCTCATCACAGCCTCAACTCTGAGACATCAGAACTTCCACCTCAAACCACTTGTGTATGTGTCCTCGTCGGTTGCGCCGTGGACCTTGGATAGAAGCCAGCGTAGCTTCAATTGGCAGAGCATCGCATTCGTAATGCGGAGGTTGTGGGTTCAAATCCCACCGCTGGCTCTTTCCTTGTGTGTGGTTCGATGTGGACAGATTTCTGCTCGGCAGAGTTCGGATGTTAAGCTGATGTTCAGGAGATTGCGAAACCTGTTCCAAATCGTAAGTTAAAAGTCACCAACGCTTTCTAGCCCAATGGGCAGGAGATTCGTCCCGATGAGTGAAGTCGATCTAGACGTGCTCGACTTAAAGGACACGGTCCTTTCGAACAATTCATTCGGACCGGCCGACGTCGGAGCAATCCGCAGCGCCATTTCCGAAAACTATGGACATTTCGGCGAACTGCGTGATGCAGTCAACGAAATGGAAGCCAACGACGTGCTCAGTCCAGCTGGCAAAACCAAAATGGGAGTCTGCCAATTCCTGCTGGGCAAATTCAAAGAAGCACTGGAAACACTGCAGACCGCCGACGGCAGCGCGATGGCACTCTTTTACCAGGCACGCTGTCTGTTCGAACTTGGCCGTTACGAAGATGCGATCGGTGTCTACGAACAGGCCAAGACGTCCGGCTACAACGAAGACCAATGCAAGATCGGAATCGCCGAAGCACATCGGTACGCCGGTCGGATCGAAGATGCCCTAGCGATCTTGGACAACATCTTCGGCCCCGCCGAACAAACCGCGGATTACATGTATCAGAGGGCGGCCACTGTCGCCGCGGTTGGCGGACGCATGGACGAGGCCATCGCGCTTTATCAGCGTGCGGTCCAAACCGACGAAAATCACGCCGGCGCATTGTTCGGCTTGGCACTCGAAAACGATCGCATGGGCAACGACGAAGAGTGCTTGAACCTATACGAACGGGCGGCCAAAGCGTTCCCCACGGGAATCGGAGCACTGATCAATCTGGGGTTGATCTACGAAGACAACAACCAATACGACAAAGCACAAATGTGCTACAAGCGTATCCTGGATTGCTACCCCAATCATCCACAGACATTGCTGTACATGAAGGATGCGTCGGCGACCGGCAACATGCTGTACGACGAAGAAGCCCAGCGTCGCAATGATCGGCTGGCTCAGACCCTGAACATGCCGGTCACGAACTTTGAACTCAGCGTTCGCAGTCGGAACTGTCTGCAAAAGATGGGCATCGACACAATCGGTGACCTGACCCGCACCAGCGAAGCCGAATTGCTGAGCAGCAAGAACTTCGGCGAAACAAGTTTGTACGAGATTCGTGAAATGCTGACCAGCAAAGGATTGTCGCTGGGACAGTTCGCGCACGAAAAGAAGAGCAACGATCCGCCGATCGATACAAGCCACATGTCGCCCGACGAGCAAGCGTTGCTCGATCGTCCGATCTCGGATTTGAATCTGTCAGTGCGGGCCCGCAAGTGCATGGCGCGGTTGCAACTGAACTCGATCGGCGAGCTGATCCGCAAGACCGGCGACGACATGCTCGAGTGCAAGAATTTTGGCGTGACCAGCCTGAATGAAGTTCGCGAGAAGCTTTCCGACCTCGGCTTGAAAATGCGTGGCGACTGATCCACTGATGAGCCAATTCGAGTTTCAACTCACCCACCGCGATGCGACCACTTCGGCGCGTCGCGGTCTTTTTTTGACACCGCACGGATCAGTCCAAACGCCGGGCTTCATGCCCGTCGGCACGCAGGGCACCGTCAAGGGCGTGACGATCGACCAGGTTGCCACGACCGGCGCCCAGATGATCTTGGGCAACACCTACCATCTCGCTTTGCGTCCCGGACATCAGACAGTTCGCCGACTCGGTGGCTTGCACGCGATGTCGCGTTGGGAAGGTCCGATCCTGACCGACAGCGGCGGCTTTCAGATTTTCAGTCTGAAAGCGATCAACCAGATCACCGAGCAAGAAGCTACCTTCCGTAGCCATATCGATGGAGCGATCGTTCGGCTGACCCCCGAGCATTCGATTGAGATCCAAGAGGCACTCGGTAGCGATGTGGCGATGGTGCTGGACCATGTGATTGGCTTACCGGCGAGTCGCGATGAGATTGAAGACGCCATGGCGCGCTCGATCCGCTGGGCCAAACGATGCCTGGAAGCGGCCACCCGCGAGGATCAGGCCAAGTTCGCCATCGTCCAAGGCGGACTCGATACCGAGCTGCGAGTTCAATGCGCAAGCGAACTGGCGGCGATGGACTTCAACGGGTACGCCGTGGGCGGCCTGAGTGTGGGTGAGGAGCCCAGCGAGATGTATCGAATCACCGCTGCGACGTGTCCGGCGCTGCCAGAAAACAAACCGCGGTACTTGATGGGCGTCGGTCGACCGATCGACCTATTGGAAAGTGTTGCGTCGCGGGATCGATCTGTTCGATTGTGTGATGCCGACGCGAAACGGTCGCAACGGATTGGCGTTCACCGATACCGGGCAGCTGAAGCTTCGTAACGCGGTTCACCGCGAAGATACCGGACCGCTGCAGCAAGACTGCCCCTGCATCGCCTGCCGACACTCGCGCGGCTACCTGCGTCATCTATTCATTGCGGGCGAGATGCTGGGGCCGATCCTGTTATCGATCCACAACTTGACCTACTACCAGAGGATCATGCAGGAAGCACGCGAAGCGATCGAGCAAGATCGCTATCAAGCTTACATCGCCGAGAAGAAGGCCGGCTGGGGCGAATCCTAGTCAACGGTCGAGGTGCCGATCGTGCTGATTTCGACGGTCCTCCTGCGTTAGTCGATGGAAGCAGCATGCACTGTATTTCCCGGCATCCCACCACTCTCCAACCCTGAATTGTCCGTGGGTTTGCCTGTCGCCGAGTGGGCTGTACGGGCTGTATCGATATCCCACAAGCTGTTCGTGGAATCCGCCCGACCTTGTCTATTTTCGTGGGGTCATTCGTTACCCACAAACTAATTTCGACACAACGGCTATGGTTTTCCCAAACCTCCACGATCCGTGAATTAGCACACAGTTTCCCACTTCGGAGATCCTTCAATGAAATCTATCCACTCACTTCGGGCGTTTGTCGCCGCTGCTGCGATTGCTGCCATGTCCTTCGGCTCGACCGCGGCCGCTCAAGAATCGTCTTCCAAGGAAGTTGCCAAGGGCCGACCGGTTGCTCGCGCGGTCGCATCTTCGCCAAAGGTTCGACCGCTAAGCGTTTCGATCGATCTGCTCAGTTCCACCAAGTTGACAGGCACGCTGACCGATACCACGACGCTTGAGATGCGTACGTCATTCGGTACCGCCAGCATTCCTCTTTCGGAAGTCGCTGGTATCCGTTTCGCCTCGGCCAACGACGCCTCGACCACGGTCGTGATGCTCAACGGTGACTCGATCACCGGTGCAACCGACGTCAAATTGGTTACCGTCGAAACCGAGTGGGGCATGGCCACGATCAATGGGCCCAACATTGCCTCGATCATGTTCGTTCCAGGACTCAACTGGAGCCCAACTGCAGGTCTCAACGGCAAGCGTTGGAACTTGGCGAATGCAAAGAGCACCAGCAGCAACCCCAGCAGCGAGTCGGCGACTGCCAGCAGTGCTCCAGCACCGCCTGCAGCCTCAAGCCGCACGCCATCGTCGTCGTCGTCGCGATACCCGAGCACTCAGTCTTCACCGGCTTATCGCGGTCGATAGGCGTTAGCTGATCTCTACGTTCCGCTGTAAAGATCGACGATTCCATCCGGGATCGTCGGTCTTTATTTACTTCGAACGACAGCTACGCGTGGAAAATGAAGATCGCACGTGGTCCGAAGTTAGCCAAATCTTCGAGTGGACCGTTGCATTCGCGTGGGCTCGATCTAATATCGAATATGCCGCTCGGGGGATTCGGCTGACGCTGTCGTTGTGTCGCCGGTTTTCGTGTTAACCACGCGTTTTTTCTCGATCGGAGAACTCAACAGTGAAGTGGGTTGCAAATTTCGTATGCATGTCAGCGTTCTTGCTGGCATCAGCTGGCATCGGCTTTGCTCAGGACTGCAGTTGCGGTCCGTGCAGTAGCGGATCAGGTCCATGTGCCGGCGGCGTCGCCAGCCTCGGCAGTGCTGCTGGAGCATCAGTCGCAGGGGGTTGTGGCCCGACTGTGACCTATGAGACGCGTACTGTGATGCAATCACAGTACGTAACAGAAACACGCCAGGTCCCCGTGACCACGTATCAGCGTGAGACTCGCACGCGTATGCGAAACGTCACTCGACGTGTCGCACGAGTCGAAACTCGTGAGCAGACCTACACGGTCAATGTTCCCCAAACTCAGACTCGGACCGAAACCTACAACGTCCAAGTCTGCGTCCCGTACACCGAAGAAGTGCCTTACACGGTGCAAGTTCCGGTGACGACTCAGGTGGAACAGACCTACCAGGTCTGCGTCCCTTACACCGAACAGGTCCAGCAAACTTACACGGTTCAGGTTCCCCAGACGACACAGGTCGAACAGACCTACACCGTTCAGGTTCCGTACACCGAAACGCACACTCAGGCCTACACGGTCAATGTTCCTTACACCGAGCAAGTCGAACAGGCTTACACGGTCCAGGTTCCAGTTCAACGCACACGTGAAGTAGACCTACCAAGTCTGCGTTCCTTACACCGAACACGTTCGAACAGACTTACACGGTTCAGGTCCCGTGTCACCAGCACACAGACGTACGGTACCTACCAGGTCTGCGTTCCTTACACCGAAATGGTCACTCAAAACTACACGGTCAACGTTCCTTACCAGGAAACGCATACACAGACCTACACGGTCAACGTGCCGTACACGGAAATGGTCGAACAACCATACACGGTGACGGTTCCTTACACCGAGCAGGTCGAGCAGACCTACACGGTCAATGTGCCTTACACAGAGCAAATTGCTCAGTGTTACAACGTTTGCGTGCCTGTCACCGAGACTCACACGGCCTACCGATCGGTGACCAAGTGTGTTCCCGTGACAACCATGAAGACCGTCACCAAGGACATGGGTTGCTACCAATGTCAAGCAGTTGGCTGCGGATGCACGACCGACGCATGCGGATGCCCCGTTTCGCGTACGATCTATCGCAAAGTCTGGGTTCCAAACCTCGTCTGCGAGCAAGTGCCATGCACAACCTACCAACGTACGACTTGCGAGGTCCCTTACACCTACACGACGACCAGCTACACCACCGAGACGCGTACTCGGATGGTCAACGTCCAGCGATGCCGAACCGAGACTCGCAGCCGAATGTGCAACGTGACCAAGCATCGCTGCGAAACGCGTACTCGCAGCTGTGCCGTTCAGCGTTGTCGTCAGGAGCAACGGACTCGCGACTACTGCGTCACCAAGTACCGCTGCGAAACTCGCTCGCGGCAAGTTCCCGTTCGACGAACTCGCATGGAAACTCGCACCTGCGAGGTTCCTGTCACGACGATGACCACGGAAACGAAGTCCGCGTATGGTGCCGGTGACTCGGACGCGAATGGAAACGCGTACTCGTACGGTTCCGTACTGTGAGATGACGACCGAGACTCGAACTCGCACCGTCTGTGTCCAGCGTTGCCGTCAGGAACAGCGTACGCGTGAGTACCAGGTCACGAAGTGTCGCACCGAAACCCGGACTCGAATGGTTCCGTGTACCACAATGACGACCGAGACTCGCACTCGCATGGTTCCGGTCATGTCGGACTCGCATGGAAACCCGTACGCGAATGGTTCCCAAGACGATCTGCACGACCGAGACTCGGACTCGCACGGTCAACCGCACCCGCATGGAAACGCAACAGCGTAGCCGTCAGGTGAACTACACCGTTTGCGTGCCTGAGCAGCGTACGCGGACTTACAACGTGACTGTCTACGACAACGTCTGCGAGCAAGTCGCGGAGAACTACAGCGTTTGCGTTCCAGTTCAGTCGACTCGCTGCGTCAACGTTCGCGTTTGTCGACAGGTCCCGGTCGAGATCCAGGTTCCTGTCTGCAGCTACGGTGGTTCGTCAGCTTCGGTTGGCGTGATCAGTGAAGGTGCTGTCATTAACGAAGGTGCTGCTTTCAGCGGTGGCTCCGTGATCGAAACCGGCGCTGGTTGCACCAACTGCAACTAAGTCGCTGTCATAGCTAATCTCCACACGTCTCGTCGACGTGGGAAACGAAAAGCCTCGCAGCCTTGTGCTTCGGGGCTTTTTTCGTTTGATCGAGTTTCTTAGACCGACTTTTCGTTTCTCGCCACCTCGATCTCGTCCAACGTGTAGAGTCGCCCGGTGCCGGCTCCTGGGCAGACTTCGCAAGTCTCTTTCCAGTCCTTGCGTTTCTTCAGAGTTGAATCCCAGAACGGCCACGTACGACATTGGATCGGTCGTGCGGCATAGACCGTGCATTTTCGCGTTCTCGGATCGAGCATGATGCAGTCGCCATCAGGGTACTCGATCAGGCTCTTGCCTTTGCCAACCTTGCGGACGAACTTTCGCTCGAACGCGTCGACCTCCAAACCGATCTCGTCAGCCATCGCTTCGATCTCGTCTTTGTTGACCCAAACGTAACCCGGCTCACCGCTGCAACAGGCGCCGCACTGCGTACACTCGAATCTCAAACCTTCGCTGTACCAGGGAGTCTTGTCTTTCTTCGACTTTTCTCTTTGACCTGGCCTTGTCTTTTTTTGCCATGTTGGTGACTGCAGTCCAAAACTCGTGATCGGGGCATTGGTGTCCAGCGTCAATGCGAAGTGTAGCCGCACTGGATCGGCGGGGGTAACCACGGGCCATTCCGCCTGAGAAGCGGATATGCATCGAGGTTGTGCACGACTGCTTGTCGAGCAGGCACTTCGATTCTCTCCAAATCCGAAACGAGGCATAACCACCACGGCAATACGGTCTTTTTCGGCCAAACACTCAATCGCAGGATACGGCATGATTTGTGCACGCTTCCCAACGCCAAAACAAATTCACTACGCTGACGAGGGTAGCTCACGTCATCTCACTCTCTGGGCTTTGGAGCTTGAATTGGGGCGCCCGCAAGAGGAAAAGCTGGAAACATCAACTGTAAATTCATGACATGAAAAAAATCGAAGCCATCATTCGGCACTACAAGCTGGACGACGTAAAACAGGCCCTGGTTGACATGGGCCTACCAGGCATGACGGCGACCGAAGTGACTGGCTATGGACGCCAGCATGGTCAAACAGCCTCCTACCGTGGCAACGAATACACGGTCGATTTCATCCCCAAGATCAAACTTGAGATCGCGGTGCCTGACGACCGGTTGCAAAACGCGGTCGACGCGATTATTGCCACGTCAAGGACAGGAAACGTGGGAGACGGCAAGTTGTTCGTTATTGATCTTGGAGATGCTATCCGGATTCGGACCGCGGAGCGGGGAGAGGTGGCGCTGTAGGAGGCACGACGCATCAAGGCAGATTCCCATCGGACAGCGTCCCTGCGGCGGGATGCAAGCTTCTGATGCAGTGCCGCGTAGTTTCGCGGCAGACTAGCACTCGAGTTTGCCAAACGCTGAGGTGATCGCACCATTATCAGGCCGTAAGGTGAATGATCGCTTCACAAGGAATACTTGGTCTCGAGCAAATTCAAGTCGGCATGGCGTGTGCATTTACGCTCACTGGACAGTGGACCCTCTACCTTTGGATTGGCTGATACGTTGACCGACAACACCCGGAGCCGCTATCGACATACGAAGATTATCGCCACTTTGGGACCGGCGACGCAGTCTGAAGAATGCCTGACTCGGCTCATTCGCGACGGAGTCGACGTCGTGAGGCTGAACATGGCTCACGGCAATGGCGATTGGGCTTCGGAGATCGTCGATCGAATTCGCCGGATTTCGCATCGCGTAGGTCGTCACGTCGCGGTGATGATGGACGTGAAAGGCCCAGAGATTCGCACGGGCGACTTGGAAGAGCCAATCAAGCTCGCCGTCGGCAGCGAATTGCTGCTGCGGACATCGTCCGTCCCGGTCGCTGTGGGAACGACGAATGACTTCGCCCCTCCAGACCATGCATCGGTGTCGGTCAACTATCCTAGTCTGGCCGCTGACATTCACGTGGGGGCCACCATCTTGGTAGACAGTGGACTGCTGCGACTAAAAGTCTTGGACAAGAATCCGGAGGGTGTCCGCTGTGAGGTTCTGACTCCGGGCGTGCTGGGTTCGCGGCGTCACATCAACCTGCCTGGCGTCCATGTCAAACTGCCGGCGGTAACCGAGAAAGACAAAGAAGATTTGCGTGCCGGCGTTGAAGCTGGAATCGATTTCGTGGCTCTGTCATTTGCACGTTCTGCCGACGACGTTCGGACGTTGCGGAGCTTACTTGTCGAGCTTGGTTCGACCGCGCGGATCGTCGCAAAAATTGAAGATCAGACTGGTCTATGCAACATGGAAGAGATCGTTGGTGAGGCCGATGCGTTGATGGTCGCACGCGGCGACTTGGGGATCGAGATTGACTACCACAGGTTGCCGTTGGTGCAGACGCAGCTTGTTCGTGCGTGCCAAGCCGAAGGTAAACCGGTCATCATCGCCACCCATTTGCTCGAGTCGATGATTCAATCGCCAATGCCAACGCGGGCAGAGATTTCGGACGTCTCCACCGCTGTTCGCGAGCAGGCAGACGCCGTGATGTTGTCCGGCGAAACGACGACCGGTGCCTACCCGCTCGAATCGGTGCAAGTCATGAAGAACATCATTGGCAGTATCGAGCCCTCGGTCGGTCTCTCGATGAATTCACGAATCATGCTGCGATCGCCAAAAGCGAAGATGCTCCGATCGGCCGCGGTGCTGGCTCAGGAACTAGGGCAGTCCGGAATCATCGTCTTCACACGTAGTGGATTTTTGCCTTATGTGCTCGCGGCACTTCGTCCACACGGCGTTCCAATCTATGCGTTCACCGATATCGAAATCATATTTCGGCAGCTGCTTCTGCCATGGGGCGTCGAACCGTTCTTGATGGAATTCTCTGAGGATCCGGAGCAGACAATTTCAGATGCAATGGATTCGTTGCGGCAACGCGGTTGGACGGCACCCGGAACTTGGCTGGTTGTGATCACCAACGCGTTGGCAAACGGCGAAGTGATCGACACGATGCAGCTGCGGCAAGTGGCCTTGGCTCCAGAACACACGGCGTTGTGATTGAGAGTGGAATCGCAAGGAAACATCAGCGGAGCCGCAGCGCAACTCGAGATTGCTCCGCGTGGCATCTCGACTCCGCTCCGCAAGATATTGACCGGGGCGGTCTTATTCTTGTTTGTCTGCATGGTCGCCGTGGCGGGCTACATGGCGGCGGGATGGCGGTTGGACGACGCCATTTACATGGTCGTGATTACGATCTTCGGAGTCGGTTATGGGGAAGTACAACCGATCGAGTCACCACCGCTACGGGCGTTGACGATCGCGGTGATCATCGCGGGTTACGGCGCCGTGATCTACACGGTTGGCGGATTCATGCAAATGTTGATCGATGGCGAATTGAATCGGGCAATGGGAGCGAGGCGAATGACCAAGGGTATTGAAAAATTAAGCGGCCACACGATCATTTGTGGGGTCGGAAGACTCGGGACGATTCTGGCGAGAGAGCTTGACGAATCGGGAAAACCGTTTGTTGCCATCGACGCTGATCTCGATCGACTGCAGGACGCCGAGGCCCGCGGTTATTTGGTGCTGCACGGCGACGCAACGGAGGAAGACATCTTGGAACAAGCTGGCATTCAACGCGCCTCCACCGTGGCAACCGTTCTTTCTGCAGACGCAACCAACGTGTTTGTCACGATCACCGCCCGGGCGATGAACCCCGACGTCACCATCATTGCTCGCGGCGAGAACCCCCGCACGGAAAAGAAACTGCTCGGCTGCGGCGCCAACAAAGTCGTATTGCCAACAGCGATCGGAGCCCAAAAAGTCGCCCAGTTGATCACGCGACCGACAGCCGAAAGCATTTTGGAGCAAATCCAAGAACAAAGCACCATGCTCGATGACCTCAGTCAGATCGGGCTGCAAGTCAATGAGCTGGTCGTATCTTCCGATTCGGATCTCGCCAACCGAGCGATCAGTGAGATCGAGATTCGCGGCAACCACAGCTTCCTGATCGTGGGAATTCGCCAAGCCAGCGGGGCCGTGCAACTGAACCCGAAACCAACTGAGATCTTGCACCCAGGTGATGTGGTGATTGTGCTCGGGCACCAAGATGACCTACCGGAAATCGCCCGACGCTTTGTGCGTAAGCGACCGAAGATGACTTATCGTGGCATCACCGTCGAAAATTGACTCAAGCCAAGCCATCGCTTTTAAACGGAATGGATTGATCGAATGATGCTGCGGAGCGATGCGATGACGGCGTCGACATCCGCGTGAGTCGACGAGTGGCCTGCACTGATGCGAAGCGTCCCTCCCGACGCGCTACCGAGGTTTGCATGGATCAGAGCGGCGCAGTGCATTCCTGCGCGAGTTTCAATTCCGAATTCTGCATCCAGGATTGCCGCGACATCAGTCGGTGCTAGCCCTTCGACAGCAATACTGGCGATCGGCAACTCGCAAGCACGCCCAAAAACGCGAATATGATCGATCGAATCGAGCGCCTGATGAAGTTTCTCGGCCAATGCACTGGCATGCTCATTGCGCAAGTCGCGATCGCAAGCTTGCAGTTCACCGAGTGCCGCCAGCCATCCCGCCAGTGCCGGCACGTTCAAGTTGCCCGCCTCTAGCTTCGACGGCATCGCAGTCGGCATCGCAAGTGATTCGCTCTGGCTGCCCGTTCCGCCTTGCACCCAGGGCACGATGTGCTCGTGGGCGGCTTTCGCCACGTACAGAAAGCCTGTCCCCAATGGACCACCGGAGGCCTTATGCCCAGGGGCCGCCAGCAGGTCGATCGCAGATGCGGCGACGTCAATGTCAAGCGAACCGAACGTCTGCGCCGCATCACATAGGAACAATGCGGGACGATTCTTCAGAGCATTGCCCACAGCGGCAATCGGCTGGACCGCGCCCGTCACGTTGCTAGCGTGAGTTAACGCCACCAACCGAGTTTCTTCCGTGACCGCCTCAAGTATCTCTCCGGCGTCAACGAGTCCGACATCGTCGGTCGGTACAATCGTCAGCCGAACCTGCTGATGCTGCCGCATGAAGTGCAGCGGTCTGAGCACGCTGTTGTGCTCGGCCGCGCTGGTCACGACATGGTCGCCAGGCCGAACCACGCCGTGAATCGCCGCGTTCAATGCTGCCGTACCGTTGCAGTGCAACGAAACACACTCGGCCGATTGCGTGCCGATCAGCTTGGCAATTGCCCGACGGGTCAGAGTGACGATCCTGTCAGCGTCTGCGGCGGAGCGATAGCCGCCGCGGCCTGCCGCAGCTCCACAATCGCGAGCAAATCGGTTCATCGCGTCGAGCACGGCAGCCGATTTGGGCCAAGAGGTCGCGGCGTGATCCAAGTAAATGCGTCGCTCTTGCTCGCTCATTCATCAGCCTCGATGGAGGCATCAGGGGTTGGATGCACCCACTCGATCGTACCGTCGACATAGGTTTCGCGTTTCCAAATCGGGACTTGCCGTTTGAGCACGTCCATTGTCCATGCCAGCGCCTGGAACGTCTGCGGTCGATGCCCGCTGCTGCAACCGACAACCACGCTCGCTTCGCCGACGGGCACTTCACCGAGTCGATGCGAAATCACAATCCGGCAGAGCGAAAACTTCTCGATTGCCGCCTCGGCAAGTTTCTCCAGCTCGGCAATCGCCATCGGCGCGTGTGCCTCGTAAGACAACGTGCTGGTGACTCGCTGACCTGTGGTTTTGCGGGTGACGCCGATAAACCATCCATGCGCTCCAACATCCGGGTCTGCGACTCTGGCTCGCAGAGATTCTTGGTCGATCGGCGTTTCGACGAGCTCAACGTAGACACGGTTGCTATGCATCGGGTCAACCACCGCTAACCGGAAGAATCAGCGCGATCTCACAGTCAGCCGAAACCTGTGCTTCGTCGGCTACGTAACTGCAATCGACCGCCAAACGACACGAAGGCAGCAAACGAGAGATCTCGAGGTAGACGACGGCCAACGGCTTCGATCACATCACGCGCGGTGGGATCATTGGAAACTTCAACACAGATGGAGTCAGTCCCGGCGGCATCGCGAGCGGCGGCAAACAGTAAGACGTCAAGTTGCATGGGTTACGGTCTGTCCAACTTCCGAAAATCAGAGTTCTTTTTCCACCTTTGGCATCCGACCATAAGCATATGCCAGGAGCTTCAGCGGGTGCAGGGTCTTACGGTCGCTACCATGTTCAATCTGCATTTTGCAGGCGCTGCATTCAGTGGTGGCGATCGAAACGCGTGCCGATCGCATCGCCGAAATCAGCGGCCAACCGATACGTAGGCTGTTTCGATAATTCTTTCGCTGCAGTCCCCACGTCCCCGCCATGCCAGTGCAGCCGGCCTCGATCCGCTCGACCGACAGTTCGGGGATCAATTCCAGCAGTCGCGGGCCAGCCTGCTGAGCATCCAGGACTCGCAAGTGACAGGGCTGGTGGTAGGCGATGTTAGCGGGAACGGACGCGAAATCGAGCGTCAGACGGTTATTCTCGTGCAGATGCCAAAGGAACTCACAGGCCTCGTAGGAATGATCGGCGACCAAATGAGCATCCTCGTCATCAAGCAGGTTCGGATACTCGTGCTTCAGGCACAGCACCGCGGACGGCTCGGTGGCAATCACCGTGTAACCTTGCCGGACCGCGTCGGCCAACAGCCGCACGTTCTTACGTGCGATCTTTCTGGCTCCCTTCAAGTCACCCGCGGAAATCCGTGCCATGCCGCTGGCGATCTGTGACGTCGGCACGTACAGTCCGATGCTGTTTTGTTGCAGGATCTCGGCGAGCGCACGACCGATGTCGGGATCATGGTAGTTCGCGAAGTGATCGACGAAGTAAACGACCTTCAGACCACCATGCGGCAACGGCTTCGTCCACCGGCGCCGCACAGCATGCCGCAGGAAGGTCTCGGCCACGACGGGTGGTAATGTTCGAGCCGCTGAGAGCCCGAACAACCGCTCGGCCATCCACCGCGAGAATTTGCCTCGCATCAACAGGTTGGAGACAAAAGGCAAACGTGAGGCGATCGCCGCGACCGTATCGATCCGACCCATCAACATGTCGGATACGGGCAATCCGTTTGTGGCAACGTATTGTGCCTTCAATTCGCCAACGATTTTCGGGATGTCGACCGACGCCGGACATTCAAGTCGGCATTGGTGACAATTGAAACAGAGATCGGCGACCGCCTTGGCTCGATCATCAGCCAAGTCATCCACACTCAGTTGGCCGCTCAGCACACCTCGCAGTAAGTTCGCTTTCGCGCGGGAGACGCCTCTTCGCTACGTGTTGCCCGGAATACAGGGCACTGTCGTTCACTCGGTGAAGTCGTCCTGCAACGACCGCATCCGTTGCAACCTCGAGTGACTTTCGTGACCGGTGCGCCAGGCGGCCAATGCTGCAGCACCTGCAACTGAGGCACCGACTTGCCCTCGGCTTTGGCCGCCTCGACCGTCGGCTGGTCGGCTTCGATCAGAACTCGATTGTCCGCTGTGATTTCGATTGTTTGATCGGCGGGTCTCAAGTTCTCGTTTGGCTTTTGTAAGACTGCACCAAACAATTTCCCTGGATTCAGTCGATGGGCAGGGTCAAACAATCGCTTGACCTGTCCCATCGCTTGCCACAATTCGCCAAACTGGCGTGGCAGAAGGTAGGATCGACTTAATCCCGCGGCCTGCTCAACGCTCACCTCGCCCCCATGCTTCCAAACCACCTCGGCGAGTTGCACGGACAGATCGTGCAGACGCAACCTATCTTTGGCGCTGCCCAGATCCAGAAACGGTCGCAGATGAATCTGGCCATGTCCAACATGTGCGAAAACCGTCGCCGTCGCATGATTTCGCTGCAAAGTATCTTGAATCGCCGTTAGTACGTCGGGCAGTTTTTCACGCGGCACCGACAAGTCTTCGGTGAAGGGGACCGGTGACTCGTTCCCCTTGAACCGATAGAGCCTGGGAATCACACGACGTGACAGCGCCCAATAGAGATCGCGCTCACTTGGGCGAACCGTGTCGATCGTGAAAAAGGCACCCTCGGTTCCGCCGGAAAGATCCCGGCAAATGATCGCCAACCGATCATGCAGATCCTCAAGTGACTCGCCTTGAATCTCGACCAACAGCATGGCTTCCGCTTCCCGCGGCAGAAGTTCGGCAAACCGCGGGTCCGTATCGCGGGCAATCTGCAGGAGTCGACGGTCCATCAAATCACATGCGACCAGCCCGTGCCGCAACGCGGCAACTCCACCACGTGCTGCCGAATCAAGCCGGTGAAAAAACAACAAGGCAACACCACGGTGGGCTGGAATCGGCTCCGTCCGCAAAGTCGCATCGATCAGGATCCCGAGCGTTCCCTGAGTCCCCACCATGAACTTTGCCAGGTCGACGTGCCCCGATTCGTCGACAACGTCATCCAGGCGAAAGCCACCGCGTGACATCGGCGAATTGACACGCGCATCGATCAACGCGGCGAACTGGTTGCGAATTTCGGCAATCCCGCGTGCCAACCGGCCCACTGTACCCGGTGCGCTCTTGTGATGCCGCGAAAGCTCGACCAACTCTCCGTCGATCGTGACGATCCGCATCGATTCGATCGTGTCACGCGCCGATCCGCTGCGAAGGTAGTGACTACCCGATGCGTTGGTCGCCACAACGCTGCCCATCGTGGTGATGCTGCGCGTCATTGGATCGGGGCCAAACGATCGACCATGGTGCTTCAGTGATCGATTGACTTCGGCCAAGACGGCGCCGCTTTGCACCGTCACACGCGTGCTGTCAGGCTCGATCGTGATTCGTCGCATGTATCGCGAAAAGTCGATAATCAAGCCCCGACCGAGCGACTCTCCGGCAACGCCACTTCCCGAACCACGCGGATGCAGCTTCAGTTCGTGTTCCGCCGCATACTGCGCAGTGGCGATCACATCGGAGACCGATCGGGGGCGGACCACCCCAAGTGGGGCAATCTGATAGATGCTCGCGTCGGACGCATACAACTGAATCATGATCGGATCGCACAGCACATCCCCTCGCACGATGCCGCGCAGATCGTCTTGCAGCCGTTGCCGATCAATGTCCATGCCGAAATCATACCCGAAGACCACGGCCTTGCTTATCGGCAGAAGCGGCACCGACTCCTAAAGATGATGCAATCGAAATCCGACCAATCGAAAGCCGAAATCCGAGACACGTCAAAATGCTAAGTGTCCAATGGTCAACACGGGTCGAATCAGGAGCAGACTCCTGTTTTGGTCATTTCGCGTTTTGAATTTGTTTCGGATTTCGTGCTTCGGATTTCGGGTTTCCTTCCCTCAGGCTTCCCGGTTGATCAGCCCCAGGACCTCGGCCCGCGATTTCGGGTCGTCTCGAAAGATGCCTCGCATCGCACTGGTCAGACAGAGGCTGCCGGGTTTACGAACACCCCGCATCGTCATGCAGCTGTGCGTCGCCTCGCAAACGACCGCAACGCCGCGTGCGGAAAGCCGATCTTCTACCAGGTCCGCAACCGTTTGCGTCAGCCGTTCCTGCACCTGCGGTCGCCTCGAAACCTCTTCAACGACGCGTGCCAGCTTACTCAATCCAACCACTTTGCCACTGGGAAGGTAGGCGATGTGGGCCCGGCCAGTGAAGGGGAGGAGGTGATGCTCGCACATGCTGCAGAAGCTAATATCGCGGACCAAAACGATCTCGTCGTAATCCTCCGTGAACACTTTTGCCAAATGTCGACCGGGATCACTTTTCAGTCCGGCAAACATTTCCGCGTACATGCGGGCCACGCGACCGGGAGTTTCAAGCAGCCCCTCGCGATCGGGATCTTCGCCAACGGCAGCGAGGATCGACCGAACGGCTGCTTCGATGCGGGGAAGATCGACCGAGTCGTTGGTCGGTTCATTCGGATCGTCGAAGAAGGCCCTGTCAATCTGCAACGACCGCCGTGGAGCCGCCTTGCCGTTCCCGTTCGGGGAGCATTTGCTGGTGATTTCTTGCACGCTGGATTCCGGAGTGTACACGTCGTCGATCATAATTTTGTCAGTGGAGGATGAGCCAGTTCGGCTCCGTCTAAGAACTTAATGGTAACAGGAGAAACGGTTGAAAGCGTAGTTGGTCAAGAAACACCAGGATATTAGCGACGAGGCAAGTCACCGGGCATAGCAAGTCCCAAACATAAGACCCTTTGGTCACCGCGCAGGATCAGCTGATTGCCCACGACGACCGGCGCCGCCCAACACGGATACTCGAGGGCTGGCCGATCTCCGTCGGCGAGATCAAGATCCCACTGGGCAACGACTTCAAGCTGCTTGGGATTCGCCTTGATCACCTGCAAAGAACCTCGCTCCTCCAGCACGATCAAGTGATCGCCCACCCGCGTGACCGAAGAGCGTATTCGCCGCGGATCGCTCCATTGCAACACGCCGGTTTCAAAATCGATGCAGCGAAAGTCGCTGTCGGGCGCGTTGCGACCACTACATCCATACAAGTAACCGTTGAACAGGATGGGCGTGGCCCAGTGGCACCGCATTGCTTGTCGCCGTCTGTCTCGCGGCGGATCTTGCCAAACGACTTTCGATGATTTCCCATCGACCAGAAGCAATGCGCTGCCAACCTCGTAGCACTCGCTAATGAAGACACGGTCGGCGTCGACAACCGGCGTCATCGCATTGACACTTTCAAGTATCGCTGCCCGGTGCTCAAACTGCCAGCGCACTTCACCAAGCACAGGATCGATCGCCATCAAACCACTGCGAGCAAAAACCAACACCAACGCCTCGCCTTCAATTTCAATCGGGCGCGGGCTGCTATAGCTGGCCAGATCTTGGCCACACTTCCAAAGCTCATTGCCGGAGTTGAGATCGAAGGCGACGACCGCGGAACCATTGGGCGAAACCCGATTGAGCTGCATCGGCCCAAAGTTTTGGTCTTCGTCTGGACTACCCCCGACCATCACGATCACCTTGTCTCCCAAAACCAATGGTGACGAGCCGACGCCGAAAAAGTTCTGAATGACACCGTAATTCTTGTTCGTATCGACAGACCACAGGATCTTTCCGCTGTCAGTGTTGCAACAAGTCAGCAGGCCGGTTACCCCCAGAGTGATCACACGGTCGCCATCGATCGTAGGACTCGCGCGTGGACCGCCTTCGTATCCAAACATGTCCCGGTATTGATACGGTTGCGTCTGCGTCCACAATACTTTCCCGCTATTCAGATCGATGCACCGCAGTCGTTCGACGCCACCTGGCACCGGTCTCTGGCTAACGGCATCGAAGTGGAAGTAGCGGCCATCAGCGACAGTTCCAATTCCGTATCCGTCACCGACTTCGATGGACCATTGAAAAGTTGGCTGAGCCGACCAATCCATGTCCTCCGCCGTCATGGGTGCGACCCCGTCAAACGTTCTGCCGAGGAACCGTGGCCAATCCGTTTGCGACTTCCTCTCGGGGTCATTTTGTGCCGAAAGTGCAATGGGGATCGATAAAGCGGCGCAAACGAGTAATATTCTTCGAATCAAGTGAAGCCTCACAAGCCCTGGCGAACGCGGATCACCAATGACGTGTCGTATTGGCTTCTCGAACGTTCCTGAAGCCTAAAGCCTATCGCCTGAATCATGGCCGAACTATACGTCAACTCGCGTCTGACCATCGCCGAAAAAGAAATCTCGGTGAGCGCCGCCCGCAGCAGCGGTCCTGGCGGCCAAAACGTCAATAAAGTCAATTCCAAGGTGACTTTGCGGTGGTCGCCGAAGCGTTGTGAAATGCTCGATGTGGCTTGGTGTCGACGTTTTGTCACACGATATGGAAATCGTATTAACCGCGACGGCGAACTGGTGCTGCATAGCGAGCAGTACCGCGATCAAGGGCGAAATTTGGCGGATGTACGCCAAAAGCTGGCGAGCATGCTG
This sequence comes from Pirellulaceae bacterium, assembly GCA_963704055.1. GTDB lineage: Bacteria > Planctomycetota > Planctomycetia > Pirellulales > Pirellulaceae > Rubripirellula. Next base: position 94,511 of record CAVPGW010000019.1, on the reverse strand, counting down.
TTGGAATGCCAATCGCCGCCAAAATCTCGCAAGGCGACACGCCCCACGCGAGGCAGCCAGCGACGGCGACTGGAGCAAAAAAGCCGTCAATCGCAGAAAAAGCAGAACCGCAGACCGCCCGGACGGGACGACTGAGAGTCGCTGGCAAGGCAATGTCAATCCTTCACTCGAAAATACTCGCTGGTATACTCAGGGTTCGGTGAGCGATCACGATCGGTTCCTCCTTGACTACCGCTCAAATCGGAATTGGGTCAGACCGGAATCGGGTGAGTTGCCCCGCCGAAACGACAAGCCTTCCCAGTTGTGAACGGATTGATGAAACGACACACCCATCTGGACGACCTCCTTTCGAACTGGTCGTTCGACCCCGCAACGCTGAACGTGCGTTTGGTCAAGGGAAAGGATGGCCGCGATGTGATCCACATGCGCGTCGACATGGGAATCTTGCAGTTGGAGACGACTGGCAGACCGGATGGAAATCCGTACCAAGAACACGAATCCATTCTGGAATACCTAAAACTAGAGCACCTGGAAGACCCGACGCGAGAACTGACGGAGGAGGAATGCAACGAAGTCGATCGTGAGTTCATGCAATTCTACCACCGCCGGATCTGCTGGTTACGGCTCCAGTTCTATCATCGGGCAGTGATGGACGCAGACCACACGCTGCAGTTGATGGACATCAGCGAGCAGATGACTCCAGACGAGGAGTGGTCAGGCACTCATGAACAATATCGGCCTTTCGTGCTATTCCACCGCACACAAGCCGAGGCACTCGGCCAACTAGAGGAAAACACGGCTGAGGAAGCCGTCCAAGCGATCAACGCTGGATTGGAAACCATGCGTGGTTTTTTTGCCAAGTATGATGCGGATGAACACTTCGACAGCGATGAATTGGTCGTTCGATTGGTGGAACTCCGTGAATCATTGCGCAGTGAGTATTCCGTTGGGAAAACGCTGAAGGAACAACTCGCCGAAGCGGTCGAGCATGAACAATATGAACGCGCCGCGCAACTTCGGGACGAATTAACGCGACGCGAAACGAATTGAGGTCGTTGATGCGCAGCGACGCGGCAGTTGGTGCGAAGCGGCGGGTTCGTGCAGCATGCGGCGTGACCACGCAAACTCCAGGCAAATCCTCTGCTGTGCGACCCAACCGCGAAACCCTAACGCTGCCTCTGATCGGCCCCGCCCCGCTTGGTTCGTCAACCTGGCTGCTGCATTTGCGTTCCTTCGCTGTCGCTGGCCAGCTGGTCACGATCTTGACCGCCGTGTTGCTGATCAACGTCGATTTGCCGCTCATGCGACTGCTGTCACTGGTCGCCGTGACGGCGATCACCAACGCTGTTTATGGGCTTTGGCTGCACACCTTAGATCCCGATGATCGATTGACCAGCGAACGCGCGTTATCGACATCACCCGATGAAGAGGTGCATCCGCACGACGAATCACCAAAGCTACATGGCGTCGCATTGGCACTGATGCTGCTGGACTTGGTGACGCTGACTGCAATGCTTTACTTCAGTGGAGGTGCCGGCAATCCATTCAGTCTGTTCTACTTTGTCAATCTGGCGGTGGGCGGCGTGATGATCCGACGGCGAGCCGCTTGGAGCATGACGGTCACAGCGATCGCCGGTTACGCCTTTCTGCTCAGCGACGCCATTCCCGTCCCTGGTCTCGACCTGTTCATACCTCAGGGGATCGACGTTCGGACCGGCGGGATGATGCTGGCCTTTGCAACCTGCTCCAGCGTCGTCACCTATTTTGTGACCAGAACGGCGGGAGAACTAAAACAGCGTGAGCGTCAACTGCTGCGAACCCAGGCGGCCCAGGCGGCCAGCCAACGCCTGGAGGGCCTGACCACGCTAGCTGCCGGCGCGGCGCACGAACTGGCGACACCTCTGTCCACGATCGACGTGATTGTTCGCGAGTTGTCGCGTCACTTGGAAGACACCGAAAAACCTGAATCCGTTGACGCTGATTTGAAGTTGATCGATGCGCAATTGGAGATGTGCCGTCAGATCCTGCAGCGCATGCGAACAGCCTCAGGTGACTCGATGGCTCATCGCTGGGACCGAACCACGGTAGGTGAATTGATCGACACGACACTGGAGGGAATCCGGGATCCCCATCGTGTCGATGTGATCGACGCAAGTGACGCCGTGGAACGCCAAACGCTGTGGGTGCCGCAAGAGGCTGTTGCTCAAGCGGTGCGAAATCTGATTCACAACGGACTGGATGCGAGCGGCGAAGAAGGCCGCGTCCGGTTGGAATCCAGGCTAGTCGGCGATCACCTCCAACTCCACGTGGTTGATTCCGGCCTGGGGATGTCCGACAAGGTCTTAGACCGGGCTTCGGATCCATTTTTTACGACCAAGGAACCTGGACGCGGAATCGGACTGGGGCTGTTCCTGACCAGAAACGTGATTTCACGACTCGGTGGTGAACTCGAGTTTCACTCGAAGCTGGGCATCGGAACCGAAGCGATCGTCACGATCCCGCTTGGCGGCCAACCGCCAGAGGACGAGGACGCGGACATCGGCGATGCCACGATGGCGGAGAATCGCGAATTGGCACCCTAACGCCGCGGTTGCCGATTCGTTTTGCCACCGACGAGCGAAATTGCACCGATCGAGACCTGACCCTTTCGATCGCCTCGTCGGTCACCCTTCTGTGGGTCATCGGCCTGCCATCGTCGGGGTCATCATCGATCTGTCGCTCTGGGCAACGACCGATCGCATGACCGATCTCGCTACAGCACGCTGACGTCGCAAATATCGATAAGATTCAGCGATGCCACGCTACAGGATGGATTGTCCCCTGCTAGAATGTTGCCTGCGAACTGAGTTGCAGGTCCGAAATCATCGAGTTGTGAGCATGAACGACCCTTCATTCACCCGACCTCCGGCAATGCATGATGCGGAAACCGTAGGAGCCTCGAGCATCCTGTTGGTTGACGACACTTTTGTGCTGCGAGACCGACTCTCGATGGCGATGCAGCAACGAGGTTTCCGTGTCGAAACAGCCGGCAATTTTGACGAGGCCGTCGAAGTGTTTCGAAATCGGCCCACCGACTTGGCAGTGCTGGACCTGCGCATGCCCGGGAAGAGTGGGCTGGAATTGCTGCGAAAACTTCTGGAAATGCAGCCGGACACTCGCGTGATCATTTTGTCGGGGTTTGGAAGCATCCCAGCATCGATCGACGCGGTTCGCGCCGGGGCGGTCAACTTTCTCAGCAAGCCTGCCGACGCCGACGACATCCTATCGGCTTTCGTTCGCGGCGACGAACCATCGGTCCCAGATGGAGCGATTGCCTTCCCGGCGCCGTCGCTGGCCAGAAACGAATGGGAGCATATCCACCGCGTGCTGTCCGACTGTGGCGGCAACATCAGCGAGGCCGCGCGACGATTGGGAATTCATCGTCGCTCTCTGCAACGGAAGCTCCGCAAGCGAGCCCCCGAAGATCCGGCCGTACCCGACGCGCCGGAAGACGAAGCGATCGAATAGGACTTACATCACCGAGAAATAGTTCTCACAGGCAAAGTCAATGTATTCGTTCTTCAGCTCGATCGGAACATCGTTGTACAGGCAATAGTTCTTGACCTGCAGCAGCAAGTCACGCGGCTGGCACATTCGCATCGGCCGATCCACCGGCTTGTAGTGGGTTTCGATCAAGTAGGAGATCACATCTGCCTTGTAAGGCACCTTGGTGATCTTGCACATGATCTCGAACAGCTTGATGAAGTCCGCTTCGGGGGGATTTTCAGCTTCGATCTTGTAGGGAATACGACGGAGGAATGCATCATCGACCAAATCCTTCGGTTCCAAATTCGTACTGAACACAACCAACTGGTCGAAAGGCACCTGAATCTTCTTGCCACTGGCCATGTTCAAAAAGTCATAGCGTTTCTCCAGCGGAACGATCCAGCGGTTGAGCAATTCGTCGACTCGCATCCTCTGACGGCCAAAGTCGTCGATCACGAGTGTGCCGCAATTGCTCTTTAGCTGCAGCGGGGCCTCACTGATATTGCTTTCGCTGTTGCACTGGACTTCCAACATATCCATCGTCAATTCACCACCAGCGACGATGGTGGGGCGTTCGATCCGCACCCAACGTTTGTCGAACCCGCCAATATCGAGCAGTCCGCTGCCGCCATCGGGCATCGCCAATTCATGACACATCGGATCGAAAACCCGCAATACATCGCCGTCAATGTCGACTGCTCGTGGAATCCAGACGTATTTACCGAACGCCCCTGTGACTCGTTCGGCGATCGATGTTTTGCCATTTCCGGGAAAACCGAACAAGAACATCCCGCGTCCGCTGGCCACGGCCGGTCCTAGCTTTTTCAGCATGTTCGGATTGATCAACAGATCCTTGAACGCATGCAACAAGTCCTGTTTCTTTGGGTATTGACCTTCGATGGTTTGACATTTGACGCTGGCAATGTATTCGTGCAGTGGCACCGGACATGCGCCATAGTAAGTGCAGTCATTGATGTGATTTCGGGCGATGGCCCGGCCAGTCTCGGTCAGGATGTAGACGTAGTCGTTGGTCGCCGTTGAATTCTTGTAGGCAACATTTTGCTCCATCTTTAATCGCGTCATGATCGGCTCGATCATCCGGAACGGCAACTTGACCTGATCCGCGATTTTGCGGCCTTCGCATTCGCCAATATTCTGCATGTACCGATAAACGATGGCCTCCAGCAGCGTTTCATTGATCCCTGCGGATTTCATGTCGTCTGGCTCGGCTGGTCGCCAAGGCTCGTCCCGAGAAGGCTTGAAGCCCAATGCTGAGGGAAGCCCCTGTGGTCTGGCCGCGACCTTGTTCGGTGGACCGCCGGGAGGTTGCTGGGCCGGCCCCTGCCGCAGCTGAGTTGGTCGCTGGTTCGCGTTTGCCTGCTGCGGGGCCACGGCGGGTCGTGGCTGAGGGGGCCCGGCAATCGGAGTCGCACCTGCAGCGGGCCGAGGCTGCTGCTTGGGGCGTTCCGCACCCCCGTCGCCGCTGAGCGATTGGATGCGGGAAATCAGCGAATCGAGCTTACTATCGACGTCGCCGCCATTTCCAGTTGTGCTGGCTGAAGGCTGGCTCATATTTGCCTCGAGGAGAGTTCGAATCAACTACGACAGACCGCCAACTCAACGCGCCGGCAGCTAGCTAATCACCGACGTAATCGGACCGTCATCGCGAAGTATCGACCTGCCAAGGCATCTTGCCCCACAAAATCGGCACTCAAGCCCGATCCCAAACGCGGCACGGTAGCCCCCGAAACGGATTCAGCCGAATACTTTACCGGCATGTTTCACGCCGCAGTTTCAAATGGCGATGAGATCAGGCCTTGCTTGATCGTCACGAATTCTCAGCTTGGACCGCGACCAAACCCTTTTCATCAAAGGCTTGCCGGACAATCGTCACAATCATCAAGATTTCCCAGGGCGGCGACGTTTGCCGGTGTGCAGGTTTGATGACCGAGATTCAGGCAATGCCTCATGAGCTATTCCTTGATAACGAGTACTCTTTTCTGACTGCCATTTTCCATGCCCACGCCCCTGACCACAGCTTCTCGTCTCGGCTTGCGAATTGAGCAGGCGCGCTGGGAGTTTGGGCTTCCGGATGGGGCTCGACGATTGATCGCCTCGGGCGATTTCGAGGGTCGCGCCAACGACACTCTGGTTCGCTGGCTGGCCTCAGACCGCGAGCTTGCCCAACGACTTCTGCGTTGGTGCAACACGCCGATGTACAATCTCTCGCGTCCTTACAAAACGCTTGAGGACGCCGCCAAAGTGATGCAGGGGCGAGACCTTGCACGGCTGGCAGTCCTGGCTTTTGTGCGCGGCCTGTACCTGCCCAACCTGCAGATCGACGTGTACGCAAGAGATACACTTTGGCATCACTCCGTTGCCGTGGGAGTGGTAGCGTCCATGATCTCCCGGACCTGTGGCTGTGCCGATCCGAGCCTCGCGTTTGTGGCCGGAACATTGCACGACATTGGCCTTTGTGCCAGCGAGCGTTTGGACCGCGTGTCATTCACCGAAGTGATCTCGCAAATCGACGAATTATCGCCGACTCACGAAGTTGAAGACGACCTGTTGGGCTGGAACCACGCACAACTTGGAGCGGCTATCCTTGAGCAATGGGGCATGCCCGAAGAAGTCCAGATGGCAGCTCGCTATCATCACAATCCCGATCAGACGATCAATGGTCCCTACGCCGAAACGGTCAGCTGTGTGGCGATCGCCAACTTCCTGTGCAGCCGATCAGGCTGGGCATCTGTGGGCACTCATAACGTGCTCCCTCCCAGCAAAAAAGTTTTTAGCCGCTTGGAAATCGATGCTGGCCTGCTGACGGTGCTATGGCAACAACTCTACCCGGCACTCAATTCGGTCGCCGGATTACGTTAAATCCCCCCGCTGCGACGTGAGCGTCGTCGAAGACTGCGAGAAATCGGCTGATTCGAATCCAAGCCAAACCGTGAACCTTTGGCACTCTGTTTGCTTCCCTATTTCGTGCGTTGCAAGATTTTCGACCGGAAAATGCCCAAAGGCTATTGCCAGCTTTCCCAAGGCCCGATATCTTTCCGCCTCGCTAACGCAGTTGACGGCTTTCACTCTGATCGCCGACCAACTCCAGCCGGTTCAACTCTCTGCGAGTTTTCCAACTTTTTTGGATTTGTGCCGGTTGACGAAAAACGCTCAACCCCCGATACTACGGGGCCAATCAGGGATCACCTGCTACGTCCGATTCTCTTTGAGGAACGGTCACGGCAAGGCCTCTGATTAACCGATCTTTGACAATTTGGTGATGAAACTTCTGTTGAGTTCAGCAGTGCGAGGTTGCTGTTTGGTTGTATTGAATGAGTCACACTGGTTTCGGCCAGGGTGCTCGTCATGCAGCACAAAACTAAATGGCGAATCGCTGGAGGTCTTTACCGAGGCCTCCAGAGCAGAATCAACTTTCGGTTTAACTTTGTTCATAGCAAGTGAGTCTCCGGACGAGCTTGTTAAAGCATACAAATTGAAGGGTTTGATCCTGGCTCAGAATGAACGTTGGCGGCATGGATTAGGCATGCAAGTCGCACGAGAACCCAATTAGCTTGCTATGAGGGGGACAGTGGCGAAAGGGAGAGTAACGCGTGGTTATGTACCTTCGAGACCGGGATAGTGTCGGGAAACTGGCAGTAATACCGGATAACATCTTCGGATCAAATGGTGTGATTCCGCTCGAAGATCGGACCGCGTACTATTAGCTTGTTGGTGGGGTAATGGCCCACCAAGGCTGCGATGGTTACCGGGTGTGAGAGCATGGCCCGGCTCACTGGGACTGAGACACTGCCCAGACACCTACGGGTGGCTGCAGTCGAGAATCTTCGGCAATGGGCGAAAGCCTGACCGAGCGATGCCGCGTGCGGGATGAAGGCCCTCGGGTTGTAAACCGCTGTCAGTTGTTAGGAAATCTATAGGGGTTCTCTCCTATGGTTGACCGATCTTCAGAGGAAGGACGGGCTAAGTTCGTGCCAGCAGCCGCGGTAAGACGAACCGTCCGAACGTTATTCGGTATCACTGGGCTTAAAGCGTGCGTAGGCGGCTTGGTAGGTGAGATGTGAAAGCCCACGGCTCAACCGTGGAATTGCGTTTCAAACCCCCAAGCTCGAGGAAGATAGGGGTGATGGGAACTTATGGTGGAGCGGTGAAATGCGTTGATATCATAGGGAACACCGGTGGCGAAAGCGCATCACTGGATCTTTTCTGACGCTGAGGCACGAAAGCTAGGGTAGCGAACGGGATTAGATACCCCGGTAGTCCTAGCCGTAAACGATGAACACTGGGTTGAGGGGACTTCCACATCCTCTCGGCCGTAGCGAAAGCGTTAAGTGTTCCGCCTGGGGAGTATGGTCGCAAGGCTGAAACTCAAAGGAATTGACGGGGGCTCACACAAGCGGTGGAGGATGTGGCTTAATTCGAGGCTACGCGAAGAACCTTATCCTAGATTTGACATGCTTGAGAATCCCTATGAAAGTAGAGAGTGCCCTTCGGGGAGCTCTTGCACAGGTGCTGCATGGCTGTCGTCAGCTCGTGTCGTGAGATGTCGGGTTAAGTCCCTTAACGAGCGAAACCCTTATCTTTAGTTGCCAGCGGGTAATGCCGGGGACTCTAAAGAGACTGCCGGTGTCAAACCGGAGGAAGGTGGGGATGACGTCAAGTCCTCATGGCCTTTATGTCTAGGGCTGCACACGTCCTACAATGGCACGGACAAACGGACGCAATACCGCGAGGTGGAGCAAATCCTAGAAACCGTGCCTCAGTTCGGATTGCAGGCTGCAACTCGCCTGCATGAAGCCGGAATCGCTAGTAATCGCAGGTCAGCATACTGCGGTGAATGTGTTCCTGAGCCTTGTACACACCGCCCGTCAAGCCACGAAAGTTGGGAGGGCCCGAAGTCGCCAAGCTAACCCGCAAGGGAGGCAGGCGCCGAAGGTCAGCTCGACAATTGGGACTAAGTCGTAACAAGGTAGCCGTAGGGGAACCTGCGGCTGGATCACCTCCTTTCTAAGGATTCTTAGAATATGGTAGATACAGGTGACTGAATCTACTGAATCCGTGGACACGACTCTCGCACTCACTCAACAGAAAACAAGTTCTTCGGAACCGACTTCATCACCAAAGAATCAACGAATGACCCGCTTCGGACTGTCGCCAGCCGAAGCGGGTTTTTTCGTGCGCCCATCTTTCTTTTAGGGCAGTCCGATCGCACCAACCAGCAGCGTTGGGCGATCTACTTCCGATGGCTCGACAGTGGTGATTCCACAGTCCGAGCCAACGCCACAATTTGTTTGATCCACCAAGCGAAATTCCTGCTGGACAAGGAGATTGCGGCACTGGAATCTCAGTTCATCAGCGAAGGCGGCTACAGCGAACAATGAGCCACCGCCAGACTCAGCCAGCGAGCGCGGCGCAAAGATCAGTCCGATTCGTCAGCTCAGACAAATCCAGTCAATCAAATGCCCCAGTGCCCAAATGCCCCAGTGCCCAAATGCCCCAGTGCCCAAATGCCCCAGTGCCAATCCCCCAGTGCCAAGTGCGGAGCCGCCATGGCACTCCGCGACGGCCAAACAGGGAAAGCATTCCGGCCAGCAGTTTTGGGGCTGCTCTGGATATCCTGACTGCAAGGGAACGTCGCCGTTTAGATCAAGCGTGAAGCCCTTCGCATCCCGCACTTGCTGCGACGCGTGCGCACAAGTCCTTCGGTCTGCAGATCCAAGCTTTTCAGGCCGGCGTTTTGATACATTGGCTTGATTCGGCCGGAAATTTAAGGGGAGACGATGGACAACGACCAACGAATCCGGAGCCGCAAGCCCGACTCGCGATTGGAAGACACTTCGTCGAGTGACACGATCGTCAGTGCTGCCGTCGGTCTGGCAACCGCCTTGGGGGGTGGCTGCCTATGCGGATTGATGATCGATCAATTTGCACCCGTCGGCAGCATCTCGTTATGGGCGCTCGGTTTCGTCTCCGGATTTGCGGCTACCAAGTTGACGCAAAGGAGAAGTAACGCGACGGCCTGTATTCTAGCCGTCGCCTGCATCCTCGCCTTCGTAGTTGCCGAAGTCTGCTGGATTCGGTGGAACATCCAGGGTGTCGAGAGCTGGACGGACGCGATCACCAAGTTCCCACGCTTCTTGAAACAGTTTCGGATAGACGCATTCATTGCCGTTGTCTTCACGTTTTTTGGTTGCCAAGCGATTTACCGCCAGACCGCCGCAGGACGCGCCACCGTCTAGCTGGACAACGAATACTATCACTTGGAGCATCACCTATTCCCGCGAGTGCCTTGGTACAACCTGAAACGATTGCACGCAGCCGTCAAGGACCAACTCGTTCGAAGCGATGCGGTGTTGAATTTGCTTCCGCAAGATGGCATTGTGAAGGCACCGGCGACTGTGTTCGGTTTCGGCCTGCCGGCAGGCCTGGACTGGTCGGTCAACACTTCGGAGATTTGATGCCTGCATGATCGCGTTGGCGAAAAACCGCGCGAGATTGTCGAGCGAGTTGACAGAATTCTGTCGACGACCCGCATTCTGAATCACCCGTACTTCGAGTCATTGCGAAGCGGCGAAATGTCATGCACGGAATTTCAGCGGACCCAACGGCAGTTTTACTTTGCGGTCGATTTTTTCTCTCGGCCAATGTCGGCTTTGCTGATGCGAATGCCCTGCCCAGAACAACGCCTGGGCATTCTCGCGAATATCGTCGAAGAGCATGGCGGTTTTCAACCGTCGGCGTTTCATGAAGCGACGTTTCGCGACTTTCTGGTCACGTTGGGTGTCGGAGGAAAAACTAGTGCTTTGTCACGACTAAGAATGAGGGTTCAATTTGCTTCGGGAAAAGGGGCCAGTTACCAAAAGTGCGAAGCACCCGAAGGGCCGTTCCGGCTTTTGCACCTGCCCCCTTTTGCCGGCCAACCCCAAAATCAAGCTTTGACAAAGGACTAGTTCACTGTTCGCTGCACGCAGAGATCGACAAGAAACACGCGGCCGACTTCTTCATGCTTGTCGAGGACGATTGGCACGATCCGAACATGCAGCCAGTCGTCGAACAAGGCCTTCAGCTCGGTGCGTACGTATTTGATCGGCTCTATCGCGATCTCACCCAGATCTCCCTGCTTGGATAGGTTTGCGGGCTCGACATACAAACGGGCGACTTTCCGGATCGGATCGGCAGCGGGAAGTGGAGGTCTGCCGGCTAACAAGCGTCGCACGGCAGATGCGGGGCTGCGGGCTACACCAGTACTGTCTCGGTTTATCGATCGTCCGGCTTTGCGTCGTGATGGGCAGCCTCGGACACAATGAACTCGAGCTGCGTCGTGAGTTTTTCAGCCACCTTGATGGTTGCCCGCATATGGAGCATTTTCCGACGTCTTTCCGACAGTTCGACATAAACGTCCAAAGTATTGCCCGGGCGGACCAGGCGGCGAAACTTAACGTTGTTCATTCGAGCGATCACGGGCACAATCCCCTCCGTGGCCGCTCGCGTCCGGGCGATCAACAGGCCAGCCGCTTGAAACGCACATTCGCATTGCAGCTGCCCCGGGAAACACCGGAAAGTCGACGTAATGACCACGGAACACATCCAAGTCGGCCCCAAGATGCTTTCTCGCATGAATCCGAGTCGGGGAGATCTCGATCACTTCATCGATCCACAAATATGGATCACGAATGGGCAGTAGCTGCTCGATTTCTGGTCGCTGCATCGGGCCAAATCCTTAGTCGCAACGAGGCAAACTGATGGAGACACGTGGGAAATCGACTGTCGTTTGGATCGCGTTAATAAATGTGACGATCCGCCGCGCAGCCTGTATTCCCAATGTGTGCGAAGTTTCATAGTCGGACGGCTTTTTCAGTTTGACGACTCGCGGCGGGGAGATGAGCAACACGCTGCACCCCGCCCCACTGGCGTGCCGGCACGCAGATACTTGGTTTCCGCGCCGTCGTAAGTAGAGCCGTGCGATGCGTACATCGGCGCATAGAGCCGCGCAGGCCAGATCGCTAAGCTTGGCTGCGGATCGGGTGGTGGGTTTCGCATTAAGAACAACGACGAGCGGACGCTGGCCGGAACGAACGAGTTCAATGAACCCGTAACCTTTGATGACCGAGTCCATCAAGTCCGATTCAGGCCGTCCACTGAACGGAAAGTAATTCAGAGCACTACGAATCTCTCGCAGGGGCTCGTCGGCGCACCCCAGTTCGGCGTGTCGAAACTTTCCATGGCGGTCGACAGTTTCTGCAAACACTGGCATCGGCGACCGGCGGAGTTGGTCGGCGATCTGCGGTGTCATACGAGCCATCACATGAAAGACATGCTGGAGATTCAGCACGCTCGGCACATGCAATCTGGCTCGCACAATCCGATTGACGATTCTCGCGCCCATCGCCGGCACGAGATTTGACGCGGTGATGATTTTGTCGGTTTCCTCCCGGAAGATCTTTAAACCGCAAGCCGTATTTCCGGTGGAAAGAAAGGCGGCTGTGAGGCAGCCGATGGACGAGCCGTACAAGCGAATTCGCGACGCATCGAGCTGCTTCTTGGCGATCGACAGATGAAGCCCATGAGCGACACCGGCTCCGAAAACGCCCTTCTCCGCGCCGGGGCCAAACCAGATGTCCGTTGTCTTATCGTCCATTGGCGAGGTCACCCGTCCGCACGAGTACACAGCCAGTGCTAAGTGTATCGGGTCGATATCCCGGTCCGCCCGCTCCCACCGAAGGCATCGCCAAGAGCACTCCTGGCGGTATCCGATCTTGAACCTCTGCCATCGCCAGAGGGATCGAAGCCGACACCGTGTTCCCCAAGTCCTTCACGCAATCCCAAACGTGCGGCGATTGACGGCCGTCGCTGACAACGTGCGACTGAAGTCGGCTGAGGATGAGGCCGTTCGCTTGATGCGGGACGATGTGACCGATCTGTTCGCCGCTTTGAATCTCTTCGCTCGCTCGTTCCAGACTCTTGCACACTGAGTCGGCCATGATTAGCGGAGCGCGTTTTACGAGATAGAACCCTCGCCGCCCCGGCATGCTGATGCAACCGGTTACTCCCGGCCGCGTGTGTCTCCAGGGGTCGACCGAATCGATCACGTCGGCTTTTTGTATCAGCTGCTTGTCATCGGTGACATGATCGGTCCACGCGTCCAGAATCTGGTGCACGTGACCGTCAGCGTCAGGCCGGATCACCACGGCCGCCGCCCCGTCGCCGAATAACTTTGATGCCTGGCCGCGCCACGTCGATGGTCGGCAAGATTACCATCAGGCGATTCCCAATTAATACTGCCGCTAATGATCTCCGCGGCGACAACGACAACGGGTGCGTCTAACTTACGGCAAAGCTGCAGGCCTAACTCAGTGGCGGCGGGAAAACCACTGCAGGCACGCTCAATGCCGTAGGAAGGACATGTGAGTTCGAGTCGATCAACGACAGCGGATGCCGTCTGCTCCACATCTACGATTCGACTTGAAAGCACGAGCGCCCCAATGCAACTGCTGCGATCAGAACACTCACCCAACAGCTTACGCACAACCTCAGATGCGAGATCCGCAACCGTCACTCCAGGCCGAGCAATCAGACGCGTGAAGATCCCGTATCGCTCGCCATCAACTCCCAGTTCACGCTTGGACATTCGCGCGAGCAGCTCAGGAGCGTCATCTCCATCGAGGCCGACGAATCGCCCAAATCCATATTTCATGACCATAGAACCATTGATCGCGCGGTAATCAAACGCAGCGTAGAGCCCCGGAAACTCTCCTGCGGTCACTCATGACAAAGTGTTGCCGGAGCCAGAATGGAGAGTAGGCGACCCGCTGTCAAGGAAGCGAGCATCGCGGGCCGTACGGGCGGTCGATGGACCGTCCGCAAATTCAAGTCTGTTCGGTACGCTTCAGCTGCTGAAAAGATCGCAGAGATCTGCCCAGCGTATTCTCGTCACGTGATGAATCGAAAGTCAGTTGGAGCTCACTCCGTCGATGGCGTCTCGGGTACCATCAGCCGCATTGCTTCATACTGCCACTTGCCATCCTTCTTCACGACGACCGTCGACTAGAGTTAGACATCGCATGACGAAACACCTTGCCTGAGCCTCGAGGAATCAACTCAACCGCCCGGCAATCTAAGGCGTCGTTCGGATTATCCATCAACAACTTTCGCAGAACTGCGTCGCACGCGGTGCAAACCGTAGGCAATCATGACTGCAACAGCAGAACCGAGAATCCAGGGCAGGCGAGTCTGCTCGCTTTCAGATTCGTTCACTCCAAGGTTGCCCGTGGGAATCGCGACCAGCGTTGGTTCTGCGTTCTTGCTCTCGATGCCGTCGTCTTGATGGACAACCACGACGGATGGCCCCAGTTTCTGCTGCCAATCGACGTTCAGAATCAAATCGACGCCTGGATTCAGTGCTTTCACGGTGCAACTGCACTCGCCGACCATGTAGCGACAAGCATTGATGATCGTTTGCGTTGAAACACTCTCGGCCGGAATCGCGTCAAGAATTCTTCCCCGCCCAAAGACCGGGACGAGAACGGGTCCATCAGCCTCACTCGCTAGGCCGCCGATCATCGCACGAAGAGGGGCCTCGTTTCGGTTTTCTCGACTTAGCCGACGAAGCACAAACTCGACCCGCAGCGGTATATCGGAGCGCAGCACATCGTCCATCGATGCGTCGGAGTGCTCGCGAAGAAACTGGCTAGCGCCCGCTCGTGCGTATCACGCCTTCCGGAATCGCGATCTCTGACTCGGCTTCATCCAACGCCAAAGTCACAACGTCCGCGATCCGCTGATTCTCTTGATCACTGGGTCCATCGACCAATATCCACACGATCGAAACCCCCGACACGATGTCATTGGTGATCTGTTGGCGTAGCGGCGATTCAAACCAATCGCGAACCGTCGCCGATTTCAGCTCACCTTCCCAGCACTTCTTTCGTTGTCCATTTCGTTCTGGATAAAAGACTTGCAACAACGGCGTTTGCGTTTCGCTGCTGAGCTCCGTCGACTTGCCACAACTGCTCGTCCGACAACGATGCCAGGTCGATAATCTCAACGTCCACGTTTGCATCTTGCGAATGCCTGCAGCTCGGAAAGCGCATGTCCAACCGCGTCAGTACGCTCATCAACGATCGCCACCATTCGATATCGGTCGACCTGCCAGCGTTCGAGGGCATAGCGGAAGACGGGCAACTTGCACGCGCAGACGGACGAGGCGACCAGAGAGACGCAGGCCGCTAAAACGATTCGTTTGTTGCTGCACAATGTCATTCAGCCGCCCCGAACGCATAGATGTGCCCCCGATCGGTGCTCACGAACAATTGGCCATTGGCAACAGCCAAGCCATGAGCCACTCCCTCAACGCTCGCTCGCCAAATTTCACGTCCATCACTTGCCGCCAGCGCACGAACTTCGTTCTCCAGACCGAGCAGGATCACGTCGTCCGCCATGATCATGTCAAGCGGCGTGGGCGATTCCACCGACCACTTCCATGACCCCAACTGCCTCTGTTTGGCAGCTTCAATTTCCGCCTCGAGCTCAGCAATCGGTTTACCTGCTGCTTTCAGTTTGCTCGCCGCCCGATCGATCACACCCTGGGCTTTGACGTAGCTTGCCCGATCCAGCAGCTTCAGTCTTCCCTCGATCGATAACCAGGCGAGATCACCAGCCACCAGAATCCGATTGGTACCACTAAATGATGCGATCGGCTGCTTGGAACGGATATCGCGCGATGCGGATTTCGTTGTCTTTCTCTTTTTGATGCGGCGGTCCGGCCAGCAACGTCTCGTCCTCCGACAAAATGCAGAAGACACCGCCAGCTTCACCGATCGCGCCGCGTGGTGAACCATCCGCGCGATCGAATGCTAACGGCGCGGCACGACCTTGCGGGACGTAAATCGAGATCTGTCGAGGCCAGCATCGCGCCCTGCAGAGTCACGTCGGAAACCTCGCGGCGGAAACTTCCTGTCGCCACTCGTTTCGCCCGTCGCCGCGTTGACCGTCCACAGCACCGATTTCTTCCAGGGAACAAGCGAACCGGCAAACGTCGCTCGCTGCCCGTCGACCAGCACGCCAGTGCGCACCGGCCACAACGAAATGATCTTGCGATTGCTGGTGATGCGTTGACGTTCATCGGACGCTGGCTTTCGCCAAATCAGTTCCCCGCTGGCTTCGTCACAGCAATAAACCCAACCATCGTCCGAACCGAAAAAGACGCGTCCACTGGAAATCGTTGGCGGTAATCGAACGGCGGCTCCGGTGAAATGGACCCATCGCTCTTTGCCAGTTCTCGCGTCGAGCGCATGCGCCGCGTCATCCGCTGATGAACCGAAGAAAACCTTGTCGTCGCTGACCGTCACATAGAAGCAGGGATCGAAGTTGCGCATGGACTGCAGGCCGCTATTCCCAGAGTACGCGTCCCATTTTGCCGGACCGGTCCAAGCCGTCTGGGGAGGTTGCGGAGACTTCCAAACCCACTGGCCCGTCAGCGGGAATTCGAGCTTCGCGTCTGTTACGCCGCTCCGTCGGTTGTCATGCCGATAGGTCGGCCAGGTTTGAGCCAGTGCCTCGCCAGCCGAAGCCAATACCAACAGCAGACACGCCATGAGTGCAGGCATCACGATTGGGAATCGCCGCCATCATGGGCTTGATTCCGTGCTGCGAACAACGGGAGCAAAACCGATCGAGCATTCCATCCATCCGCCGCAAGAACATCCACCACCCGCTTCGGGCGAAAACAACATACCTTGAGCCGGAATCGTGCTGAGCCAGCAACTCGGTCGCAACCGTGTGAATTCGGAAGCCTGATCACGCTCAAGCGACCACAGCGACAGCGGCCCAGTCCCGCCTCGATAGATGATCGAACTGCCCGCTCCGATCGGCGTCGCACAACCACGTCGTTTTCCCAACGTATTCGACTTCAGCACCAGTCCAGCCGACGCGTCAATGACATGCGGCTGTACGTAAAGCTTTCCGTTCATCAAGACCGCATGCTGCATGTGAGCGCCGTGGTTGTCGGACGGCCACTGGACCGATTGTTTCCAGTTCTCTTTGCCCGAGTCACTGTCAAGCGATACGAAATGAAACTGTTCGTCGCTGGAGGTTTCCAACAGGAATTGATTCTCATCCGCTACTCCAAACGCGACGATCTGGTCGTCTGCTTGTGCCGGCACGCGCTTGCGCCAATACTCTCGACCAGTCCTCAAATCGAGGCAAACCACCGACGCGTTCTTCCAGATTTGCTCGTTGGCCAGCTTGCCTGTTTTCAATTTCCTGAGACTCGGATCGACCACTTCGACAAAGTACATTCGGTCACCGGCAATCGTGATCGTTGATTGCACGACCGCGTCGACTTCTCGTTGCCAACGAACGTCCCCGTACTTTTTGTCGTAAGCGACCAGCGCGCTACCGCAGACCTTCGATGTCGCCGCGTCACCTTTTCCGTCGTACCAGGCCGCTTTCGACCAGTAGTCCTCATAAGCACTTCCCGCCTTCACGGCCGTTCCGATGATCGTGTCGCTGGTCACGGCGACGTAGCCCCAATCGAACCCGGAATCCGAATCGTTGACGATCGATTCAGGCAATCGCATCACATGTTTCATCTCGCCGGTGGCGGCATCGATCACCCACAGGCAATCTCGTGTCGCTGCGTAAACGTGTTGCTCATCAGCACACCAATTGGCACAATCACGGGGAATATTGACGCGACGTAGATCGGGAATCTCCAGCGACCACAACACGGCTCCATTGAACGCGTCAAGCGCGATCATGCGGTTCATCCCTTGGTGAAAGAGTCGTCCTCCGATCGCCAGGGGAGCCGGCATCCGCGGGTTTCGGTCGATCCCAAAATCGGCACCGGGTCGTCCGAGCCAGCGAATCTCCAACTCGCTGGTGTCATCGACACCGCCAAGCGTCTCACCAACAAACGATGCGTTTGACGTCGTACCGTATTGGTGACCCCAACCCGAAAGTTCGGGGCGGTTTTTCGCTTGCCCGCTCCATACACCATCATCGAGCGTCGTCCATGTGAACTCGTTGGATTCGGGCTGCTGGCTGACACAGATGATCATTCCCGAAAGCGACAAGAACTGCTTGGCGTTATCCAATCTCGCGGCGTCACAGACGACTAAGTTCGCGATACCGCTCGGCACGTCGTCGGCAAGTTGCGCCGACAATCGAATCCCATAAATCCCCTCGGCATACCACTTTCGTCGCAAGCGTTTGACGGTTTGAGCGTCTTCGCAAACGGCGACCACGGTCATCGCTGTGCGAGCGGCGAGCGATTTTGCCCATGCTTCACTCGGTGAACCGACAACAACGGCGTAGCCGCCCGGCTGTACCAGTCTGTCGACCACCGACTGAAGACCGTGCGGATCCTTCGTCGGCGCGGTGACGACCGGCGGTGAATAGTTCATTCGTCCGTCGAACTCGTAAAACGGACTGAAGTATCGTTTCCCTTCACTGCGAACCGCGATGCGATAGAAGTACGATTCTCCAGCCTCAAGTCCATCCAAAACCACTCGGTGGCTGGTACCTGACTCGAGAGACTGAACAAACGCACCTAGCTTGCGAGTCGGACCGAAGCCAACGGATGCTTGTCCGGCAATCGTCGATTCCCAGGCGCAATTCGGCTTTGTGGGGTGTCAAAAACCGAACGCCCAAACGAACGGCAAACCCACTCGAAGTCTCCGCTGAACCGAGCGTTTGCCAAACGCACGCAATGAGGACGATGACGGCCATCCGCGACCATACTGCTTGTCTAACGGCCTTGTCGAGACGACAGTGAAGTAGCGCAGCCGGCAGACACAGGCAGTCACTTGGTCGCGTCGGCAGAGGATGCTTCGAGCGGGAGTCCATGAAAGACAGGCTGGTTGAGGTGAAAAATCCCTGGTTTTGTCAGAGCAAGTTTAACAAACTTGGAATCGGTCCCTGCTAGAAGCTCGGAATTCCACTTCGCAACCGGGGTTTTCGGATCGCGCGTAAACTGGGCGGCGGGCTGACCTGCGAGATTGCGGCGAGTCAGTTGCGAGAGATCAACCGCGAGTTGACCATCTACCCCGCTCTCAGGGCGAAACGACGCAGCCACTCGGCGATGCGGTCAAATACATGGTCTCGGTGGATGTCGTGGAACAAGTCGTGACGCGTATCGGGCCAGCGGACCAGGGTTGCGGAGGAACCGATTCGAATGGGCAAATGCTGGCAAGCGCTCTTGTCGATCAATTCGTCGTCCTCACCCAGCATGATCAAGGTCGGCACATCAACGTCTGCGCGTGGTCGAGTGCCCACCGACCTTGCGACAGCAACTGAGTCGCCAGATAGATCGTGATCCGCGAATGCATCAGCGGATCATTTCGAATCGCGGCCGCCTGCTCAGGGTCACTTGTCAAAGCCTCGACGTCCACAGGCCGACTAACGCGAATCCAAGGCAATAATCGCCCCGTCAGCCAGGCAGCAAAAATGTGAGGACGCGGCGGCGGAGCAGGGGGCAGCAGCATTGGAGCGCATAGAATCAGCCCAGCAAGTGGCTCTGGCTGCGGACTCAGCTCGCTGCGGCGAAGCACGTAGTTGATCGCCAACGTCCCACCCATGCTGTGGCCCAGCAACACCTGCGGCAAGTTCGGCAACCGGTCGCCTACGGTTCGTCTCGCCGATGCGATGTCGGCCAGCAGACCATCGAACGAATCAACCCGCCCACGTTCACCGGGGGATTGTCCGTGGCCGGGCAAATCGAAAACGAACAGGGACCAACCTTCTTCGACAAGATGCTTGGCCAGTGTTTCATACCGGCCCCCATGATCCCCCAGGCCATGAACGACGATGACGACGCCGATCGGATCTTGACCTCCGATCCACAGCCTTCCCCGCAGCTGCCCGCTGCCTCCCGTCAGCTGTGTCTCGTGACGCACCGGCATCCCCGAAAGTGAGATTCGCTTTGATTTACTGTTTCAGCGACCAATTCCTTCGACTGGAATGATCGGCGACGCTGTCAAAATAGGTGTAGACACGGGATCTGAGAATCCAGCAAGTCCAGCTTTTTCCGAAACTCGCTGATTTCGGCATAGAACCTGCGTTCATGCTTAAGTGGCCAAAGCCTTGCCTGCCAAGATGGCCCCGCGTTTTGCGAATTAGCTTTCAATACCCCGCCGCAACACTCCCACTCCATTATGTTGATCCGACTGTTTGCAGCCTTCGTTATCGTACCGCTGATCGAGCTTTACCTGCTTTTACAGCTTGCCAGCTTCACCAGCGTTCCCATGACGATCATGGTTGTGGTCGGAACCGGGATCCTTGGTTCCATCCTGGCTCGACGTGAGGGGATGATGGCTTGGTTCCGATTTCGATCGGCGCTGGACGAAGGACGAATGCCGAACCGCGAGATCCAAGATGGCTTGATGGTTGTTTTTGCGGCCGCGTTGTTGTTAACTCCCGGCTTGCTGACAGACGCGTTCGGATTCACGCTGTTGATTCCGGCTGGACGCGAACTGATTCGCCGCGTCGTGCTGAATCGATACATCAAGAGGTTCCAAGTCCACGTCACCACGTCGGACGGCTTTCAAGCGGAACCGCTTCACCGCACCGAACGCGGCAGCGGTTACACGATCGACGCCGAAGCCGTGCAGCGGAAGTCACCGTAATACGCAGCTCAACGCTTGGCAGCAAGAACGCCTACCGCGTGACGAGACTCTCATCACGGCAATGCGTTACCTTGCGGCGGTCGCCGTTAGTTTTCCAGACGCCCATAGCGTGCCGTTGGTCAACGCCGTCAAGAAGGATTGATCCTCGAAGGTCTCGTTGGAATGCCCGTAGGTCGTGCCAAACACGCGAGCGTTCCCATATTGGCCGGTCCAAAAGACGGGATGTGATTCGCCCGTTTTCTCGCTGATCGAAGTCGCCAATACGGTCGTATTTGGCCAAACCTTTTCAATCACATAGAGTTCGTCAATCGCTGTTATGTGCCCATCCGGATAGCCGGACATGATCGGGTGGTCCTTGGCAACGACATCCACCTTGTAGTTACTCTTATGCTCGTGCCGACGGCTGGTCACACCAAGCAACTCGCGCCAGTCGTCAATGTCTGCGTCCCGATAGGTATGCATGGCGCAGTGAATCACGACTGCGTTGGTACCGGCATGATGCGGGCCCGTGATGCTTCGAATGTAGTCAGGATCAGTCGTCTTCGCGAAACACTCGTTGTGAATCACGACGTCGAACCCTTCGGCCCACTTAGGATTCTTGTAGAAGTCAATTTGTGCGTCAGTTCCCGTACCGCCGTCGTTGACGACCGTCCAAACGGCGTCGACCCCGCGACGCTCCATTGCCAACTGCATGGCTTTGGTTTGAAAGTCATAGTCGTGGCAGCAGCCGCTGGTGATCAGCAGAACATTGATCGAACCATCGGCCCCTTTCTCGGCCCTCTCTTCAGCGCCGGCGACTGGTAAAGAGCACGCGACAAACAGGCAGAGTGAGACTGCGTTCGAGCGAAAGACGAGCATGAGGGTCTCCGGGGACTGACCGCAAACAGGTCCTGCGGTCGGAGGGGAAAATCAGGATGGACAGGAAAAAAAATTGCGTTCGAGACTGAATGACTCGAACGCAATCGTAACTTTCAAAATCGACGAAACGAGAGGCAAACTAAAACCGCTCGTCAAGCTCGACCGCTTCCATCACCTTGGTGTTTCGCTCAACAGCAACAACCGTGGTTCGCTGACGCAAACCATCGCGGCTCTCGGCGGTCACCGGCAGAACTTGTCGTTTGTCGGGCAATTCCATGCGGACGGTGAAGGATCCATCGGCCTGCAATTTCACCGGGCGACCGGCGACCATGACCGATGCCGAAGCGACCGTCTTGCCAAAGATGATCAGCTCCGCATCAACATCGAAGGGCAGTTTCGCCTGTCGCAGCAGAGCCGGATCGGCCACAGTCTGGCCCTTGTCGCCACGTAGCGGCATGGGCCTTCGCAAACGCTCCTCGAAGATCTCTCGCAAGTCACCGCCGTCGGCGTCATAGCCACCGCTCAGCGAATAAATCCGCTCGTAGTCTTCTGCGATATCGCGCCAGTGTTCATCCAAACGCTCGCATTCACCCGGACGCGGTGTTTCAACCACATTGCTGCGGCACACCGTATAGAACTCGGTATTGTCGGCCAAATAACCGATGATCACTCGATATCGTGACGGCGGATCGTCAACATCGATGTACCAGTTGTCGACGCCACCATGAATCGGAATCTCGCGTTCGATGCTCTCGGCAGAGTTACTGTTTACATCACCAACCGATAGCAGACGTAACATAGGTACGGCGGTGTGCCATCGCTCGGCCATCGCCGACTGGGCACGTTCAACGCTTGCCCGCGTGATCTCCCAACTGGCTTGAAGCCAATAGGCATCGCGAACGAGAAGAATCACGCGATCCTGGTGTGGCGATTCGGCCTTGGTTCGACTGGAACCATTTCGCACGGCTGCTCCGCCGACGAGAGTCCCGGTGGAAAGGTCCTTGTTTCGCAGCATCGTTTCGCGACGTTTACGGATCTGAGCTCGAATCCGGGCGGTCTTCGCCGAGACCTTTGGTTCAGGCAGCTTCGGAATTGGCCGTTGATTGCTGCTAACCTGGGCCTTGTTCGGCAAAGGCTTGTTGACCAGAACCCTGCTGGCAGGAGCTTGTCTCGCTGCATCGGGAGTGGCTTGCGGTTTACCGGCGGGCGATTTGCCGCGATGTGATTTCGACGAAGCACTCGCGGCCGCTGAGCCCCGCACATTGGCCGAACTTTTTGCCAGGGATGCCGATCCGACCTTGCCGTTGGTCTTCGCGGATGGCTTGGTCGAAGCTTTCGCGGATCCAGCGGCCTTGCGTCTCAAACGCCTTTGCACCTTCTTGATTTCCTCGATCAGCTCGTCTTTCTTCAGCCCATGCCAGCCAGTAACGCCATAATTTCGAGCCAAATCAGCTAGCTCGCGGCGTGTTTGAGCCTTTAAATCTGCGGTCGTGATCACCTGCACCTCCAAGAACCAGACTCGGCCGTGGCCCAGTCAATTGTTGATAACTCAATGCCGGCTGCTCACCCTCCTGAGTGCTGGCCGTATCCCCGTCATGTTGAGCGTCCCAGCTAGTGATGAAAAACCGCAGGTATCAGCGTTTGGCAGGCTGTGACCGGCGGGGGTGCTTATTTGGCCTTTAAACGGAGCCCTCCCAGCTGCCCCCGCCCTGAAATGGCGTATGGGGCGGGGTTCATGACCCGCTCAAACCGCAATAATGGCACAATCGTCACCTGAAACATTATGCCAAGGGTTAGGTGAAAGTTCTAGATGCTGGTGCCACGATTCACGTTAATGATTCAAAAAGTGTCGTGATTCGCCCTCTAATTCGTTAGAAAAGCCAAAATTTTTCTGGCTTGCCTAAGCCGACCTGCCTTGGTTGTAACGCCGATGTTTCCATCCGCATCGTTGCCAGCCAACTGCAGACCGCTGCAAGACTTCTTGCTGAAAGGTGCGGCTATCCGTCGCTGCCTCTGGCCGTGGGGCACGGACTCGTCAAACTACTCACCAGACTCCTGCATGGCTGCGGATGACCAGAGTGATTGTGGCGATGATTGGGGGGAGGAGCGTTGACCGAAACCAACTCGACTCCACCCGAAAATCCAGACTCCGACACCGACCTGGAAGCAGACGGTAACCGGCATTCCGGTCACCGAGAGCCTCGCCCCCAAACCCGCATGATCGCACTTCGGTTCATCGGGCTGGGCTCAGAATTAGCCGCATACACGCTGGTTCTCGCTGGCTTAGGTTTCTGGATCGACTCGGCGCGTCAACATACCAAGCCCTTTGCAACGGCGACCGGTGCGCTGGTCGGATTCTCATACGGAATGACTCGACTCATCCGAATCGCAAGAAAGAACGCGGAAGGCTGATTAGCTTCATCGATGACCCACCACAGTTCCGAGGCGCAACTCATGAGCGAACGTTCGATACAACGTCCGTTCGTTCACGCATTGATCGGGGTCATCGCCGGCTGGTCCGTTCTCAGCGCGACTCTGCTGTTCCTGGTCGACCATCGTGATGCTGCGATTTTGGCTGATACGCTTGTGATCGCAGCGGCAAGTGTCGCCATCGCTTGCATCTCGATCCTGCCCGGAATATTGATGCAATTTATCTTGCCAAGAGCGGAGGCTACTGACCCAACGGCAGAGCTGTGGGGTCGTGTCATGGCCGCACTCGCAGCGGGAATGAGCATTCGCTTGGTAGGGACCGTTGCACTCTTTTTGACATACCGTTATCACATGGCCTCGTCGGCAGAAATGGTCGCCGGAATGACGCTCGGCTGGTACGTGGCACTCACTTCAATCGAAGTCTTGGTGCTCGCTAGAACGTTACCCAAGACGGCTGAACCCTGGGTAGGGAAAGCTTCAAACCATGTCGACACGTCACCGCCGGTGAAGGCCTGAACCAAGACTCGAGCACAGTCACTAGTAGCAAAACCGTAGTTTAGGATGAATCTCCTGCTTGCCGCCGCCAATCCCCTGTCGCATGCAGTGCCGCACAACTTGCATGAGAACCCATTGTTTTCCGTGCACGTGGGAAGCGGTGATGTGCCGGCGTTGTTCATCAAGGACGGCGTGTACGACTTCTTCATCACGAACCATTTGTCGATGAGCCTGGTAGCGGCGGTTGCGGTCGTGTTGACCTTCATCTACGTCGCCAACCGGGTGACGCCCAGCGGCACGGGGCTCGATCGATACAAGACCCGCGGACGTTTTGCACAACTCCTCGAAACGATGTGCACCTTCATTCGCGATGAGGTCGTCCGGCCGAACCTGGGTGCGATGACTGATAAATACATTTTCTACATTTGGACTGTTTTCTTTTTCATCCTGTTTGCCAACGTGCTGGGATTGATCCCGTTTGGATATATCCTCCAGTCATTGACCGGTAACACGCACCTTTCGCATTGGGGCGGATCGGCGACAGGCAACCTTTCGCTCAATGTGATGCTGGCAATTTGCAGTTTCGTTGCGATTCTGTATATCGGGATCAGAGAAACGGGACTTAAAACATTCCTCGCCCACTTCAATCCGCTGGGCTGGGATGACCCCAAGATGTTGGTGATCGGGCTTCCGCTCTACGTGATGGAGTGGATGGGCCTATTCATCAAATGCACCGTGTTGGCCATGCGACTTTTCGGGACCATGATGTCGGGCCACTTGGTGATTGCCGCGTTTGTCGGATTGGTGTTCATGGCCCGTGAGTCGTCTCACTTACTGGGCTATGGCGTCGAATTATCCGTCATTGTCGGTGGCATCTTGCTGACGTTGCTGGAACTGTTCATTTGCTTTTTGCAGGCATTCATTTTTACCTTCTTGACGGTACTGTTCATTTCGATGGTCGCGCACCACCACGACCATGATCACGAGGACGGCCACGACCCGTTTTCCGATCAAGGCCAGATGGACGTGGATAAGCTGGTCGATCCGTCTCGCATGACTCCGATGTCGTCACCCGCATGAATACTTAACCCGCATACACACTTAACTTTGACCCTTTCCCCCCTCGCGGTCTGAGCCTGAAAAACGGACCAGACCAAACCTACGAGAGATTCTTCAGGAGCGAACCGAAGATGTTTGAATTTGTAATGTTACTTGCCCAGGCCGGGAGTGAATTCGGCAAGATGGGCGTCGGCATCGGCATGGGCCTGGTGGTCATCGGTGCTGGTATCGGCATCGGGCGGATCGGCGGATCGGCTGTCGACGCCATGGCCCGCCAGCCCGAAGCCAGCGGCACCATCTCAACGAACATGCTGATTGCCGCCGCTTTGGTGGAAGGCCTATCAGTGATCGCGTTGATTCTGATGCTGATCCTGTAAATGGGTCGCGTTCCTCGCCTGCCAGTGGTGCATGGACACTCGAATAGCTTGGTGAAGCAAGTTGTTTCGTTGCGACCTGCACGACAAAGGTATAGGGACGCGTCTTCCAGTTTCGGCTCTGACTTGACCTTTCGAATTCCATCATGATCCGCAAAGGCGAATCCATGTTGCTTCATCTCGGCCGTCTCGGTTTGCTGGCCGCTCTATCGACGTTGTTCATCGCAACCGCGCTCCCATCTTATGGACAGGAACATGCGGGGGGTGATAGTCGCGAAAAAACTGTCGACGACACTCACGGTGCCGGGGATGGTCATGGGGATGCGAATGCGCACGACGCGGCTGATCCACCCGGCACTCCGCCGTTGCTTTCGTTCGACATCGGCTCAGCCGTTTGCAACATCGCGATTTTTCTTGGTGTGTTTGCTATTTTGGCAAAGTTCGTTTGGCCGGTCATTTTGAGTGGCCTACAGGCGCGAGAGGACAAGATCCACAGCGACCTCGTGGCCGCCGAACATGCGAACACCGAGGCAAAGACGCTGTTAGCCAATTATCAAGCCAAGCTTGATGACGCCACCGCACAGGTCCAGGCGATGCTCGCCGAGGCCCGCAAAGAGGGCGAAGCGGCCGGACAACGAATTGTCGAAGAAGCGAAGTCCGAAGCCGAACGGCAGCGTGAACGAGCTGTTGCCGACATCGAAACGGCCAAGAAGGTCGCGCTCTCGGAGTTGGCGGGCCAGACTTCCGACATGGCGATCAACGTAGCCAAACAGGTGGTTGGCCGAGAACTGAAGGCCGACGATCACGCCGATTTGATTCGACAGGCGCTGGAACGACTACCAAGTAATAACTGACACGAACCTTGCGACCAATTGCGTTCAAAGCTGAGCGTTACCACCCATGACCGAAGCCGCTAAACACGAAACGGTGCTCGACACCGGAGCCGAACAACTGGGCAAGACTTACGCCCGCGCGCTCGTCGGTGCGGCCAAGAATGCGGGAGTGGTGGACGAGGTAATCGAGCAGTTGTGCCAGATCGTCGACGAATACCTCAGCGGCAGTCCGCAGCTTCGCGCCGCATTCGCCTCTCCCCGCATCGATCAGGACGAAAAGGTTCGTGTGATCGACCGCGTGTTCGCTGACGACTTTCATCCAATCCTCGTCAGGTTCCTGAAGGTGATGGCTGGTCGAGACCGGCTCGCTTATCTCGACGCGGTGCGAAACGCATCTGAACACATCCATGACGAAATGATGGGTCGAGTCGTGGCTTCGGTGCAGACCGCAGTGCCGCTGGATGACACGCTTCGCGCAGCGATCACCGAGCAAGTCGGAACCTTGATGAACAAGCAGGTTCGGCTTCGTGAGTCGGTTGATCCCGAGTTGATCGGCGGAATGGTGATCCGTGTTGGTGACAAAGTCTTCGACAGCAGCGTCTCCAACCAGCTCAACAAATTGGCTCGCCGAAGCCGCCGCGGATTTTCCAGCCAGATCCTTCAACGGTTCAATCAATTCACCTCCGAATAGGTATCTACCGCCAGGCTTACGCTTGGCTTTGACTACGATCACAGCCGCCAGGCGCAAGCCGGGCATCCACCCAACAAATTCAGATCCATGAAATTTAGTAGTGACGAAATCGCATCGGTCTTGCAACAAGAGATCGAACAGTTCGACAGCAAGATTGATGTCCGTGAAGTCGGTACCGTGCTGGAAGTCGGTGACGGTATCGCCCGTGTTTATGGGCTTTCAGGCGTCATGGCCGGGGAGATGGTCGAATTCCCTAACGGGGCAATCGGGCTCGCCTTCAATCTCGAGGAGAACTCGGTCGGTGTCATCATTCTGGGCAACTACCTGACGATCGAAGAAGGTGACGAAGTCAAAGCACTCGGCACGCTGCTGTCGGTTCCCGCCGGCGATGCCGTGGTAGGGCGGGTGCTCGATCCGCTGGGCAATCCGCTTGACGGCAAAGGCCCTGTGCAAAGCGACGTCACTCGCCCGGTGGAGATCATCGCAACCGGTGTGGCCGAACGGCAGCCGGTGACCGAGCCGATGCAGACGGGGATCAAAGCGATCGACGCGATGACACCCATCGGTCGTGGCCAACGTGAATTGATCATTGGTGACCGCAAAACCGGCAAGACCGCCATCGCGATCGACGCGATCCTGAACCAGAAAGGCACAGGTGTGAAGTGCTTTTACATCGCCATTGGCCAAAAGGACGCGGCCGTCGCCACCGTCGTTGACGTGCTGGAACGCTACGGGGCGATGGAATACACCACCGTGGTCGTCGCCGGCGCCTCAGCTCCCGCCCCAATGCAATACGTCGCGCCATACGCAGGGACGGCGATGGCCGAACACTTCATGTTCAACGGTGGGCATGCATTGATCGTCTACGACGACCTTTCCAAGCAAGCCGTCGCTTATCGCCAAATGAGCCTGCTGATGCGTCGTCCGCCAGGTCGCGAGGCATATCCTGGTGACGTGTTCTACTGTCACAGCCGGTTGCTAGAGCGGTCCGCGAAACTCTCCGACGCGCTTGGTGGCGGTTCGATCACCAGCCTTCCCATCATCGAAACGCTGGAGGGCGAAGTCTCGGCGTACATTCCCACCAACGTGATTTCGATCACCGACGGACAAATCTATCTGCAACCCGACCTCTTCTTTGCCGGAATTCGTCCCGCGATGAATGCCGGGATCTCCGTTTCCCGCGTCGGCGGGGCGGCCCAGGTCAAAGCGATGAAGAAGGTCGCTGGTGGTTTGCGATTGGACTTGGCGGCTTTCCGTGCGTTGGAAGCCTTTGCCCAACTTGGGACCGATCTCGATGCGGCAACCCAGTCCCAGCTCGATCGCGGGTACCGCATGGTGGAGTTGCTGAAACAACCTCAATACCAACCCAAGAGTGTCACCGAGCAGGTGCTCAGTCTGTACGCCGGCACCAAGGGGCTGATTGACGATGTTCCCGTCAGGGCTGTTCAACAATGGGAAAAGGACTTCTTGCAGTTCGCCAAAGAGAAACACGCTGACTTGATCAAGCTGCTTGATGACACTGCCGATCTCAGTGACGAGGCCGTCGAAAAAATCGAGGCCTGCATCAGCGACTTCAAGAGCGGCTACAAGAATGTTGAGCAGACCCAGTAATTGAACTCCATCTCGTAATTTCACACACGTTCACAAACTGCAACGCGTCAATTGATTCATGGCCAACGCCCGCGCCCTCGATAAACGTCGAAAGTCAATTCGGAACATCCGCAAGATCACGCGGACGATGGAATTGATTGCAACGGCGCGCTACAAGAAGGCGATGGACCGTGCTGCCGCCGTGACCGCTTACACCGATCGGTTGTCGCACATCGTCAATAACTTGGCTGCGGCGGGCACCGACGTTCAACATCCCTTGTTGGAGCAACGCGACAACCCGAAATCGGCGCGGTTGTTGGTGCTGTCCAGCAATCGTGGGCTGTGCGGCGGTTACAACGCCAGCATCCTGCGAACTGCGATGCCGCGGATCGCCGAGTTGAAGCAATCGATTAGCGACGTTGCCGTCGATGTTAGCGGCAAACGCGGTATCAATGGACTGAAATTCCGTGGCGTGAAAACCGACCAGGACTTCGTGCAATTCGAGGATCAGCCGGCGTACGCCGAAGTCGAACAAATCGCTGCGGGCTACTTGGAGCAGTACATCACCGGCCAAATCGATCGGCTCGATGTGATTTACACCAAGTTCATCAGCACCTCTCGCCAAGTTGCAACGATCACGACGCTCTTACCCCTTGGCTCGCTGGACACTGACGAGACCGGCGAAGAGGCTGGCAGGACGTCCGGCGGCACCAGCACTGAATATGAATTCTTGCCTTCGGCCGAAAGCATCCTTGAAGAGGTCGTGCCGACCAGCTTCAAAGCCAAACTGTTCAAGTGCTTCCTGGACGCAGCTGTCAGCGAACAAGTCGCCCGCATGATCGCGATGAAGGGGGCCACCGAAAGTGCCGGCGACATGATCAAGCAGCTTTCGATGACCTACAACCGTGCTCGCCAAAGTCAAATCACCGGCGAAATCATGGAAATCATCGGTGGGGTGGAAGCCCTCGAAGGATAACACGATGGAAAGACCAAGATCCAATGCAAACTGGCAATGGTCGAAACCTACTGACAACTGTTAACTGAAAACTGAAAACTGAACTATGTCTACCGCAACTGAAAACACCCTTGGCCGCGTCACGCAAGTGATTGGCTCGACATTTGACATCGAGTTCCCCGAGGCCCACTTGCCCCCGATTTACAACGCGGTTGAGATCAAGTCGGAGCACAAAGGCGTGACGATCGACCTGGTCGGTGAAGTCCAACAGCATCTTGGCGGCGGTCGCGTTCGTGCGATCGCATTGGGAAGTACCGAGGGCATGATGCGGGGCATGGAAGTCGTTGATACTGGAAAACCGGTCACCGTACCTGTCGGAACCGCGACCTTGGGCCGCGTCTTCAACGTGCTCGGAAAAGAAATCGACCAGCGCGGTCCGGTTGCTGCCGACCAATACATGCCGATTCACCGGCAGGCACCTCCAATCAACGAATTGTCGACAAACACGGAGGTCTTCGAAACCGGCATCAAAGTCGTCGATTTGCTGACGCCGTTCGTCCGCGGTGGTAAAGCGGGACTATTCGGCGGTGCAGGCCTGGGCAAGACGGTTATTCTGACCGAGTTGATCGCACGTATCGCCAGTAGCCACGGCGGTTACTCGGTCTTTGCGGGTGTTGGTGAGCGGACGCGTGAAGGAACGGACCTGTGGTTGGAAATGCAGGAGACCGAGATCGGCGATACCGGTCGCAAGGTGATCGAACAAACCTGCATGGTTTTTGGTCAGATGAACGAGCCGCCTGGATCGCGTCTTCGTGTTGCTCTGTCCGCACTGACGATGGCCGAGTATTTCCGTGATTCGACCGGTGCCGACACGCTGCTGTTCATCGACAACATCTTCCGCTTTTCGCAAGCTGGTTCCGAAGTCTCGGCACTTCTCGGCCGTATGCCATCTGCGGTGGGCTATCAACCAACGCTGGCAACCGAAATGGGTGCTTTGCAGGAACGAATTACCTCGACAAAGAAGGGTGCGATCACGTCGGTGCAAGCCGTTTACGTCCCCGCCGATGACCCCACCGACCCGGCACCGGCGACGGCGTTCGGCCAACTGGACGCGTTCATTTATCTGGAACGATCGATTTCCGAGAAAGGCATTTACCCTGCGATCGACCCATTGGCCTCGAACTCGCGGATTCTGGATCCTCAGTATGTCGGTGATCGTCACTATGCGATCGCCCGTCGGGTTCAAACGAATCTGCAACGCTACCGCGAACTGCAAGACATCATCGCGATTTTGGGTGTCGATGAATTGAGCGAAGAGGACAAGATGATTGTCCACCGCGCTCGCCGTATCGAACGATTCATGAGCCAGCCGTTCTTGGTGGCCGAAGTATTCACCGGCAAATCGGGCGAAATCACGCCGCTTGCCGACACGATTCGCAGCTTCGAAGAAATCTGTGATGGCAAGTGGGACCACTTGCCTGAACAAGCCTTCATGTATGTCGGCTCGATCGAACAAGCAGAGGCCCAAGCCAAGAAGATGGAAGAAGAGGCAAACTAGTCATGGCACTTCGTTGTGTAGTTGTCACGCCGGAACGCACCGAACTTGACCGCGAGGCCGAGTACGTTTCGTTGCCGATGTTTGATGGCGAACTTGGTGTACTGAAAGGCCGCGCCCCACTGATCGGGCGACTCGGCTATGGAACGCTTCGGTTGCAGACTGTCGCCGGACCAGAACGCTACTACATCGACGGCGGATTCGCACACATCGAAGACGATGTCGTGAACGTGCTGACCGGCAGGGCCATTCCAGTTGACTTGCTTGACGGCGACGAGGCACGAGACGCGCTGGATGCTGCGAAGGATATGCCTGGCTCGACGCCGGAAGAATCGCGGCTCAAAGACGCCGCGGTGCGTCGTGCACGCGGTCAACTACGGGCTTCGCGGTAACGCCCAGGCCGGAACTTGCGCTGTCCGAACTGCGTTCGAAGCAAAGTGATCGACGACCTGTCACCAGTTCCGCGACCTGTAACCAGTTCCGCTACTTGTAACCAGTTCCGCGACCTGTCACCAGTTCCGCTACTTGTAACCAGTTCCGCTCGGGCGTTTCCCCAGTGCCCCACGAACGCCCAGTTCTCTTGGGTCGCGGGCGATTTTGTCAGAGAAGATCCTTACGTCATCCAGAATGGGACGGATTTTTGCCGAGGCTTGCTCGACGTTCTCGATTGTGCGTCGGACTTGAAAATAGATTTCATCGTCCTCGAGGAATCGTTTGAGTGACCCGTCGCTATTGTTGAGCGACTTAACAAAGGCCTCGACTTCGATCAGCGCGGTGTCGAAACTGACCAGACTTTTCATTGCCTGTGCCACAAGTTCGTCGCCACGCTCGGCCAGCGGTTCGGTGAACTGCTCCAAGTTGCTGATGGTTTGTTGAGCACTCTCAACTGCCTCTTGCGTGCTTCTGACAGTATCCTCGGCGGCGACGCCAACCCTCTCGAACTGCTCCCCCACCTGCTCGAATTTCTCAAATGTCTTGTGTGTCGAATCAAACGCCGCTTTGGCGTCAGCAAGCACCTCGGGTAACTCAGCGAGTGATCGTTCGAGGTTGTTTCGCAACTCTGGATTACCGGTGATCGCCCGAACATCACGTATCGCCCCCTGGAACTCCTCCAGGGTCTTGACCGCCTCTTCGGCAAGCTCATCGACCTTCGAATCGGCGCCACCCACGACATCGCGGACTTCCATCGCCAACTGGTTAACGCTGTCGCCCGCCAACACGATCGAATCGCCGGCTCTGCGAATCGCATCAAATGTCTGTTTCAAGTCATTCTGCATCTCGAACAGACTTTGCGACTTGGTGCCGTAGTCCAGGAATTCGCCATCGCTGTACGGCGTCGGGATGATCTCGCGATCGTCCGGGAAGATTGCATCCAATTCGGACGGACTTGCTGCGACGAATTCCAATGTCGAATCGCCGGTGACGAAATTCCCGCTGCCGATGCGGGGAACGAAATTGTGCGTCAGCGTCTTGGTACTATCCATCGCCAGCGTGACTAAGACACCACCTTCATCACGCAGTTTGATGTCCGAGACCCGACCGATTCGCACCCCGTCGCGAACAACCGGTGAATTGGCACCAATGCCTTCGGCCGAAGGAAAAACAACCGACAGAGTGTAATCGCGGTTCAGGACGCTTGGAAACGCGCCGAACAGGAAGGTCAAAATGATGCCGATTCCGATGGCGGAAATCACCAGCACTCCGACCCCAAATTTTAGTCTATTCTCGTCCATGCTCACTCTCGTTGGCGATTGTCTTCGTCCAAGCAGG
Organism: Pirellulaceae bacterium; assembly: GCA_963704055.1. GTDB lineage: Bacteria > Planctomycetota > Planctomycetia > Pirellulales > Pirellulaceae > Rubripirellula. The sequence goes on along the minus strand of CAVPGW010000019.1, from coordinate 61,736 downwards.
TAGTCCTCAGCTTGTCAAATAGGTTACGAGCCAATGCCCTCGGTCATCTCGTTGATTCGCTCGCCCGCCTCACCGCGCACGAATTGCCGGACGCGGCGGTCCTCGGCATGCTCCAGGTCGCTAGGCGGACCATCGAACAAGACTTGTTGTTCGTCGTCTTTGAGCCTTGGACGCGGGAAGAACATCAAGACGCGATCGGCGACCTTTCGAGCCGTGTTCATGTCGTGAGTCACGACCACACTTGTCACCGGATATCTTCGTCGTGTTTCCAAAATCAGCTCGTTGATCACATCGCTCATGATCGGATCGAGACCGGTCGTGGGTTCGTCATAGACGACAAGCTCAGGACGTAATATTAACGCTCGCGCCAGCCCGACTCGCTTTCGCATTCCGCCCGACAATTCCGCCGGCCGCTTGCGCGTGACATCCTTCGGCAATCCAACTTCGGCCAGATGGTGCAGCACACGATCGTTGACTTCGCTTTCGGAAACCACTTCGTTTTGTCTTATTGGAAAAGCGACGTTGTCAAATACCGACATGCTGTCAAACAAGGCCGCATTTTGAAATACAAAACCAAACCGTCGTCGCGTCTGAGCTAATTCTTTTTGCGTCATCCCATTGAGAACACGTCCATCGAACGCAATCGTCCCGCGTGTCGGCTTGATCAGTCCCACCAACGTCTTCATGAATACCGTCTTGCCGCAACCGCTTTCACCGATGATCGCGACCGTCTGACCTCGATCAATGGAGAGACTAATATCGGAAAGCACTATTTGGCTACCGAAATTCACCGACACATTCTTTGCCTCGACCAAAGGGTAGTCGGCGCCGCCTTCGGCCGTCATATCGGTTCGCCGCGCCAAATCTGCACTCATAGGAACGATGTTCCATTGGGGTAGATCCGGTAGTAAATCGAATTCATCATGATCGTCAGAAACAAATCGACTCCGAGGATCAACACGAACGAATACACAAACGCTGTCGTGGCCGCCTTGCCGACGCCCTCCGCTCCAGGTTCGCAGTGAAATCCGCGATAACAACTGACCAACGCGATGATGCCGCCAAAGAAGATGCTCTTAAAAATCCCGCTGAATAGATCGAACCCGGCGACCCCTTCACGCGAATGGTTCAGGTACGCGGCATGATCGATCCCAAGGATGATCACGCTGTAGAAGTATCCGCCCACGATTCCCATGAAATCCGCCATGATCGTCAATGTTGGGATCAGCAAGATGCAGGCGAGAAACCTCGGCACCACCAAATAGTGAATCGGATCGGCGCCCATCGTTGTTAACGCGTCGATCTGCTCCGTCACACGCATCGTTCCAAGGACTGCTGCCATCGCGCTTCCCACGCGACCGGCAAGCATGGTTGCAGCCAACACCGGGCCAAGCTCTTTTACCAGCGTGCTGTTGATCACCACGCCCAAACGACTGTCCAAACCAATCGCGTGAAACTGCGCATAGCTCTGAACTGCCAACACCATTCCGATGAAGGTCCCCGTGAGCGCTACCACCGGCAGACTGAGCGCTCCGACCTGATAGAAGTTAATCAAGATCGTGCCGCGACAGGGCATGCGCGTGAACATCCATTTGAGCATCTGCCACGTGAACAGCGTCATGTCACCGATCGTTGTGATCCCGTCAACGACAGCCGAACCCCACTCGCTGACCCATCGGACCAACGGAGATTCCTTGTCGCCAGGGAGACTCGATACGGAAGCAGCCGACTCGGACAACAGCCTCAAACCTCAACGTGTGCGCATGCAAACAACCGGACACGTCTGATTGTATCGGTCGGCTTGACCTTGAGGATTAGAGAAAGCTCGCTGGTGAGAGCTGCGTTTGAGCACGCTTATGCGAATTGCAATCGGGGATCATCCAATCCCAAACGCTTCATTTTCTTGTAGAGCGTCGTGCGGTTGATATCAAGGGTCTCGGCCGTCGCAGCTCGGTTCCAACCGTTTGACCGCAACGCCTGAAGAATGATCTGGCGTTCAGGGCCTTCCAGGGCTTCGCGAAGCGTCTTCCCATTGACATCCCCAATGCTCACTGGCGTCGAGTTTCCCGACGTCGAGAAGCTTGCGAATTGATGGTTCGCGCGGCCAGTCAATTCCGGTGGAAGATCTTCGATTGTGAGCCGACTTCCGCGTGCTAGCAAGACAGCTCTTTCTACGACGTTTTCGAGCTGACGAATGTTTCCGGGCCAAGCATAAACCTGCAACGCTGCCATTGCCTCGCTGTCGAAGCCGTCGACTTCCCGTCCACAAGTTTCTGCCGATTCACGAAGAAAGTGGTCGACCAATAACGGAATGTCGCCCGCTCTTTCGCGAAGTGATGGCAACACGATGTTCACGACGTTGATTCGGTAGTACAGATCCTGGCGGAACGCTCCCTCCTCGACGGCTTTTGCAAGATCGTCGTTGGTCGCCAAAATCACGCGTGTGTCGACCGAGTGAGTGATGGTTCCGCCGAGTGGCTCGAACTGAAACTCTTGCAAGACACGCAGCAATTTGACTTGCATCGCGGGTGTCGCAGTGGCGATTTCGTCAAGGAACAACGTTCCCCCATCGGACAATTGAAACTTGCCTGCTTTGTCTTGGTGGGCGCCTGTATAGGCACCGGCAACGTGACCGAACAATTCGCTTTCAAGCAGCGTGTCAGGCAGGGCGCCACAGGCGACTTCCACGAACGGACCGCCGCGCCGCGAGCTGCGGGCGTGGATGGCGCGAGCAATCATGCTTTTTCCCGTTCCGTTCTCGCCCGTGATCAACACCGATGCTCGAGCATCCGCAATACTATCAACCACGTCAAAAATCTTCAGCATGCGATAGTCGTGGCTGAGAATGTTTTCTAACCCACTGCGCCGATCGAGCTGCTCGCGGAGAAGTTCGTTCTCACGCGTGATCTCTCGCTGCGAAACCGCACGTTGAATCGCGAGACTTAGCTCTTCATCGATCAGCGGCTTGGTCAACAAGTCGAACGCCCCCGCACGGACCGCTTCGACAGCCGTTTCTGGGGTCGCGTAACCGGTCACGACCAGCACCGACGAATCGGGATACTGGTTGCGCGTATGGCTGATCAGATCGAATCCATCTTCGTCTCCAAGTCGCAGGTCTGCGATCACCAAATCGAAGTGGCGGCGACTCAACTGGTCCTTTGCTTCAGCGATCGTCTGGGCAGTTTCCACGTCATGCGAGAGTTCGCACAGCCACTGAGCCATTGACTCAGCGAGATGGCGATCGTCGTCGACCAGCAGGATGGAGGCGGTGGGTGTCATGGTGGTTCCGAGCGGCGCTTGTGATTTGCTGGATTTGATTCGCGTGTAGTAACGATTTTGCCGCTTTGCAGATCGGCGGATTCGAGCGCCGCGTAAGCGCAGAAACCTTTTTTGGGCCTCCAGTATCTAGGTCACTCCAAGAGGTTGGTCAAAAACCGGACACACAAACCGTTTGCTCAGGCGCGACCCACACCGACACCCCTCTGCAGAACCATACCCGCTCTCCAAAATAACTGAAAGTCGTTGGCAGTCAATGACTTGCACAATTCTGAGTCGACTAGCACTCGGGGTGAAAACAGTGAACAATCGTCGACATTGGCAGCAGGAGTGGTACATGAAATGGCCCACCAGGAAAAACTCATCATGATTCGGGCACCCAATGAACTTGAAGGTACTGATTGTTGACGATCACGAGGTCGCTCGAGTTGGCCTTGCGGACCTTTTGAAATCACTTGGGTTCTTGGTCGGCGCGTCCGTCGCTTCGGGGGATGAGGCGATCTCACTTGTGGGGCAAGATAGCTTTGATGTCGTTCTGCTGGACATCCGGATGCCGGAGAATGACGGATTGGCGACACTTGAGTCCTTGAAGGACACAGATGGCAACTTGGCCGTGGTCATCCTCAGCGCTTATGACAACCCGACTTATGTCGCCAGAGCTGCCGCGTTGGGAGCCGACGATTATCTTCTGAAGAACGGTACATCGGAAACCATTTACGAGAGCCTCGACCGGGCTGGAAACGGGAAGACACCGCCCCCCGACAGTCAATTGACGAAAATCCGCCGCACGATGCAGGAGGAAGTTGACGTATCCACGTTGCCCAAAGAACTCCCGCTGACAGGTCGCGAGGCACAAGTGCTTCGTCACGTCGCCTTGGGGCTGAGCAATAAAGAAATTGCCCGTTCACTCTCCATCAGCGTTGAAACTGTCAAGGAGCATGTCCAGAACATCCTTCGCAAAATCAAAGCCAACGATCGGACCGACGCGGCGGTTCGCTCCATCAAGCTTGGCATACTTAACTGTCCATAGTCTAACGGAATTACGTTGGTTCCAAACAATCCGTCCCCATCCAAGGTTGCAGCGATTTCGGAATGGAAATGCTGCCGTCGGCTCGTTGATGGTTTTCCAAGATCGCGATCATCGCTCGCCCGGTCGCGACGGCGGTACCATTGAGCGTGTGCACGAACTCCGTTCCCTTTTGCCCGGCCGTCTTGAACCGCACGTTCAACCGACGAGCCTGATAGTCCGTGCAATTGCTGGTGCTGGTGACCTCACCCCATTCGCCTCCTTCTCCACGACCGGGCATCCATGCCTCAAGGTCGAATTTGCGGTAGGCGGGGCCACCCAGGTCGCCACTGGCGGTATCGATCACACGATAGGGGACTTCCAACGCATCGAAAATTTCGCATTCGAGGTCTCTCATCTCGTCATGGACCGTGTCACTTTCCTCGGGCGATGTGAATGCGAACATCTCGACCTTGGTGAATTGATGGACACGATAAAGTCCTTTTGAGGCGCGGCCGGCGGCTCCTGCTTCGGTGCGAAAGCAATGACTGAGTCCACACAGACGGATAGGCAAATCTTCGCCCGCGATCGTTTGGCCAGCCATCATGCCGCCAAGCGTGATTTCCGCGGTGCCGACTAAATTCAGTTCGGTATTCTCGATGCTGTAAATCTGTGTTTCCGGGCCTCGCGGCGTGAATCCGATGCCCTGCAAAATATGGGTCAGCGCCAAGTCAGGCGTGGTCATCGGAGTGAAACCGTGCTCCGATAGAAAGCTGATCGCATACTGTTGCAGGGCAAGATCAAGACGCACGGCGGCGTTTTTCAAGTAGTAGAAGCCCGCACCGCTAACGCGTGCGCCAGCCTCAAAATCGAACAGGTCATGTTTGTCGCCGAGATCGATATGATCCATCGGGACAAAATCAAAACTCGGTTTCGGTGTCTTTCCGAACGAGAGTTCCTTCGCATCCTCTTCGCCTCCGGTTGGGACATCCGGGTGCGTCAGATTTGGGATGGAAGCGAGCAATCGCATAATCTCCTCATCGCGCTGGTCATGTTCGCGCTGCGCCGCTTCCTTCTGTTCGCGTAGCTGCCGTCCTTTTTCGATCAGCTCCTTACGCTCGGCGTCACCACTTGCTTTGGGAATCAGCTTGCTGGTCGCGTTTGCTTGGCGATTCAGATCTTCGGCAAGACGCAGTTTTTCCAACCGTTCGGCTTCCACCAGCACAATCCGATCGATGTCGCAACTGACGCCGCGCCGCTGGCAATTTTCGCGAACGAGATCCGCGTTTTGAATGATGTATTTTCGATCAAGCATGATGTTGGAATTGGTTAGTTGAGTTTGCCGATTTCTTCCCACAGCACGGCGGAGGCACGAATGCCACGGTGGTAGTCTTCGACACGGAATTTTTCATTTGGGCTGTGGGCGTTGTCGTCGGACAAGCCCCATCCCAACAGCAGACAATCACACTCCAGCACTTCTTGAAAGCGGGTGACAATTGGGATCGATCCGCCTTCGCGAATCAACACCGGCTTGACACCAAAAGTGGATTCGATCGCGCGATTGGCGGCGTGCACAAACCGGCTATCGGTATCAGCCAGCATCCCCGGTGCACCATGATCAGAGGACAGTGACCAGCGAATGCCTTTGGGGGCGTGCTCTCGCAGATGTTGCTGCAATAAAGTCGTCAGCTGCTTCGGATCTTGATCGGGAACCAAACGGAAGCTGATTTTCGCCGTAGCGGTTGCCGGAATGATTGTCTTGACCCCTTCACCCTGATGCCCAGAGGTCAGCCCGTTGATGTCGAACGTTGGTCGCGCCCAGCGACGCTCGTCCGTTGTGTAGCCCGCTTCACCGAACAGTTGGTCCACACCAATCGCCCTGGCAAATTCTTTATCGTCTGTTGGCAACTGCTTCCATTGCTCACGTTCGCTCTCACTCAAATCACGAACATTGTCGTAGTAGCCTGAGATTTGAATACGTCCTTCGCGATCGACCATCGATGACAACAGATGACAAAGCGCGATTGCGGGATTCATGACTGCACCGCCAAAGGAACCGCTATGCAGATCCTGGCTCGGCCCGTCGACTTGCAGCTCGTAAGTCGCGATCCCGCGAAGCCCGTACGTGATCGCCGGCTGGCCGTCGGAATACTGTCCGCTGTCGCTGATCACAACGCAATCACAGGCGAGACGTTCGCGAAGATCGGAAAGCATTCGCTCCAAATTCTGCGCTGCCCACTTCCTCCTCGCCCTCGATCAGAAACTTAACTTGCAGCGGAAGCGGATCCCCCGTAGCCAGCCAATCGCAGACGCTTTGAATGTGGGTCAGCACTTGGCCCTTGTCATCGGTCGCCCCGCGTGCGTAGAGATTTCCGTCCCGGACGGTCGGCTCGAAGGGACCACTGATCCACTGGTCGAGCGGTTCGACCGGCTGGACGTCGTAATGTCCATAGACGACGACCACGGGGGCACCGTCGATCTTGGGGGTTTGGGCCAATACCATCGGATGCCCTTGAGTTGGCATGATCTCGACCGCCAGACCGGCCTGATCGAACTTGTCGGCCAGCCATTGAGCGGCCTGCCGAACGTCATCTCGATGGGAAGTGTCGCTGCTGACACTTGGGATTTTCAGCCACTGGACCAGTTCGTCCAGATGACGATCGGACGATCGATCCAGCTTTTCCAGCAGGTTTGAAACGGACATCGCGAGAAAGCCTTGGTGTTTTATGCAATTCAGGACTGCCGATCGCCCTTCGAGAGCGCTACAATATACGCGCTTCGCTGCAAACGAGAATGACGCCCCAACCGAACGACGAGAGTGGGCTCGCAGCGACCCAACAGTTCGAGACGCGAGGAGCATGGTCCGCGATGGCAGATCAGCAAACAATGGTGGCCGAGCCACAAGTCGAAACCGAAAAGCAGCAAAAGAAAAAGCCGAAAAGGCAACCGCGTTATCACGTCATCCTGTGGGACGATTCGGACCACAGCTACGATTACGTGGTGTTGATGATGAAGAACGTGTTTCGTCACCCCATCGAAACCGGCTTCCAAATCGCCAAGGAAGTCGACTCGTCAGGCCGGGCGATTTGCTTGACGACAACGATGGAGCACGCCGAACTCAAGCGTGACCAGATCCATGCCTTTGGCAAAGATGAGCTGATCGCACGCTGCAAGGGAAGTATGTCCGCGACGATTGAACCCGTCAGCGAGTAATACTTCTCGGATGAGCGCAAAACTTCGCGTCGCAACGCTCGGTTGCAAAGTCAACCAGTACGAAACCGAACTGGTGCGACAGGGTCTGCAGCGCGTTGGCTACACCGATTGCAGTGATTCGGAAGCCGCAGACGTCTGCATCGTCAACACCTGCACGGTCACTGCGGAGGGTGATTCGAAGAGCCGGCAAATCGTGCGGCGGCTGAATCGGCAGAATCCCGACGCCCGCATTGTCGTCATGGGATGCTACGCAACGCGGGCACCGGACGAAGTCGCCGAACTGCCGGGAGTCACCGAAGTCGTCACCGACAAACGCGAACTGCCCGACTTGATGTCGCGGTTTGGCGTGATCGATGTGCCCACTGGATTGGACGGTTTTTCCGGCCGGCACCGCGCCTACGTCAAGGTTCAAGACGGGTGTTTGCTTCGCTGCAGCTACTGCATCATTCCGCACGTCCGCCCCAAGCTGACCAGCAGGCCGCTCGATCACATCCTCGATGAAGTGCGACGCCTGACCGAAGCCGGACACCGCGAGGTCGTGCTGACCGGGATTCATTTGGGACATTACGGGGTCGATTGGAATCGCAATCAACCGAAAGATCAGTGGATCCGACTGGCACATTTATTGCGATGTCTTTGCGAGCTTCCCGGAGAGTTTCGAATTCGGCTCAGCAGCATCGAGGCGACCGAGGTGACCCGCGAGTTGATCTCGGTGATGTCCGAGTGCTCCAGCCGAATCGTTCCCCACCTGCACTTGTGTCTACAAAGTGGGAGCGATTCGGTGCTTCGTCGCATGCGGCGGCGGTGGGGCACAAGGATGTTCTTGGATCGATGTCGCTTGCTCCGTGAAGCACTTGTGGAGCCCGCAATCACCACCGACGTGATTGTCGGATTCCCAGGCGAAACCGAAGCTGAGTTTCAGCAGACGCTTGAGACATGCCGGGCCGCACGATTCTCGAAGATCCACGCCTTTCCCTTCAGTCCTCGGCGGGGAACGCCGGCGGCCGAAATGGCCGACCAAGTTCCCAAGAGCGTGCGCAACGAGCGGGTCAGCCGATTGAAAGCGTTAGAAACCGAACTGCGCAACGACTATTACAAGAAGCTGGTCGGCCATCGAATTCAGTTGTTGGTCGAATCCTCGCGAGACATCGTGCAGCTTTCGCCATCGCCAACTGACCGCAACGAGCGGTTGCTGCGAGGCACGACTTGTCGCTACGCGCCAGCCGAGTTGCTGACCCCAGGCGTATCATCGCCGGCGACCACAGGCGAAATGATTGACGTCCAAGTTGATCACACCGACGGTGAGAGACTCTACGTCGTTCGTTAGGAAGCGTTAGAACCGGACCTAGGCTTGGTCCGATCCGTTGCGCATTTTGTCGCGCGCTCGGCTCAGCACGGGACCGATGCTGTTTTCCGACATGCCGATGACACGGCTGATCTCCTGATACGACTTGCCCTCCAAGTGATACATCCGGACGACGTTGGCATCTTTCGGATCGAGACGCAGCAACAGCTTTTGAACTTCTTCCATGTTTTCGATTCGCGGCGGTCGTTCCTCGATTGATCGATCGGACACATCCGTGGGAATTCCTTTCTGCTGCTGCATACTTCTCAGTCGACGAACGATGACTCGTCGTGCAATCACGGTCAAATAAGTCGCCAGAGAGCAGTTACGTCGGAAGCGACGGAGGACGGAGAAGTCGTTTGCCACCAGAGTCAGAAATACATCGGCCACCAAGTCGTCTCGTGTGGACTGGTCGATCGAGAAGCCCGTCGCCTCGGCGGTATGGTTGGCCACATGTACGACCAGACCGAGAAACCGATCAACGAAATCCTGCCAGGCACGTGGAGCCCTGTCCAAGCACCGCTGAAGCAATTGGCGATCGACCTCGGAAAGACTCACTAGCAAAGCACCAAAGATGTTGAAAAGTGGGTTTCAGCTCCGAATCCCACGTGCAGGACGATGTTGACGGAACAGGCATCCCAACTCGCATGTTCCAACCGCAACCAGACAGACGCCGTACCTGCGAATACCTCGAGGCCGGAGACGAAGGAGGCGGAGGGATGATTGCATAGTAGGTACGGCGGACTCCCATCGCAAGCATTCTTGCCATTCCGGCAGGTTATCCGCCCATTTAAGTCCCAGAAATGGGCTGGTCGGCCGCTGCTGGATGGGTGTCGACGATTGGATTGCGGCTGTTTTGCCCAGGTCAACATCATGACCTAGGCTTGCCTATAGTCTCAAAACTACCGTTCTCGTCCGACCACTTGACCCGAATGACTGATACAACTCTTTCAGAAAATACGCTTCCGACCTCGGGATCGACCGTCCAGACACCGATTCTTGCTCTTGAGGAAGGGCAGGATCGTGTGGGGCGACTGCTGGCGGGCCTGCGAGAATCAGCGCCAATTGCCGATGACGCGCAATTCCCCGGTAATGACACGAGGTTCGAGAGCCAGCTAGCTCAGGTTCGCCTGGGCATGGCGACGTCATTATTCTTCGCGCTTCGAACCAAGCATGCTCAAACGGCGGCGCACAGTCTTCGAGTCGCGTTGCTATGTTCGGCATGGGCCGAGCGACTGCGTTTAGACGACGCATCCCGGGACCGCATCGAAGTCGCGGCACTGCTGCATGATTTGGGCAAGATTGGCATCCCCGATCGGATCTTGCGAAAACCAGGAAAGCTGACCGTCGAAGAACAGTTGATGATGGACTGTTGTCCACAGCTTGGCTGCGAAATCCTTCGTGGGTGCACAGGCGACAACGAATTGCTGGACATCGTGCAGTACGCGAACACGTGGTACGACAGCCGCCGAGATGAGAATGGCCCAAGCGGCGACGCCTTACCGTTGGGCTCGCGGATGCTCGCGATCGCAGACGCTTTCGACGCGATGACCACCGACAGCGTCTATCGAAGGGCCTTGAGTCGCGAGCGCGCGATCGGAGAGCTGATCTCTGGCAGTTGTACTCAATTCGATCCTCAGTTAGCCGTCGAATTCAACCGGATGCTCGAGGAGCGACCGGAAATGTTGCACAGTGTCGTCGTCAACCGATGGCTTCAACAACTCCAGCCGAGCTCAGGAGATGCACTTTGGACTTCAGCCGGCGCTCAGATCGGCCAGCTACGGACCAACGCGAAGGTCATTTTTTTCAGCAACTTGTCGGCACCATGAAGGACGCCGTCGTGTTCACCGACGCGGAGGGGACAATCCGAAAGTGGAATCCCATGATGGAGCGACTGACTTCGATCGCTTCCGATGCGATTGTCGGCCAGTCCTGGAGCAATGAGTGTGTGCGTCTTCGCGATCAGGACGGCGAGCGATCCGATGCCGCATGTCTTGTGCAGGAATGCTTGGCCTCGCGAACTGTAATTTCCCGTCAAATGCTGATCGAGCAACCGGGCGAAGATCCTACGCCGGTCCATGTTCAAATATCGCCAGTGATCGGTGCCACGCCAGGGATCCACGGCACGGTTGTGATCATGCGTGACTTGTCCGACCAAACCATCATGGAAGAGCAGCTCGAGTCGCTGCATCTACAAACCACGCGAGACCCACTTACGGGCGTCGCCAATCGAGCTCAATTTGATCGAGTCCTCGGAGAATTGACGGCCAAGACCGCAGCGGGTGGTCCCAGCTTCAGCTTGATCATCTGTGACATTGATCACTTCAAACGAGTCAATGACGTTCACGGACATCCGGCTGGCGACGAAGCATTGGTCGGCTTTGCGTCCGTGCTCAGCTCGCACAGTCGCGATGGCGACCTTGTCGCAAGGTATGGCGGCGAAGAGTTCTTGCTGCTCACACCAAACTGCGACAACGCGACAGCCTGTAAGCGAGCCGAAGCGATTCGACAAGCTCTGGAGAAAACACTGTTGCCGAGCCTGAATAACGAGTCGATAACCGCTAGTTTTGGCGTCACCGAGTTCCAGTCCGGTGACACATCCGAAACCGTTCTCTCACGTGCCGACCGTGCGCTTGCTCAAGGCGAAGGACAATGGTCGTAACCGAGTCATCCAGCTAGGTACCGGAAACCCAATCGATCTTCCCAAGAACAGCCCGAAGCGTGGTTGGCTCAGTGGCTGGTTCGAGTCGGAAGACCATCCCGCGGACAGAGAATACGACATCGTCACGCCGGTTCCGATTGATTTGGCCATCGAGAAACTGCGTGGCTTCATCGCTGACCACAACGCTGAAATCATCAGCGTGAATGAGAATCAGGTCTCCATCAAGCTCAACTCGCTCTACTCGCCGGGCGGACGTCGGCGCATCGACACACAGATCGCTCTTCGCGTGGAGCTCACGCTCAGCGAGCTCAAGCAGGACAAACCGACGGCATTGACACCCAGCAAAACGAATGTCCACGTCATTTTGCAGCCGGTCCGCAATCGCGACCGACGCAGTAGCGAGCTGGAAGCGTGCTTTGGCCAGGTGCTTGCCAGTCTGCGAAGCTATTTGATGGGCGTGATTCAGCAGTTGGAGCTCCGATAGGCACTTGCGAGAGTTGCTGGGCTCGCTATCGTGCAGGGAACAATTTGTCATCAACTTTGTCCCGCACACGGAGCAGCTCTCGGCCATGGCTTATACATTGCCCTCTCTGCCTTACGGTTACGACGCCCTCGAACCGCACATTGACGCTCGGACGATGGAAATCCATCACACCAAGCATCACCAGGCCTACATCAACAACGTGAACAACGCGATCAGCGGTACCGCGTTGGAAAGCAAGTCGATTGAGGACCTCGTCTCTGACCTGTCAGCGGTTCCGGAGGAAAAACGGGGTGCGGTCCGCAACAACGGTGGCGGACACGCTAATCACTCCTTGTTCTGGACCGTGATGGGCCCCAGCAAAGGGGGTGAACCGTCAGGCGACTTGGCCGCCGCAATCACCAAGGCGTTCGGATCGATCGCCGCAATGAAGGAACAGTTCGCCACCGCCGCGGCCACTCGCTTTGGTAGCGGCTGGGCTTGGTTGTACGTTGACGGCGGCGAATTGAAGGTCGGCAGCACAGCCAACCAGGACAGCCCGCTAATGGGTGCGGCCGTCGCGGGAATCGGCGGCACGCCGATCTTGGGCCTGGACGTGTGGGAGCACGCCTACTACCTAAACTACCAGAATCGGCGTCCTGACTATATTTCCGCGTTTTGGAATGTCGTTGATTGGGATGCGGTCGCAACTCGATTTGCGTCCGCCTAGCCGTCAAATCAATCATCGCTGCAAGCAAAGCGACGATTCACTCTCGGCGTTTTCACCGACCGTGGAAACGCCGTTTTTCGTTTTACACCTTGGATGATCGCACGGGCAAATCGGTCTCGGTTAGAATCGTGCTGCACCGTTTCGCAAGTAATGCCGATCACTGATCACGGGAGTCGTGTCATGCAACGTCAGTTCCAACCATGTATCACGTCGCGATTTTCTGTCGCTGGCGGCCGCCGCCACAGCGACGGCGGCCGTATCGTCGAACAGCTACTCCGCTGCGACCGATCGAATGAAAATCGCCTTCATTGGCGTGGGGGGCCGCGGCGGGAGAAATCTCGGAACGATCGCGGCCACCAATTCGATTGATGTTGTCGGCTTGTGCGATGTTGATGAACGTTTTCTCGAGAACACCAGCGAGAAATTCCCGCGGGCAGAGAAGTTTCGGGACTTCCGAAAGCTGTACGACGCGATTGGAAAAACGATTGACGCGGTCGTCGTCAGCACCACCGAACACACCCACGCCTATGCAACCATGCCAGCGCTGCAGCTGGGCAAGCATGTTTATTGCGAAAAGCCGCTCGCCTACAACATCTACGAGACTCGTCAAGTCACCGAAGCTGCCGCCCGAGCAGATGTCGTGACGCAAATGGGGACGCAGATCCACGCCAGTGAGAACTACCATCGCGTGGTCGAGCTGATCCAATCCGGCGCGATCGGCGCCGTCAGCGAGGCCCATGTTTGGGTGGGAAGGGCATGGGGACTGCAGAGCGAAGCCGAGGCGATCGAACACAAAGACAAAGTCTTCGTCGAGAACCGGCCCACCGAGGCGATGAACCCGCCGGATTATCTGGACTGGGATCTGTGGCTCGGGCCGGCTCCGGAGCGACCGTTCAATGAGGTCTATTTCCCAGGCCCGAAATGGTATCGATGGTGGGACTTTGGCAACGGAACGATGTCAGATCTGGGCAGCCACTGGAATGACTTACCGTTTTGGGCATTGCAGCTGGACGCACCCAGGACCGTCGAGTCGTTTGGACCGCCACCGCACCCGGAAATCGCGCCCGCTTCAATGACTGCGGTGTATGAATATGGTCCTCGAGGTAACCTGCCGGCGGTCAAGTTGTCGTGGTATCAGGGAACTCACAAGCCAGATCGCTGGACTGACGGCGAGATTCCACAATGGGACAGCGGTGTGCTCTTCGTGGGAACCAAGGGCATGCTGCTTTCCGATTATCGCAAGCACCTGCTTCTTCCCGAAGACAAGTTCACCGGCTTTCAACCGCCAGCACCTTTCATCCCGGTCCCAACCGGGCATCACGAGGAGTGGTTGGCAGCTTGCCGTGGCGAGGGAACGACCGGCAGCCCGTTCAGCTACGCGGGACCGCTGACCGAAGCCAACCATCTCGGTAACGTCGCTTACCGCGTCGGCAAGAAGATCACGTGGAATGCGAAAACGATGGAGTGCGTCGGATGCCCCGAGGCCACACCATTGATCCGTCGTCAACCGCGTCCAGGCTGGTCACTCTGAACTCCCAACCCAAGTCGGAAACTCGATAAACTTTAACGATCAGGTAAAGAATCGGCGTTAGGACGGCCGATTGGATATTTGGACGGGGGTGGGGACGCCGTGCGCCGAATCTTCTGCGCTGGCAAAAATCGTGAAACTCCAACTGATCGCGACGATCTTCTCGGCGATGCTTCTTGCGGTATCGGGCGGTTGCGCGCTGTTCCCTGAAACGCGACAACGCGACGAGATTCATAACCCGTTTCCACAGTTGAAACGGGTCGCCGTATTGCCGTTCTTCAATCAAAGCAGCGAACCAACGGTCAACTCCGATCTGGTCGCCGAGAAGTACTACGCCGCCCTGCAGGGAATTCCTGGGTTCGAGGTGCTGCCAGTCGGTGTGGCCAAGGCTCAATGGCTGCAGTACTCGCTGGCTCATGGCGAACCGCGAACGGGAGCGGAGTTTCAACAGCTAGCAAAACAGATGGGCGTCGAGGCATTGGTGGTTGGTTCGGTCACCGACTTTGACGCCTACTATCCGCCCCGCTTGGCGATGACCGTCCACTGGTATGCCGCCAACGAAGGATTCCATCCCATTCCTGCTGGCTACGGATTGCCTTGGGGAACAGAGCAGGAAAAAGACATTCCACGGCGGATCGCTCGTGAAGCAGAATTCGAGTTAGCACGAAGCCAACTTGCGACACAAACGCCGTTGTCAACAGAAACGCCTGAACTCGCATCGCCGACCGAGCAGAATGGTCTGCGACCGGTGGCCGGGCAGATCGTGCTAACGCCGCCGCAAACACCAGCTCCGGCGCGCGACCGAATCTTTGGCGATATCATTGAAACGACAGATCCCAGCAACGACGCTGGTGACACGCTGACGAGCGGCCAATTCTACGGCGACCAGTTCGCATTGGAAGCAATGGATGCGATGCTACCAGCCGACTGGCCTGAGCCAACCGATCTGATCCCGGACCCGCCATCGCCAGTACGTCCGATCGCGACGATCAACCACGAGCCCGTCCTTTCACACACGAAACTTTACCGTGGAGACGACGCTTATTTCACAAATCGACTGGCCGACCACGTCGAAACGGGTGACGATGCGCAGTCCTGGTGGTTGGCAGGGTTACTTAAAGCGTAGCGATGATTTCATTCATTTCTGTTGTCACTTGCACATCACCGAAATGCTTGAATCTCGAGGGGGCAGGGACCAAAGCGACCTAATCTTGCGGTGGCCGCTGAGCCGATATTGAGCCCTGGCAGGCCGGGTAAGATCCCGACGTGCTGGTAAGATCGCTCATCGCTATCGGACACGGCCCAAATGGACAAAGAAATCAACGTGCTCGCGTTGGTCAAAGGTGAAGAACGCTTCATCTTTCTCTTCGACGACGACAATCGGGATGAAACCTTACGGCAGCTCGCCCGTTTTGCTGCCAATCCCGAGCTTGATTTTTCTTGGTACGACGCAGCAATGCTAAGCCGAAAGATCCGCGACGCTGTCCCGTCAGAAGACGACGCTTTGGCAAGCCAAGAGTTCGACAGCCTTTCGATCGACGACTTTCACTAACGGGGAACGCGGCCTTGTTGTTCGTAGCCGCCAGATTTGCCGGAAATCAACCGCATCCATGCGGTCACCACGAGCAGTAACAAGCCGATCCCAACTCCGCTTAGATCGGACTCATGCGAAGCGCGATCGCCCAGTTCCTCAAGTACCTGGCATCTGAACGAAACGCTTCGGATCTGACGATCAAGGCTTATCGCGAAGACCTATTCGGGCTGGTCGACTGGTTGGAGACGACCCGCGGGGACGTTCCGCGTCCTGATGCTCTGTCGCCCCAGGAGTTGCGGGCCTTCCAGGCGGCACTTCAACAGGCCGGATACGCTCGCACGACGATCGCCCGCAAGCTGGCCTCACTGCGAAGCTTCTATCGTTTTGCGATGCGTCAAGGAATCGCCACCGGCAATCCCGCCAAACCGCTGCGCAACCCCAGACGACAGCGGAAATTGCCACACGTGCTGTCCAACGACGAGGTCGGTCGGTTGCTGTTGGCACCGCCGGCGGATGAGACGATGGGACTGCGTGACCGCGCCATTTTGGAAACGATATATTCAGCCGGTCTTCGCGTCAGTGAACTGGTAGCGTTGCGTGACGGTGACTTGGATGCACATGAACAGATCATTCGCGTTCGCGGGAAGGGACGAAAAGAGAGAATCAGCCCATTAGGTTCGTACGCTCTCAAAGCGATCAACCACTACACGCGGCGTCGGATTCGTGACCCCAAGACAGAGGCTTTGGGACGCGAAGCACCTGTGTTTGTCAATCGGTTCGGCCGGATTCTGACCACTCGCAGCATTGGCCGGATGCTCGAGAAGTACATTGCGGTCGTGGGCTTGGACACTCGAACCAGCCCCCACACACTACGTCACAGCTTCGCCACGCACCTATTGGACCGAGGCGCTGATATTCGCAGTGTTCAAGAACTACTTGGTCACAAGAGTTTGGCGACAACACAGATCTACACCCACGTCAGCGCCGCGAACCTGCGTCAAGTCTACGAAAGAGCGCACCCGCGAGCCGGCTAAGTCTTTGAAAAAGGGGTCTGACCCTTTCCGAGAGAAACCTGACACCACCAGTTGCGTTCGATTCATTGCCCTCTAGCGGCCGCGAACCAAACTTCCAGAGGGTCAGAACCCTTTTTCAAACCCCTGTAACGCTGAATTTCTCAGCGATAACGTCGATGCAAGTCCTCTGGCGATGATCCGCCTGCGTACGCCAATTGAATCGACCAGTTGCGGAAGGTCTGGCGAACCACTCCATTCGTTTCCCATCGCCTGGCGCTGACCGTTAGCGGTCCTTCCAGAAGAATCGGGCGAGCGACTTTGCGCAAACGTTTTGATAGCTCGACATCTTCCATCAGCGGTACCTCCGCGAAGCCGCCTTGATCATCAAATACGCTGCGGCGCACAAACATCGCCTGGTCACCAAATGGCATGCGTCGATACTTGACTCGCATCGCGTTTCCTCGCTCGATCAGGCGAAATACCATCCTCAGCGAATCGATCTGCTGACGAAAAGCTCCCCACGTCGCATCGGGATGCTCTGTGATCTGCGTCAGGCAGTGCTTGCCCAGTTCGTTGTCGGCATGCAGAAACAACACGAATTCGCCGTCGGCCACTGACGCTCCCGCATTCAATTGAACACCACGACCCGGCGGCGACAGTACGATTTTGCTTGCGCCTGCTGCCGTTGCCATTTCGATGGTGGAATCATGGCTGCCGCCGTCAGCCACGATCACCTCCTGGGCACCGGCCTCCAGCGCCGAGCGAACCGAACGGGTGATCGCTGTTTGCTCATTGATTGCCGGGATGACAACGGAAATATCGGCTGGAGTCATACCAATTGCACGTCACGAAGCCGGGCATACGCCAGCGGCCCGATCACCATCAGCGGAACCCATGCGGCCATCGTGGGCGAAAGCAGATAGCCGCTGCCGCCCATCGCGCCGGCCAGCGTCTTGATCATAAAGAACGCCAACACAGTCAACATGGCCGCGCCAATCATCACGAACAAGTTGCGTCCTTTTCGGTTCACGACCAACGGCAAACCAAGCAGAATCAAAGCGAAGTCAAGCGGCGGACGAACGATTCGTTCGTGCAACATCACCCGGAGACTCAGACTGCTATGCACCGATGGGTTGCGCACTCGCCGGACGAGTTCGGCGACCGATGATATTCTTGTCGCACTTTGGTTGGTTTGAAGCAAAGTCGTGTGGACGGTTGTTGCGAAAAAACACTGCTTCGCACCGAGCCACAATTGGTCGCGACTGGTCATGAGGATAGGACGGTCTTGAAGGCCGACCGAAGGCAACCGATCGATCAGCTCGGGTCGTTGAATTCCGTCAAGCAGGTATCCCGCCGGATGCTGGTCATTCGCCTCGAGCCAGCGCGCCGATTCGGCCAGCAGTAAATCGCCAAACCCGGGGTAATCTCCGTAAAGCCGAAAACTTGGCTCGCGTATAATCTGTGATTGCGTGATTAACGCGGTGCCGTCAAGCAAGATCCGATTCGTCTTGTCGTATTGAGGCAGAATTGATTGCTCTGCCTCCGCGGCAACGTCCTTTGCTTTCAAAGTGAAGACATCGCGATAGCCGGGCAAGACGCATTCGCGATTAACGATCTGGACGATCACGATCACTAAAGACGCGACGATCATCGGACGGAAGATTCTGCCATGCGAAATTCCCGCTGATAGAATTGCGGTCAACTCGCCGCTGCGTCTTAGCCAGCCAACGGTAAATAAAAAAGCCATCAGCGTAATGATCGCGCCGGTCCAATCGAACAGCCGCAGCATGTGGGGGCCGTAATACCGCATCATGACGCGAGCCAGCCCATCTTCCGCTTCGCCACGCCGCACCAGATCATCCATGCTGGTAAAGGCGTGAAACACGATGAAGATGCCCGCGAGCGAGCAGAAGCAAATGATCACCGTCCTCAAGAAGAGAACGAGGATGTAACGGTCGATTTTGGTCACGTGCGAGGGTCTAGCGATGCAGAGTTAGATTCCTGGTACCTGGCGAATATCCAAGATTCAACGTTCCCGTGGCAAGAGCGTTGCCAGAAACAAGCATTTTGCTCGCTTTTCCCCGGTCAAAACCCCGCTGACCACTCGACGGGCTGAGCCTCATCGTGCTTCGAGAATACGGCTCCGATGAGCCAGAAACGCATTGTGGTTGTGGCCGGCGGCTTTGATGATCGGCGCGATAACAACTATGATTTCTTGACTGGCTTCATTCACGAAGGAGGTCTTTCACCATTCGTATCATCGAGTTCTCGCATGCATACCCACAGCCTGAACAGCGCCCGTCATCGTGCCGAAAAAATGAAGCTGGCCGCTAGCACGCGGACACTCCTGCTTTGCACCGACCGGGAGGAAGCCGGCTGCGCCAGTGCGAAACAGATGTCCGACTCGTGGAAGTTTCTGAAGCGACGGCTGAAAGAACTGGGGCTTGCCCGCAAAGGCGGCATCTTGCGTCTCGAGATGGGCTGCTGTGGGGTCTGCAAAGGTGGCCCGATTGCCGCGGTCATGCCCGATGGCACTTGGTACGGCCGATGCACACCGGAGGTCCTCGAACGCATTATTCAGGAACATCTGATCGACGGGCAGCCGGTCGCGGAGTACGTGATCGCTGAGCAAAATTTCCACCACGAGGGGCGTCACAAGCCCAGGTGATCCCGACAGAAACGTCGGTTCCCGATATGATCTGTTCTGACCTATCGGCTGACTTTTCAAGTCAGCTTCGGCGGCGACCCTTTCTTTCGGACACGAACATGATTGCTCGGATGCTTGTGAAGCGCGATGTCTCGTTGGTGGTACTCGTCTCCTTGGTGAGTTTCGCTCAGCTTGGATGCACGAATTCCGACAGCAAGTCCGACCCTGGGCAAGGGGCTTATATTGCCTCGGGCGGTTTGCCGGATGCCGAACCACCCCAGGCTGGCGTATCGCTTGCGGATGCCGCGCAGCCAGCAAACATGATCCCTCGCCAAGACACTTGGCGAGATCCGCGGGACCAAACGGCGAGCGTGACCCCCGCAGAAGCCACAGACCCACCCCCTGGCGACGTCCCGACGCTCTTCTCGATCGCCGAGGATGATCCGCCGCCTGCCGTGCAAGCCCCGCTTCCGCAACTCCCCGACGACCTGCCGCCGGCAAAGCTGATAGAAGTTCTCGACGATACCGACACGGACATGCAACGAATCGTGAAGGGACAATCCGGGATCAGAGATCCTCAACAGGCCCGCAACGCGCTGATCCACTTCATGAAGCTGAAGTTGGAGGCATCGCGACAGCTGATGAAGCACCCGGAGGCGGACGCGAAATCTAAATCCGAAGGCGCTCGCGGGGAACTGCAAGCACTCTCACACCTCGCTGCAGTTGGTGACTTGAATGCCGCTGATGAATTGGAAGAACTTGCCAGCGCCAACCTGAAATCGGATGACGCGAGACTGGCTGCCGATAGCCGACTGGTGCTGATGGGTTTCGCGATCGAGTCGTTACGCAACGGAGAGGCAGATGCCGCAGATCGAATCATCAGCTACGTCGACGCAATGAATAACTCGGAAGTCAAGCCTGACGTTCCAGCGATGATGGTGCTGGGGCAAGCCCGTGAGACGTTGGCAAATTATGGTCACGAAGACGAAGCGAGACGCGTTCGTGACACGATTATCGAACTGTTCGCCAGTTCGCCTGATCCACAGATCGCGCAACTGGCTGGTCAACTTGCCGGCAATGTTCGTTTTGACGCAATCGATCATACTGCGCGGCCGAGCAATCGATGGTGAACCCGTTTCGACCGCGCAGTGGCGTGAAGCGGTTGAGACGTTGATTGATGAATCGGCCGACATGCAAACGGTAAAGTACTTGGCCGGAGCCGCGTTGGAGTTTGAATCGCGTGGGCTGATCGACTTGGTGGAGACCACGTTCGATATCGCCAGCAAGCGATTCGACAACGAAGAATCCGCAACTGGCCAAGAAGTCCAACTAGCCATTCGTGCCAGCCAAGCCCGCGCCGACGTGATTGGCCGCGTTTTCGATCCGCTGCCGTCCGAGGGCGAGGCTACCGACATTCGCCTGGCGAACTATCGCGGCAAGGTCGTTTTGATTCCGTTCTGGGCGGTGGGCTACCCTGAGTCGCTGCAGTTGATTCCACGTCTGAAGTCGATTCATGATGCCAAGCCCGACAAAGTCGCGATCGTGGGCATGAACCTTGACAGCGAAGGCGCACAACTGGATCAGTTCCTTGAAGTGAATGACCTGGGCTTTCCCAGTATGCGTGCAGAATCGTCCGCGATCGACATTGCTACACAATTCGGATTGGTCTCGTTCCCTTTCGTGGCAATCTTAGACGCAAAGGGACACGTTGCCGCAATCAATTTTACCGGCTACGACCTTGAGAAGACTGTCGAAGAACTGGTTCAACAGTAAGGTTATTTTGATTGTGCCTTTTTGCTTCCAGCGGATTACAATGGCCGAGTCTGATCGCAAGAACAATTTGAACAAGGGGATTGACCCTTTCCGTGCGAAACCTGACGCCACCATTTACGTTCGATTCACTGCCCCTTAGCGGCCGCGAACCAAACGTGCAGAGGGTCAGCCTCCTATTTCAAACACATTCGAAGACGCGACGCGGCTGCGCCGAACGATTAACAATCTTAGTCGAAAGGTGCGAACAGTTCGCAAAGTACGGGGAGAAAGGCACAGTATGAAAATGCAGTTCATTGAGTTGACCGGCAAGACGTTGTTAGATGTCGTCAACGAAGGGGAAATCGACTTCAAGCAGCTTCACGACGCGGGCGTCAACGGAGATTCCATTCTCCGCATCAATAAACACGGCGAGATCGAACTGCGTTGCAAGTCCCATTGGATGCTCGTCGGCGGTCTGATCGGCAACTTCGAAGAACGTTTGGTCAACCTCACCGAACTCGAGTGGTGCGAGGCATAGTGCCTTGGCGGGCTGCTTCGACTGGCGGCTATGCAATTAGCACCGCTGCAGCAGAGATTCTTTCCAAACCGTCACACGCTTGCCTGAGAGCGTACCGGCCCGGCCCCGCCGACAAACGTCTCCACGGACTCCAAAGCAATCCGGCAGCACCGCATGTTGCCGAAGCAGGGAAACACAATCGACTCGGATCGAGCCGGCCAGCGTCCACCACAGCCCGGCTTTTCGCGCCACCTTCGCGAGCGATACCAAGCCGTCCATTCCCAGGTGATCCAACGTTGATCGGCCGTCCTTGACGTAGGTGTCAATCAAACAACGCGAGAATCCCGCCTCAGCCGCCAACCGGAAAATGGCTTCCGGTGGAAGGCTGCCAGCTGCTTGAAAATCCGCGTAAGCCACGGCGACCAGTTCGATCCGATCGTCAAGCCGCTGGCGGACCATTGCCCACAGGTCACTGATGGCATCCGCGCTGCTGCAACCACTGGGACCGACTTTCGCAAACGCAAATGCCGGGGGCAGTCGCCCAGCGACCCGAATCGCATCAGCCCGTTCCCCCAGAGCCGCTGAAAGCAGTGACGAAGAGCTGAGTCCCCGCCGGAAGGACGCCGCGTGCGACCAGAGTTCCGCGTCTGCCGGGGCGAGTGCTCCTCGCCGTGGTTCCTTCAAATCGACGATATCAACTCCACCAGCCGCGGCTGTGGCGAGCTCGTTGCGGTTTCGGACGCTGACCAGCAGCTTGGGGGTGGCCAGCAGCTTGGAGGTGGCCAGCAGCTTGGGGGTGGCCAGCTGATTCGACCTCTCCAGCAGCGTAGCCGTGCTGGAGACGACATCGAGTTCGCCCTGGCAGGTCACGTGATCGTTGGTTTCAGGTTTCATCAGCTGGGGCGAATTTGCAGTTCGACGGATACTCGATTCAGACGTGGATAGCCCTGCGGCCAATGCATCGCTAAAGTCTTGTTTTTCGGCGATTCAATCGGTGTCAGATACTAAGCGTAACGTTGCAATACCAGTCCATAAATACGGCCGACGAGCTGAAGCAATTCTGTCACGAAATCGCCGACTGTCCGGTGATCGGTTTTGATACGGAATTTGTCTCCGAAGACAGCTACCGTCCACAACTCTGCCTGATTCAAGTCGCCGCCGGTGACCACTTGGCGATCATCGACCCCGTCCATGTCGAGCAAACGGAGCCCTTTTGGGAGCTATTGACCGCGCCAGGAAAAACGATCGTTGCTCATGCGGCCAGGGAAGAGTCAAGGTTCTGCTTCCGATTCACGGGCAAGCCGATTGCCGGCCTATTCGACACTCAGTTGGCAGCCGGTTTCGTGGGTATGGAATATCCCGCCTCGCTGGGCACGCTGGTCCAGCGGTTGGTCAACAAAACGCTGCCCAAGGGAGAGACGCGGACGAATTGGTCCCGTCGACCGTTGACAAGCGACCAAATCACTTATGCGTTGCACGACGTCACCGACTTGCTGGAAATGTATGGCAAGCTGAATTCGATGGTTGAGAAACTCGGTCGCGAAGCGTGGCTGGAAGAGGAATCAGAGGTTTTCCAACAGAAGGTGATCGACGCGGAGACGCGAGAGAATTGGCGACGCGTGAGTGGTTCCTCTGGTTTGAATCCTCGTCAGTTGGAAGCGGTTCGTCAGCTCTGGCTGTGGCGTGAGAACCGCGCCAAAGAAACCGATCGCCTGCCGCGGCGCGTCCTGCGAGATGACCTGATCGTGGAGTTGCGCGGCGCGGCTTGACCGATCAACGCAAGATCAAGAGCATCCGAGGCATGGAACGCCGAGGCTTTAACGATCATTACGACGACATCGCCGCGGCCATCCAAACCGCGCTCGACACACCCGAGCAGGATCTGCCGAGGCGGCCACGTGGTTCGCGACGGGTCGTCTCGCCGATGCTAAGTCAATTTCTCTCCACGTCGATTGCCTGCATCAGTCGTCAGCAGAAACTCGCTCCGCCGATCGTGGGCAATGCCGATGACGTTCGTGAATTGTTGGGCTACGAATTGGACCGCCGCAAAGACGATGCCGTTCCTTCGCTGCTGAAAGGCTGGCGGGGCGAAATCGTCGGCAAGACGTTCCGGCGCCTGCTTGCCGGAGAGTTAGCGATCCGCGTTGCCGACGTTAAAGAAACTCAACCGCTCGAGTTTATCGAACCATGAGCGATGTTTCGTTTTGTTTCTTGGAGTCTTAGTGGCAGATTGAGAGTTGCACTGACGAGCGTGGTCGGCGGTCGAGCGTCAACGTGCCCGCGGAATTCCATTGCATCGCACCGGGGGGCTCGCTGACGCTCGACCACCAGCCAGCCGCCGAGCCATGCTCGGTTCACCTCGGCGCGGACATCTACACGCGAGGAATCTCGTAGCCGGCTCGAGGCTTGCGAGCGAACAGACCGGCAGCTTGATCGTCGCCAACGATCGCCTCTGCTTTTGGATCCCATTTGATCGGGCGTCCCAACCTGGCTGCGATCGCGGCAAGATGACAAGTATTCATCGCTTGCACATGAGAAAAGACGTCGGAAACCGGCAAGCCACCTTCACGGATGCATCGATAAAAGTTGTCCTTGTGACCCTCGGCGGCTTTCCCCTTGTAGAGGGTCTGCAGGTCGGACGCATCGAACTGGTCTTTGTCCCAATTTTCTTCAATTGGCTTGCCGGTGATCTTGCCTCGGCTAACAAAAATCCGCCCCTTCGACCCCTCGAACAGAATCCCGTTATCGCCGCGACTTGTGACATGCATTTCAATTCCGTCGGCGAACTTACAGATCACGTTGAAGTCGTCTGCTGAGTTGAACGAATCGTCTTTGGTTGGATAACCGTCTTTGAAAGGAACCGGATGATGGGCATCGGTTCCGTCAATTTCAATCGGCCCCATGCCTTCCTTGTCCTGGCCGATCGCCCAAGTGGCGATGTCGACGTGGTGAGCGCCCCAATCGGTGAACTTCCCGCCGGCATATTCGTACCACCATCGAAATGTCCCGTGACAACGCTCGCGGATGTAATCGACCATCGGTGCCTGACCCAGCCAGGCATCCCAATTCAGATTTGCCGGTGGATCCGATTTTGCGAACGGGCCCCCCACGGAACCGCCGTTGATGCCCACGGTGATCTTGCGGATGTCTCCAAGCAAACCTTTTTGAACCATATTGATCGGCGCAAGAACTTGTCCCGGCTGCTTCGCTGTTGCGTACCAACGAAGAAAACCTGATCGGAGTGCTGCTTACATGCGTTGCGAATGAGCTGGTTCTCTTCAAGCGTCAGCGTCAGAGGCTTTTGGCAAAAAACGTGTTTTCCGGCCAACAAGGCCTCGACCGCAATCTTGATGTGCCAATGATCGGGAGTCGCGATGCTGACCACATCGATGTCGCTGCGATCAAGCAGCTCGCGATAGTCGCTGTAGATATCCGCCTTGCCCTTGCCAATGCGTTCATCATTCTTTGCTCGTTCGGCGTGCTCCTGGTCAACATCGGCGATCGCCACGATGTCTCCGAAACCGGAGTGCCCTTTGCAGTCACCGCTACCCATACCGCCAAGACCGATGCCGCCAATGATCGGCCGATCGTTCTTTGATTCATTCGCAAATGACTTCTCTGTCCACGGAATATATGCTAGCGATGTGGTAGCAGCGGCAGCGGAGCCTGCCGATTTCAGGAACGAGCGACGGTTACGGTTTGGCGCTGGCATGGCAAGAATCCTGGTAAGCAAGGAGCGAGCAGGTTCGAAGGCAAGGAATTCGGCTGTCCCGAACCGCTGATTGTAACCACTTCGCAGACGCAGGAGTGCTCCAATCGTCGACGTGTCGAAGCGGATCATGTAAAGTTGCCAGAGCGACGAACGTGCGGACTCATTTTCCGCATGCTCGTTCTTAACGCCGAACCGATACGGAAAGCCGTCATCATGACGAAACGTTGGAGAGTTGCCGGAATCAATTTTTCTCACATGCACATGGGAGATTTGTTGCGCAACGTGCTGGAACATCCTGACGCAGAGATCGTCGGAGTCTGTGACGAAAAACCCGATGTCATGCGTGCGGCCATCGAGGCGTTGCAGATCGCCGAAAACATTGTATTCACCGACTACCAAGAATGCATGGAGACGACAACACCCGATCTCGTCATCCTCTGTCCACCTACTGGCGAGCACGCACTTTGGACGGAACGCGTCGCTCCGTTCGGTGCTCACCTGTTCATTGAAAAACCGTTTGCCGCGTCTCTGAAAGACGCGGACCGCATGATCGCAGCAGTCCAGAAAACTGGTAAGCGAATGGTGATCAACTGGCCGCTTCGCTGGGTTCCCAGCCATTTCACGACGCACCGTCTGATCGCCGACGGCGTGATCGGCGACATTCTTGAAGTGCATCATTACGGCGGCAATCGCGGCCCGCTGTATCACGGCGCGGACAAGGTGCAGTTCGAACCGACCGCCGAAGAGAAACAACGTAGTTGGTGGTACAAACTTGAATCGGGCGGCGGCTCACTGCGAGACTATCTTGGGTACGGCGTGACTCTGGGAACCTGGTTCAACGGCGGGCAAAAGCCAATCGAAGTCACCTCGGTCATGACTGCCACACCCGGATTGGAAGTCGACGAGCACAGTGTGACGATCGCACGTTACGAGAACGGACTTTCCAAGTTTGAAACCCGCTGGGGAACGTTCACCGATCCCTGGATCCATCAACCGCAACCCAAATGCGGATTCGTCGTCCGTGGAACCGGCGGCACGATCGCCAGCTACGACTACGAAACAACCGTGCGCATCCAGACGAAGGAGCACCCAGAAGGTTTCGATCAGCCGGTCGACGAACTACCTGAGGGCCAGCGCAATGGCATCGAATACACGTTGACACGACTCCAGCAGGGCTTGCCGATCGATGGGCCGTTGTCACCCGAAATCGCTCGTATCGGTCAGCAGATTATCGAGACCGCGATCCGCAGCGCCGGGGAGAAGAGAACGGTTCCTCTCGTGGATGCGTAAAACGACCAAGCTTGACACAGCAAGCATCCGCGCGAGATACGCTGACGTCGAACTCGCCGAAATGAGATCCGCGGGTCGATCACACCGGCGGGTCGCAAATCACGCGCCAGTTCGGGGCATCGGGCAAGTCACTGATGCATGTTCCGGCACGACCATAACTGCGGAGGCGATGAGCTGTGCCACGGCAGGCATCAAGCCCCCGAAAGAGCAAGGCGAAATCGAACTGCCTGATGAGTTGGCAGAGACGTTGGAATCCGATCCCGAACTTGCTGACGCATTTCACGGTCTTACGCCAGGCCGGCAGAAAAGCCATGAGTGTCATCGCCGTCGGCACGGTATTTCTGCTACTTGTCGTAGTAACGTTGCGAGACAACGAGGACTCACAAGCTAGTCTCCTTCGTTGGTTTAGTCCGGCGGTCGCTGAATCTCGAGGGACTGTCTAGTGCTTTGTCAAAGCTTGATTCTGGGGTTGGCCAGGGGTCAGGTACGAAGCAAATTGAACACGAAGAACACAGTGAAAACCTCGATCAACTCGACTGTCGAGTTTGCTTGGCACTCTGAGGTGTGACACTGTGACACTGTGACACCGACTAGACAATCCTTTGGCCCGCGTTAACCTGTCATCTGATCGTATTGCCTTGCTGAGCTCGGCAGCTACTGGTGCGGTCGCGGAAGCATATTCCCCCTCTTGCACCAAGGTGTCGGCCGAGGCAGACGGGTTTAGGAGTTGATTATGCCTTTCGAGAAAATCACCGTTCCGGCGGACGGAAATAAGATCACGGTCGAAAACAATCGGTTGGTCGTGCCCGACAAACCGATTATCCCGTTCATCGAGGGCGACGGCATCGGTCCAGACATCACCAGAGCCAGCCAGAGGATTTGGGATGCGGCGGTTGACGCTTGCGTATGAGGGGCAGCGCAAGATTTCCTGGATGGAGATCTACTCCGGCGAAAAGGCGGCGCAGCTCTACAGCGGTAATTACATGCCGGACGAGACGTTTGACGCACTCCGGGAGTTCATCGTGGCGATCAAGGGGCCACTCACGACTCCCGTTGGCGGCGGTTTCCGCAGCCTGAATGTGACGCTGCGGCAAGTGCTGGACCTGTACGCCTGCGTGCGGCCGGTGCGGTGGTACCAGGGTGTTCCCAGTCCGCATCGGCATCCCGAGCACGTCAACATGGTGGTCTTCCGCGAGAACACCGAGGACGTCTATGCGGGCATCGAATACGAATCAGGAACGCCCGAAAACGAGAAGTTGGCCAAGTTTTTGCGTGAGGAGATGGGGGCCGAGTTCTTTGAAGACGCTGGGATTGGCATCAAGCCGATCAGCCCCTTTGCCACCAAACGCCTCGTTGCCAAGGCGATCCAATACGCGGTTGACGAGGGCCATTCGAGCGTGACGCTTGTGCACAAAGGCAACATTCAAAAGTTCACCGAAGGGGCGTTCCGCAAATGGGGCTACGAGGTGGCCAAGGAGAAGTTCGCGGATGTCACCATCACCGAAGCCGAATTGTGGGACGAGTACGACGGCCAGCGGCCCGAAGGCAAAGTGGTCATCAAGGATCGGATCGCCGACATCGTCTTTCAGCTTGTCCAGCTGCGGCCACAGGAGTTCAGCGTGCTCGCGATGCCCAATCTGAATGGTGATTATATGAGTGACGCGCTGGCAGCGTTGGTCGGCGGCATCGGCATCGCACCGGGTGCGAACATTGCCGATCACCTCGCACTGTTCGAGGCCACCCATGGAACGGCGCCGAAGTATGCCAACCAGGACAAAGTCAATCCCGGCAGCCTGCTCTTCTCGGGTGTCATGATGCTAGAATATCTCGGTTGGAAAGAAGCTGCTCAGAAAATCCACGTAGCGTTCGAAAAGACCGTGCAGGACAAGATCGTGACGTACGATTTTGCGCGGCAGATGGAAGGTGCCAAAGAGGTCAAGACCAGCGAGTTCGCAACAGCCGTGATTGAGCGGCTCTAAAGGCAGGAATCGCAACCTGGTCGATGGCCGCATCCAAACGCAGGATAGGTTTTCAACCTGACTGGACAGGATGCAATCCTGTCCTACGCACGCGAAAATGCGTGATGATTGTTGTAGGTTGGGATCGCCAAAGGAATCATGGCCAAGACTTTTACCGACACGACCGACAGCCGGCTCGCCAGCCTGGGCGCGAATGTGATCGCAAGTGCCTACGCCAAGTATCATGAGAAACGCCGGGTCATCGACCAACGGGCGAAGACACGTTTCGAGAAACGCCAGTGGGCGGAGTCACACGCGGATTCGGTTGAGAAGATTGAACTCTACCGGATTGTCATCGGAGAGGTGGTCGATGAAATTCGTGATCTTCTCCATGATCGCATTCAGGAAAGCCAAGTTTGGACGGGCATCAAGGCCGTCTTTTCGAGCCGCATTGCCGAGCGCCATGATTGGGAAGTGGCCGAGACGTTCTTCAACTCCGTGACGCGGCGAATCTTTACCACGGTGGGCGTCGATCCCAATATCGAGTTTGTCGACACAGATTTCACCACTCCACCGACAGAAGCCGGCGGCGTCGTGTACTCAGTGTACGTGAACGAGCGGAGCCTGCCGGAACTGATCAACACAATTCTCGACGACTATCCCTTCGCCATCGAGTACGAGGATCGGCAGCGCGACGTGCGGCTCATCGCGGCCCGCGTTCAAGATCGGCTGTCGAATCGAGGGCTCCCCACGCATGTGCAGCAGGCAACCATGCTGAAGCCCATTTTCTATCGCGGCCGCGCCGCCTATCTGGTGGGGCGGATCTCGGCGAGCGAGCAAGAACTTCCGTTGGTGATCTGCTTGGACAATCCGCACAGGACGATTGTAGTCGACGCCGTGATTCTGGACGAAGACCTTGCCAGCATCTTGTTTAGTTTCGCGTATTCTTACTTTCGGGTACTCACCGACCGGCCGCACGATGTCGTGCAATTCTTGCGAGGCATGATGCCCCGCAAGAGGTCAGCGGAACTCTACATTTCGCTGGGTTACAGCAAGCACGGCAAGACCGTGTTGTACAGAGACCTACTTCACCACCTGGCGCAGTCCGAGGACCGATTCGAGGTTGCCGAGGGAGTCCCCGGGATGGTGATGATTGTCTTCACGATGCCAAGCTACGACCTGGTGTTCAAGGTGATTCGCGATCGCTTTGCGAAGCCTAAAGACGTGACACGCCGTGACGTCATGGAAAAGTACTCGTTGGTCTTCCGCCACGACCGAGCAGGGCGGCTGATCGATGCCCAAGAATTCGAACACCTGAAGTTCCGGCGTGAGCGGTTTTCCGAGGCACTGGTCGCGGATCTTGCCCGCGAGGCGGCGAAGTCCGTTGAAGTCACTGAGGAACACGTGATCATTCGACATGCGTACATCGAGCGCCGCTTGGTGCCGCTCAACGTGTACCTCAATAAAGTTGATGAACAAGCGGGCGCGGCGGCGATTCTAGACTACGGACAGGCCATTAAAGATCTCATGGCCACCAACATCTTTCCGGGTGACCTGTTGCTAAAGAACTTCGGCGTGACCCGGCACGGACGCGTTGTCTTTTACGACTATGACGAGTTGTGTCTGCTTACCGACTGCAAATTTCGCAGAATACCGCCGGCAGAGTCCGTCGAGGATCAAATGGCTGCCGAGACCTGGTTCTCAGTTGGCGACCACGATGTTTTCCCTGAGCAGTTCCCGGAATTCCTTGGTGTGACTGGTAGGCTGCGCGAAGAATTCGTAGCCGACCACAGCGATCTATTTGACGTCACGCTGTGGCGCGAAGCCCAAAAGAGCCACCGCGACGGCAAGCTGATCCGCATCTTCCCGTACCCGCCGAGCGTACGCTTTCATCGAGACCACGACACGCTCAAGCAGGCAGTAAACGGTGCTACCAATCTGAGTGAGCATTCTGGTTTGGGTGAGCCCTTGCCGTGAGCTCAAAGTCCGGTGTACGAAGTCTTGCTTGGCCCGATGGCCTGGACCATCACCGCGACAATCAACACCACGCTGGCTAACCACGCAAAATTCACCCTTAGCATCGTGCGGAAATAAGTGTCGGCATGCTCTCCGAGCTCGCATCGAAAAGCTGGGACCGTAGCGAGCTCGGAGAGCACGCCGACAAAAAGAGCGACAGTAATTTCCCGCACGATGCTTAGCAATTTAGGTCAATTACCAGGGGATAGGACATCCGCATCCAAGTCAACTCCCGAATTGCAGGCGGTGACCACGACCGAAACGAGCTGGCCCGATCTGCATCGGCCGGAACACCGAAGCCATTTACCGGACAGTCCAACTCGGCTCGGACGATGCAACCGCCGCGGGCAACGCGACAAATTGCCGAGACTGCGAAAGGCCAGTTTCGCTCCCTTGACATCTTTCGGGCTCGCCAACCGATATGATCTCGCTGGCGGGCGCTCAAGCCATCAAGGGCTCGACAACGAATTGATCGTGCCTCTGCAGCGCCCGCCCAACTCTGCGTTTCCGGCCACCGAAAAACCGATCTTATGCAGCCCAACACAACGCCACCCGCCACAGCGGAAGACAAAATGCTCTAGCGTGTCGACGGACCGTTGAGAGCGATAACGGTCGTTGACGATTCGTGAAGACGTAGCCCTTCCTTTGTCATGATTTCGACTTCCAGTTGATACTTGCCAGAAGCGAGGTCGGAAGTGTCGAGAACAAGGGGCAGCTTGGGGTCAAGTTCCGATTCTGTGCGAGAGCGGTGCCGGCCTGACGCATCGGTGAGGGTCGCCGCCAAGCGATGGCTTGCTGTATGCCCCGATCGGGCACCCATGACCTCAAAAGGAATCGGCAAGTTCGCCCGCGGAAGCATGATGAACTTCGGTGCGTCCAGATGCGAAATGATCGGCGTCTTGAACCGCAGTAGACGCACGCTTTGGATGTCGAACTGAATCGCCGCCTGATGTGGGTAATTGGCTTCGGAGACGAAGAACTGCACGTGCGCGAGTGACTTCCATGGAGCGATACCCTTGTCAGCCTCGCGGATCATCTCAGAGATGGAGTAGAGAAGACGGTGTTCTTGTCGCTGATGGTCGCCAAGGTCTCGCTGCGTTTCGTAAAGCTGACGTGCGTCGTGTGACGAGAACGATAGCCCCAACAAAGTGACATCGTCCTGCACTTCATCTCGATCGGAATCGACTTGCAGTACGACCTCCAGAAAGTCGTAGGCCGTCACGTCGAGATCGTTTTGCTCGAAGGAACGCCGCACGCGCGGCCATCCCACAAGATACTGCCCGTCAGCTGTGCCTCCCGCGTAATGATCGACATCAACATTCCACCGCAACATGGCGTTTTGCGGTGCGGAAGGCTTGTCGTCGGGCGTGAACGGCAGAACTTGAATCGAAGACTCACGAGTTTCCGATTTCCAGTCCGAGAAATCTCCACTCAAATCAACGAACTCTAGTTCTTCATTTGCGGCGGCGTGCTCGACGCTCGATTCTCCGGGATTGCCGGCTCGCGCAGCGTCATCGAGATAGACCGACGGCGCAATTCCCTGACGATGGGAAGGAAACCTCCGCAGTCGTTCAATCTGCATCGCCATGAGCCAGCGTCTCGCGTTGAATTCACTGGACGGCCACATATTCTCCGCCAGATACTTTTCCTGCACTTCGATCGCGTCCCAAGTTTCCTGGAGTATCTGACGGGCCTGTTTGACAGCCAGTTGGCAATCGGCGTCTGTCGAACCAACTCGCTCCCACGCGGTCTGTTGCAAGGTAAAGAGGTAACGAGCATCATCGATGCCCTCGCGGAAGCACTCCCAGTACACCGCCGGAATCACCTCGCCGTTCTCGTCAATTCTTTGGCCAGCTCCTGAGCTCGTCGTACGGAGGTAATCGAACGGATCAGGAGGCATGGTCCACGCCCAATGCCACGGAATGAGAGTCGTATAGCCGCTTCGCCAGAATCCAAAGCCGTAGGTCATCCGGCCTCCCTTGCACATGACGCTACGGTTCTTTCGTTCGCCAGCATTGTGATTGGGGTAGCTCCAGTACTCGTGTTGCGTATCGGCGACGACCTTCTCATACGGCAACGCGTACGGCTGCGAACACCACACGTCCACGAACGGCCGATAGGCAACGGCATCCATTGCCAGCGGGTTCTTCGTTGCGTACGTTCGTACTCCTGCGTCATGCACAGCTTTGTAGACCTTGGATCCAAACTCGTTGGAAGAAGCGGAGACTTCGTCGAGCGGGCAGCAGATGATTTCCGGCCAACCTCGATCCGTACACTCCTTTTTCAGTTCGCGAAATGAATCTGTCACATGCTGGTAGAATTCCGGCGGCGGCATTTTGTCGATTTGCCAATGGCGGCCCCGCCTTCCTTCCGGGGTCGTCTTTTGATAAATCCGCTCAATGGCGTTGCCCCCCAAAACCGGCAAAGGTCCTTTCATTCCTGCAGCCAGCAAGCGCTCAATCTCAGCAGACTCCTTTACAACGATTCTCTCTTGCGCGGGGTCGAATTGCAGATAGAACGTGGGCAGCATGTTCAGGCCATGCTCAATCATCGAGCGATACTCGTTAGCCGTCGCGCGATCAATGAAGGCGTCGTCTCGTCCCTCAAACATCGTGCGATTCCTGGGATAGTAATACGCCGACAGACGCTTGCGAGGATCCTGTTGCAGTCGGAAACTGAGGACTCGAAACTGAAGCGGCACCGTCACAGGTTCAGCGAAGCCATCGTCCCGCAGCGTTATCGTGCCGGCGTACAAGCCGGGGCTAGCCTCACTTGGGACGCGCACTGTCAGCCACCAACGTTGACATTCCTCCGACGGAGACGAATGAACGGTCACTTTTTCCAGCAACTCGGGCAACCGACGGTACGTGTCGCGTGAAGTGTATTTCGGGAAGCCGATGTTCCAATACGTCAGCAACCGAACTTCGATCTGCGATGCGGAAATGGTGCTGGTTGTCGACGAGAGATCGGAACAGCAAACCGTCAGATTCTTCAGGTCGCGAATGGGGTACAAACTGAAGGTTACCGGTTCGACTTCACCGGGTGCCCCGAATGCGGTGAGCGACGTAATTTGCTCATGATTGCGTGGACGAGTATTGGGATGAACCGGCTCTGTGATTGGTCGTTGAAAGATCAAATAGCCTCGCCGCCGCTGCGACTCTGAGAGCAGTGGATCGGGTGCGGTTTCGGTGAACGGTCGCGGAGTCCATCCCTCGGGAACGCTAGGCTGCACTCGCGCTCGCAACATCTCTTGCTCTTGGGCAGTCGCTGGCCGAGCCATAAATAAGAAAACCACAGCGCTGCCCAGGAACGACGCTAAGAAGATTTGTTCTGCAAACTGTCGTTGATTCATCACGTCTTCGCTGCCTCTCGAACATGGTTAATTTTGCCGCTTAGGTGATCCAAGGCCACCGTCGTCTGCGATAGAATCAGGTTGAAAGGAGAATCGGCATGTATCGGCGAACATTTCTTGCAGGGGCGGTTCAGCTTACCACAGCGGCTACTGGTAGCTTATGCGGTTTATCCGTCTCGCGGGTCTTCGCTCAAGTGAACAAGGAATCAGGGCTACCCACTGCCGGACCGTTGCGGATTTCGGAAAAGAACCCGCGTTATTTCTCCGACACCAGCGACCGAGAGATCCTGTTGGTCGGATCACACACTTGGAACAGCCTCGTCGACATGGGCCGCGACGACCCGCCCGCGGCATTTGACTTCGACGCGTATCTGGACTTCCTCGACCGCTATGGCCACAACTTCATCCGGCTATGGACATGGGATTCGACGACCTGGGATACGCGTGCCAACGGAAGGTTGGGCAAGGACTTCATCCACCATGCCGCCCCACTGCCATGGGCTCGGACGGGGCCGGGCACGGCGCGTGACGGAAAGCCCAAGTTCGACTTGAAGCAGTTCGACCGTTCGTATTTCCAGCGACTGCGGGCGCGGGTCAGCGCCGCGGGCCGGCGCGGCATCTACGTTTCTGTGATGCTCTTCGAGGGCTGGGGACTGATGCACGGCAACCGCCGCCGAGGCTCTGAGGACCAGTGGGCATGGCGGAGTCATCCGTTCCATCCGGATAACAATATCAACCAGATCGATGCGGCCGGGAAGGTCCATAGCCGAGTCAACCCGGCCGTTAATGCGTTTCAGGCTGCGTATGTCCGTAAGGTCGTCGATACCATCAACGACTTGGACAACGTGCTGTACGAGGTAATCAACGAGGGAGGCGAGAAGAAGTGGGATTGGTGGGTTGTGGAAACGTTGCGCAAGTACCAGCAAACGAAGCCCCATCAACATCCGATCGGCATCACCGGCCACGGGGCGGAGGATGTGAAGAGCATGTTGGCCAGCCCAGCCGATTGGATCTCACCGGGCCGTCGTGACGGATTCGGGGAAGACCCGCCGGCCTGGGACGGCCAGAAGGTCAGTTTGTTGGACACGGATCATGTTTGGGGCGTGGGCGGCAACGGCGCCTGGGTTTGGAAGAGCCTGATGCGCGGCCACAACCCGCTGTTCATGGATCCCTACGACGGATCGGTGCTTGGCAATCGATTTGATCCCCAATGGGAACCCATCCGCCGAAACCTCGGCTACGCGCGTCACCTTGCCAGTCGCTTGGACTTGGCGGCTTTGTTTCCACGCAACGACCTCGCTTCCACATCATTCTGCCTGGCGGACTTAGGTAAGGCTTATGTGGTCTATATTCCAACCGGCGGGAAAGTAACAGTCGCACTGAATGATGCGCCGGCTCGTTTCAGCGTGGAATGGCTTGACCCTTCGGTGGGAAAAACCAGAGCCGGCAAACCGGTTAACGGCGGCGCCGATCGCAGTTTCAAGGCTCCGTTTTCAGGAGATGCGGTGCTGTACTTGTCGCGATCCACATGAATGTGGGCGCGAGAATGCTTGAAAGACTCAACCGCTACGAAGACAGAAGGGGAGACGCCATGCGGCAGCTTGTGAAACACTGGATCGAGTTTTGTTCGGCTGTGATTCTAGGCAGCGTCGTCGCGCCGCTGGGTTTGCCGCCACTTCTGGCAGCCGCGCCGACCCCAACACCCTTGCCGGCCGATGCGTCGGCCCAGCAAATTCTGGACGAGGCGGGCGTCTCCGGTGGTCTCGTCGTGCACCTTGGGTGTGGTCGTGGCGAGCTCACGACTCAGTTGCGCGAGTGAACGGTTTCTCGTATTTGGTCTCGATCGCAAGTCGCAGAACGTCATGGCCGCGCGCCGGAATGTCCAGGCGAAAGGACTTGACGAGAAAGTGCTGATCGATCGATTTGATGGTGCGAGTGTGCCATGCATCGACAATCTGGTGAACCTGCTTGTGGTCACGGATCCGGCTGAGCTGCCGATCGACGAATTGACGCGCGTGCTGTGTCCTCGGGGTGTCGCTTTGCTTCGAGATGGCGATGGCTGGAAGAAGATTGTGAAGCCCTGGCCAGACGATATTGACGAGTGGACTCACTACCTGCACGGCCCGGACAACAATGCCGTGGCCGCCGACTCGCAGGTCGCCGCACCGTTTCACCTGCAGTGGATCGACGACCCCAAGTGGGCCCGACACCACAATCATCTCTCCAGCACCAGCGCGATGGTGTCGGCAGGCGGTCGCACGTTTGCCATTGTGGACGAGGGACCTGCCGCGTCATTGGCTCAGCCGGCGCAGTGGCGGCTCGTCGCGCGCGACGCATTCAATGGTGTCGTCCAATGGAAGCTGCCGATCGGACCCTGGGAAAGTTTGATGCGCCCATTCCGTAGCGGTCCCGTCGATCTGGCGCGGCGATTGGTTGCCGCGGGTGATCGAGTCTACGTCACGCCGGGATACGACAAGAGCGTGATCGCGCTGGATGCGGCCACCGGCGCCCTGATCGGTGAGTACCCGGAAACGAAAGGCGCCGTCGAATTCATCGTCGATGGCAACCGACTCTTTGCGGTCATTGGTACGTTGGATTTGCAGAAATATGCGGCCAGTCTGCGACGTGGACTGCCGAGTCCGCCCTTCGGGAATAAACGCCTGGTCGCAATCGATACGGACTCCGGAAAGGTCCTTTGG
The DNA here is from genome assembly GCA_963704055.1 of Pirellulaceae bacterium. Classification (GTDB taxonomy): domain Bacteria; phylum Planctomycetota; class Planctomycetia; order Pirellulales; family Pirellulaceae; genus Rubripirellula. The sequence goes on along the minus strand of CAVPGW010000019.1, from coordinate 25,026 downwards.
GAGAAGTCTGACGCAGCGACCGGCGAACTCCTGCCAGCAACCTTGTGCGGCAGCGGTGGCCGGGTCTTTTTTCATGGTCCCCGTGAGCTGGTTTGTCTTGATGCTGGATCTGGCGATCTGAATTGGCGATCGGAAAGACCTCTGCAAATCGCTCGCCTATCCTGGTCATCTCCGACCCTAGTTGTTCACGACGACGTGATACTGTCGGCTGATCGCGCGGCGGAAAAAACTGCGGCCGCCGCCGACGCGGCAACGAAAATCGAGTGGCAAGTCACGGCAAACAGCGGAAACACGTCGAGTCTCGTGGGCGAATTGATCGCCTATTCCGCACAGAGCGGCGAAGAACTTTGGCGTTGTCCGTCGGCCATGGGCTACAACTCACCACCCGATGTTTTTGTCAGCGGCGGCCTGGTTTGGACCGGTTCAGCACCGAAGCGGAACAGCGAAGATTTCACGGAGGGACGCGATTTGCATAGCGGCGAGGTGAAGCGTCGCTTTGTGACCGACCCTCTGTTCTCGGTCGCTCACCATCATCGGTGCTACCGTAACAAGGCAACCGACCGCTTCATTTTGCTTGGACGGACGGGAGTCGAACTGATCGATACGGTCAAAGGGGAATTAGTCCGCGATTGCTGGGTTCGCGGTGCCTGTCAGTACGGCGTGATGCCCGCCAACGGTCTTCTCTATTCGCCGCCTCACTCTTGCGCGTGCTACATTCAGAGCAAGATCAGCGGCTTTGTCGTGCTGTGCCCAAGAGAACGTCCTCCGCTGGCGCCATGCACCGTGATCGCGTACCCGCCGCGGTGGACCAACGGCTCGAGCGTGGACCGGCTGATGCGGCAGCCGGTCAGAAAGGAGTCGATGGTCCGCGTGCATCCGCAAAGCTGCAATCGGCGACATGGCCTGCCTTCCGCCACGATTCCGCTCGCACGGGCAGGAGTCCTGGGGCAATTCCCACGGCGTTGAAACTTGCTTGGCAAGCCGATGTCGGTGGTCGCCTGACCAGTCCTGTGGTTGCGGACGGGAAACTGCTCGTTTCCGCGGTCGACACGCACTCGATCCACGCATTGGATATCGCTTCGGGCCGTCAATTGTGGCAGCGTATTGTGGGGGGCGCCGTTGATTCTCCACCGACCATCGAATCAGGCGTGGCCGTCTTCGGCTGCGCCGATGGATCGGTCTATTGTCTGCGTATGTCGGATGGTGAGTTGGTCTGGCGATACCGAGTTGCTCCGGAAGATCTGAGGACAGTCGCGTTTGGCCGCGTCGAGTCGCTGTGGCCCGTCACGGGCAGCGTGCTCGTTCGCGACGGCGTGGTGCATTGCACGGCTGGTCGGTCGTCCTTTCTTGACGGAGGCATGTATCTGCATCGGATCGACTTGCGGACTGGCGAGTCGCTCGGCGAAACGCGATTCAACGATCGCGATCCGAAGACGGGTCAGCAGCGGGAAGAAACCGTGGCTGATGTCGAACTACCCGGCGCCTTGCCTGACGTACTGGTTGATGACGGCCAATACCTGTACCTGAGGGACAAGGTTCTGGACTACGACGGTGTCCAACAGAACAAGTTCGTTCCACATCTCTACAGTTCCGTGGGTCTGTTGGACGACAACTGGTGGCATCGCACATCGTGGTTGTGGGGCGAACGTAACTGGGGCCGAGCCAGCGGGTGGTCTGTGATGCCTGGAATTCGTCCCAGCGGTCGCATTCTTGTCACCGACGACTCGACAGTATTCGGCTATGGTCGCAAGAGTGTTCGCGGAAACACGATGGAGGGTTATCACCTGTTCCGAGCCGACAAGGCCGTCGTGGAGATTGACAAGAGCATCAGGAACAACAATGTTGCGCTCGCCGCAGAGCAGAAACCGGCTCGCGTGACCGTTCATTGGTCACGCGAGATACCGCATGTGGCCCGCGCCATGGCGCTGGCCGATCGCATCCTGTTCGCCGCCGGTCCGATCATGGAACCGGGAACAGAGGGCGAAGAGGAGCCCGCCTTCGACGACGACAGTCCTGCTGTTCTGACTGCGTACCGGACCGACGACGGGCAAACGCTGTCAACTATCCAAATCAAGTCCCAACCGATCTTCGATGGAATCGCGCTGGCCTTCAACAAGTTGTTCATGTCAACGGTGAACGGCACAGTCGACTGCTACGAAGGAGATCGCGCCCCATGAATGCCCATGAATGCCCATGCATTTTTACGAACCGGCTTTGCAAGTTCCCTCGCATGGACGCTGTCTTGGTTGCTGAGCCTGATCTGCGTGAGCAACGTAGCCATTACCGATGGCGAGGACTTCATTTTCGTTCTCACGCCCGAGCTTGATGGAATACAAGTCGCTCGGCTGAAGCGGTTGCCGAAGCCGACCGTCGGAAAGCCTGTTTGGTCATGTGACGCAGCACTGCCATCTTCTTCAACCTCAACTGATGCACACGGATCAGCTGATCGGCCGGCGAGTATTCCTGCGGATCGTCGCTGAATCCAAAGATGGCTGAGGCCATTTCAACTTCGGTGGCCTCTACACAGTCGTTCGGTGACGACGAATACAAAACATGATCAATCGAGCTCGCAAACAACACGCAATCCGAGATCGAAATATCGAAAGGTGCCGGCGTTACTGTGGCGGGAGGCCGAACGGCAATCGCTAGCGTTCAGGCCCCACGAGCCGCCGCGCAGATCACGCAGCGACTTCTCTTCGCCGTCAAGCTGCACGGATGTCGTGTCGGTCGATCTCTCGTCTGCTCGCTCGGCACACCACTCCGAGACGTTGCCGTGCATGTCGTACAGTCCCCAAGCGTTGGGCTTCTTGAGACCGACCGGATGCGACTGGTTGTTGCTGTTTCGCAAGTACCAGCCGGCCGTCGCCAACGCAGCCTCGCTTCCGCCGGTGTAGTAGGCAGTCGTGGTGCCGGCGCGGCATGCGTACTCCCATTCTTCCTCTGTCGGCAGGCGATACCGCTTTTTTTCCTTTTTGCTGAGCCGACGGCAGAAGTCAACCGCTTCCAGCCACGTGATTCGCTCGACTGGCAGATCGTCGCCCTTGAAATAACTGGGGCTGGTGCTCATGATCAATCGCCATTCCTTTTGAGTCACTTCGTAGACGCTGATTCGAATTCCGTTCGCGAATGTGACTCGGCGCTGCGTCTCGTTGGTGATGCGACCGGGCTCGGTGTCGGGGCTGCCCATCGTGAACGTTCCCGGTGGGATGTAGGCCAGCTTCATGCCGACCGAGTTGGTGACAATATCGCTGGGCTCGGTCCCGCCGGCGGCGCGTATGACCAGCAGAACCATGATCAGGATAAGATTCGTTCGCATCGCTCAGTTTCTCGCCTGCACGTCCAGGCAGACTAAATCTCCCTTGGCATTACGGACGTAGATCCGACCGTTGGACAGCACGGGAACGGTCCGACACATCGCACGTGGCAAGACGCGGGCGCGGGCGATGACATCGAACGCTTCGGGATTCGCCCTGGCGAGCACCAACTCGCCCTTGTCGCTCATGACAAGCATGCGGCCGTCGGCGCACATGGAAAGCGAGCCCTTTCCCATCCCTTTCTCGCTCCACCGCTCGCGACTGTCCTTGAAATCGATGCATCGGAGCCAGTTTTCATCGAAACCATAGAGTTCTTCCTGCCACAGGACCGAGCAACTCTGTAGGTTGCTCATCACCGTGTTGTCAAACACCCGCGTCACCTGCCCGTCGGCGACCCGGATCTTGGCGCAGCCGCGACCGTACGCGCACGAGGCAAACACTTCGTCGTTGTGGATGATCACGTCGGCGGTAGTTGCTTTGTGTTTGTTAAAGAAAGGGTAGCGCCACAGCAACTCGCCGTCGACGATGCGCACACCCATGATTGAGTCGGCCCCGCAGAACACGACGCATTCGTGTCCGTCGAGCTTAGCGGGCACCGGCGTGGAATAACCGCAGATGTCCTTGCCATTCTCCCAGATCAGTTCGCCGGTGTGTTTGTCCAGTGCGGCGCCGGCCGAGCCGATGTTGAGGATTAACCGGTCTTCCACGACGAGGGGCGACCCGGAAAAATGCCAAGTCGGGAGCGTGAAGCCCAGCTTTCGGTTCAGTTGCTGCTCCCAAAGCACCTTGCCGGTGGTCGCTTCGAGGCAGAACAGATCACCCATCTTCGAGAGCGTATAGACGGCCCCGCCGTCGACAGTCGGTGTGGCGAGCGTGCCGCCCTCGTAATACTTGGGCAGCAACGGGCAGTGGTAAGTGTGTTTCCACAGGAGCTCGCCTGTTTCGGCGTTGAAGCAGTAGACAGTGTCTTCCTGTTGATCTTCCTCCTCGCCGTGATTGCCCATCGTATAGGCTCGCCCGTCGGCGGTCACCACGGACGACGAGCCCGCGCCGACCGAGGCCCGCCAAAGCACCTTCGGATCTGCGTCGCCCCAATCGCCCTGCCAGTCAATTTCCTCGGAGATCCCGTTATGATTCGGCCCCCGGTAAATGGGCCAGTCGCCGGCCTTCGCTATGGCGCCGCAGACCAGCCACGCTGCTGCGATCGCAATCCGTGCTTCACGGGATCGCCAGTTCTTCTTGGACCCAATCATCATGGCCTACCACTGCAAAGGATAGAAATCTCGATTTTGAGCAACTGCGTTGAGGGTACCAGAAGGAATTGGTAATTCAAGGAGCAGGGCATAGCTGTCCGTCAATCATGTGGGCGGCACGTCCGCCACCACTACATGTTCGTGGCAACAGTTGCATAAGCTCTTCTTGAGCATGTGTTGGACGCAAAAGATCTCCGCCGGTTTGTAATCCCAACGAAGGCAGCCTTCCATCAACTTGATAATCAAGGGCGAGCCGCACAGAGCATCGAAGCATCGAACATACATCCATGGCCGGCCAGTCTTGCTGTTCTTGTCGTAATCGGTGGCCGTCTGCGGACGGCGCTTTGGATCACTCGGTCTTCGTGTTCGGATGATAGTTTCGCTGGGGGCCGCGATGCTCCGGCCAGTGATCCTGACTCAGCGCTGCTGACGTCAAGGCGGCGATGAGGCCGACGAATGCCATTGATGTCCGGGGCGCCACTCTTGTATCCGCCTGTTTTGATTGTTGTGAGCCGACGGGGGGTCGATGTTCATCGATGCTTTCCCCGCCTCGACGAAACTTGCCCCTCGGCTCAGGTTTTCGGCCGCCTTTAATTCGCTTGGGCGGGCGTTGGCACACTCCTGGTGCGGTAGAGAAACGCATCGGAGGTGAGCAGCGATATGAGCAGCGCTTTCATGCTGCCGCCGCTGTCTTTGTAGGCGCGATATGCTTCCTGAAGAACGGGCGCGTCGTTGAGGGTTTCGTTGCGGCCCATCCAGAAACGGAAGGCGTGGCGGACGAAGACCTGTTCGGCGCGTTCGCTTTCCGCGAGCTTCTGAATCATTTCAATGGCATCTGGCGACTTTGCCGTCGAGCGTGGGGTCGCCGGAATCGATGATCTCGCCCGTGGTGTCGACGGGTTGGTCGAGTTCTGTCTCTCGATACAGGCCCGCGTGGTTGTACATTTCAAACGGCAGCCCCAGCGGATCCATCTTCTTGTGACACGTCCAGCAATAGGTTTCCGTTGTGACCCGCATCCGCTCGCGCAGTGTGTTGTGTGGCTCATCCGGCAGCATGGCATCCACGGTGATCGGCACATCGGGAATGCCGCCGCCGAGCAATCGTTCGCGAATCCATCGGCCGCGGCGGATGGCGTGATTGTCCATGGCATCGGAATGTGAAACGAGCCAACTGGGATGGGTCAGGATGCCCAGGCGTTGGCCTTCGGGGGCGGTGGCCAGGATACGTTCTGGTTTCATGGACCCGTTGCCGAAGCTGCGCCGACTCACGCGGGCGTAGATCTTCGGCCCCGACAGGTTTGCCTCGGAAACGCTGTGATTGACGTCCGATCGCTTCTTCTTTTTGGGCTTGGGCGGTTCCTTGCCTGGGTTCGCCTTCAGCCAGGCCTCGAGCTCGGCCGCCTCTTTCTTCGCCGCCTCGGCCGCCGCCTTCTTCGCCGCGGCCACGGATGCTGCTCTCGCTTCCCTGGAGCGTTCCATCCCGAAATAAACATTGTCTGCCTTGGTGGCCACGACCTTGTCGGTTGTCAGCAACTGCTTGAACACATCCTTGTCTTCCTGCAGGATCAGTTCGATCAGGCGATCCGTGCTCGCCGTCGCGTCGAACATGGCGCGATAGTGGGACTGTCCCTTGGTGGGCACGCCGGTTTCGGCCAGCGCTTTGGAGTCCTTGCAGATGTAGCCGCCCAGGTCGTAGTCGAAGTAATCGCGGAAGAAACGCAGGATGCGCGGCTTTCGGATGCTGTCGTCGGCCAGCATGCGTTCGACTTCGCGTTTGACATCGGCCCTGGTCCGCATACGTCCTTCGACGATTGCCTTCCGCAGTTCTTCGTCTGGCTTGATGTATCGCAGCGCGTGATTGACCGCCAGGCCCAGTTCCCAGTCCTGGAGCATGACACGTCCATGGCGATCTGGTTTGCCGTTCTCGGCAAGTTCCGGTCGGAAGAGCGCGTCGCGATCGAGAAAGATGGATGACAGGCCGAGGACGACGCCGTCTTCCTTGCCGAGTTTCTCGATGGATTGTTTGACGATCGCCAGGTATTCGTCCGATTCCTTTTTGCTCGGGGGACGGAAGGTCAGCGCTTCGAAGAGATAGTCCACCGCAGCACGCAAGCGCTCGTCGGTGACGCCCTCCTCCTTCATCAGGTCATAGACCGGCGTCAGCGGACGCACGACCTTTGTGCTGTAGACAAGACTGGTGGGCAGGCCGCGGAGGTCGCCCTGCATCTTGTCCGCGATTGATTTGGGATCGTCCGTGATCTGATACGGCTTGGCGATGCTCAGCGGGCCATAGGCCATGTAGCGAATGATGTCGTCGGCAACACCCATGATCTGTGTCGCTTCCGCGCTGTTGACCGTGTAGAAGTCGGGGTAGTTTTCCAGCCCATGATCGCGTGCCGACGACAGGACGGCGGGCACGCTCTTGACCGATGTGGCGTAGGCCACCGTCCCGCCCTGCCACTGGATGATGCGATCGGTGCCGAAGTAGAGCTTGAGTTCACCGCCGTGGTTGGTGGGAACGACATCGCCATGCGTGCGCAGGCCCGGCTTTTCCGGATCGAACTCCGGTTCCGTGTTGATCAATTCGTTCAGACGCGTGATGTGTTCCTGTGGTGTCACACGCCAGATGCGCGCCGGCGAAGAGGTTGGCTGCGAGTTTGATGCCATCGGGCAGCGGACCGAAGAGCAGGTCGTGATCGACGAAGTTGCCCTTGTTCGGATCGAGGTGGGCATGGAACCCGCCCTTGTCGCGCATGACGCGTGTCAGTTCACCGACGATCCAGTCGGAAAACTGCAGCCGCTCCACGACCTCTGGCTGCGCCGTCGTCCTTGGGCGGCATCTCCTTCAAGGTGACCTGCGCCCACACGCTTCTCCAGGTGCCGGAGTTGACTTCATCGACAGGTCCCAGGTCATGCAGCGAGAGATTGCCCTCCGGATCTGTCTCGCCATGACAGTCCACGCAGTGGCTGGCAAGAAACGGTCTGAGCAAAGCTGTCAAAGTCTTTGTTGACCTGTCTGTCCGGGCGTGTAAGTCTCGGCACTCGCCGCGGACAGCAAGCCCCACGAGAGCGTGATCGCCAACACAAATCCGACCTTGTTCATACCAGCACTTCCTTGAGCGGGCCGGTACTGGCGTCGAACTTCTTGGCCAGCTTGTCGTTCATGTTGAAGCGATCGCACGTTCTGCCCGGCGGCGCGCAGCAGTGTCGTGTAGAGCGCGTTGATCGGTCGCTTGCCGTCCAGCTGCGTGAAGCAACCGGTCTTGAATGCGCCGTCGAAGTTGCCCAGCAGCATGACCGGCCAGTTGGCGCCGTTGGTGTGCTGCTTGTCGGCGTTGTTGCTGGTGTAGACGATCAGCGTGTGGTCCATCATCGTGCCGCTGCCTTCGGGCACGCTTTCCAGCGCTTCCATGATCCTCACCAGCATGCGGCTGTTGTACTGACGGATCTTGATCCAGATCGGATTGTCGGGCTGATCCATGTGCCCAAGGTTGTGCCCCTGCTGCTCGACGCCCAGTCCCTTCCAGGCACCGAAGATCTCGCCACGACCCGAACCGATGGTCAGCGTATTGGTGATGCCCGACGTGAGTGCCGAGATGCCGAGGTCCAGCAGAACATCGTGCCAGTCGGTTTCGAACTCCGGGTTGGTGTATCGCTCGTCCACCTTCGGCGCGAACTTGCGCAAGTGATCGGCAACCGTGTCGAGGCGATCGCGCAGACCGTTGACATCCTTGAATCCCTGGACGTATTGACCGTAACGCTGCTGGTCCGCGGTCGGAAGCGATCGGCCCTTGGTGGCGGCCAGCTTTTCGATCTGATTCAACACATTCGATCGCGCTTCGTGTTGGAGTCGAATGTCGCCTGTGGAGATGCCGCCATACAGCATCTGATAAAGATGATTCGGATTCGAATGCATGAAGATCGGCTGACCGGCGCCGCTGGCCGACAGCGTCGCAATCGTGGGCTTGGTCGTCATGTTCTCGATGGAGTCCATGCCGATGCACAGATGAGGCAGCAGCGTCTGCGGCAGGACCTTGCTCAGTTCATAATCGATCGTCGATGCACTGGGCGGCACACCGTCACTACCGCGATAGCCGCCGAGCGCGCCGAAGAAGGCGCTGTGCGAGGGGCTGGTGTGCATGCCGTGCAGGCCGTTGATGATGTGCAGTCGTTCCTTGTAAGGTTCGAGTGCGCTGATCGGCTCGGGAAGTTTGGCTTTCGCCAGCGAGCCGCTGCTGTTCATCCCTTCCGGAATGCAGGTCTTCGGATCGAAGCCCTGGTTCTGCATGAAGAAGATGACTCGCTTTGGAGTCGTGTTACGGGTGGGCGACGCCAAGAGACGTTCGGGAACAAGCGAGAGGCCAAATGCGGCACCGGTGCCGGCTGCCATTCCTTGCAGCATTGTTTCTACGGTTGAGCATGATCGATCTTTCAACGAGATTAACGGTCGATTGTCTTTTATCTGTGTCCGACAGGACTGGTTGAGGTCCCTACAGTAATCGCTTGACTCCTCAACACCGTCCGCAGCGCGGGAGATAACTGCAGCGGGTAACCGCGAGTCGAAATATGCGGAAATTTTGGGCGGGATCAGTCCATCGACGCTTGAACCGACCGGACGATTTTATCACCGTCCCGACCATCGCCGCAACTGACCTTCCCGCAATGCTTTACGACGACGCCTCGATCTCGAACAAACCGCGGGCAGCGATTTTTGGCGGAACAAGGCATGGGACAAGCATAACGGTTCGGCGGCCGGTTTGCCGCGGAAAAGTACAAGTTACCTGAGTATCGCAACACAGAGGCCGAGCTGATGCCGGCTTCGCTGAAGGATCTGCGCAGCGAAATGGATTTTCTCGAGAATGTCCGATGATGATCAGCATCGTGCGGGAAATTACTGTCGCTCTTTTTGTCGGGTCCAACTCAGGCGATCAAGAGGATGCCATCCAAACAGGAACAGATAGTGCGCAAGCACATGTCGGGTTTTTGCCGGGGACGTGAGTGTTTGCGGTGCGCGATGGTTGCCCATATCCAGCTCACCGGAAGCCGCCTTGCGCTTCGCATTATGCCGGTAGTTGATAACCTTCGCGGCGCCCTCGATCGATCAGGCGGTCGGCAATTTCATTTCCAACGAATCGCTCGTTGGCCGGATCCCACTTCAACCGTCCACCAATCTCACGGGTAATGTTAGCCAAGTGGCAAACGCTGACCGAACGATGGCCAACTTCGACGTCAGCGACTGGTGTGTCGCGTGAGCGGATGCAGTCGATCCAGTTTTGCATGTGCCAGCGGGCCTGCCAAAGCGCAAGCTCATCGCTCCACTTGCGTTCTTCTTCGCCGACGTCGACTTGCTTTAACAACTCCACGGCGATTTCGGGTGGATTCGAGGTGACTTTGTTGCGATTGATTTCTAGTTTTCCCTTTTCGCAGACGAACACCGCACCGCCCATTGGACCGTTTTCGAGTGTGAATTTGACTTCTACCCCGTTGGCATAATGCATTCCGACACCACTTGCGATTCCTTCGATCGGCCACAGCTCAACTGGCCCCGTGCCGTCCATTCCCAGTGCCCATTGAATCTGGTCTACGCCGTGCGCACCCCAGTTCGTCATTTGACCTCCACTAAAGTCACGCCAACGCATCCAGCCCATCCACTTGTTATTGAACGGACGCATTGCGGCTTGATTCAGCCAGCGATCCCAATCGAGTCCCTCGGGAACTGGTTCGGCGGGAAACGGAGTCTTGGGCGACAACTCGGGAGCCGCGTAGTTAACCGCCCGAACTTCCAGCACTTTGCCCAATCCACCGCTGCGAACGAATTCGCATGCGATCCGATTGATCGCCATACTTCGCTGCTGCGTTCCGACCTGAAGGATTCGACTGTGTTTCCGCACCGCATCGACCAGACTGCGACCTTCACGAATGTAAAGCGTCAGCGGCTTTTCGGCGTAAATGTCTTTGCCGGCCTGGCAGGCGTGAATGCATGGCAACACGCGTTGAAACTCGCCGGTTCCAACGATGACCGCATCGATGTCCTTGCGTTCCAACATCTCTCGGTAATCTTGATAGACCGTCCAGTCACCTTTCTTATCGGCTTTGAACTTTTCGGCTCGCGGCAAGTTGCAATCGCTTAACGCGACGATTCGGCCACTTTCGGGGAGTTGTTCCAGCAGCAGGCGAGCTCGATTGCCGACACCGATGGCACCGATGCCAAGCCTGTCATTCGCACCGGGTTTGCCGTCGCCGCCGAGCACTGAGCGCGGCACGAACATCGGCAACATCAGTCCGGCAGTGGTTTGGCGAATCATCTTGCGCCGACAAATCAAGCTCATCATCACTCTCCAGTCGCTCAACTTGCAGATTGTTGGCGGCCATCTTTCTCGAAGCCGTTTCGCTACATCGGTGACCTGCGAGTCGCGGTGCCCTGGACTACGATGTTTCTGTATCGCGCAGGTGGTCCAGTCGATACAGTATATGAAAATAGCCGAGGCAGCGGGTTTTCTTCCCACTGCCTCGGCTTGAAATTCGGGCCGGCTTGGCCTATCGCTTCGAGGCGTCGGAGCTGCGACGGCTGACGCGATCGCTTTGCGGACTCATGTAGTGAGTCGCTTCCTCGGCAACCAGTACCGTGTCACCGGATCGGACTTCGGTTCGGAAGCGATGATGGCCGGCTTGCGTGGCCTGGGCGATCACACGCAGACGCACCTCTTGGCCGGCACCAATCCGCGGGATGGCATCGAACAGTACTTGGCCTGTGACCACTTCGCCGCTTTGCCCTTCGATTCGTTGCGGCTCGATGCCGTGGCTGAACTGCGCGACAGCTCGAACGTCGCTCGCTTCCTTGCTGCCGCGGTTGCGAATGATGATCTCGTAGGTAACGTCGCTGCCAATCGGAGCCGGTGCTGTCGGATCATTGATGGTCAACACCAAGTCGGAAATCGATTCGACGCGTGTGGCGATCGAAACGTTAGCATTTCCAGCCGCCGTTCCTGCACAGTCGAAAGCAAACAGGTGTTCGCCCGTCGTGGCCATGTTGCAGCGAACTTGGAAGTTACGTGTCGCACCGGGTGCCAACGCGTTGAGCTCCCACTTCAATGCATTGCCCTGCAGGATTGCCTCGTCGATTCCGCCAAGGTATTTCACGCCCGTTGGCAAGCGAAGTGTCGCCACGATTCTCTCGCTGGTTGCCGCACCGTTGTTCTGAATCTGCAAACCATACATGGCTTCGGTGTTCTGATACTTCAGCTCAGGCCCGCTCAAGACTGCCTCGAGGTGCGCGGCCGCGACCCGAATCGTCTTTGCGGATTCCGCACGCAGCTCCAAATCGCCTGTCGCCAAACCTTGGATCTTCAAGTCACCGAGGTCCTGAGCGGTCAACTCGACATCGAATTGAGCTTCCTTGCCAGGTGGAATGTCTCCGATTCGCTGTGTTTGCGGAGTTGCGGAGTTAGGAGAAAGCGTAAAAACCACATTCGGTGCAATGCCGTCGCCGGGATTCAATACGCGCACCTTGTAGGTTTGCGACTGGCCGTAGACGACTTCGTCGGGACCTTCGATGGTCAGGTCAAGACGCGGTTCGTGAACCTGTACTCGAGCAACGCTCTTTTGCGGAACGGTAGTCCAGTCGACGTCCAAGTCGTAGGTACCGCTGCGCGCCGCAGTGAGCCGAACAAACATTCGCTCGGTACCTCCGGCAGGCAAGTGATCGATCGTCCAGACCAGTCTTTCGGTCGATCCTTGAGTTTGAGTGTCGATGTCGCCTCGCGAAGCATTTTGGCCGCGAATATCGGCCCAGTCAGGTATCAAGGCTCGAACCATCACGCCTTCCGCGTCGATCGACCCTCGGTTCTCGACTCGAATTTCGTACTCACTTGTCTGACGAATCATGATCGAGTCAGGGCCGTGCGTGATGACTCGGATACCAGGAAGCTCCGAAGCCACGGAGGTCTGGCCTGGCTGTTCCATGGCGACGGCGTCTCGCATCTGATTGCGGCTGTCATAAGTCGATCGAGAGAAATTGTCGGGAGCCGATTCCTGCGTTGTCGGCGCGTATCCATTGATCGAACGCATTGGCACCGTCGCAATCTCGTGCGCCGGCCGTGTGTTATCGACGTTGTTGGGCAATGGCTGACGATTGGCGGCGGGCTGGCCGTAGGTCGTCATCCGCGGAGCGGGCATGAAGCCTCGGTTCGCATACGGATCAACGTTTTGGTAGGCCGGACGCTGCGAAGTATCATACAGCGGTTGCGAATCGGGTTGACGATAAGATGCTACACCGCTGTTGGGGACGACACCTGAACCAACCGGTGTCGATGCTGTTTTGAACGGTGGTTGGCCACTTGGTGCATACGCAGGTGGTTGCAGAGCAGCCTGGCTTTGACCCGTTGATAGCTGGCCCGCCACAAACGCGCCTTGCGGCGGTCCAGCCCGGTGCGATGCCGTGTTGGCCGGTGTCGAGGCAGCGTAGGGATGAGTCGGCATGCCAGCGACGGGAACCGGTGATGTCGCAGGATTGACTGGCGTCGTGTATGTCGGTTGCGGGTCGGGCTGCGACACCGTTGGAGACGCCAGACTCGCCGTTGGGATGGAGCTGGCAACGTCGCCAGCGGATTCCGGCTCTGATGACACAATCGGCTTGCCAATGGCTGCGACTGCGGTTGATGGCTGCGGCTGCTCGGCGGGCTCAGCCTTGGCCACTTCGGTGGCTGCCGGCTTGGCTTCAACCTTGGGCTCCGTCGGGGCGGGCTTCGGCTTCTTTTCAACCTGTTTGCGAACCACACGGGGAATCAATTCCGTTTCGGTGCTCTGCTCCTCGACTGGCGCGGGCGAAATCTTCGCCGCAGCTGCGATCTCGGACGCGTCCAGCGCATCAATGCTGCGGCGATCGCTGCGGCGACTGCTTGAACTCGTCGAGAAACTCCTTAACGTGGTTTGTGCAGGCACCACTTCCGGCGCGGGCGTGGGAACGGCCAATGCTTGCGCCGGCTTTCGCGCTAACGTTGGCTCGGACGAGCGACGGATCGAAGCTGGCGTTGCTTGAAGGGTACGATTGGAACCACCGCGAAAGACTCGTGTTTGACCGCTGCTGCTGGCCGCGGTACGAATGGGATCACTGATCGGTGCCGCGGTCGTGCGCTTGCTGCCAGTGCCGTCGACTCGGTGATACGGGATGCCATCCCAATCGACGCGTTCGTTCTGCTGTTTCGTGTTGGCTGACGAGCTTTTGTGCGAAGAAGTTGTGCTACTGGAAGTTCGATGGGAACTGTGATTGGTCGATCGACCGGAATTTTCGAACAGCCCGTCCAAGAGCCCTTTTGGTTCGTGGGCCGGCATATTCTGGTGATGATGATGCGGATCGCCTTGAGGTTTCGCGCCGGTGATGACCTGAAACAGACCGGGACGCGTTCTTGGGGTCACGGGCTGCTTGCCAACGACTTGTTGAACGGCTCCAGCATCATCACCAAATTGCCCGACTGCCGTCTGAACTTCCGGCGTTGTGCCAGTCGAAAGCGACACCATCAGCAAAACTGCGGGTATGGCTAGCAGGGTCGAAGCGACAAGGAATTTGCGGTTGACGCGGTCCATGCGTACATCTCGTGAGCGTGAAAGGATTGTATCAGCGGTTTCATCGGCCACTCGGGTTGTGCCTGTTGAGTCAATTCTGACGATTACACCGGTTCCGCAGCACCACACGGCTGAACGACTCGAATCGCGACAGATAGGCGCGCGACGTGAAACTCGGGCAAAATCATGCGGATCGTAGGCACCTCCCAAAACAACGCGACGAGCAGAATGAATCGACGACAAAAAATCGAAGCTATGTTGGCAGAAGATCCTGGCGACACATTTCTCAGATACTCCTTGGCGATGGAGTTGCGAAGTGAGGGAGAGCACGCCCAGAGTCTTGTTCAGTTGGCGGAATTGATGAGCGATGACCCGCCCTGCGTGCCTGCGTTCTTCATGGCCGCCCAGCAATTAGTCGACCTCGACCGCATCGAAGAGGCACGCACCCATCTGCGTAGCGGCATCGATGTGGCGCGCCAGCAAGGAGATTCGCACGCCGCGGCTGAAATGAGCGAGTTCCTGACGTCGCTCGGAGAGATGGGAGAGCTGTGAAACTCGATCTCCACACCGCCGCACAAACGTGTGCATTGATTGGCGAGCCGTCAGATGGCCGCTGAGCAAACGACAGCCATTGTGCTGCGGACGATTGAGTTCAGTGAAACCAGCTTGATCGTCACGCTCTTGACTCGCGACTTCGGTCGGGTCGCGGCACTGGCGAAAGGGGCGCGACGACCGAAAGGTCCCTTCGAAGGCTCGCTTGACCTGCTGGCCGTCTGTCGTGTAGTCGTCATACGGAAAACAAACGATACGCTCGATCTGTTGACCGAAGCGAAGCTCCACCGACGATTTCGCGGTGCCGAACGTTCTTTGGAACGATTGTATGGCGGATATTACGTCGCAGACATGCTGCGGCAACTACTGAGCGACAATCACGACCCCCACCCCGACGTTTACGACTTGGCAATTCAAACGCTTCAACAAATCGATGGAACCGGCGAAGTTGCGTCCTCGCTAGCCTTTTTCGATGCACAGCTGCTTCGCATGCTGGGTCATGCGCCGGGAACTGATCGCTGCACCGACTGTGGCGGCGAAGTCAAATCGACTGCGCGAGTCGCCTTTGCACTTATCCGCAGGCGGCATCGTTTGCAGCCAGTGCCGCCCGCGACAACGACAAACGATCTCCGTTCGGCAAACGGTCATCGATGAAATCAAACGACTGCAGTCTCCCGACACAACACTTCCGACCAGCGTGAAAAGCGATTTCTATGGCGAACTTCGCGCGGTACTAAACCGATACATCCAAACCGTGGTCGGCAGCGTGCCTCGCATGCAGCCTTTCTTGCCAGCTATGACTAAGACGGAACCAAAGGCATGACGCCAAATTTTCGACGGATTGAAATGATAGCCATTGCTAGAATCACCACCAGGCTGACCTGCAGCGGCCTGTTGGCTTGCGGGTTTGCTCTGCTGACGGGCTGCCAATCCTTGGCGGGCCCACTCGATGCGGGCGATCCGCTCGGCGCTGCCGGGTCAAATCCGGTCACTCAGGCCTCGGCGCAGGACGATGTGGGCGGCGATCCGACCGCTCAGGTCTCCGGCGATTTAACGCTCGCCGAACAGGCCAAGAAGAATTCCACTCGCGTGATGAACTTCATTACCGGCCGTGAGCAGGAAGATGTGGCCCGAGCGAAGCAACTGTACCAAGAAGCTGACGCACTTTTCCGAAACGCGAACTCGCAGTCGAAGGAGGAAGCCAAGAGTACGTTTGCCAAATCAGCGAAAATCTTCGGTCGAGCCGGAGAGGCTGCGCCCGGCACGGCACTGGAACAAGACGCGTTGTTCATGCAAGGCGAGAGTCTGTTCTTTGCCGACCGCTTGACCCAGGCAGCCGAAGTGTACGAAAAGCTTCAAAAAGAACATCCCCGAAACCGACACAACGATCGCGTCGCCGCACGCCTGTTCTCGATTAGCCGCTATTGGATCGACACGGTCAAAGCCGGGGACGGCGGCTGGTATAAGATCAACATCACCGATGCCAAACGACCACGCGTCGATACGGACGGTCACGCAATTCGCGTGCTCGACCAAATCCGCTATGACGACCCCACCGGCCGATTGGCCGATGACGCCACGATGGCGGCCGCCGCCGAGTACATCCGTCAGAAGAAATTCGAAGATGCAGACGAGTTTTTGACCGACTTGCGAGAGACGTTCACGGACAGTGAACATCTCTTTCTCGCGCACCTGCTGGGTATCCGATGCAAGCTGGAAGTCTACGCCGGCCCGCGTTACAGCGGTCTGATCCTGGAAGAAGCCGAAACACTGGTCAAGCAGACACGTCAGCGATTCCCCGACAAGCTTGCGCGAGCAGAAGTACGGCGACATGGTCGCGCGTGCGGCCGCGGAGATTGCCTACCAACGTGCTGACCGACTGATCTACCGGGCCGACTACCGTGAAAAACGCAAAGAGTACGGCGCGGCGCGTTACTACTACAACGAATTGCTTGAGAAGTTCGCTGACACACCTCAAGCCGACATCGCACGAAAGAGATTGGCTGAAGTTGAGAAGTATCCGGCCGTCCCTGAACAACGGTTGTCTTGGCTGACAACGATCTTCCCGGATGAGAAACGATCCAAACCGCTGGAGACGACCGTTCCCTCCGATAGCGAACCGCCCAAGACGATGCTTCGATGAAACCTCCACCGTCACGATCGATGCGAATCACGCCCAGTTTGGCCTGGACGACGCTTGTGCTGTTCCATTGCGCCGCGGCGACCGGCTGTGCCGCGTACCGTTTCGGGCCGGATTCGATGTTCCCCCCCGGCATCCGCACCGTTTACCTGCCGATCGTCCGCAACGACACCTTTCGGCACGATCTCGGAGTTCGTCTAAGCGAAGCATTGGTCAACGAGATCGAGCTCCGTACACCCTATAAAGTCACGGGCGATCCCAATGCCGACAGCACGCTCACATGTCGCGTCGTCAGTGAAGCCAAACGCGTTTTGACGGAAACTGATACCGACGATCCTCGCGCACTCGACGCGGCCATCAATGTACGAGCCACATGGACCAGTCGAAACGGTGAATTGTTGATGCAAAACAGCATCATTCCGACAGATGACCTCGCCATCACCTTTGGGCGAGATGCTAGATTCGTTCCTGAGGCTGGCCAATCGATCGACAGTGCATCTCAGGCCGCCATCGAGAATTTGGCTGAACGAATCGTATCGCAGATGGAAGTCCGCTGGTGAGCAACGTTTGGGATCTTGGTCGACGCAAACTTCCATTGCGTCGTCGACCATTGGTGATGGGAATCCTGAACGTCACACCCGACAGTTTTTCCGATGGCGGTCAACACATCGACCCCGCCAGAGCGGTCCGAGGCCGCTCATCAAATCGAAGCCGATGGAGCCGACATCATCGATATCGGAGGCGAGAGCACTCGGCCCTACAGCGACCCCGTCGCAGTGCAGCAGGAACTCGACCGTGTGATGCCGGTAATCGAGCGTCTCGCCGGAAAAATATCGATCCCGATCAGCATCGATACCAGCAAGTCAGCTGTTGCATCCGCGGCGGTCGTCGCGGGAGCCGAAATCATCAACGACGTCACGGGGCTCGAAGGCGACCCCGAAATGATGGCCACGGCTCGCGACCTTGGCGTCGGAGTCTGCGTCATGCACATGCAAGGCAATCCGCAAACGATGCAAGATGATCCGCGGTACAACGATGTCGTCGAAGAAATCTGCGCCTATTTGATCGCCCGACGTGATGCCTGCATGGACAGCGGGCATCCAGCGAGATCGAATCTGCCTCGACCCAGGAATTGGTTTCGGCAAAACGCACGAGCACAATCTTGAACTCTTGCGCGGCACACGCCGGTTCGCCGAGTTAGGCTCGCCGCTGCTGATTGGGCACTCACGTAAGGGCTTTATCGGCAAGATACTTGGGGGACAAAGAAGCCGACCGGACCGCTGCAACGCTGGGCGTATCGCTGGCTGTCGCGGCAGCCGGCGCAAACGTGATTCGAGTGCATGATGTGAAGCCCACGGTCGACGCGCTCAAGCTATTCGAGGCCGCCGGCGGGCTTACCTAGTCCATCTCTATCGCGGCGAACGCGATGGACTTTGATCGTCAGCCGCACTCGTTTCGGCTTGGCTTGCTGGCAGCTGCTTTGATACTTCGCCGCTGACCGATTTCGTTGTCGGGGCTAGCACGAATGTCTGCTTGACACCGTGGACTGACTCAATCGTGAATACTGTCGGACCCATGTCGCTCTTCCGTATCAGAAGGCCAAGCTGACGTTCAATTAGCACACGTACAACCATCGGTCAAGAATTTTCCCTGCGCGAGAACAAACCGCCGCACACGCACAAACATTCAATGCCTTAATCCGTTTAGAACGGATATGGCGAACATGCTTCTACATCAACTTCTTTACCGATCGACCAAGGCAAGCAGGGCCGCCGCTATTGATCTACACTGGCGTCGAAAATCACCTCCGGGCATCCACGCCGCCACGCTGGAAAGATCTCGGGGTTACACCACCAAAACGGATTGATTGCCGGATGAGATTTGCAAACTTTGTATTGGCGTTTTGCTCGATTGTTGGCTCAGCCAATACGGTTGACGCGGCGGATTTCTACGACCCGATTGAGCAGCAAATTGAAGGTTGGACGGTCGCGGTCGATCCCGAAATGCTTGCTCCAGCGAACAGGGCAGTGGGCGAAGAAGCACTCAAAGCACTGGCCAATCACTTGCAGCGCGTGCGGTACATCGTCCCTCCCGATCGACTGCGGCGGCTGCAGGAATTTGCGATTTGGATCGACTGGAAACATGAATTGGGAAACATGCAATATCACCCTGACCGCGGTTGGCTGATCTCGAATGGTCACGACCCGCGACTTGTGAAACACGTTCATATTCCTCGGGCAAAGCAGTTGCTTGACCCAGGTCAGTGGGCAAAGCATCCCTACGCGGTGCTGCATGAACTGGCCCATGCATTCCACGACCAAGAATTGGGTTTCGACAATCGTGAAATCGTTGACACTTTCAAACAAATGAAATCGGAGGGCATTTACGACAAAGTACTTCTGTACACAGGCCAGCGGGTGAAGCATTACGGCTTGAATAACCACAAGGAGTACTTCGCTGAATCGACGGAGGCCTACTTTGGCGTCAACGACTTTTACCCGTTCGTCCGCGCCGAACTCCGCGAGCACGACCCGCGGATGTTCCAGCTGATGGAAAAAATCTGGGGCGAAGTGAAGTAGCAGTCAGCATTAAACACCCATGCGAGTCGATTTTGTCATCACCGAGCTGTATGTTGGCGGCGCCGAGCGTTGCTTGACTGAGTTGGCAATTGGATTGGCAGAGACCGGGGATGACGTTCGTGTTTTCTCACTAGCAAGTCTGCCGGACGGCCAGCAAAGTGAGCTTGTGGATCGCCTGCAATTGCCTGTCACCAGGCAACGTGTGCTGGTGGATCGTCTGCTCTCAGCAGGCATCCCGGTCGAATCGGGTGGAGCGGATTCACCAACAAAATTGTTGTCTGCGTATTGGAAACTGCGAAATTGGTTCGACCTTTCCAAACCTGATGTGAGTCAGTTTTTTTTGCATCATGCGAACGTGCTTGGCACATTTGCCGCCAAGGCATCCGGCGTTCAAACTCGCATTGGCGGTCTTCGTGTTGCCGAGGCGAAACGGCTGCGTTGCCATATTGAACGTTCCGCTTTGAAGCGAATGCAGGGCGTGGTCTGTGTCAGCGAGGCGGTGCAGCAATTCGCCCGGGACCGACTCGGATGTGATGCTGATCGATCAGTTGTCATCCCAAACGGCGTCGATGTGACTCGTTTCGCATCGGCATCGCCCATGAAATGGTCTGACGTTGGTTGGCCTGAAGATTCGATCGTCAGTCTTTTCGTTGGGCGACTTCATCCGCAAAAAGGTATCAGTTTGCTGCAAGAGCAAATTGACCAGATTGCTCCGGCGGGCTCGAACAGACGCTTACTTCTGGTTGGCGATGGCCCCCTGCGCAGCGACGTGGAATCGTGGAGCAACCGTATCGGCCGGCAACGCGTGCAGCTATTGCCCTGGCAATCCGACATTGCACCGTTGATACGAGCTTGCCGCGTGCTGCTGCTGCCAAGCCACTACGAAGGCATGCCGAATGTGGTGCTGGAAGCAATGGCGGCGGCGAGACCGGTCGTCTGTAGTCGTGTGGAAGGAAGCAAGGAACTACTTTCGCACGCCGCCGATCAGCAGAGTTTTCCTGCCGGCGACAGCAACGCAATGAAGAATCTCGTCGAACAATTCTTGTCCGACGAGACTCTCTGTGATGAAGTTGGCGAACTGAACCAGTTGCGAGCCCGCAAGGACTTTTCGATTGCAGCGATGGTCGATGCGTATCGTTCGTATTATCGAACGTTGCTGACCCGACGGCTCGATTCCGAGTAACTCCGCGACAGCGGTCGCTTGCTAATCGGACGCAATTCGACATCGTCATAGCCGCTGGGACGCACCGGGTGATAGATTCGGCTGCGGGTCTGGTCATCGCGAAATGGATCGGACAACGTGTCGAATAGTGATCCTCGCTCTGAATTCGGCACCGCGTCCGGAAGGGGTTGACGCTGGAGCTCCGGTTCAGGCATGCGGACTGGTGGCGGCACTACCGATGATTCTGGCTCGGCGATGGCGCCGCCGCCTAAGTGCTGACCAGCCTCCTGCGTTTCCATCAACGGTTCCGCCATTTGCATCTCTGATTCCGGCGGATCAATCACCGCTTGACCTGCATGCTGCCACTGACTTGGACCGGTCGGCGTGATCTGGACATTCTTCGTCGGACCAGAGTACACCGGAGGGAAGTAAGGTTTGACCACCGGTGCCGAATGTGGCGGTGCCGAATGGACGTGGTGCGGATGGTGGTGGAATTCCGACGAGGTCATCGGCACCATCAATTCTCCCATCATGGCTGCGTCGCAACCATCATCGCAAGCTGGCTCGTCGCAGCCGCCGCCGAGTCCCCGGAAATGGAGCATTTTTTCGATGCCGCCCGTGAGCGCATTGAATGCTTTGTCCAGGCAATTGGGCTTTTCGCAGCAACCCGAACAATCGCGGCTGCAACCACAAGAAACGGTCGGGCAAGCGTCGCAGGCAGCGGCACAACCGCAGTCGGCGCCGTGGGTGTTGCCGGCTACCGCCAAGCAGATCCCACCCGCGGTGAGGTAGGCGAGAAAACGACTTCTCAGTGAACGATTCGTCAGCATGGGAAACGACTCAGGGTTCAGAATTGGAATCACGTAAATCCATTGTGTTGGTTCTCGATATCGACCCCAGAGAATCCGAATGACCAAGAGAATCCGAAAGACCCTCAAACTCCCCCCAACTTGACATCCGGGTGATTTGTGACGGAAATCGGCTGGCAGACAACTCCAAAAATGATCGCTACACTGACAGGCTACTTGGCCCTGTTTTCCCGTCTTTTGCCTGAGAAACTGCTGTGACTTTCGATCCGTTTGGAGCTCGTGACCAATTTGAAACCGGCCACGGAACCGCCACCCTCTATCGACTCAACCGACTGGAAGAGGCGGGATTGGGCGACATCAGCAAGCTGCCCTTTTCGATCCGTGTGCTCCTGGAAGCTGTGCTCCGCAACTGTGATGGGTTCTCCGTCACGGAGCAGGACGTCAAGAATTTGGCAGCTTGGAACGCAGTCGCACCGGCCAAACAGGAGGTGCCATTCAAGCCCTATCGCGTTGTCTTGCAAGACTTTACGGGAGTACCCGCGGTCGTGGACCTGGCAGCGATGCGGTCGGCGATGCAGCGGATCGGCGGTGATCCGGAGAAAATCAACCCGTTAATTCCGGTCGACCTGGTAATCGACCACTCTGTTCAAGTCGATTTCTTTGGCAGCGACGCGGCACTTTCCAAGAACGTCGAGATCGAATTCAAACGCAACCGAGAGCGGTACGAGTTCTTGCGATGGGGTCAGCAGGCGTTCGACAACTTCCGCGTCGTGCCACCAAACGTGGGTATCGTGCACCAAGTCAATCTCGAATACTTGGCTTGCGTTGTCGCCCTCAAAGAAACCGACGACGGCCCCGTTGCGATGCCGGATACCTTGGTCGGAACCGACAGCCACACCACGATGATCAATGGTCTGGGCGTGCTTGGCTGGGGCGTCGGCGGTATCGAGGCGGAAGCCAATATGCTCGGTCAACCGCTTTACATGTTGATGCCCGAGGTGATCGGTTTCGAGTTAACCGGCGCGCTGCCTGCCGGTGCGACGGCGACCGACATGGTCTTGCGAGTCGTCGAGATTCTTCGTGAAGAAGGGGTGGTGGGAAAGTTCGTCGAATTCTTCGGTGCCGGCATGAACAAAATGGGTGTTGCCGACCGAGCGACGATCGCAAATATGGCACCCGAGTACGGTGCTACGATGGGCTTCTTTCCCGTCGACGGCCTGACGCTGGACTACTTGCGTCAGACCGGTCGTTCGGCCGAGCAAATCGATTTGGTGGAGCGTTACACCAAAGAACAGGGGCTGTTCCGAACAGACGACGGCCCCGAACTGACCTACACGAAGACGCTTTCCCTGGACTTGGGAACTGTCGTGCCAAGTTTGGCGGGCCCCAAACGACCGCAAGATCGGATTCCTCTGAACGAGATGAAACGATCATTCAACGAGTCGCTGACTGCACCGATCGGAAAAACCGGGTTCGGCCTCGACAAGAGCGATCTCGATCGCGTCGCCACGGTCAAGAACAACGGGCACAGTAGCCAGATCACTCATGGTGCGGTCGTGATCGCGGCGATCACTTCCTGCACCAATACCAGCAACCCGTCGGTGATGATTGGTGCCGGACTGCTTGCCAAGAAAGCCGCCGAACGCGGCTTGACCGTCGCGCCGCACGTGAAAACGAGCCTCGCACCGGGCTCACGCGTGGTCACCGATTACCTGGACAAGGCCGGCCTGACGGACAGTCTGCGAAAGCTTGGTTTTCATACGGTTGGGTATGGTTGCACGACCTGCATCGGCAACAGCGGACCACTACCGGCGCCGGTTGCCGACGCCATCAAGTCGGGTGACCTGGTTGCCTCGGCGGTGCTGAGTGGCAACCGGAATTTCGAGGGTCGTGTCAACCCGCTGACCAAAGCGAACTACTTGGCCAGCCCTCCGCTTGTCGTCGCCTACGCTTTAGCCGGAACGACCGACATCGATTTGGCGACCGAGCCGATCGGCCAGGACAATCAAGGCAACGACGTTTATCTGAAAGAAATCTGGCCTTCGGCCGAGGAGATTCGCGAAACCATCGCCAAGTCGATTCAACCCGAAATGTTCACTCATCAGTACAAGACTGCTGTCACCGATAACGAGATTTGGAACGCGATCGAGGTGGCCGGTGGGGCGATTTATCCTTGGAGTGACTCGAGCACTTATATCCAACAGCCGCCGTTTCTCGACTGCGTCACGGGCGACGCCATCCCGAACATCGAACCAGTGTCCGGGGCTCGAGTCCTGGCGCTGCTCGGTGACTCGGTCACTACCGACCACATTTCACCGGCCGGTGCGATCGCCTCAGACGGGCCTGCTGGGGCCTACCTGCAGGAACACGGCGTCGAAATTCGTGACTTCAACAGTTTTGGATCACGCCGCGGCAACGATCGCGTGATGGTTCGCGGCACGTTTGCGAACATTCGTATTCGCAACCAACTTGCTCCGGGAACCGAAGGGGGCGTGACAAAACATCTGCCCGACGGCGAGGTGATGAGCATCTACGACGCATCGATGAAGTATCAGAAAGAGGGCGTTCCCCTGGTCGTTCTGGCGGGTGCCGAGTACGGAACCGGTAGCAGCCGGGACTGGGCAGCGAAGGGCACGATGCTATTGGGTGCCAAAGCGGTGATCGCGGCCAGCTACGAGAGAATTCACCGCAGCAATCTGGTCGGGATGGGAGTTTTGCCGCTCGAATTCGCCGACGGAGCGACTTGGCAGTCACTCGGCCTGACGGGCGAAGAAACGATCGACATCCCTGATCTTTCCAACGACCTGCAACCACGCTCGACGATCACCGTTCATGCAACCGACACGGCGGGAAACAAGCAGAGCTTTCCCTGCGTCGTGCGAATCGACACACCCGTCGAGATGCAGTACTACCGCAACGGAGGCATTTTGCCGACAGTGCTGCGAAACCTCTCCGAGTAACGAACCTTTCCTTTTTCCATTCACCCGACTTCCCATCAGCGAGAACTGATCATGGCCCAAGCATCCGCCCGACACATCTTGGTTTCGACCGAAGCTGAATGCCTCGACTTGAAGAAAAAAATCGAAGCTGGGGAAGACTTCGGTGAACTCGCCGCGGCCCATTCGTCGTGCCCCTCGGGACAGAAAGGCGGCAGCCTTGGCAGCTTCGGTCCAGGCCAGATGGTGCCTGAGTTCGACTCAGCCGTCTTCGGAGGCGAAGTCGGAGTCGTCCAGGGTCCCGTGAAGACCGACTTCGGCTACCACTTGCTAGAGGTCACCGAGCGCACCGAGTAACTGCCTGGGTAAACCCATAGGACCGGACAGATTGCCAAGTCGACCCAACCGGAGCGGCCGTCTTTGATTGCTCCTTTTCGGGGCATCAATTGGCAAGTCACTCAACAACCAAGACGATATCAACGACAAAGCACCATTCTTTGTCTCCACCATTGACTTCGTCTTATGTCAAGCATTCCAGCACCGGTTCGCCAAGCTTTGCAAGCTCAGAACGACGCGACGCGTCAACAGATTAACACCGCAGTGCTGCGGAAGAGCCTGGACCATCAGAAGCAGACTGGCGACGCGATCAACGCGTTGCTGGAACAGGCGGTCGAAGTCCAGCGACAAATCGCCGACGGGCACCTCGACGTCAAGGCTTAG
>CAVPGW010000018.1:0-450742 GCA_963704055.1 Pirellulaceae bacterium | reverse complement strand
CAACCGAGCACGCGGCCTCCGGCAAACGATCCCACCGGGTACGGTCGCCGAAACAAACACTGTTGTGAGTAGGTGGCGATGACCGGAAACTCGGTGTTGACAATCACGACGACTTTTTGCCCCGGACCAATCCGTTTCGGACCGGAAATTCGGGCTGAGCCAGCGGAGGTAGCCGTATGCAATTGAACAGTGATCGGGCAGCGGATTTCCATGGCATCTTTGAACATCGTCAGCTCGACGATCATGCGCTGAGACGCCGGATGCGTCGACTGGGCAACCAGCTCGTCGCCCCGGACGATGTCACTGGCCGAGACACTGGCCAGATTGATGGCGGTTCGCAGACCAACTTGCGATTGACTGACCGAGTCACCATGAACTTCCAGCTCGCGGACGCGGATCATTTCCCCGGTCCGCGACAGTTGGACGTGATCACCCACCGCGACCGAACCGCTCCACAGCGTTCCGGCAACCACGCAGCCTCGTCCGGGGATTGTAAAAACTCGATCGATCGGCATCCGAAACTGACTCGGGCCGCGCGGTCCGCAGTCCGCGAATGTTCCCGCAGCAATGACTTTAAATCGTCAAGACCTTCACCCGTTACCGACGACACCATCACCTTGGGAATATCGACAAAGCCGAAGTCGGCAAGAAAGACGTCCAACTCCTCGGACAACTCCATTCGCGTCGCCTCGTCCGACAGATCGATCCGCGATATCGCCACGATTAACTTTGACACGCCCAGCGATTGCAGAATCGCAGCGTGCTCGAGCGTCTGCGCCTGGATGCCCTGGTCGCAGGCGACGACCAATAGCCCGACATCGATCCCGGAGACACCGGCCAGCAGATTGCCGATGTACTTTTGGTGTCCCGGCGCGTCGATCAATGCGTAACGGTGATCGCCATCGGTGAAAGCGGCGAATCCAAGGTCGATCGTGATCCCACGACGTTTTTCTTCGGGATGAGTATCGGTGTCGACACCCGTCAGCGCTGCGACCAACGACGTCTTGCCGTGGTCGATGTGACCAATCACGCCAACGATGGTGTAACTCATGAACGAAAGTCAGTCGCTAGCGTACGATCGTGCGGGCGGCTGCGGTGGCCCAGGTTTGTTCACCGGAGACCAATGCGCGAACGATAATCGGCCCCTTCACATTGGCTGGAAGGGTGATTGTAGGGGAAATCATCTCGTCCGGCAACGACGTGGCTAGCCATCGACGCAATCGTTGTTTCATTCGGATCGCCTTCGGTGACCGCCCCCAATGGTCGGTCGAACGAGAGGTTCAATTCACCAGAAATCGGACTTTTGATTTGCAGCTGAATCAGCTCGCCCGACTCATGCCCCGGTGGAATCACGATCGCCAGCGGTTGTGGATGATGCAAGCGAAGGGTCGGATCTCCAATCAAGTTATACAACAACATATGTTCGCGACGCTCGTCAGCCAAATTCGTTCCCGCTGGGCTGACCACGGTTGCCAGCGCGTCAATCATCATTCGTGTGGTGGACGTATCGCTGGTGGTTTCCTGATGCATCTGGACCAATGCGTCCAACCACGCATCGCCGAGCCGTGGCAACTTCTGCGTGAAGACACCATCGATCAGTCCAACCGCCGCCATCGTGTTGCCGTACGGCATCGTCACACGACTGCCGGCAAAGACAGCGATTGGACCACCGGCTGACAACACCATTTCTTCGGCAATGGAATCCTCCGCTGCGTCCAGTGCGCCGGTGTAGCAAGCCAACATGACGGCGATCGATGATTCGCCTCCTGGACGGTTCAAACGTTTGACACTTCGTTGATCCAAGACCGGCGTACCGCTGACTCGGTCGAGCACGGTGATTTGCCCGTGCCCCGCGTAAACCCAAAACCGTGCGCCCTGTTGATATCGATCGACCACGGCATCGGTGAAAGACCGGTCCCTCGGAAAGAATACATGCCCCGGACTCGCATAGCAGACCGTCGTTCGCGTTTCGGCAGGCAACACTCCAGTGACGATTGTCCTCGTCACCGACTCGATCGCATTATCGGCGAGAGCACCAAATCCACCAACGCCACCGACCAACTGCACGTTGCCTCGCCAGGCTCCAAAGTCATTGCTACGCTCGCGGGCTTTGATCCGCTCGATCAGCTGCTCGAGCTGGATCGGATCATCGACCGGCAATCGACCAACCGATGCATCAGGAATCTGATCCTGATCAAAGTCACCGTACAGCATGTCGCTGGAAAGAGTTGGCGTCGAACCCCAGGCCGCAGTCACCGTGGTGGGCGAATAGAGAATGGGAGTCTGGCGCAGCGCATTGCAAGGTGTTCCAAAGACGGGCGCGTCACCAACCAGCACGACGTATCGCGTGTCCGCATCGGCCGCATCTCGAATCGATGCCTGCAAGGCGCTGGCGTCTGGGTTCGAATCGATCACTCGGCATACCATGCCGCCGCTGATGCGATGGTCCAACCAGGGCTGGAGGGCATCGCGAAACTGCGTTGGGCAGACAACCACGACGGCCTCCCCGCCACGAGCACTCTGACCCGACAGCACCGCCGCAAGGAAGGCAAAAACGATAAAGATCCGCTGGTCTGACATTCAGAAAACACCCGAGAATTGGTTGACCATCCATGTCGTCAGCACTATCTCACCTTATCCCGCTGCCAAACGCCAGTCCAATCTGAGGATGCGAGTGATTCCCGGACGTCCCCCATTCGGTTTCGCCCGATTCCATTTGGTTTCGGTAGATCCTCTGCTCTCGTCAGCCGCTATTGCCGGTAGACTATTCGGAAAGTTTCGAGTTCGACTTCTAGGGTGACTCGGATGTTAGTGTTGCTCGGCTGTCCCAGCCGAGGTCTTTCTCGGTTTTACTCCGCTGTCCTAGCCGAACGTGCCTCGTTGGGGACAAACGAGCAACAATCATGCGACGCATTCCGTGACCCAATCCACCTCCAACGACCGACTTCCGCGGATCGCCATCACCGTGGGCGATGTGGCCGGCATCGGACCTGAACTGGCTATCCGTTGCGTCGGATTGCCCGAGGTCACCGATCGCTGCGTGCCAATTCTGTTTGGTCCAGAACAAGCCATCAGCCGGATCGCGGATGTCGTGCAGCTTGGCCAGCCGGATCACGTGCATGACGTTGGCGGCCTCGACGCGGGATTGCTGCAACCGGGAGTTTTCAGCTCCGCGACAGGTCGGTCTTCCTTTCAGGCGGTCGATCAGGCGATCGCGGAAGCAATCGATGGGCAGGTCGATGCGATCGTCACCGGACCGATCCAGAAAGAGGCCTGGCACGCGGCGGGAATCGAGTTCCCCGGTCACACCGAGATGTTAGCCGACCGCCTTGGCATCACCGACTTCTGCATGATGTTGACGAGCGAGTCGATCTCCTGCGTGCTGGCAACCATTCACATTCCGCTTGCCGATGTATCGAAGTCATTGACGACCGATGCGATCTTGCGAGCCATCCGGTTGGGCGCCGACGCTTTGGCCGCCCGCGAGCGACGACCGGCACGGGTGACTGTTTGCGGATTGAATCCACACGCCGGAGAAAACGGTTTGTTTAGCCACGGCGAAGAAGCCAACGTGATTCAGCCCGCCATCGTTGCGGCCCGCACCGATGGAATCGAGGTCATCGGGCCCGTGCCACCGGACACCGCTTTCACACCCGCCATGCGCAGCATGACCGACGTCTACGTCTGCATGTACCACGACCAGGGCTTGATTCCCTTGAAAGCTCTTGCCTTCGACGACGCCGTCAACGTCACACTCGGGCTTCCCATCGTGCGAACAAGCGTCGATCATGGGACCGCACTCGATTTAGCTTGGCAAGGAAAGGCGAGTCATCGAAGCATGCTTGCCGCAATTCGCATGGCGATCGATTTGGCACATGGATGAACCAACAGTCAACACCGAACTTCAAGACGAACTTTCCCGACCCGATACGATCACGCTCCCTCAGCGACTGGGCGAAGTCGTATTGTTGGTGCTGCTGTTTTTCGTCTACGCCGGCGACCTGCCGCCGATGGTCAACGAGGCGCATTATCTGGTCAAAGCGAAGAATTTCTGGCAACCCCAGTGGTGCGAGAACGATCTATTTGCTTCCTCGGCAAAAGCACACACAACGTTTTATGTCTTGCTCGGGTGGATGACTCAGTACATTTCGCTCTCGGCGACGGCCTGGATCGGACGCGTGGTCGGCTGGGCAATGCTTGCCATCGGCCTGCAACGGTTGTGTTGGAATCTTTTCCAACGGCGATTCGTCTGCCTTGCGGTTGCCACGGTTTGGATCGCAGGAATCGAGTATGGAAATCTGGCCGGCGAGTGGGTCGTGGGTGGAATCGAGGCCAAGGTGCCCGCCTATGGATTCGTACTCCTGGGACTGGCGTCGCTCGTCCAGCGTCGTTGGAATCAGGTCTGGATTTTCTTGGGCTTTGCCTCGGCGTTTCATGTTCTCTCGGGCGGATGGTCGGTGATCGCCGCGATGATCGCCTGGTGGTTTACCGAACGCGGGCGAAAAGATGCCTGCCGACTGTTCACCCCCGCGTTGCTTCTCGGCGGCGCGATCTCGCTGTTTGGCTTGATACCTGCGGTTGCATTGACAATGGGTGTCAGCGGTGAAGATTCCACTGTCGCAGCCAGAATCTACACGTACTTTCGCATCGCGCATCACCTTCTGCCGGCCGATTTTCTTGTGCAGTGGTATCTGCGTCACGGCACCTTGATATTGCTCAGCCTCGCAATCGCGTGTTTGTATTGGCGAGCATTGCGACGGCATTCGACGTTTAGGTTGGTTCACGATTGGTGCGTTGACGATCGCAGCCGGCGGCTTGATCGTGGGCATGCTCCCATCGATCGCGCCCGATTTGGCGGCGAAACTGCTGCGGTACTATTGGTTCCGTTTGAGCGATGCGATGGTGCCGCTGATGTTCGCCGTGTTGGCGATCCGAAATGGTGCTTGACCGCCGCCGACTTGTGCGACCGATCGGGATCGCGTTGGTGCTGCTGGGAATCGTGCTGGTCGGGCAATCGAGTTATCGAAAGTCACGGCTGGGTGTACCGCCATCGGTCAGCAATGACTTGTTGGGCCGAGACGCCGGTGCGGAAGCCGAGTTGCAACAACAGGTCTATCGTGATTGGCTGGCCGTTTGTCGCTGGGCACGCATATCCACCAACGACGATGAAGTCTTTTTGACTCCCCGTCACCAGCAAACTTTCAAGTGGTACGCCGAGCGCGCCGAGGTCGTCAACTGGAAGGACGTGCCACAGGATGCCGAGAGCCTGCGCGAGTGGTATCGGCGGTTTCAGCAAGTCTTCCCCCGGAAGCTGGGCAGCATCCGCGTCAGCATCCAATATCCAACGCTTTGGGAACTCCGCAAAGAGTACGGCGTGCGATACATGATCGTTGATCGGCGAGTGACGGGAGAAAACTTGCCACTGGTAAAGCTCTATCCGACTGACCACGAGTCAAACAAAAACTTTGCCGTGTACGAGCTGCCGATGGAGTCACCGTGAGCCGTCAAGGTCGGATCCATGCCGGCCCCTGGGCGTAGGCGACTACCTCAGCACCGGCGGCATGGGTTGCCCGGGGATAATGCGGACGTTGATGTCGTCCAATTCTTTCTTGCGGAGTTCCTCTTCTCCTTCGTCTTCGATGTCCTCGAGCTTTCGCTCACGCAGTTCTTTGGATTTTTCTCTCAAATCGTCGGCTTCGTCTTGCTTGTCTCGTTGGGCGTCCTCGTCATCGGCGCCTCGGTCGGGATCCTTCGATCCGTCGCCTCTCGCTTCTTGCCGTGCGCGTTCCAGCGCATCGGGATCTTCGGGTGTATCGCGCGAGACCAATTCCGAAGCCAATCCACCCGCCGGGTCAAAGATACTGCCAACACGACCCTCGTTGCGTAGCGTTCGTTGCCACACGCCACCATACGCGGCGTAAGCAGTCTCGTCGCAATCGGCACAAATTCGACAGCCGCCAAGGGGGATCAATGTGGCGAGGAGCAATGCGCTCGCAAACCACGGCGCTGAACCCGCTGGCATTGCGGTGGTGAGGGAACCCGTTTTGACGTTATCCATGACGATGACTCACTTGTCCAGCAACGCGATGCAGCCCCAATCGAAGCCACTCGGGATCATCACATTGGCGCATCAAAAAACCGATGACCGCTCAGCAGTCATCGGTTTGTATCGGTTAGGAAAGCTAGTCGCTTGAGGAAAGGTTTTTCGATTACGAATTGCGAGTCGCCATCGATTCGCGTAGGTCGTTGTTCGAGATCACCAGTTTCGTCAGTTCCTGCCATTGCGAGTCTTCGTCATTGACAGTTTCACAGAGCAGTTCCGCATCGTCCCAGTCCGACTCGTCGACGACTGCGAATCGTAAATCGTCACGGTCCAGCGCCGTCGGAACCGGAATGAACTTCAAATGGTAGGCACCAGGCGATTTTTCTAGCCAAGAGGCAATGCAACCGCCGTCTGCGTTGGGAAGCCGATCGGCATTTCGCCGCAGTCGCCGGAGTGTATCGACGTGACATACCTCGCCAGCCAATCCCAAACGGACCATTCGACGCCAATCGCCTTGATCGGACGCGTACCCGACATAGTCGCATTCGTTCGATTTGATGGCTTTCGCTAGCAGCTGATCGACCAGCGTCGCGTCAACAAATGGCTGATTCGCGGGCACGCAAACGACCCAGTCGGCACCACTGGCATCGGCAGCCGCACACAATCGTTCGCAAACATGCGATGCCGGCAGGTTGATTGATTGAACGCCAGCGATTCCCGATGTCAGCAACGACGATGGGACGTTCGAGCCAACAATGAATACTTCATCCACCTGGGCGCATTCGCTAAGCCGACGAGCCATCCGAATAATCAGTGGTTGCCCGCCCAGTTTCCGTTGGGCGAACCGCGCGGCCGTCAAGTGAGCCCCAGGACCGGAAAAGTCTCCGAGATCAATGACTGCGATTGAGCGAATAGATTTTGACGACGAGAGCATTGATTCCTCCTTACAACGCGGGTCACGTCTGCTACCTAGATGTCCAAACTTAAGTTTTCCTACAGACGTGATGCACCAGTATGACGCATCCAGCTCCCTTCGGTCTAGCGTAAAGTGGGAGATCAAATCGAAGATTTTTTCAAAATTTGCTCAAGTCGCTCTTTCCGCCCGGTGTCCGAAAATGACACAACCTCTCGCAGACGCGGATGGATCCGCCTCTTGTTTGCTCGCTTGCGGCCGCTGTTTGGCACCGTGCCGACTCAGAAAAAGGACTTTCTGCCAGTGTTTAATCTTCCCCATTTTACCGAGACTATCGATGCTATCGTATTGCCGTTGATCGGTGCCATCGCACTTCTGCTGGCAAAGCTAAGCCAGGGGGACGCAGCACGCTGGGCCGAACGGCGTTTTTTTGTCACCGCTGGTGGTGATTACTCTCGTCACTTTACGAACCGTGATCGTTTGCAACGAATTTTGGCTCGTGCATACCGCGACGCTGGGCACGTTGATTGTTGGATGCGCTGGTGATCCCAGGGCATAGCCACTATGTCACAGCATAGACTTCCGCTTTTCATTCGAGATTGACGCCGACTTGATGCTTGACACCGGTTCCTCCTTTGTCGAGATCGTTCCAGGCGGGCGAGTCGACGGCACGGTTCGGCCGCCGGGGAGCAAGAGTCTGACCAACCGCGCCTTGATTTGCGCGGCGTTCGCTGAAGGTCCGTCAACGTTAACGGGTGCCCTGCGCAGTGAAGACACCGAGGTGATGATCGCAGCGTTGGGCAAGATTGGCATCCAAATCGAAGCCCTCGAGGGCGGTCGCACGTTGTCAATCGACACGACAACTCGCCGTCTTGCGGACCCTCGGCCAGAGCCCATCGAGCTGTTCATTGCCAACAGCGGCACCAGCGTTCGATTCTTGGCCGCCGCTCTTTCGGCAGCCGGTGGCAATTATCGGCTGCATGGCGTCGATCGTATGCACCAGCGACCGATCGGTGATTTGGTCAAAGCGATCGCACGAGTCATCGATGGAAGCATCGAGGCGATCTCTGCGGGTGGATGCCCGCCGCTGCGAATCGATTCGTGCGGTTGGAGTGGACGAGACATTACAGTCGCCGGAACGGTCAGCAGCCAATACTTAAGCGGTTTGATGATGGCGGCCCCCATCGCCCAAGCACGGCGCGATGCAGACAGGACGTTGCGAATCGGTGTCATCGGTGAATTGGTTTCACGTCCTTACGTCGATATGACGGCCGAGGTGATGCGTTGCTTCGGCGCTGAGGTCGATTTGGTCGAGCACGACCTGGTTGCGGGTCAAACGCTCGCCGTCGACGTCGGCGCCGCTGCCTACCGAGGCATCGCATACGCGATCGAACCTGACGCTTCCGCCGCGAGTTACTTTTGGGCGACCGCCGCGATCACGGGCGGTGAAATCACTGTCGAGGGACTTTCGCGAACAGCGATGCAAGGCGACGTCGGTTTCTGTGATGTGTTGGCCAAGATGGGATGCGACGTCCAATATGGTCCCGATCGAATCACGGTGATCGGTCGTCCGCTTCGTGGCGTGGATGTCGATATGAACGAAATCAGTGACACCGTGCAGACCTTGTCTGTCGTCGCACTGTTCGCGAGCGGACCAACGCGGGTCCGCGGTGTCGCGCACAACCGATTCAAAGAAACAGATCGCATCGGCGATTTGGCCTGCGAGCTTCGCAAGCTTGGTGCGATCATCGAGGAACATGCAGACGGACTAACGATCGTGCCACCCGACAACGCTTCGGGATTGCACGCCGCGACGCTGGAAACGTACCACGACCATCGAATGGCGATGAGTTTGTCGCTTGCAGGCTCTGCGCGTTGCCGGCGTGAAGATCCTGAACCCTGCCTGCACGTCCAAAACCTATCCCGAATTTTTCGCGGATCTGGAGCGGCTCATCGGCGCGCCCACCGCTGGGCCAGCGGTTAACCAAGGACCAGCGAGACGAACAATGTCGGACGATCGAAAAGCGAGAATCGCCAACGGTCTATTGGTGCTCGTCAGCAGTTTGCTGGCCTGTTTGGTCGACGTTCGCTTTGCCTGGCTGGCACTCTTCATGGGTGCCAGCCTGATCTTTTCCGGCGTGACCGATTTCTGCGGCTTTGCCGTGATCTTCAAGCGACTCCGCCGCTGAATGGGTGAACTTTGTTAAACGAATGAGCAAACCGGCACGGTTCTTCCGGAGTTTTAGTGGCAGATGGAAAATTGCCTTCAAAGGGTGGCCGGCGGTCGAGCGTCAGCGAGCCCCCGGAATCCCATTGGCTCGCTACTGGGGGCTCGCTGACGCTCGACCACCAGCCACCCAATCGTTGCGGATCAGCCACTAAATTCGCGGAAGAACCACCGCTACCAACTCAACTGAAGTTGGGCGTGGGCGGACGGTAGTCGCTCAGATTGATCGACTTGAACCAATCGATCGTATGCTTGAGCCCTTCGGCCAGTTCGATCTTTGGCTCCCAGCCGAGGTTCTCGATTGCCAGCGAGATATCGGGGCGCCGCCGCGCGGGATCGTCGGCGGGAAGCGGTCGCTTGACCAGCTTGCTCGTGGAGCCGGAAAGCTCAATCACTTTCTCGGCCAGCTCCCGGATCGTGAACTCAACCGGATTGCCAACGTTCACCGGGCCCACGAAACCCTGGTCGTTATTCATCATCTCGATGATCACATTGACCAAGTCATCGCGATAGCAGAATGACCTGGTTTGTGAACCATCGCCAAAGATCGTGATGTCCTCGCCGGCAAGCGCTTGACGAATGAAATTCGAGACCACTCGTCCGTCGTAGGGATGCATCCGCGGGCCATACGTATTAAAAATCCTAACAATGCGGATGTCGACTTGGTTGCTGCGGTGGTAATCCATGAACAAGGTTTCGGCGACTCGCTTTCCTTCGTCATAGCAGGCGCGGATGCCGATCGGATTGACGCTCCCCCGATAAGATTCAACTTGGGGATGAACTTCCGGGTCGCCATAAACTTCGCTGGTGCTGGCCTGCAAAATCCGTGCGTTGCATCTCTTGGCAACACCCAGCATGTTGATCGCCCCCATGACGCTGGTCTTGATTGTCTTGATTGGATTGAATTGGTAGTGCCCAGGAGCCGCTGGACAAGCCATGTTGTAGATCTGGTCCACCTCCAGAAATATCGGCAAGGTGATATCGTGTCGTATCAACTCGAAGTTTGGTTCGCCCAGCAGATGCACGACGTTCGTTTTTTGGCTGGTGAAGAAATTGTCGAGACAGATCACGTCGTGGCCCATCGCGACCAACCGTTCGCACAAGTGCGAGCCAAGAAAACCGGCGCCGCCAGTGACGAGAATTCGTTGGATCATCTGTTGATGCCTTCGTGGTTGACGATACTTGCAGAAGCGTTTTGGAAGCGAAAATCGTAGCCGGTCATGCGCAGATCACATAGACGTCGAAACGTTGCGATCGGGCCTGACCGTCATCTCTCGTTCGATGCTTCGTAACCTTTTGATGCCGCGTGCGATGAATGGGTGGCTGGTGGTCGAGCGTCAGCGAGCCCCCAGGCCCGAGTTTGGAATTCCGGGGGCTCGCTGACGCTCGACCGCCGGCCACCCCCGTGGATGCAACTCTCAATCTGTCACTGCCCCCAAAGAACGTCTCGTTCCAGGCGTTCAGTGGGAGAGCGATGGAAAACACTACTCCCGTCGAACCAGTCGATTGTCGATCAACCTGGTGCTGCCGACCCGTGCGGCAATCAACGCCACGGCGGGTCGATTGAGCTCGGAGATCGGCGCGAACGTTTCGGCATCAACCACCACCGCATAATCGATCTTGTCGACTCCTTTCGTCGGAGCCGAATCGGAGCGGCCGGAGCCGAGCAGCATTTGCCGCATTGCGCCCTGCAGGACGTCGATGCGGTGCTCGCCCTCGGCAGCCAGTTGGGCCACCACGTCGAGTGACTGAGACAGCAACAACGCACGCCTTCGCTGCTCGTCGTTGAGAAATCGATTTCGGCTGCTCAGTGCAAGCCCGTCCGGCTCTCGAATCGTCTCACCGGCGATAATCTCGATTCCCACGTTGAAGTCTCGGACCATCGCCTCGATCACCTTCAACTGCTGGTAGTCCTTGCTGCCGAAGAAAGCATGCGTCGCGGGCAAGCATTGAAATAACTTCATCACGACGGTGGTCACGCCGCGAAAGTGCCCCGGCCGACATACACCTTCAAGTGACCTGGCAACCTCGGGGGGATCGACGTACGTGCTGAATCCGTCGGGATACACGGTTTCAGTCGTGGGCACAAAAACGGCAGCGACTCCTTCGGCTTCCAGCAACTGGCAATCACGCTCGAAATTTCTTGGGTATTTGTCCAAGTCTTCCTTGGGACCGAATTGGGTGGGGTTCACGAAAATGGTGGCGAGAGTCGCATCGCAAGCTTGATTGCTCAGCCGCAGCAACGACAAATGGCCTTCGTGCAACGCTCCCATGGTGGGGACGAGCCCAACAGTCCTGGGGTCGCACGACGGACCGGCGCGCAACGATTGAGTAAAACGTCGCGCCTCCTCTGGGGTCCGCAGAACTTCCATGCGTCAGATCGCTGTGGCTTCTTCCAGAACATGCTCGTTGACGTAAATCGGCAGCGGTGGCGAGAAGGTCACCGCGACAGCGATCGCATCACTCGGTCGCGAATCGATCTCCACCAATTCGCCATTCTCTTTGCGGAGACGGAGCTGAGCGAAATAGGTGGCGTGGTTCAGCTCGCTGATGATGACGCTTTCCACCGTCGCTCCGAGTTTGTCGGCAACGTTGACGACAAGGTCATGCGTCAATGGTCGCGGCGGTTCGTAGTCATCCTTGACGCGACGATCGATATTCGTCGCTTCAAAGATGCCGATCAAAATCGGAAACTCGCGTTCGCCGTCGACTTCCTGAAGATAGA
This sequence comes from Pirellulaceae bacterium, assembly GCA_963704055.1. Taxonomy (GTDB): domain Bacteria; phylum Planctomycetota; class Planctomycetia; order Pirellulales; family Pirellulaceae; genus Rubripirellula. Next base: position 438,834 of record CAVPGW010000018.1, on the reverse strand, counting down.
TGACCTGGTTTTCGGTTAGCTCAGAGATAATGATCCGAGCCAATTTCATCTTGACGGGCATGTGACTGGTTGCCAATTGTCAGTGAACAGTTCAGAGAAATACGCTTGAGTCTCTCTGCAGGCCCCAATTATAGCGTGTTTCGTCCTGGTCGTTTGTCAATCGGCAACCGGTCTTGAACAGACCGGGAGTCTTTTTTTTTCAGCGACCTAATGTTCCAGCCTACTGTTCCAACCGAAAGACCGTCGTGGCCAGCGGCGGCATCGTGACCGAAATACTGTCAGGCCGACCGTGGTGACCTTCGCCCAGCGTATTGCAGCCAGGATAGTTGCCAAGATTCGATCCGCCGTAGGCGTTACTGTCGCTGTTAAAGATCTCTTTCCAGAAACCTCCCTGTGGAACACCGACGCGATAGTCGTGGCGAACCACGGGGGTCAAATTGCAGCAAACCAGAATCGGCGCGGCACCATCCATGCCCTTGCGAATATAAACCAACGTGCTATCGGCCGCGTTCATGCAATCGACCCACTCGAAGCCCTCGCCCGAGAAATCGTATTGGTGCAGGGCCGGATTCTCGATCACCAACTTGTTCAAATCGGCAACGAGCTGCTGGACACCTCGGTGAGTGTCGAAGTCCAACAACTCCCACTGCGGGCCGTCGTCGGCATTCCACTCGTTCCATTGCCCCAGTTCGCCACCCATGAACAGCAGTTTCTTGCCGGGATGGGTCCACATGTATGAGTACATCAAACGCAGGTTGGCGAACTTCTGCCACATGTCACCAGGCATCTGGCTCAGCAGTGCGCCCTTGCCGTGGACCACCTCGTCATGCGAGAGCGGCAACATGAAGTTCTCGGTAAAGGCATAGATCAAACTGAACGTCAGCTCATTCTGATGATGGCTGCGATGGATCGGCTCATGACGCATGTAACCCAGCGTGTCGTTCATCCAGCCCATGTTCCACTTGTAGGTGAAACCAAGTCCGCCATCGTAAGTCGGCCGCGAGACGCCGGGCCAGGCCGTCGATTCCTCGGCCACGGTCACGACACCGGGGTACTGCTCGTGCACCGCCACGTTGAATTCACGCAAGAAGTCGATCGCTTCCAGAGTTCTCGCGACCACCGTACTGATTCGGAATCCAATCGCCGTCCTCGCGGCTGTAATCCAGGTACAGCATTGAAGCGACCGCGTCGACGCGGAGACCGTCGATGTGATACTTGTCCAGCCAGAACAGGGCGTTGGCGATCAGGAAGTTCCTGCACTTCGTTGCGACCGTAATTGAAAATCATCGTGCCCCAATCGGGATGCTCGCCCTGCCGCGGGTCGGCATGCTCGTACAAAGCCGATCCGTCGAAGCGTGCCAGCCCATGGCCGTCTTTGGGGAAGTGAGCCGGCACCCAATCAATGATCACGCCGATGCCATTCTGGTGCATGTAGTCGACAAAGTACATGAAGTCTTCGGGCGACCCGTGCCGGCTTGTCGGTGCGTAATAGCCGACTGTTTGATAGCCCCACGATCCCGTGAACGGATGCTCGCTGACCGGCATCAGTTCGACGTGAGTGAAATTCATGCGGTGGCAATAGTCGACCAGTCGTCGGGCACAGATCACGATAGTCCAGCCAGCCGTGTTTGCGTCCCGGCCCTTTCTGCCAGCTGCCGAGATGAACTTCGTAAACGTTCATCGGCGCGTGCATTGGATTCCACTCGGCCCGGCGGTCCATCCAATCGTTGTCGCTCCAATCGTAGACATTCAAATCGGTAACGACCGAGGCGGTCAGAGGCGGTAGCTCGGCAGCGAATCCCATCGGGTCACTCTTATCAACCCATTCGCCATGCAGGTTCAGAATGCGGAACTTGTACTTGTCACCGACCTTCGCGCCCGGAATGAACAGCTCCCAAATTCCCGAATTCTCGCCGACTCGCGCCGTGTGCTTTCGCCCGTCCCAACCGTTGAAATCGCCAACGACCTGCACGCTTCGCGCGTTGGGTGCCCACACGGCAAAGTTCACGCCGGGAACGCCGTCGACGCTGCGAATCTGCGCCCCAAGTCGCTCATAGAGTTGGTGATGGCGACCTTCGCCGATCAAATAGCGATCAAAGTCAGTCAAGATCGATGGTGCAGCGTACGGGTCCTGCATGTCGATCACTTCGCCGGTCTTGTTGGTCATCTGGATGCGGTAGCTGGATTGTGCGGACTGTAACCTCCTAGCATCATCTTCGGATCGCTTGCCGCCGTCGACCGCCCGGGCACAGATCGCCTCGAAAAAACCGGCCGGGTGCAATTGTCGCATCGGCCGCCGCAGACCATTGTTTGAATCGATGATCCAGGCCGCCTGAGCCTCGGGCAAGTAGCTCCGCACGGCGATCGCGGACTCACCCCGATAATCGACACTGTGGGGCCCAAGCACGCTGGAGGGGTTTTCGAGGGTTCCGTCGACAAGCTGACAGATGCTGGAGAGTGGAACTTGAGTGTGCATGTGTATTCCGCTAGCGGATATTTTGGGAATGAAATTGGCAGTAAGAACGAAGTCCGATCGGGCCGTCGAGCATGCGGCCGGGCGAATCGGGGCCTAAGTGGATTGCATCAGGTCGGCTGAGGTGAATCGACGCCGTGGAACCGCTTCATCACCCGAGGAGGCACCCCGGAGCAGCCAGCGGCGCAGCTGGTCGTTGGGCCTGGGGGCCGATTTCGGAGCCGGCGTCATGGGGTGCGGTGAATCGACGCGCAACTGCAACGGCGGAGCATCGGGCCGCCGCAACAACCTGTCTGTCGAGCGACCCGCGCTGACCAAACGGGACGAGATCAGACATGCTTCGACTCGATGTATCGACAACGCTCGATCGATGCGACGCCACAAGTCGGCATGTTGCACATCGATCCGCCGACCGAAATGCTCCCAGACGAAGTCATTGTCGCGCCAGCGAGGCAACGAGTCCGATAACGATCGAATCAAATAACGGTTATTGCTGAGCAGTGTGACTGCCGACGAACCGTCGATGGCCTCGAGTCCACGTACGGCGGCCAGTAGCGTCAGTCGATTCAGGTCACCCACCTCGTCGTCGCCCGCATCGAACACATGCGCGCCGTCAGCGGTCTCGAGGGTAAAGTGCCAGCTACCTTCGTTCAACGAGCTGGAATGCGCTTCGCAAACCAGCAAGTATTCCGAACCGGTCGTCATGGCATCGGCGATGGTGCCATTGACGCCAGACGCAGAGGTCGAAGTTTTCAGCATCACGGGAGGATTATTCCGACGGGACGGGTCATGGCGTTCATTGACAACAGCCTTTGTCAACGGACGCGTGAATGGCAGTGTGCGATCCATCAATGGTCATGTGGAGATCTTCGCTTGGACCGAAAAGACCTCGCTATGGAATACCCACTCGGCAAACTTGCTGTGTCCGCCAAACCTTGACCGACAGAAAATCTTCACCTCGGCGGAACGGCAGCGCAACGACAGTCATAGCTGGCACGACCCGCAGCGACATTGTTGCTCGGTTGTCCCAACCGAGTGAGCCGCATTGTTGCTCGGTTGTCCCAACCGAGTGAGCCGCATTGTTGCTCGGTTGTCCCAACCGAGTGAGCCGCATTGTTGCTCGGTTGTCCCAACCGAGTGAGCTTACGAGGCTCGTTTGGGACAAACGAGCAACCATGCTCTACAATTCATCTCTGGTCGAGAAGCTTGCCTCCCGCATCCGTGACCTACACACATGAACTATCGAATTCTCCTGCTATTGATTCCCGTCGCCATGCACTGCGGCTGCAGTCGCAAGAATCCCGTCAGCGAAATCTCCGTCACCGAAAGCGGGGTCCAGATCGGCGATGCGGCTTCCACGCTCGACAGTACTGATTGGAATGCTTGGCGGGGGCCAACCAACAATGGGGTCGTGCCACCGCAAGAGTTGGTGACCGTGTGGGACAATCGAACGAACATCCGTTGGCGCCGCGATATCCCCGGCCGTGGGCATGGCTCACCGATTGTCGTTGGATCCTCCGTGTTTCTCACCACCGCGCTGGAAGACAAACAGCAGCAGTGCGTGATCTGTTTGAATCGCGAAGACGGAGCTGAAACTTGGCGGATGATCATCCATCAAGGGGGCTTCCCAAGCAAGAATGAACTTCATCAGAAAGGAACCAATGCGAACGGAACGATTGCCTGCGACGGCCAGCGTTTGTTCACGGCGATGCTGAACTCCGACGCGATTTTCGCATCCGCACTTGATTTGAATGGCGAACAACTGTGGCAACGCGAGATCGGCAAATTCGTATCGCGACACGGATTCGCTCCCTCACCGATTCTTTATAAGTCGCTAGTTATCTTTGCGGCGGACAACCAGGGCGGCGGCTATATCGCGGCCGTGGATGCTGAAACAGGCGAAATCGCTTGGCGCGTCGCACGGGGTAACATCAGTAGCTATTCCAGCCCGATCGTTGCCAATGTTGGTGGGCGTGATCAGCTATTGATTAGCGGATGTGGGGCGGTAACGAGCTACGACCCGTCGACAGGTGAGCAACTGTGGCGAACCGAAGCTGTCGCGGAGGCGACCTGCGGGACGATCGTGACCAGCGGCGATCTGATTTTTGCCAGCGGTGGTTATCCGCAAAACGAAACGGTTTGCCTTTCCGGTAAGGGCAAGCGAATTTGGTCCAACGAAACGAAGGTGTATGAACCGTCAATGCTGATCGAAGGAGACAGTCTGGTCGCGATCAATGACGGGGGAATCGCATTTTGCTGGTTAGCCGAGACTGGAGACTTAGTTTGGAAGAAACGTTTGGGTGGGAAGTTCAGCGCGTCGCCGATCGTGTCGGGCGGGAACATCTACGTCTCGAATCTTGACGGCGATACATTCGTGTTTCGAGCAGGCCAGGAGTATCAGCAGATCGCCAAGAACAAACTTGGCGACGATTGCTATGCCAGCCCAGCGGCATCTCGCGGCGAATTGTTTCTGAGGATCGGTGTCGGCCAGGGCCAGGACCGCAAAGAGCAGGTCGTTTGCGTTGCCGCCGAGGAAAACTGAGCCGATCGCGTCACGGTTTGCCCAATCGTTAGAACCCGATTCGGGTTTTCGGGTTGAGTGACCGCTGCGTTCTGCGATCGGGCTTCCGAAGAAAGCGATGCCATTTGATAAACGAGTTGTAGAGTCGCCAATGCCGTCATCTCGACTGGATTGGGTGATTCAATCGCAGCCCTGCGACAAATTGGACGATCACTCATTGCATGGAACGGAACTGCCGCGCAGTGGCATAAATCCTTTCTTTGAACGGAATCAAGCTCAGGGTAACGGACCACCCACCTTCCATCCGGTTCGCTCGTCCAATTCTTACGCCCACGAAACCTGACAACATCTGATTCCTGCAAGCTCATTCGAGCAAGCATTCTCGAGAATCGACACTGCCAGCTTCGCGCAATTGAAGGACCGCGGCGAGAAACAACGCAAAGGATTCGATTCAATGAGAACCAATATTCTGCGGGCAGTCGCAGTTACCCTCGGTCTTGGTGCCTGCACGATTGCACAAGCACAAAGTACCTATACATCTCCGTCAAAGTGGAACAACTTCCGTCCGGTATCAGAAAAAAGCTTGACTGCAGCGCAAGCTGTTGAAGCCGTCAAAGCGGCCCCGGCCACCGAACTCGAGTTGCCTGCTCCAGTTCCCACTCCCGACCCCATTCCTGATCCCGGCCCGTCGGCCGAGCCTGCGATCGCATCGGAACCTGTGGGAGTCGGCGTTGACGCATGCCAGTCATGCCAGGGCAGCCCGTACCAAGAGGCGATTTCCGCTCCTTGGGCTGGCTCGGCAAGACCCGCTTTGGCGCCTTGGTTTGGCAGTTCCAACCTCTTGTTCTTCACGCTCGAGAACGACTCGGGTCGTTATGTCGCTTCCGGCTTAGGTACTGACTTTACCACCTCGCTTGTTGACCCGAGCGCTTCGACCGGCTTCGACGTTTCGGCTGGCAGATACCTCGATTGCGGACGATACGGGCTGGGGATCACCTACATGTTGTGGAATCCGGGCGTCGAGTCGATTATCCGACTTGGCGGGGCCGGCACGATTACTCCATCGAGCCTCCCTTACAACAACATCATCAACGCCAACACTGGCAACTCGGTCTACGATGATATCGGCACTGCGGGCGAGGGCGTACGATTGACCCGAGACCTGAGTTTTCAAGGCATCGAAGCCAACCTGTTCAGCTTTGGCCTGATGGGTGCCCAACGTGCGGCGTACAATCGATGCGACTGCAAGCCTCTGTTCGGCGGCAGGTTTGGACGTGGCCTTGGACTGGGAAACAGCTGCAAAGGGTACGGCGGGGCAACTGGACCGTTGGTGCGAGCGTGTGGTGGCAGAGTACGAGTCATGACAAGCCACGGCTTCCGATGGTTCCAAGCTAAAGACGAACTTGAGTTGGCGTACAACGTCAATACGGTTGCCGGCTACCAGGCTGACGACCTCTACGAGAACGTCGAAGTCGAAAACAACTTGTACGGTTACCAGTTCGGCGGACGCTTGAGCTACTGCTTGAACCACCGTTTGAACCTCAATGTCGGGGGAAAATTCGGCATCTACGGTAACCACGCCGAAATGCGTCACCGCGTCGGGACCCTGAACGACACGGCTTATCGCACCGGTGTTGCCACCGATCTGATCGATACCGACTCATCCGACACCGTGCTGGCGACTCTGGGCGAATTGGATCTCGGACTTGGCTATCGCATCAGCTGCGCTTGGTCGATCCGCGGCGGCTACCGATTGCTTGGCATGTCGGGGGTTGCAACTGCGGTTGATTCGCTGCCAACCGACTACTACTCGGTGGCTTCGTCCGGCCAAGTGCACGCCGACGACTCGTACATCTTGCACGGCGGATACGCCGGCTTGGAGTTCAACTGGTAAAGAAGTCCGCGCGACGAAACTCGAGAAGGTATGCTGGCAACGACGCTTGCTTGGGAAGTTGACGATTAGCAGTTAAGAGTTGACAGCAGCAAAGAAGAAGCCCCGTCTGAGATTCAGGCGGGGCTTCCTTCGTTTGGATGGAAACGGTTGGCGGTCGGGAGGGCGAGGCTCCTGCCGAGCCGAAATCGGCATATTCCTCGGCTCATCCGTTCGGCGGGAGCCTCACCCTAGCACTTTCAAAGCACGTCTCTGAGTACCGTGCGGGAAATCATTGTCGCTCTTTTTGTCGGCGTGCTCTCCGAGCTCGCTCCGGTCCCAGCTTTCGATGGGAGCTCGGAGAGCACGCCGACACTCATTTCCCGCACGATGCTAAGCCTGACTGTCAATCGCGTGCTCTTGCAGCTCTTCCAGGGATGCGAATTCAAGCGTCGAAATGTGGCACGCTTCCAGGACCACTGGCGGCGCCATGCCGGCGTCATAGGCCTCCTTCCAGCGTGCGGCGCAAGACACCAGCGGTCACCGGGAACTAGCCCGGGGAACTGGTACATCGGATTGGGTGTCGTCAGATCGTTTCCACGGGCCTTGCTGAATTGCAGGAACTGCGCGGTAACTTGCACGCAAACGACGTGCAGCCCGGCATCCTGGGCGCCGGTGTTACAGCATCCGTCTCGAAAAAAACCTGTCATTGGATCGGTACCACAGACCTCCAACTCGCTACCCAACACGTTTTTTCCAGCCATTGTGCGCTTCCCCAGCCTGCTTGGTTGTTGCCGCTTGATTGTCATTCGTTGCATTTGTTCGATGCCCCTATCTTACACTTGATCCTACCGCTGGCGAGCGTCCAGGGCGTCAGCGGTACTGCCAACAGGCCGCGACTTCTTGCGGCGATCCGCTATAGTGTGAAGCAGCCACGATCGACCGACGATCGTTCCCGCACCACACTCTTGTTTGCGGCGACGCGGTTGCGGCAGGATTATTCCGCGGCAAGCCAATTTCCGGACACCCTTGCAGGAAACTTCGAGCGACGAGCGATGGATGCAATCTTTCGAGACCTGACCGAAGCCCAACGTGATGCGGTTTCCCACGTGGATGGACCGATGCTGATTCTGGCAGGTCCCGGCTCGCGGAAAGACTCGGGTGGTCACGCACCGCATCGCCAACATGCTTGCCGAAGGCATCGCGCCTTGGCAAATCGCGGCGCTGACGTTCACCAACAAGGCTGCCGACGAAATGCGAATGCGAGTCGACGCGCTCGCACCCGGCCAGCCGGTCTGGATGGGGACCTTCCATCGGTTCTGTGCCCAATTGCTGCGGCGGTATGCTTCGATGGTGGGGCTGTCGGAAAACTATTCGATTTACGACACGTCCGACGCCAAACAGGCGATGAAGCGGGCCATCCAAGCTGCCGGAGTTTCCACGACGCATGCTTCGCCTGAACAGATCGCCGCGTCGATCAGCCACGCCAAGAATCGGCTGACAACGCCTGAAATGATGCAGGGGCACGCTCTGAAACCTCGCGACGCGATCGCCGCGCGTGTCTATCCGCTTTACCAACAACAATTGCTGACAGCCAACGCGGTCGATTTTGATGATCTGTTGTTGCACATCGCGCACCTGCTGCGCGAGAACCCGGAAGTCCGCTCCGAACTTGACGCAAAGTACAAGTACATCCTGGTCGACGAATACCAAGACACCAACCTGGCTCAATACGCCATCGTTCGCGCACTCTCGATCGATCATCCAAACCTTGCCGTGACCGGCGACCCCGATCAATCGATCTACGGATGGCGAGGCGCGGACTTGAACAACATTCTCGATTTCGAGAAAGATTATCCGTCGGTCAAGACTGTGCGACTGGAAAAGAACTATCGCAGTACGCCGAATATCTTGCGAGTCGCCGACCAGCTGATTCGTCACAACCGCCGCCGCAAACAAAAGGAGCTGTACACCGATAACGAGGAAGCAGACCAAGTTATCTTGAAGATGTACGAAGACGGTTACCAGGAATCCGATGCGATCGCCGATGAAATCGCCTCGGCAATCGTTTCCCAGGGACTGCGTCCCAGCGACTTCGCGGTGTTTTGCCGGATGAACGCACTGACACGCTCGCTGGAGCATGCGCTGCGAAGCCGAAGTCTGCCGTACCAAATCGTCAACGGGGTCGAGTTCTATCAGCGACGCGAAATCAAGGACTTGATGGCGTACCTGCACTTGATCAACAACCCCAATCACGATGTCGCGTTCACTCGAATTATCAACGTGCCGACCCGCGGGATCGGGGCAAAGACGGTTCAGCGGATCCAGGCCCACGCCGATTCGCGAAACATACCGATGCTGGAAGCAGCGCGCGAGGCATCGTCGATCGAGGGGCTCGCCAAACGATCGGTGGGGATGGTCGCCAAGTTCGTGACGATTTTCGACCGCTTGTCCATCAAAGCGACGGCGCCGCTGGAGGATTTGCTGCGGTATTTGATCGAAGAGATCGGCTACGAAGAGCTACCTGGAAAAAACCTCGGTCGAACAGCAAGACAGCAACGCGATGGCCAACGTTGACGAACTGATCACGGCGGCAGTCGAATTCGACCGCCAGCATCCCGAGGACGGATCGCTCGAGGCCTTTTTGGAACAGGTCGCTTTGGTGTCGGACACCGACGCCTTCGAGGGCTCCAATGATCGCGTCACGCTGATGACCATGCACGCAGCAAAGGGACTCGAATTCCCACGCGTGTTTATCATCGCCGTTGAAGATGACCTGCTGCCCCACAGACGATCCAAAGAGAGCGAGGCGGAAATCGAGGAAGAGCGGCGGTTGTTGTTCGTCGGGATCACCCGCGCGAAGGAGTGGCTGCAGTTGAGTTGTTGCAAACGCCGCGCCGTTCGCGGCGACGTGCGACCGGTCATTCCAAGTCCCTTTCTGAACGAACTGCCGCTGGAGGAAATGCGACGCATTGAGTGCACCGCCGAACGTGACTGGTTCGACGATGACTCTCTCGACCAGAGCTATCCCGACTCATGGGACTTGCCTGAGGCGGAAAGCGGCGACGGCGAGGATGGCGGGATGAAGCTACGGGAATCGCCGCCCGCGGGTCTCGACAACGATGAAATCTGCCAGCTCCCCGAGGAGGAGCGCGGGCCCCGCCCAAGCGAGAAGCCGCGGGTCCAAATCACTTCCAGTCTAAAGACTGGCGCCGATCTACTGGCGAGCAGTCGCATCCCGCTCACTGCGTACCGTGAGGGAACGCAAGTCCGACACGCCGAGCACGGTGAGGGAACGATCGTATCGGTTTCCGGACGCGGCCCAAAGCGAATGGCGAAGATTCAGTTTCCCGACGGCGAACACAGTTTTCGTCTCGCCTTCGCCGACCTGGAAGTCGTCCAAGCGTAAAGTCGCCATCACGCTCCGTCGTGATGAAGCCCGACGGGATGGCGTCGTGATCGCGTTGATTGCTATCGGAGAGTCCGTGTGCCCGAAAGCGGAACACCCTCGCAGGAAACTTCGTTACGATCTTGAATGTAACAACTGGAAAACTGTCCGGTCGGGCTACATCACGGCGGAGCGTGATGGCTACTTTGGTCGCGATCACGACGGAGCGTGACGGCTACTTGTCTTTGGGGCCTTCGTCGTTTCGATGTCGCTTGTGCAGGTACATTTTCAGTGGCACCTCGCCGAACTTGAGATGGTCTCGCAAGACACCCAGTAGATAACGCCGATAATCATTGCCAAACGCTTTGGGGTCGCTGCACATCAACACGATCGTCGGCGGCTCCGTCGCGACTTGGGTCGCATAGTAGATCTTCGGGCGGCGGTTTTGATGCAGCGGTGGCTGGTGGGCTTCGATCGCTGCGTGAACGATCCGGTTGAGCACACCGGTCGAAACACGCTCGCGAGCCTGCTTGAACAGCATCGTGGCGTGATTCAAGAGTGCTTTCACATTCTTGCCGCTCTCACCAGTGATGAACCCGATCGGGGCGTAGGCGAGCGTGGGGAATTGGGCTCGCAGGTACCGCACCCATCGATCGGTCGATACCGTGCCATGCAGTTGATCCCATTTATTGACGACGAAAATGCAAGGCTTGAAGTTTTCCATCACGTAGCCCATCAACTGCTTGTCGACTTTGCTGATCGTCTCGGAGGCGTCAAAGAACATCAGCACCACATCGGCGCGGCGAATGCTCCGCTGTGCGCGATGCATTCCGTAGTACTCCAGATCGGTACGTTGACTCTTTCGTTTGCGAAGTCCCGGCGTGTCGATCGCGATAAAGGTTTGACCGTCCATTTGAAAGTGCACGTCAACGCTGTCGCGAGTCGTGCCAGGCACCTCGCTGACGATCATGCGGTCGGCCTCGGCAAGCGTGTTGACGAAAGTGCTCTTGCCGACATTGCGACGTCCGACGATCGCCAACTTCATCCGCGGCAGCTCGACCGTTTCTTCCGACGCTTCCGGCAGCCGGTCGACGATCAACTGCAAACAGTTCCTCACGGTTGCGGTTTTGCGTCGTGCTGACTTGCAGCAAGTGGCCTCGCCCGAGCCGATGGAATTCCTCGCTTTGGATGTCTTGGTGCTGCTGATCGCATTTGTTGGCGACCAGAATCACCGGACGTTCGACGCCCCGCAGACGCTCGGCAACCTCCTCGTCCAGAGGCATCATTCCCGTTTGCACGTCGACGACCAGCAGGATCACGTCAGCCGAGTTGATGGCCAGTTCGATTTGACGACGCACATCCGCGGTCAAATCGTCCTCGTCTTCGATCCCCATGCCGCCGGTATCAATCAGCTCAAAGTAGCGATCTTGCGATTCGATCAGCGTTGTCATGCGATCACGCGTGACACCCTCGTGGTCGTCGACGATGGCCAGACGACGTCGCGCCAGCCAATTGAACAGGCTGCTTTTGCCAACGTTGGGACGGCCGACGATGGCGACTTGGGGAACAGGCATGAAATCACTCGGCGAACCAGAGACACGCGACAAATGCGTGGGGGCGTTCGCGCCACTGGGAAACTTGCTAAAACGAGACTTGAGGAAAGCGGGTCGCCTAAACGAACACGAACAGATCGAAGACGAGCAATTCCTCGGCAAGACATTGATCGTAAGCGGACGCGGGCAACAGCAATAGGCCGGGGAGGGGCTTTGAAGTTTGAAGGAAGAAGGCTGAAGTTTGAAATGCTTCTTCGATTTCAAACTTCTCACTTCAAACTTCACACTTTTCCGGCCCTCTCCGGGCCCGAGAGCCCGACTCTCCCGGAGGGAGAGTGAAGCCTAAAACTCCAATTCATCTCCCGCGGGCTGTAGAGCCGTCACCGATTTCATGTCCGACTTAAACCCCTCTTCGGAACCTCTACGAGCTGACGAGACCGCTTCGCAGCTAGCCGCCTTGGCCGCACACCTGCAGCGATCGGGCGTCCAATGGCTTCCTGTGCCAAATCCCGACGCGGTCGCGGCGCTTGCCACGAAGTTCGCGGCGCCAACACAAGAACACGAGCCCGGACCGCAACCGGAGATAACGCAATCGCCCAAGGTGAGCCAACCGCCGGTGGCTTCTGCGGCGAAACCGACCGCCCACAAATCCTCTGCGGTCCAACCGCAGCGTCCGGCCGCCGCCGTGGCCGATGTCGAATCAGGGCAGGGAGCCTATCCTGGCGACGATCTCCCGGCAGATCAGCGACAAGTGCAACTTGACTTGATCAACAGCGAAGTCTCGGTCTGCGAAAAGTGCGAGATCCTATCGAGCTGTCGAACCAACACGGTGTTCGGCGAGGGGAGCCCGTCGGCTCGCGTCGTCTTTTTCGGCGAGGGACCGGGCGCGGACGAGGACCGCAGTGGCCGCCCGTTCGTCGGCAAGGCCGGCCAGTTGCTGACGAAGATGATCGAGGCCTGCAAGTTCAAACGCGAGGAAACCTACATTCTCAACACGGTCAAATGTCGACCGCCGGGGAATCGCAATCCGGAGCCGGACGAGATCGCGAATTGCCGCGACTTTTATCAGCGGCAGCTCGCCATCTTGCGGCCCGAGTACATCGTCTGCCTAGGCGCGGTCAGTGCCCAAGAGCTGCTCAAGAGCAAATTGTCGGTGGGGCGGCTGAGGGGAAAGCTGCACCGATATTTTGAAAGCAAAGTGTTGGTGACCTATCATCCTGCCTATTTGCTCAGAAATCCGGCGGCCAAAAAAGCGGCCTGGGCCGACTTGCAGTTGATGCTTCAAGACGCGGGTATCCCGGTGCAAGGCCAAGACCGTTCGAATTGAAGTGTCGATCCAGCGAGATTGTTTAACGGCAAGCCGCAGGCGACTGTTAAGGGCGGACGCAGTCGCCCTCGGCTTGCCGTTATACGGAAAATGATCGGTATTGGGTGTAACGCGGCCGTTTTCCCATGTGTCCACGCTGATTTCCCAGTCGATCAGAGTCTGCACTGACAGGCTTTCTCTGTTTTCCTCTTGACCGTTTCTCGCGGATGGGAACAATCATCGCGTCGGTGAGGCAAAGAATGCTTTTCCAATGGCGGTGGAGCCGCTGTGAAACTTAAATGCAGAGCGATGAGCACGGAGGCCATCATGCGTCATGGAATTAATTTTTCAGATACTCTCGTTTCAAAATCGGTTCTCACGGGTCACTCCGAACCGGTTTCACTCCCCTGCTCGCTAGGCGATGACTCTCAGGGCGAGCGGCAACTTTCACTTCGCGAGATTCTTCCCGCGTCACGATTCTTCTCGGGCGACGACGTCGAATTTTCTTCGATCGCCGGTTCGGCCGAGACGGCCGAGCAAGGCGAGCTGGTCGTTTATCGAATCGGCCACGATTGTCCGTCGAAGTTGATCGCCGACGCGCTGGCTCGCGGTGCCGCTGGGATCCTCACCGAGCAGCTCTTGCCCTGCCCGTTGCCGCAATGCATCGTTGGCGACATCGAACTTGCGATGGCGAGCATCACGGCCACGAGGCTTGAACATCCCGATCGCGAGATGCTCACCATCGGTGTGGTGGGTGCGGCTGGCAAAACGACCACGACGCTGCTGGTTTCCTCGCTGCTGCGGTCATCCGGCATTCGTGCGGCGTACCAAACAGATCTTGGCGAATCCGATGGAATTGTTCAGCTGACGTCCCCCGCATCGCTGCCAGTCAACGCACCTCTTGTTGAGTGGCTCGGAGAGGCTCGTGACAGCCAGTGCCAGTCGGCAATCGTTGAAATTTCGGATGACGAAGCCCGACATGGTCATTACGACGCGATCGAGTTTGACATGGTCCTGGTGACTGGATCGACGACGTGTAGCGCTGACTACGGTCCGTCGGGAATCCAATGCGTTCTGGAACGATTGACGAAGGATGGGGTCGTCGTCGCACCAGTAGATGACGAAAAAGCGTTGCGAGTGGCCCGCGAATGTGGCGCGAAATGTATCACTTACGGCATTCGCAAGTCAGCCGACGTAACGGCCAAGATCATCGACCAGTCGGGCGGGATGACGACCCTGCTGGTGACTCATCAAGACACCACGGCAGTCATGGAAACCAGTCTCTGTGGGGCCGGCATGGCCGCCAATCATGCTGCAGCGATCGTGGTGGGACTGCTCATCGGACAACCACTGCACGAGGTGGTTGAGAAGCTGAGCCAGTTGCGCAGCGTTCCTGGGCGAGGTCAGCGGCTGGAAAGTTTCGGGCACACCTCGGTGGTCCTGGATGCAGGCGGTTCACCCGATCGAGTCGCGACCACTCTGCGCACGTATCGCTCGATGAAATCGGCTGGCCGGCTCTGGTGTGTGTTGGCAATTGATGGCAACGACCCACCCGAGACGCTCGCCCGATTTGGGAATCTGATTGAACGTTTTGCCGACAACGCGATCGTGACGGCGAAGACTGAAGCAAAATCCAGCTTCCTGAAGGCATCCCATGCGATCTTGGATGGTGTCGAAAAGTGCGCCGCCTTGCGGCTGGTCGCTGATCGAAGGAGGGCCATCGAGTGGGCCATCTCGGAAGCCGGACCAAACGACACGATCTTGTTTATCAGCGGTGAGAAGAATCAAACGGCGCACGCGCAGCGCAGTGACATCGAGCGCATTCGTGGCTGGGTCGAATCGGCACGAGAGTCCAAGGACGAACCGGCCAACTTGTCGATCTTCAAGTAACGTCGAGCGCGTCTACATGCGGGGTTCTTCCGGAGTTCTAGTGGCAATTGGAAAATTCCACTCAAGGGTGGCCGGCGGTCGAGCGTCAGCGAGCCCCCGGAATTCCATTGGCTCGCGTCTGGGGGCTCGCTGACGCTCGACCACCAGCCACCCAATCGATGCGGATCCACCACACAATTCGCGGAAGAACCTACATGCGGAGGCAATGCGCCATCAGGGCCTGCCATTCCAACCATTGGGCCCGTTGGCATTGTTGGAACGATGCGTCGTCGCTCCGTTTCACACGGCTGCATCGGTCCACGAAGTCGTAGGGGTCTGTGTAGACGCCGTCGGAAATCACGGCCAGCTGCTCGAGAACAGGATGGCTGCCAACTCGCCGGAACCAGTACTTCGAGTTGCCAAAATCGCCTTCGCGCCGATGCATGATCCCATGCCAAAAACTGCCTTCGGCCGACTCGATGTTCTGGCTGATCGAGTGGCTTCGGTCCAACTCACCCGCGAGCAACCATAGCCCACTCATGCACAGCGACTGCTGGGCCGAGCCGATCGACGCCCACGGACTCTTCATCCCGTCGCTCAAGAGATCGGACAACGCGGGTACGGGCGGACCATCATCGAGATCCGAAATGGGTGCCGCCTCAATCGCCCCCACAATCGCTGACGGGAGCAGAACAAGATCGTCAGTGGCAAAAGAATCCAATTGGGGCATGTTTGTGGCTCCATTTCCGATGGTGTAGTTATGATCGGAAGGCTACCGACCCAGGATCTCGATTGCTAGACTACGGGGCTGCTAGACTACGAGAGCGTGGTTGATGGAAATCCATGTTTTGCGAGCCGCAGGCGCTAGCCGCCGGCCTTGCATGTTGGTTGACGCTGTTTTCAGAGCCCGCGGCTAGTGACAGCGGCTCACTTTTCGTCAGCCCACGACGGCTGAATCCATCCCCTTTTTGAACTTGCTGACATTTCGATGAGCGACGACAACGCGGCTTCTCAAACGGACGACACTGAAGCCAAACCTGCGGCACAGAATAGCGAGCAGCAGGGCGGCGCAGAGCAGACGGCGGTGGAGACCGCCGTTGAATCGCCGGCCCAACCAGCTGCCCAACCAACTGCGCACGCTGCTGCGCCACTTGCCAAAGTCGCCCGTGGCGGCGGGCCGCTCGCGGCGCGCGGACTGGGCGTCGCCAAGCCTGCCTCGCCCGCTGCGAACACGGAAGCTCTCGAAGCTTCCAGCGCTGCACCGGCTGGGGAGAAATCGCACAAGCCGAAAAAGAAACACCCTCGTCCGCGCGTCTCGGGCGATAAGCCCGAGCAGCCCACGGCTGAACCAACCAAGGTGGCTGCCGCCAAAGTCCAGGTGCCCAATCAGCGTCAAGCTTTGTCGGATGATATTCAGGCTGAATTGGAAGCCGAACTCGCCGCCGCCGACGTGGATGCGATGCTGAGCGGTTTAGCGGGGATGCCTGATCGTAAGGAACCACTTGGCGATGGAGCACACGTGCAAGGTCAGGTGCTGAAGATTCATAACGACAGCGTCTATGTGGCGCTCGGCGGCCCTGACGAAGGTGCGGTTCCCTTTCTTCAATTCAAGGAAGAACCGGTCATCGGGTCCACCATCGATGTGATCGTGCGCGGCGTCAATAGCGAGGACGGACTGTACTCGCTGTCACTGCCGGGCAGTGCGATCGAAGTCAGCGATTGGGAAGACCTGGAAGAAGGATCGGTCGTCGAAGCCACAGTCACCGGCAGCAACTCTGGTGGACTGGAGTGTAAAGTCGGAGGCGTGAAAGGCTTCATTCCGATCAGCCAAATCACGGAGTATCGGATCGAAGACACCAGCGAGTTTGTGGATCAGAAGTTCTTGTGCGTCGTTACGGAAGCGAACGCGCGGCGCGGCAATCTGGTGCTTAGCCGAAGGGCGGTCTTGGAGCGCGAGCGTGAAGAGAAGCGAAAGGAACAGCTCGAGAAGATTCAACCGGGCGACGAGATGGAGGGCATTGTCCGTACGATCAAGGACTTTGGCGCCTTCGTCGATCTCGGCGGCTTGGACGGACTGATTCACATCAGCAAACTGAGTTGGGATCGCGTCAAGCACCCCAGCGAAGTTCTGGAGGTCGGTCAAAAAGTAAAAGTCAAGATCGACACGATGGACAAGGAAACCGGCAAGATCGGTTTGTCGTATCGAGATCTCTTGGACAATCCCTGGGATACCGCCGAACAGGAATTCGCCGTCGGCTCGATCCACAAAGGCACCGTAACACGGATCGCGACGTTCGGATGCTTCGTCAGGTTAGCGGCCGGCATCGAGGGCTTGGTGCACATCAGCGAACTGGCCCACCATCGTGTTTCCAAAGTCGACTCTGTGATTAACGAAGGACAGGAAGTCGAGGTCAAAGTACTGAGCTTTGACCGGGACACGCAGAAGATCGGGTTATCGATCAAGGCCGCCCAGCAAGTGGCCGCGGCCGGAGACTCAGGATCGTCAGAGCCTGAGGTCGAGGAGCCGCAGCGCCAGCCCGAGGTCAAACCTACCCACAGCGGACCGCTCAAGGGCGGCAACAACCAAGACACCGGCGGTGAACGATTCGGACTGAGGTGGTAGGTTCGACTGATGAAAATGATTCAGGTCTGGGGATTCGGGTGGTTTTGTGACCTGTCCATGCGACCGGGGAACACGGGGTGATGCAGTCGATTGAAAATTGAGAATTGTAAAATATAAACTGCAAAATGACCACGTTAATCACCATGACCAATTTGCACTTTTCAATTCTCATTTTTACTTTTGCAATCTCCCTCGGGTAGCTGAGAGAACAACACGCAGGCATTTTCATCAGCCCAGTCGTAGGCTGGGCTGGCGTTAGGGGTTGAGCAGCTTTTGGTCAACCCACCCAGCGAGAGCGGTGCGATCGAGTGCGGTATCCTACCGCTACGACCCGCAATACTGGCCGGAATGACCGCGTTTGCGTATCTTTCAGTGGTCGTCTCCCGGCTTGAACGAGAAGTTCGCCTTACACTGTGACTTCCACTTGGCGGCGGCGGCCGCCTGTTGCGGCCTGCAAGCCAGGCTCCCTCTTTCCCGGCGGTAGCACGTGCATCTTTACTTCTTTTTAGTCGTCATCGTCTCGCTCAGCTGCGGCTCTCTGCCGCCGGCCGACATTCCGATTTATCGCGCGCGGCGGCAACGCTGGCGATGACGTCGGCTTGGATTCTGCTGTCGCATGTCGCTGCCCGCGTCTGCGCCATCCAAGTTCGCAGGGAAAAAATTGATCCGATTGTGGCTGCCGATCTTATCGAAAAACAGCTGGCGGCTTTTCGCTGGCTGGGACTCGGAGTCGTTGTGCTCTGTTTGGCAGGATTCGGTTTGGCTCGTTCGTTTGACGATATCCCTTGGCTCGACAACTCCATGTTCCTGCAATCGATCATTTTGCTGGCACCCGGTCTGGCAATCACCGTCGGCACTTGGTCGGCCGAACATTACTACGGTGCGATGCTCGATTACGCCGAAAAGGGCCTGAGAAGTCATTTCGTGTCGGTGTGGCAGATGTTTCGAGGCGGTGTGGCCTGGCTGATCGCGCCGGTGATGTTGTTGCTCGGCATGAGTGACATGATTGGTCTGCTTCCACTCACCGAAGTTGCCGCGGCGTGGACGTCGGCAGGAATGATCGTCTTGTTTGTTCCGCTCGGCTTGCCCTGGTTGATCCGTCATCTCTTCAAAACAACTTCCCTGGAGCCGTCGGCCGAGGCTTGGGTGCGTGACTTGATGACTGCGGCCGGTCTACGCCGCACTCGGGCAGTTCGCTGGGACACCGGCGGACGTGCCTTCAACGCGATGGTCGCCGGTTTCGTGCCACCGCTACGGACGCTGCTGATTTCCGACCGTTTGGTGGACGAGCTGCCGCGTGAGCAGATTGCCATGGTCGTTTTGCACGAAGCCGCTCACTTGCGTCGACGTCACGTGCCGATGCGGATGTTGGCAATCTTGCCAGCTTGGGGCGCCGGCGCGATGGTGACACGAATCGCTGGCGAGCAATCCTGGTCGCTCGCGGCCGGCAGCGCCGTGGGCATCTTGATGACGATGTTGATCCTTCGAATCGTCGCTTACCGAACCGAGTACGACGCCGACGTCCAGGCCTGTCGATTGGCCGCGCAGATTTCTGACCAAGTCAACTTTGTCCCCGCGACGTACGAACATGCCGCCGAGGCTTTATCGGCCGCCTTGATGCGAGTCACGTTCGATCAGCCGGCAGGAAGAAAAGCAACCTGGCTTCACCCAGGCGTGGCTGACCGCGTCGATTGGATGCGTCGCCATCGCGAAGCACCGATCACCAACACGACCACCGCCGGCACCATCGCGAATCCCGCATAGCGGTGAATCGCAACGAGCTCGTGCATCGTCTCGGTCGACGGCAGCGGCAGCATGCAGATGAACACGGTAACAATCGTCAGCAGACCGGTTACCAACAGTGACCAAAACCCAAGTCGCTGTAAGCCGTCCGATTTGAAACGACTGATACAGCGTCCGAGATAAAACAGCGCGAACAAGGGCAGCACAAACACGAGCGCACCGCTGGCCGCCATGTGCAACAGCAGCAGAGGCCCGGCAACGTGGCCCCCAGCCAGCACCGGCAGAGCGGTCACCGTCAAGACCGTGATAATCGCAACGAGCGCGACCAGAAACATTCGATCAATCCAAAGTTTCATTTCTCGATTCCAGTCAAAAACCTTTCTCAGAACGTGATTGAAAAAAGGGGTCTGACCCTTTCCAAGAGAAACCTGACGCTACCATTTTGGGTTCGATTCATTGCCGTTTCGCGGCCGCGAACCAGACTTCCAGAGGGTCAGACCCCTTTTTTCAAACAAGTTCTCACGCAGTACGACCAACCAGCCAGGAGGCGATGGCGCCAATTCCGACAAATAACGTCATTATCAACAGTGCGACCGAACCCGCGATCACATACTTGAACGACTTTCGTCCGCTGAACATTTGGTTCCACACCAGTCGCTGAGTCGGATCCACGCCTTGCAGCGATGCCATCGTCACCGGCTCGCCGCGATCCGGTCCCGGACCGATCGTAGCCACCGTCGACGCAAAAATCTTTGCATCCTCGCTATGGCACTCAAGACACCCACCCACGCCAAGCGACCATCCGGCTGAACGAACATTATGGGCCAACGGCCAACTGACCATCTCGGTGGCCTTGTCATCTCCGACTTCGATCATCTTCAGCGAGTCTTTCTCTTCACCTCGTGCGTAAACGATTCCGCTCGACACATAGACTGCCTGATCAACTTTCAGCTCTGTTTCGATTGCCTCGAGCGAGGCTGCGACTTTCTCCTCGAACAACTTGCGTCCTGATTCCGCTTGAGCGGCATCGACCTTCGCCTTTTCCTCTGCGGTCCACTGCTGAGCGTCGACCTTCGCACGCTCCTCGCCCAGTATCGATTTCAAGTCACTGCTGCTGACCTTCGGCTTGAGCAACTCCTCCACAAAGTCTTTGCGGACACGCAGCGTTCGCCGCGTCAATTCATAAATTTGTTCGGGCGGGATCGGCGACACCTTGCCATCGCTCAGCGTGCCCCACAACGCTGGCCACATGGACCGATGCGGATAGATGCGACCGTCGGGCTGCTTGGTGAAGACCGGACCGACGATGACAGGCAATTCAAAACCGGTGCGATGCCCCTGTTCGCCCAAGCCGTGAGCCAGCGAGGTCATGTTGCGAAGCGCCGTCTCGCGCGGAGCGGGTCCGCTATGACAGGCCGTGCAGGACAACTTCTCGAAGTGAATCGGCGGTAGCCCCGCATGTGCCGGCTTGGGGGAACCGAGCCGGCCGGCCCGCGTCAGTATATTCTCGCTGACTTCGTCGCCTTCATGGTCCGCTCCCAAGTGACAACCCGCGCAGGAAAGTGTTTCGACCTGTTGGCCGCTCGGATTCTGCTCACCATCGAAACCGCGAACGATATGATGATCGATTCCATTGCGGTGACAGTCGGCACAAGCCATGCCGGCTCGCAGGTGGACATCCTCATCGTGAATCCAACGTTGCTCGATGCCTGATTCGGAAACGATGCGGTTGCTGTGGCATTGATAGCACGCATTGCTGCTCGGCTCGCGGATCAAGTCCATGAAAACGGTACCGTCCAAGCCGAACCGTGAAGCATCATACGCAACCTTGGGAAGCTTCTCTTTGGTCGCTTCATCATCGGGATCGGCCCCCTCTTTGATCTTCGCGACCTCTCCGTCGATGGTTCCCAATCGAATGGCAGCCGTCGCCGCCCAGGCAAAGTTTTCGTCGGCGATCTGTTCGCGGCGAGCGTTGAAGTCGTAGGCACCCGACACGGCGTGGCAGACCATGCAGTCAATCTCCAGCGCACCGCTCAACGGCCAACGGGACAATCCGGCTCGCCTCTGCCGCTTCGCCTTCAGCCGCTATCACTCTTCGGCCGGTACGTCTGCCTTCGAGTCGGCCTCGGTGTTGCTGCCCATGCTGCCACCCGGCATTCGCCCGCCGAAATGTCTGGTCATTTCCCAGGGCGTGATGCCAAGCTGTTCGGGATCGTAAGTGTGTGACCAGTCGCGATAGGAAAGGGGCAGCTGCGTGCCGGTTCGCGAGTCGGTCCAAATCCAAGGTTCGCCCTCGCGACCCGCGACCGAATCGGGTGAAAAGGCATTGAAGTGCCAACCGTGCGAAATCTCGTCGTAGTCGTGACAGCGACCACAAGTCTTGACCGATGAATATGGCTTGGTCGATTCGGGCGTGATCTTGCGATTGTCGGTGTCGTAGAGATCGATGTGGTGCAGAAATCGAGCGTCACCGTCGCTGTGAGAGCGTGCGTCGGCGGCTTGAGTACGGGCAGCAACCAAGACGATGACCGAGCAGGCAAACAGCCAGAAACGACAAGAATTCACGGCAGGATTCATGTTGCGAGGAACTTGAGCAAGCTTACCGGACCTTGGAATCGAACTTGCGTCCCATTCACTCCCCGGTGAAACGACACCATACTTTGACGAAAATGCGCACCCACCGGTAGCACATGCCGGCGAATTTACCGTTGATACGAAAAACTTTTGGAGACGCGATCATGGGACGCTCAGGTGTCATCACTTTCAAGGGAAACCCAATGACGTTGCAGGGCGAAGATTTGGCAGTCGGTTCGCCGGCTCCTGCCTTCACGCTGCACTACGCCGACGCGGGCCTGCAACCGCTGACCCTGGACGATTTGAAAGGCAAACCGTCCATCATCAGCGTTGTCCCCAGTCTCGATACGCCAACTTGTGCCGTGCAAACCAAAACCTTCAACCAAGAATTGGCCTCGCTCGGCGACAAGATCAATGCGGTCACCGTCAGCCGTGACTTGCCGTTTGCCCAAGCCCGCTTCTGTGGCGCCGAAGACATCAAAATGCGAACGGCCAGCGACTACCAAACCCACGACTTCGGCACCGATTACGGATTGACGATTGACGAGCTGAAGTTGTTGACCCGCGCCGTGATCGTGCTCGACGCCGATGGCAATGTCGCCTACAAGGAGATCGTCGCCGAAGTGACCCAAGAACCGGACTATGCTGCCGCGATGGCCGCGCTGCGAATGCTGGTTTAGTCACCCCGCAAGGACAGAGAATGGATGGGTGGCTGGTGAATCGATGGGTGGCTGGTGGTCGAGCGTCAGCGAGCCCCCAGAGATTTGACCTATCACACCTGGGGGCTCGCTGACGCTCGACCACCAGCCACCCAGTCTTGATAGCCACCCTTTCCACCAGCCGGGCCGCCCAACCGATCACCAAACCATTCGGTCATACACGTTTGCATTTCCATTGCTCCGATGAATCCAATCGTTGTCGCTGCGCTCTATCGGTTTGTCCCGCTGGACGACTATGTTCAGTTGAGGGAGCCGATGCTCGATCAGATGATTGCGGCCGAGGTGCGGGGCACACTGCTGCTGGCCAGCGAGGGGATCAACGGAACGATCGCCGGTTTTCGTGCCGGCATCGACGATGTGCTCCATTACCTCCGCAGTGATCCGCGACTGGCCGAATTGGAGGTGAAGGAGTCGTGGTGTGATGAAATGCCGTTCAAGCGATCACGCGTCCGACTGAAAAAGGAGATCGTGACTCTTGGCGTCGAAGGCATCGATCCGCTTGATGCCGTTGGGACCTACGTCGATCCCCAGGACTGGAACGACCTGATCGCTGATCCCGACGTCACTCTGATCGACACTCGCAATGACTACGAGGTCGCGATTGGTACGTTCAAAGGAGCCCAAAGCCCCGACACGCATTCCTTTCGCGAGTTCCCCAAATATGTCGAGCAGAAACTTGACCCCGGCACTCACAAGAAAGTGGCAATGTTTTGCACCGGCGGGATTCGCTGCGAGAAGTCGACAGCGTTGCTGAAGAAACAGGGTTTCACGGAAGTCTATCACCTCCGCGGCGGCATCCTGAAGTACCTCGAGGTCGTGCCCAAGGAGGAGTCGCAGTGGGAAGGTGAGTGCTTCGTTTTTGATCGTCGTGTTTCAGTGGGCCACGGACTGGAGGTCGGAGAGCACGATCTGTGCTTCGCCTGTGGTTGGCCGATCACGCAGGAGGATCAACTGCACCCCGACTTTCGCATAGGCGTTCATTGTCCGCGATGCGTCCACGAAATCACCGAGGAACAACGCAGTCGGTTTGCCGAACGACAACGACAGATCGAGCTATCACGCCGTCAACAGAAAAGTAGCCGTCACGCTCCGCCGTGACGAGGCCCGACCGGGTGGCACACCATCAGATCTGTTGGTATCGAAGAAATCGCGTGGCCACCGCCCAGCTACGATCGGCCATGATTTCATTGAAAAACGGTTCGGTCGGGCTACATCTCGACGGAGCGAGATGGCTACTTTGCAAACCGCAAGGTGCCCCACCCGTGTCTGGCTCCCCAAGACGTGTGGTTATGCGAATCGGGGCCATCCGCTACGATTAGGGGTGATTAGATGATTTTCAGATCGTTTACATAGGCAAGCGAATGACTGCTCTAGAAGAGCTCGAAGGGATCGAGATCAAGGCAACCGAGACCGATGCAGATGACGACGGTTTCATTAGCATTTGGAACATCGCCGCCGCTTCTTGCGACGGCGAGTTAGACAAGACACGTGCGTTGGCAGCCCAATTGCTCGGTTTTCTCTGCAAGAAAAACTGCGACTTCGTCGTCGTCAGCACCACCGACGCAGAGTACTTAGACGCTTGGTTCGAACGAGACAACAAACTGCTTTACGACTGGAAACCCGAAAGCGAAACCGTCGACGTGCTGGCCCAACACGCTGAGGTTCCTCGTGAACCGTTTCTTGCCTATTTGGCCAACCAAAAGTTCAACCCCAAAACAAAGTACAGCCCCAAGAGAGCTGACCGAGTCGAATGGTTCCACAACAAGTGGAGCGTGGGATAGAGGGTTAAGTTCAACATTCATCGTTTAACGGCAAGCCGCAGGCGACTGCGCAATCACACAGTCGCCTGCGGCTTGCCGTTAAACGAGAAAAATTCTTCCTGCCAACTTCTAGCTGCTTTCGGCGATCGCCTTGCGAAGCCAGCGGACTTCGCTGGCGATGTCTTCGGCCAAACCTCGCTTGCGCATTGATTCGGGCAACACGGCCCAGGCATATGTCTCGATCTCAAGATGCCCGCTAAAGTCGATCGAAACATCGGGCGATCCAATGGTTCGCAAACACTCCAGAACGTCCCCGTGGCTGGTGGTCAGATGCCCGAAGCGTTCGAGAAAGATCGGCACGTGGAAATGAACGACCCACTTGTTGTCGCCCCACACCGGGTCACCGTGCTCGCTGACCTTATTCAATAGGTCGGGCAAATCCTCGGCCAACTCGAAGCCGCCCGACTCCGTGCGACGCCCGGTTTGGTGCAAGTAACGATCCTCGGCAAACTGCCACAATTGCTCGATCGCTTCGCGTCGTCGGCCGACCGCCATCGCTTCCCATTCCGCCACGATTGCACTGCTGACCTGGACTTTGCCGATCGAAATTCCGGCCGCCGCCAGCCGACCGAGGACCTCGGCTTGTGGCTCCATCATCACCGCCGCATGACATACATCGTGGCAGACGGTGATGAAACGTCGATGAAGAGGCTCGGGTAGATGCTGATTGAACCACGCAATCACATCGTCGGTCTTGTCCAAGATACAGCCCGGCTCGGGCTCGATGGCGACCACGATTCGGCGGCCGGTGCGGGACTCAAGCTGCTGCAGATACGCAGCGAGCTCACGTAGATTCGCGCCGGCTTGATCGAGCTGCGACGGCGACTCGACCTCGCTGGGCCAACCGATCGGCAGCGTGCTTATCGAACCAACTGCTTGGGACTCCGGTAGCAAGACGGCCAGCACGTCGGCAAGCTGTTTGGTGTAGTCAAGCCGTTCTGGTTGCCACCAAGTCGGCTTGTAAACGCGATGCTTGACGATGGGCTGATGAAAGTTGTCGTACGGGAACCCGTTGATCGTGAACGGCCGCAATCGACGCTGGGCAAGGAACTCGCTGAAATCCTCCGCCCCGGCAGCCAACTCTCGGGCGGCTTTGGCAGGCAACCAGAGGCCCACGCCAAGCTCCGCCGAGCCGCTGGCCGTGCGGGCGGGCACGGCGTACTGCTCTAAATCCCTGGTGATGGAAGCCAGATCGACTCCGGCATGCACGTTCGTGCAATAACCGATCGTGTATTGGTCAGGTGTCAAATTCGTCACACTTCGTCGAAATCTGGGCTTGGGGGAGGACGATTGGCGGACCAACATCTTACGATGTCCACCGATCCTTGGGCGACCGGACTAGAATCTGAGCTCCGGGCCAAGTCCAATCTAAAGTGTCGGACGTCCGCAGATCGTCGTCGTTTGCTCCGCAAACGAACGTCAAAGGGACGCTCGTTCGCGGAGCGAACGACGACTTTCATAAATTCACAGTCTGGTAGCGAACGACAACAGACAGCCCCGACGCGCCGCGGCGGGATTGCCGGCGCAGCCACTACCACGGCGTTAAGTCCACGAAAGAACTTTATGCTTCGACCATTATTCGCTTTTCTTGTCGCCGCTCTGCTCTGGGAACCACTCTCAGCGCAACCGCTTCCCAATAGCAAGCATTCCGATTCCACCGATCGTTTTTTTCAGCTCGAGAGTTGGCTGCCGACACCCAATCCGCAGCGCACGGCATCCGGCGCTCCCGGCCCAGCGTACTGGCAACAACGCGCCGACTACGACATCGACGTCACACTCGACGATGAAAACCAGAGGATCGAGGGAGTCGCACGAATCGACTACCACAACCGATCGCCTCACATGCTCCGCTATATCTGGATTCAACTGGATCAAAACCGCTTCGAGCCCAATTCGGACGCCGTCACCACCGCTTCCGCTCCGTCGTTGTCACCAAAGATCTCCTTCGAAGCGATGAATTCCATTCTCGCTCGCTCTGTGTTTGAAGGTGGCTACAAGATCGAGTCGGTCACAGACGCCGAAAACGCCCCGATCGAGCACACGATCGTCAAGACCATGATGCGATTGGACCTGGATCAGCCGCTGGCACCCAACGCATCGACCAAGATCAGCATTCGCTACAGTTTCAACATTGTCGATGCCAACGTCATGCGTGCTCGCGGAGGATACGAGTTCTTCGAGAAAGATGAGAACTACATCTATGAAATTGCCCAGTGGTATCCGCGCGTCGTCGCCTACACCGATTACCAAGGCTGGCAGCACAAACAGTTTCTCGGACGTGGTGAGTTCACGTTGGAACTGGGCGACTACACCGTTCGCATCACCGTACCGACAGACATGATCGTCGCGGCTACCGGCGAGTTGCAGAACCCCGACGAGGTGCTCAAGCCCCAATGGTCCGAGCGACTGGCCGAGGCCAAGCAGTCCAAGACACCGAAGTTCGTGATCACGCCCGAAGAAGCGAAAGAAAACGAATCGCAGCGGAGCAAGCAAACGAAGACTTGGATCTACGATGCCAAGAATGTCCGCGACTTCGCCTTCGCCGCCAGCCGCAAGTTCATTTGGGATGCGATGGGCGTCGATGTCGATGGCGAACAGTTATGGCAATGTCGTTCTACCCCAACGAAGCCCAGCCGCTGTGGAGCCAGTACTCGACCGAGTCGATCGCTCACACGTTGCAGGTCTATGGACGCTACTCGTTTTCCTATCCCTATCCGGTCGCGATCAGCGTCAATGGTCCGGTCTATGGGATGGAGTACCCGATGATTTGCTTCAACGGCCCGCGGCCGGAAGAAGACGGGACGTATAGCAAGGCAACGAAGTACGGATTGATCTCCGTCGTGATCCACGAAGTCGGGCACAACTTCTTCCCGATGATCGTCAACAGCGACGAACGCCAATGGACCTGGATGGACGAGGGACTGAATACGTTCTTGCAGTATCTGGCCGAACAGGAATGGGAGGACGACTACCCGTCGCGGCGTGGCGACCCGGAGAAAATCGTCCCCTACATGCGGGGCGGAAACCAACGCCCGATCATGACCGGTAGCGAGGAAATCCTGCAGTTCGGTCCGAACGGGTATTCCAAACCGGCAACAGCCTTGAACATCTTGAGGGAAACAGTCCTTGGTCGTGAGCTGTTCGATTTCGCGTTTCGCGAGTACGCGCGGCGCTGGAAATTCAAACGACCGACACCGTCCGACTTCTTCCGCACGATGGAGGACGCTTCCGGGGTCGATCTCGATTGGTTCTGGCGAGGATGGTTCTACAGCACCGACCACGTCGATATCGCGATCGAGAAGGTCAGACTGTTTCAGATTGAAAGTGGCGATCCGGACGAAACTGCCGAACGCAAACGAAAGGAGCGTGACGAGAAAGAACCAACGCTCAGTAAGGAACTGAATGCCGAGTTGCCCAAGCGAATCGATTGGCAGCCGGGTTTGAAGGACTTCTACAACAGCCCCGAATACGACGAACTGGCGGTCGAGGAATCAGCACGCAAGTCATTCCAAAAGTTTCTTGATGGACTGGACGACAAGCAACGGGCGATGCTGAAACGGTCGACTAACTTCTACGTCGTCAGCTTCCGCAACGTGGGCGGCTTGGTGATGCCGATCATCGTGCGCATACATTACGCCGACAACACGAGCGAGCTGGTTCGCATCCCGGCCGAGATCTGGCGGAGGAATAGTCAGCAAGTTGACAAGCTGTTCGTGACTGACAAAGAGATCGTCCGCTTCGAACTTGATCCACGTCGTGAGACGGCCGACACCGAGGAATCGAACAACTACTGGCCACCCAAGCTGGTCCCCAGTCGCTTCAAACTGTTCAAGGACGAGACGAAGAAGAACCCAATGCAAAAAGCCAACGGCGCGGCAGAGGCAAAGAAGAACGACAAAACTAAACAGGAAGAGGAGAAGAAAGAGAAGGACGATGCGACGGAGAAACCGGATTGAGGCCAGCTTTGTCACCTCGCTCCGCGCAGCGGCGGGAGAGGCGATGGAATGTCGTTTTTGTCGCAGGAATGGCGAAGTTTGTCCTTCACTCTCCCTCCGGGCATTGGTATCTACACAAGTATTCGGCGAGAGCAGAACCTCTCGCGTTGATTCTCACGCTCTTAGCTGCGGAGCAGCGTCAGCATATAGCCTGGGGTGCAACGAGCCGAGCGACAGCGAGTGTTCGTGAGACCCCAGGTAAACAGAACAACCGCGCGAGTTCGACCTGCGTCTGTATGGCGGCGAAGCCGCCATACAGACGCAGGTCGAAGGGGGGATTGCTTGCGAACCTGGGGCTGCGGCTTGCTCGCTCAAAGCTCGCAAACCTAGCCCCAGGCTATATGCTGCCACTGCTCCGCAGTTGTCACATGCAATTGTCAAGATCGGCTTGAACCGCATACTTGTGTAGAGACCAATGCCCTCCGGGAGGGTGAATCGCAAACGTGAATCCGTATCAGTTGCGAACCACTCACGTAGACATTTTCATCAACCTACGCGAAAGGCGGAGGTGACTCCAGTGTGCACAACCCCGCTCTGGTCCTCGCCTTCTCAAAGTCGCCGTTGACCCTTAAAAACTGCTGTTACCGCAATGAGCGCGGCGCAAGTTACGAGGCAAACCATGACCAGTAGCAATTTTGGCGAAACCGACGCACACGTGGGCGTGATCATGGGTAGCCGCAATGACTGGGAAACGATGAAGAGTGCCGCCGAAGTCCTCGATGAACTCGGCATTCCCAACGAGCGGCTGGTGGTTTCGGCACACCGGACCCCGGCACGCATGGTCGATTACGCCGGCGGGGCTGCCGGTCGTGGCTTGAAAGTGATCATTGCCGGTGCCGGCGGCGCGGCACATCTGCCCGGTATGGTCGCGTCAGAAACGAATCTGCCCGTGATCGGCGTTCCCGTGCAAAGCCGTGCTCTGCGGGGGCTCGATTCCCTGCTGTCGATCGTCCAGATGCCAGGTGGGATTCCGGTAGCCACGATGTCGATTGGCACTTCGGGCGCGAAGAACGCTGGAATACTTGCAGCCCGGATCCTGGCCCTCACGGACGACGCGCTGCGAACCCGTCTGGAAGATTTTGTCAAACGTCAGACCGACGCTGTCCTCGAATCGGCCGAGTTGTAAAGGATGAAGGTTCAGGATGCTGCTGCGATGAGTGATTCTTCGGCTTCGGTTCTGCCCGGTGCCACGATCGGAATGGTCGGTGGCGGACAACTCGGTCGGATGTTCGCGATGGCGGCTGCATCGATGGGCTACGAGGTCGCGGTTTTCTGCGAAGGCGTTGACGTGCCCGCCGCACAAGTGGCTCATCGTGTCGTCGTCGGAAAACTTGACGATCGAGACGCCGTCGACCAATTCGCCAGGCAGTGTGACGTGATCACCCTGGAGTTCGAGAATATCCCCGCCGAAACGATGGCGCGTTGCGGCCAGTTCGCGCCGACCTACCCGGCCGCGTCGGTGCTTGCCACGGCGCAGCACCGATTGGTGGAAAAGAGCACGCTTCGTGACGCCGGTCTTCCCGTCACACCGTTCGCCGAAGTTCATGACGCTGAGTCCCTGAGCACCGCGTCGCAATCGTTGGGGTGGCCGTTAATCGTGAAAACTGCCCGCAGCGGCTACGACGGCAAGGGCCAGCATCGCGTCGATTCGCGGGAAGCTGCCCGACACGTTCCCTGGGATGACTGCGATCAATGGATCGCGGAACAATGCATCGAATTCCAGTGCGAAGTTTCCGTGATCGTCTCGCGTGCGGTCGATGGGCGTTGCGAGTGCTTTCCCGTCTTCGAGAACGCGCACCGCAATCATATCCTCGATGTGACGGTCGCCCCGGCATCCATCGACGACAAGCTCGCGGCAGAGGCCTGTCGGATTGCAGTGGAAGCTGCACAAACACTTGGTGTCGTCGGTTTGCTGTGCGTCGAATTCTTTGTTGACAACGACCAAGTCATGATCAACGAAGTCGCACCTCGTCCGCACAATTCAGGGCACCTGACGATCGAAGCCTGCGAGACCAGCCAGTTCGAACAGCACGTGCGAGCCGTTTGCAACCTGCCGCTGGGCAGTACGAAAATGCGTTGCCAATTCGCTGCAATGGTGAACTTGTTGGGTGACCTTTGGGATCTGGATGGCACGCCACCGAACTGGGACTTGGCACTAGCCGACCCTGGCGTGAGCTTGCATTTGTACGGCAAGCGGATCGCCAAGCCAGGGCGAAAAATGGGACACTTGACCGTGACCGGCGACGATCGTGACGAAGTCGCCGCACGTGTCGTCGCGGCGCGTCAGCGGTTGAGCGGTGGAACGGTCAAGAGCGAGCATCCGGCTTAGAAAGCTCGTTCATCACAAAGAAAGGGAACCGCGGAGCGGTGGCAGATTCTAGCCTGGGGTGAACCAACGAGCGACAGCGAGGCTGGTGTAACCCCAGGAAAACAACACGTGAAAAAACTTCCCCGCGGCGTCATGGCGGCATAGCCGCCACGACGCCGCGGGGAAAACGATTTTGGCTTGGCATCCTGCGGCTGCGGATTGCTCGCTGAGACGAGCAAGCCTGGCCCCAGGCTATATGCTTTCACTGCTCCGCAGTTACCTCGCGTCGGTGATATCTCAGATGTTCCTTCTAATGATTGCCGCATTACTTCATCCGGTCCACGAGACCGTTTCGGAAATCGAATGGAACGCCGAGAACAACCGCCTGGAAGTTGCCCTCCGGTTGGATGTTTTGGACGAACAGTGGTTGCGAAAAAAACGAGGCGGGCAAGCACAAGTTTCCCAATGGGCACTCCGCTACTTGCAGCAGAACTTCCGTGTCACTGATCGTCCCAAAGACAAGCAGGCTGACGAAACGACGTATCGCTGGGTCGGACGCAAGGAGGAGGGATCGCATGTTTGGTGGTACTTTGAAATCGAACCTCCGGACAAGCAGCGACCGACCTGGATTGACCAACGCGTCATGCTGGAGCGAGAAGAGAACTACATCAACCGAATTCTAATTCTCGACCAAAACACACGTCGGTCTCTCGATCTGAACGCCCAGCGACCGAAAGCGAATCTCGACGAAGCCGAAGATGACACAGACTCAACCCCGCCAACTGACCGCCGAAGTCGTCTCGATCGGCGATGAAATGACCGGCGGTGCGCGGCTGGACACCAACGCCCAGTGGCTCAGTCGTCGACTTGGCGAACTCGGCATCCAGGTCGCCTTTCACAGCACCGTCGGAGACACGCTACAGCACAACCTGGACGTGTTTCGCATCGCGGCGGGGCGAGCCGACATTGTGGTCGCCACCGGCGGACTCGGGCCGACCCGCGATGATTTGACTCGCGAGGCGTTGGCCGCGGTCGCCGGCCAGCCTTTGGAATTGCGGCAATCAGCGATGGACCATATCGAGACGTTGTTCGCGCGTCGTAAGCGGCCGATGCCGGCGCGAAATCGTGTGCAAGCGATGTTTCCCCTCGGCAGCGACGAGATTTTCAACCCGCAGGGAACGGCGCCCGGAATCGATTTGCAGGTCGTTCGCCCCGGCGCGGCGCCCAGTCGTATTTACGCCCTCCCGGGCGTGCCCGCCGAAATGAAACGGATGTTCGAGGATACGGTTGTGCCTCGAATTCTCGCCCAGTCCGGTGGCGGCGCACGGATTCGCCAGCTTGTGATGAAGTTCTTCGGGACCGGCGAAAGTGACATGGAGCAGCGGTTGGGAGACATGATCTCACGCGACCGCCAACCGCGTGTGGGCATCACCGTCAGCTCCGCCACGATCTCGCTGCGGATTGTGGCGACCGCTGACACCGACCAGGCATGTGACGAAATGATTGCGAAAACTCGGGCCGAGATCCTTGAGCTGGTTCCGGAATTCTATTTCGGGGAGGGCGAAACTTTCGAGCAGTATCACGCGATCGACGGCCTGCTCCGCGAGCGAAATCAATCGCTGATGGTCATCGAACTCGGCCGGGCCGCCCCGCTGGGCGATTGGTTCGCCTCACTCGGAGAGACGCCCGCCTACCGCGGAGGCCTTTCGTTGGCGACGGCCGAGGACCTGATTCGCATGTTCACCGCATCGACGTTGGAAGAAGCAGTAGGGCGCGTGAGTGAGACTTTCGCCGTCGACTGGGTGCTGCTGGTCGACTCCTATCCGATGCTCGACAAAACCAGCGACCAACCACAACTGGCTGCCGACGTGCGGTTGCTAGTCGTGCCGCGCAACGGAACAAGCCTTTCCACGAGAACGACCATGGGTGGCCATCCCGAGATCCTGCAAGCGAGAATCGCCAAAACAGCAATGGCTTATCTGCGGAAGATCTTGTCCAAGCCGTAGCTCAGCATCCTGCGGGAAATGAGTGTCGGCGTGCTCTCCGAGCTCGCATCGAAAAACTGGCACCCTAGCGAGCTCGGAGAGCACGCCGACAAAAAGAGCGACAGTAATTTCCCGCACGACGCTCAGCTCACAGCGGCAGAACGTCCCAAATTTCTTTGGCGTATTGTTCGATCGTCCGGTCGCTTGAGAACCAGCCGCTGTTGGCCGTGTTCAAGATGCTCATGCGATTCCACTGTTCCTGGTCGCGATAGGTCTTGTCGACCTCTCGCTGGGTATCGATGTAGCTCCGAAGATCAGCAATGGTCAGCCATTGATCGTGAGGATTTCGCAAGCCGGAGGTCAACACATTGAACAGCCCCGGTTCGAACTCGTTAAAGCGTCCTTCTTCGAGCAACTGCATGACGCGTGCGATTTCGGGATCCGCGGCGATGATCGCGTTGGGATCGTAGTGCTTCTTGGTCGCTTCCACCTCAGCGGCGTCGAGCCCAAACAAGAAGAAGTTTTCGGCCCCGGCTTTTTCGCGGATCTCGATGTTTGCTCCATCCAACGTACCGATCGTCAGCGCACCGTTCATCATGAACTTCATGTTGCCGGTGCCGGATGCTTCCTTCCCCGCGGTCGAGATTTGTTCGGACAGCTCGGTTCCCGGACAGATGATCTCCATGGCCGAGACTCGGTAGTTTGGAAAGAAAACGAGCTTCAATAGATCCTGCGTCTTGGGATCGTTATTGACGACTTCCGCCACGTTGTTGATCAACTTGACGATCCGTTTGGCAACGTGATATCCGGGCGCCGCCTTGCCTCCGATCAAGACACAACGGGGCACCATGCCCTTCGTCTCGCCCTGCAGGATGCGATCGTAGAGGTGAATGACGTGCAACAAGTTCAGCAGTTGTCGTTTGTACTCGTGAATACGCTTGACCTGAACGTCGAACATTGCCGCGGTGTTGAACTCAACACCCGTGTTTTGCTTGACGTACTGGGCCAAACGGCGTTTGTTCGCCAGCTTGACTTCTGCCCAACGGTCTCGGAAATCGGCGTCATCGGCGTGCGCAGCCAATGCTGAAACTTCCTCAAAATTGTGTTCCCAGTTCGCTCCGATCGTTTCAGTCAACAGGTCGCGTAAGCCAGGGTTACAGTGCGAAAGCCATCTTCGCTGCGTCACGCCGTTGGTTTTGTTGTTGAATTTCTTGGGCCAGATTCGATAGAAGTCGGCGAACAGGCCTGACTTGAGCAGATCCGTGTGCAGCGCCGCAACGCCGTTGACCGAAAAGCTACCCACAATGCTCAGGTATGCCATGCGGATATGCGGATGGCTACCCTCTTCCACCAGCGAGACGCGATTCCGCAGCGCGACGTCTGCCGGACACTTCTTGGAAACCTCCGCCAAGAATCGCTCGTTGATCTCGTAGATGATCTCGAGAATTCGCGGCAGCAAACTGCTGAACAGGGCCACGGACCAGCGTTCCAGTGCTTCGGGCAGCAGCGTGTGATTGGTATAGGCCATGCACTGCGTCGTGATCTTCCAGGCCTCGTCCCATTCCAGCCCGTGCTCATCCATCAACAGTCGCATCAGCTCGGGAATCGCGCAGGCCGGATGTGTATCGTTCAACTGAAAACAGTTCTTGCGCCCAAAATCTGTGAAGTCTTCGCCGTATTGCGAAACCCAATTGGCAATCACATCTTGCAGACTCGCGGACACCAAGAAGTACTGTTGCTTCAGCCTCAATTCTTTTCCGTTTTCGCTGGCGTCGTTCGGGTAGAGCACCATCGATATCTGTTCGGCATTGTTTTTTTGAGCAACCGCTTCGGGGTAACTTCCCGCATTGAATTCATCTAGATTGAATGCGTCAGACGCGGTCGCCTTCCAAAGCCGAAGTGTATTGACAGTCTCGTTCTGATAGCCGGGGACCGGCATGTCATACGGAACCGCTAGCACATCATGTGTGCCGACCCATCGACTGCGTGGTGTTCCATCCGCATCGTGATAGCGCTCGGTGTAACCATACAGTCGGATGGTTTTCGTATCCTCAGCCCGCTCAATCTCCCATAGGTTTCCGTCTCGAAGCCAATGATCAGGGGCCTCGACCTGATGTCCGGCTTCGATGCGTTGATGAAACATGCCGTACTCATATCGAATTCCGTATCCCACCACCGGCAGTTCTAAATTCGCGCAACTGTCAAGAAAACATGCCGCCAAACGTCCCAGTCCGCCGTTGCCCAGGCCAGCGTCATGTTCTTCTTCAACAACTTCTTCCAACTGCAAACCGAAGTCGTGCAAGGCCACGCGGAGTGATTCCTCCAGACCCATGTTTTGAATCGCGTTGTTCAACGAGCGGCCAAGCAAAAACTCGAGCGACAAGTAGTGGACACGACGCGACTGGCTGGCAGCGAACCGTTCACGTGTCGCAAGCCAATATCGGCTCACGCGATCTCGGATGACCGCCGCCGAAGCATGGTAAAACTTGCTCGCGTCGACGAGCCGATAATTGTGGCCCACCGTATAGTGCAGGTGGCGACGAAGCTCCTCGGGAATCGGCCCCAAGATGTCGTCTTCCGCCTCGTGTTTCACTCTGGCTGTTGGCTTAAGCATTTTTTGCATTGTCAATCTTGGTCGAAATAAAGGTTTCCGATTCGCCGGGGACATCTTGCTGTCAAACAAGGCCCTGCGGCAAGCCCGGCTTCACGTCGCGGTCGCAGTGTCTAAGTAATTTAGCGTGGCGGCAAGGCGAATTGGTGGAGATAGGGGAGAGAGACAACTTCGATCGCAGGTCCATGTTACTCACAGCAAAGGCGGCCTGTCGCTTGGTCAAGAATGGGTGAATTTTTTCGGCCGGGACTCTGCTGGCTTGGAGTGGCGGTCCGCACGGCACAGGTGGCTGACGCCCGTCCACTAGCCACGCCTTCCTAATCTCAGCCTTCCATCAAAAACCGGGAAGAACCGCAATGCCGACGGTCTCCAGTGAGGTGTCGAGAATTCCAGTGAACAGCAGTGCGTCGTGGCAGTCGACGAAAAGACCACAATTCCTCTCGCTAAGAGGTCGAATCCTCGAGATCAACCAGACAGCGCGAATTCGAAACCGACTATTCGATGCAAAGAAGCGACCGAAAAGGTATCCTGGGGCGGTCGTCGGTGGCATTCATTCTTAGACCATGTCACAAAATCGAATCAACCAGAAAGATCCAGCCATGACACGCATACTATTGGTCGAGGACAGTCCGACTCAAGCGTTACCCATCAAACAGAAGCTTGAACATGAATTATATGAAGTCGCTCTGGCAGAGAACGGCGAGGTCGCGTTGAGCCTGATACCGACCTTCGAGCCGGATCTGATTCTGACGGACCTTCAAATGCCCGTGATGAACGGGCTGGAGTTGGTGGCTGCGTCGCTGGCAACCTATCCGCCGGTGCCCGCGATCCTGATCACCGCCAAGGGTAGCGATGAGTTGGCGATCGAAGCATTGGAACGAGGTGCCGCCGCCTATCTGCCTAAGTCACAGCTTGAAGACAAGTTGCTTTCCACGATCAGCCAGGTCCTCAGCGTGATGAAGGCGGATCACAGCTATTCGGAACTGATCCGATCGATGGATTACAACGAATTGCGATTCACACTTTCAAATAATGCTGCACTGATTAGCCCGCTCGTCGATTTGATGCAACGAATGGCCAGCGGCATGGGGTTATGTGATGACGTTGGCCGAGTCCGCCTCGGCATGGCCCTGGAACATGCTCTGCAAAATGCGTTGTATCACGGCAACCTTGAACTAAGGACCGACCAACTCGAGGGCGACGACGAATTTGACGTGACGGGAGAGCAAAGCGTTATCGAAAAGAGATGTGAGGAATCACCCTACAGCGATCGCAAGATCTACGTCACCGTGAAGCTCACTCCCGACGAAGCTGCCTTCACGGTTCGTGACGAGGGTCGTGGATTTGACACCTCCAAACTTCCCGCACGCCATGACCCGCAAATGCTTGACGAAAATGAGGGTCGCGGCCTCGTGTTGATTCGTTCATTCATGGACGAAGTCAACTTTCAACGAAGCCGGCAACGAAATCAGAATGGTCAAACGTCGCGCGCGGCGTTAGCTGACATGTGGTTCGATCGGTCCTTGCTGAACATCGCCAATTCCTGTTCGTAGTGACCCGATTGATCGGGTTTGTTGCGGGACAACCGCATGAATGCGGTCACTACGAACAAGCACTAATCTGATCTCACCCGCGACACCACTTCGTCCACTGTCGCCATGATCCGCTCTTCCACCGAGTCGTCGAAAGGGCCTGGAAAATTGGTGTACCGCATCGCACCACCTCCTTCATATCCACCTTGCTTCAAGACCCGCAGACTGGGCAGGTAGCCAAACACGTGATTCGAGTACCCCGCGATCCAAACAACGTTGTCGCCGTCCTTCGCAAGTTCCTTCTTCAAGCGTAACGAGTAGTCGACCACGACTTCGCCGCAGATCGCCACGAGCGTCAGGTCTTTACCGAACTGCACGGCCTGAATCGGAAAGCAACTGAATTCCGTCTCGATCTTTCCAGATTCATCGAGCTGCTGCAACAAAGTCTCGCCGTGAAAACGCTCATATTTGTTGCTTGATGCCACCATGACTGCGATCTGCTGACGCGATGGCGGCTCAGCGAACTTGAGCGTTGCCCGATCAAGGGCCGCTCGAAGGGGGCCTTTGAGCTCCCGAACATTTTTTGTTTCAAGCGCCGTTTCGACGCCATTGGCCAGCGCGCGACCATGCTGCTGGGCAAGTTCCAGCGTTCGCCGTGGATAGGGATTCTGATCCCCGGAACAACCGTTGATGAACATCGCAACGACGCCCTCATGTGCGTCCTCGACATACTGCTGGGCGAATCCGGGATAGTCGCCACAGAGCTGCTGGAAGCTGAGCGTCGTGGCGTGGCAGGCGTAGCCGAACAGAATCGCCTTCAACTTTCCGTCGGCGTCTTCGGCCCGCAGCACGGGAACATCGTGGTCGACTGGTCCATCCGGATTCGGGCTATTGATGAATCCGCCCGAGGTGGGCAGTCGCCGGTTCATCGCAAAACCCGCGCGTGCATGACTGTAGACCAACCGTGACGGCTCGACTCTTGCGAGCGTCTCGATGACCAGCTTCCCAATCTTCGTGGCTGTATCACGCACGAATTGACGCGACAGCGCCGCATATTTTGCGTCGATTCCGCATCGCAAGATCCGATCATCTCTCAATTCGGGTCCACAATGGGTGTGCGATGCGTTCATCAGCAATGACTCGGGCGGAACGCCATTGCCTTTGACCAAATCTTCGACCCCGGCTCGCAATTCGGGTGTGATCCCGATCAAGTCCATGGTCACGATCACCAAGCGGCTGCCGCCAGTGTCCTCGATCACCATGACCTTGGCGAACAGGTCGTGGACCTTGCCGTCGGAGGGCTCCGTCCTGGCGGCATAGCCGCCCATCCAAACAGGTTGTTCTGGCGTAATCGCCACCGCGCCGGCAGCAACTTTCCAGTCCAGCGCGGCATCGTCGGCGGCCAGCGACGCAGCACCTATCAAACTCAAAAAACAAGTCAAGCAAGTTGCCTGCAAATTCATCGCTGATTTTTCCTTTGGAATTCCGGGTCGCGATCACTGAGAATGTGTATTGAAATTGTCGATCATGCATCTTGTGAGCCGACGGCGCTAGCCCAATGCCATCTACTTTAACGGCAAGACGCGAGCGGGCTGTTGATCGAGTGAGCCGCGACGCGTAAGCGGCCGGGCATTCTCGCATTGCCCGGTGCCTTACGGCCCACGGCTCACCATAGGCATTGGGCGCTAGCCGCGGGACGACTTGGGACATCGTCTGACACCTCCAGGACCGGGGCTAGCGTCGACAGCTCATTTTTCAAAACACATTTCAACGCCAATTCGAGGGCCATTTCGCGAAGGGGCCACCATTAGAGCAGATCGAGGCAGCAATAGGGTTGCTCAGGTTGCGGCACGACCGCATCAAGGTCGAGAATGCATCGGTGACAAAATACCGTTAGGATGGGAGTTCGCTTCGATCTGCATTGGCACGGCTTTGGTTACGCTTGGCCTCGACAACACCTATCCCGACAGGGCCAACGGCGAAATCCGCGCCGGCATCGTGAGTGATACCGGCATCGTGAGTGATACCGGCATCGTGAGTGATAATCGTCCCGTGGTTGGTAATCAGCGTGCTATGTTCCCATCGCTTCCCCAATTGCAATTGTCGCAACATAGGCGATCGGAGGTGGCATGACGATGAGTTCCTCGGGAAGAAAAGACCCCTTCGAGAATCTGCGGTCGATCATCGATCAACTCCGGTCGCGGATTGCCGATGCTCAAAGCGACGTGGACGTAAGCGACCTGTTCGATCGGCTGAACGATTGGGTCCAACTTGCCCTGCAGCGACGCGAACGTAGCGAGACGATCATTGCGTCGACGCGTGACGCGTTCATCGCGACAGACAGCCAAGGAATGATTGTCGAATGGAACGATCAGGCTGCAAGTATCTTTGACCGCAGCAGCGAACAAGCGATCGGAACGCCCATCGACTTGGTGTTGGTGGAAGACGCGAGTTCGGCGTCAACGACCGCAGCGAAGTCGCTCGCCTCGTTTCTGGCCACGCCGCAGCAGATTGAGCTGACCGGCCTTCGCCAAGATGGCTCAACGTTTCCCGCGGAGACGATGGTGCTGGAACCGCAGCGCATCGGCGATAGGTCTATCTACAGCGTCTTCGTTCGCGACATCACGAGTCGAAGAAGAGCCCAAGATGCGGTGCAAAGCTCCGAAGCACTCTATCACTCACTCGTCGATCGCCTGCCGATCAATGTAACTCGCAAGGACCGCGATGGTCGAATCACGTACGTCAATCAGCCGTTTTGCGATCTGGTCGGTCGTTCACGCGAGGATTTGCTGGGCAAGACAGACTACGACCTGTTTCCACAGGAACTTGCCGACAAGTATCTCCATGACGATCGTGTTGTGCTGGAAACAGGCAAGTCCTTCCACGCGATTGAAGAGAATCGTGATGACAATCGCATCAGCTACTTCGAGGTGTGGAAGGTTCCTGTGCGAGACGCCAGTGGTGTTGCGGTCGAATCGCAAGCAGTATTTTGGGATGTCACTCAGCGCGAGCGGAACCGTGTGGATTTCGCGCGCGAACGCGACTTGCTTCGAAACCTTGATGGACAGCTTGCCCGACCTGATCTACGTCAAGGACCCGGATGGTCGTTTTGTGATGGTGAACGAAGCATTGCGTGCATTCTGCGGCTTCGATTCCGATGCCGAAATCGTCGGTGCGAAGCCGCTCAAGTTCGCGGAGCCGCACCTTGCTGAGCAAATTTCCAGGGAAGACCGCGAAGTCGTCACCACCGGTTCCCCGTTGATTGATCAAGAACAGATGCTGCGACGCGCCGATGGTCAGCAACGCGTGTTTGCAGTCACCAAGGTTCCCATCCGAGACTCGCAAGGAACCATCAGTGGGCTGGTGGGAATTGACCGCGACATCACCAATCGCAAACGCAACGAAGAAGAACTCCGCAAGGCTCGGCGAATCGCGGATGCAGCGAGTCAGGCGAAGAGCGACTTTCTGGCGAATATGAGTCACGAAATCCGCACGCCACTCAACGGCGTGATCGGCATCACCGAGCTGTTGATTGCCGGAGTCCCACCGCAAGAACAGCAGTATTATCTTGAGATCGTGCGAGATTCCGGCGAAGCCTTGATGGTGGTCGTCAACGACATTCTCGACTTCTCGAAGATCGAAGCGGGCCAGTTGGACTTCGAGATGACCGTGGTGGATCTGCACGAGACACTCGGCAGCGCCATCAAACCACTCGCTTTACGCGCACACCAGAAAGGGCTCGAGCTCTGCTGTGATATCGACCGCGACGTGCCTGCGTATGTTCTCAGTGACCCCGTACGCCTCCGTCAAATCGTGACGAACCTGATCGGCAATGCAATCAAGTTCACTAGCCAGGGTGAGGTGCTGCTCAAGCTGGAACGACTTGGAATGCACGATGATTGCGTCGATTTGAGGTTTGTAGTTCATGACACGGGTATCGGTATACCTGCCGATAAGGTCGACCATATTTTCGAGGCTTTTGCACAAGCCGATGCATCCACTACGCGACTTTTTGGGGGAACAGGACTTGGCTTGGCAATCTCCTCGCGTCTTGTCGAGGCGATGGGGGGAAAGCTGAAAGCGGAAAGTGAG
This sequence comes from Pirellulaceae bacterium, assembly GCA_963704055.1. Lineage (GTDB taxonomy): Bacteria > Planctomycetota > Planctomycetia > Pirellulales > Pirellulaceae > Rubripirellula. The sequence goes on along the minus strand of CAVPGW010000018.1, from coordinate 397,852 downwards.
ATGGGAGTCGGCACAACATTTCACTTTCACGTGAGCTTGCCTGTGGCCAGCGGCGATCCAGCTTGCGATCCGAGTTCGCTGACCGGATGCCGCGTCATGATTGCCGATCCGCACGATACAAATCGGAAAATCGTCGCAGAGACGCTCCGCTCTTGGTCGATGGACGTCGTCAAAGTAAAAAACGTTGAGCAAGCCGAGCATGAGCTGGATGAATCAAGTCGATCGCATGATCCGATCCGAGTGATCGTCGCCGATGCCGACTTGAATATCGCGCAGCGGCTTGGGGCAGATCCTGTCACACCTCCCATCATTGAACTCATTGCGGCGGGCATTCAACCCAAACGGACAGCTCCGCCCACCGCGGCGGTCGCGACGCGGTTGATCAAGCCGGCTAAACGCTCCGAATTGTGCAAATGCCTGCTGACGGTGACCGGACACGAAGCGGCGCCGAAGCCCCAAGAACGACGAGCCAGGCACTCGCCGGCTCGTTCACTGAGCGTACTGCTCGCCGAAGACAGCGTCGTCAACCAGGTGCTTGCCGTCAGCCTGCTCAAACGAGATGGACACGACGTGACCGTCGTTGGCACGGGGCGCGAAGCGGTCGAAGCTCACCAGCAGGGTGACTTTGACTTGATCCTGATGGACATCCAGATGCCGGAGTTGGACGGTTTTGGTGCTACCCAAGCAATCCGCCAGCGAGAACAGGGCACCGATCAGCACGTCCTGATCCTGGCCATGACCGCCCATGCGATGGCGGGTGATCGACAGGCATGCCTCGAAGCCGGAATGGACGGTTATCTATCCAAACCGATCCGCATCGACGACCTGACAACGGCCATCAACCAGCTGACAGCGAGTCGTTGATTTCGCGATGCAGCGCGAAGTTCGCTGAAAATCCACTGCGTCGTCGCGGTCGCCGATGCTGTAACGCATTCGGCACCCCCCAGCCAGAGGAAACTGCGGCATGGCGGCTTCGCAACCTGTTGTGCTTTGATCGTCGCTCCCCAATCACCGTTCTCACCAATCAGCAAGCTGTTCTCACCCATCAGCAGGCTGTTAGAGCGATGTCGCTCGCCCCGGAGCCCAACCTGAGGGGCGAATTCCGATATACTTGCTGCGCCGCTTGTTTGAACGGCGGCATGGTTTTGACTGAGTCAGTTTTCATGGTGGGTTTTATTGATGCGTAACAAGTCGTTTGGACGGTTCCTGCTTAGCTGCGGCATCGCCGCTTTCGTTTCTTTGCCGTTGGTTGGATGTGGCGGCGCAGACATGGAGCCGCAAGGTCCGGAAATGGGTGAGCTCGAGAAATATCTGAATGAGAACCCCGAGCTACTCGAGACTTCCGATGAAGAGATGGACATGGTGGAGGGAGACGAGTTTGGTGACGCTGAAGGTTGAGCATCGCTTGCAAGTTCCTCATCGCATTTGAGAATTGGAACAGGCTTCCGGCGTGTCGATTCCCGGCACACAGTCGGAAGGTCTATCCCACTTGTCTTCCGCATGACGCGAATAGTTTTTTTTTCATTCCAAATTGTTAGAGGGAGAAGGTTCACATGAACATCAAGCGAACAAGGGGCTTCACATTGGTGGAACTCTTAGTGGTCATCGCGATCATCGGTGTGCTCGTCGGCTTGCTGTTGCCGGCGGTCCAGGCGGCTCGTGAGGCCGCAAGGCGGATGAGTTGTAGCAACAACTTCAAGCAGATTGGCTTGGGGATTCACAACTACCACTCCAATTTCAAAAGGCTCCCGAAAGAGAGAGGTGGTACTTATCGGTTTGGCAACAACCTTGAGGCACGAACGCCTGTGCCCCCTGGAGCGCCCAAGGGCGGAAACAACTTTCACAACCTGAGCGCCCTTGTTCCTATCCTTCCCTTTGTCGAACAACAAGCGCTTTGGGAGCAGATCAGCAATCCCTTCGCTGTGAAAGAACCGGCGTCTGCCGTCGGACTGTACTTTTCGTGCCGATGGGTCCTCAGGTGGCGATGAGCTTGGCCAACCATCTGAGTTTTCAGTATGACCCCTGGCTCACCAACGTGCCGACCTATCGTTGCCCCAGTGACCCTGGGATCGGTTTCCCAGCACAAGGCCGCACGAACTACGGCGTTTGCCTTGGCGACTCGATTCGATATCAAAATACCGGGTACCACACGCAGACGGGCGGTGTCAGCGCCGCTAACGCACCCGAGCAAAGGCGGCTTGTCGCGGCATGTTCTTTCCACGCTATGCCACGCGTTTCCGAGATGTCCTGGACGGCCTGTCCAATACCTGCATGGCAGGCGAGTTGAACACCGACTTGGGTGACAATGACATCACCACTCGTGTCGCTGAGCAGAATCAGATTTGGAACAACCCCAGCGTTTGCGCAACGGATATCGATCCGAATCGCCCACGTTTCTGGTTACCCACGGCCGACTTCGCTTCCAACAGCGTCGAGGTCCAGCGCGGTTACAAGTGGGCCAATGGCATGGCCGTCAACACAGGCATCACGACGATCCTGCCACCGAACCGCGAAATCTGCAGTCGTGGAAACAACACTTTTACCGAAGGCTTGTACGGACCAAGCAGTCGCCACCAGGGCGGCTGTCACATCTTGATGGGCGACGGCGCCGTGATCTTCATCACCGATTCCATTGAGTCTGGTGACAACACGATTGGAAATGTCTGGCACAACGGCACGGGGCCAAGAGCGACTGGCTCGCAAAGTCCCTATGGACTTTGGGGAGCCTTGGGAACTCGGGCTTCAAGCGAGACCATCGAGGAATCGCTGAATCAGTAGCTCTGACAACTCATTTGTTCTGCCTCGAAAACCGGCGGCGTTGGGCCCAATCGGACCCAACGCTGTTTTCGTTCGTAGTGCCCACATTCACGCGATTTCCCTGTCTCGCTGGTAGTGACCGCATTCATGCGGTTTTCCGGGAGATGCCCGATGAATCGGGTCACTACAAACGAAGAGACCAACTAAGAGCGATCAGCCGTGATCAATTGGTCCAGCAATGGACGCAGGTCGGCCAGTCGAACCGGCTTGTAAAGATGATCGTCCATGCCAGCTTGAAGACAGCTTTCGCGGTCAAATCCAGCCGTCACGGCAATGATCGGCGTGTGCACTCCTGTGCCGCTTTCGTGGCGCCGAATCATGCGAGTCGCGGCCAGCCCATCCATCACCGGCATCTGCACATCCATCAACACGACGTCGAACGAATTCTCATCGAACATCTCGACGGCTTCCTCGCCATTTTCGGCAACCATCACGTCGAAACCCTGACGCGTTAAGATGTGGGACAACAGCTTTTGATTGACAAGGCTGTCTTCGACCACAAGAGCTCGAAGCGATGAAGTGACACTACGTGCGATCATCGAAATTTTGGCGGGCTTGGAGGCAGGCGGGGTAGCTGGCCTCCATGCTCAAGAATGATACTACCGTCCGATCGATGCCTGGGAAAGTATCCAAATGGTCACTTCTCAGAAAGCCGGCCATGTTGTCAAATTGATCACATAAGTCGTCGGCCATGCCGGCCGAGCTCGGATACAGGCTCCTGCGTTGCTTTTCTGCGAGCATCTTGGGGGGAACTTAGAGTCGGCGTACTCTCCGGGCTCGCATCAGAGAGCTGGGGGCGTCGCGAGCTCCGAGAGCACGCCGACAAACAGTGACAGTACTTTCAAAGTCAGGTGGAAACTTCCGAGCGAAAACGCCCCACCGGGAGACAGTTACAAGATGAAACCGTCGTTCTGCACGCTTTTGTTGTCCCTGGTGCTGACACATGGTGCGATCGCCCAGAACGAAAAACTCGTTCTCGCGCACTACATGACCGACATGGTGCCACAGACGGATCGGCCGTTGATTCGCTGGATCGACCCTGAGTTGGCCGATCCCAATGGCAGCACCGCCTCGCTGGGCGGAATCAGCCAGACGGTTCCGATGGCGGCTGTTTATCTCAAAGACGCCGATCTGACGGAGGCTGTCGACTTCGAGATACGAGCGGCTCGACAACTCGGGATTGATGGCTTTCAGTTCTACTATCCGCTCGGGGACAGCACCGACTTTTTGACACAGCGTTACAACGAAATCGTCAGTGAATTCATCCACCTCAGCGACACTCGCTATCCCGGTTTCAGAATCAGCCTCTGCCTGTCCCACCCAAGTACAAGCCAACCTTCGACCGAAGCGGAAAGAATCGCGCTCTGGAGCGAGCCGATTCGATCTCTGCTGGAAACCACCAAGGACTCTCCATCATGGTTGAGGAGCGAATCGGGTGCGTTGCTGTTCTATCTCTGGGTGGGCGACGCCTTGGCAGATGGCGTCCAAGGCCTTGCCACCACCGCAGCCCAGATCCGCGACGTGGGCCAAGCTTATGTGCGCCTCTCGGAAGCAGTCGGGACGCCGATCCAGTACATCTACCAGGTCCGTCGACCCGAGATCGACCCGCCCTATATCGACAGCATTCTGCAGACGTTTCCTGCAGTGTGGGGCTGGACAGCGAGCGAAGAGCATACGGAGTTCTGGGACTACCTCGCCCGCCGCTGCCGCGAGACAGGCTGCATCTATACACAATCGGTGTACCCCGACTATTACACATCCAAGCTCTATCGCAAGGATGCCGGCTACACGATTCTGTCGACCGCCGAAGCGCTCAAGGTCGGCCTGGCCGGAGGTGAAAGGCATTATCGTGTCACGAATTTGGCGCAAACACAGATTCATCTTCTACAACGTGCGATCAAACACGATGTTTCGATCATCAACTACCTGACCTGGAACGACTTCCCCGAAGGCCACCACCTGGCACCCGAACAAAGTCACAACTTCGGGCCCGCTCTCCTGCTCAAGCATTTCAAGCGGCAATGGAACACCGGCCAACAGCAAGTCGAACGTGACGAGGCGATCGTGTTCTTCAAGAAATACCGTCACGACCTCCAACCAAAGTACTCCGTCGAACTGAAGATCAAGAGCGAGAACCGAAACGTGGCCGCGGAGGATCGAATCGAACTTGTCACGTTGCTGACCGAACCGGCAACGTGCTTTCTCAACAACCACCCTCTCGGCGTCGTGGAAAGTGGACTTCAGTCCCATTCCATCCCCAGCCAAATCGGTCCCGTTTCCGTTCGCGTCGTTCGTGATGGCCGGCAGCTGATTGCGTTCCAGACACCTCAATCCATCACCGATGCACCGCTGCGGACGGACCGGCTCACCTACGCTTACTCCAGTGCGTTTGACCGCGAATTTCGGGAATTGTTCAAATCGAACATCGATCAGCCCCCTTCGCGGTCAGCAAAGTAGCCATCACGCTCCGTCGTGATGCAGCCCGACCGAGCGATCTTCCAGTGCCCGGGACGTTGATCGAAGCTTGCACTCGCGATGGAATGCGACTCGTTCGATCCGGATTTCTGGGAAACACAGCACATCGTCGGGCTACATCACGACGGAGCGTGATGGCTACTATTCTTCCTGTTAGCTGACTACTGATCCCGCCCTCTCCGGGCCTGAGAACGTGTTTTGAAATGTGCCGCGATCAGGCGCTAGCCTCGGGACTGGGACCCGTCACGCGTCGAGGAAAGAAGGCCCGCGGCTAGCGGCCGTCGGCTCACAAAATGCATGATCGACGATTTCAAAACACGTTCTGAGAGCCCGGCTCTCACGGAGGGAGAGTGAAATCGACCTTCCCCAGTTCGCACGCCATCCGGCGCGCTGCGTCACGGCGGTGACTTGACAGACGAAATCCTCTTACCTACTGTATTATCTACAGCAGTACAGCAGTGAGGACGGGATGTTTCGAAATCCAAGTGACCACCGGCAGCCCTTTGCCGATCTATCGTCAGGTCGTGGACCAGATCCGGCACGCCGTTGCCGCTGGCCAACTGGAGACCGGCGATGCCTTGCCGAGCGTTCGCGCGCTGGCGGGCGAGTTGGTGGTCAATCCCAATACGATTGCCAAGGCCTTCGCCCAATTGGTTCGTGACGGTGTGCTGGAGAGTCAGCGCGGTCGCGGATACTTCGTGGCCCAGCGACGTGATATCTACACGCGGAAAGAGCGCCAACGCCGACTTCTGGAGGTGATGGATCCGTTTCTGGCCGAATCACTGACGCTGGGTTTCGACGAAGAGCAGATCATCGCTGAAATCCAAAAGCGTTTGCAGCAAATGTCGTCATCCAAGAGCTAACAAACACAGACCCATCCAAACTGATCGGGAGGCCTTTCGCAATGCCGGAACCAGTCATACAAGTTGAGCGGATGACGCGATACTTCGGATCACGCGCCGTCGTGCGCGAGATGAACATGCGTGTGCCGCGGGGCCAAGTCACCGCTTTGCTGGGTCTCAATGGTGCCGGCAAGACAACGACCATTCGAATCATCCTGGGACTACTGCGGCCGACTCGAGGTCGTTGCGAAGTGTTCGGGGAAAACACCGAATTCATGTCACCCGCGACGCGAATGCGGATCGGCTACATGGTCGAAGGTCATTACCTGTATCCGTCGATGCGAGTTCAAGAGTGTTCACGATTCCAACGAGCTGGCTACGAACGGTGGGACCAGCGATTGTTCGACGACGTTCTCGCGCATTTCGGTATTCATGCCTCGTCGCGTGTCAGTGAACTGAGCCGCGGGGAGCGGGCGGGAGTGGCACTTGCGCTGGTATTGGCACCAGATCCGGAGCTATTGGTGTTGGATGATCCCGCCCTGGGGCTCGACCCCGTCAGCCGACGAGCGCTCAACGAAACCCTAGTCGAATTTGCCGGGCCGGGACAACGCAGCGTGCTGCTGAGCACCCATTTGCTGGACGATGTAGAGCGGATCGCCGACCGCGTGATGGTGATGGTCGGTGGACGCCTGAAGGTCGACACGACTCTGGACGATTTCCGTGATCGCGTCACTGCGTTTGACATTCACATGCAGGAAGTCGAACTGCCGCGGCTGTCCACCATCCCTGGGCTAATCGAAGCTCGCAAGATTGGGGAGCGCGTGCAGTTGGCGATTGCTGATGTGGACGACGAAACGCGAGTCGTGCTGGGCCGCTTGAATGCCGCTTCGGTGGAGCCGGCGGAACTGAGTTTTTCCGATGCTGTGCTGGCGTACTTGGCCCCGCATCGACGTGACGTTTCCTTCTTCAGTGATGGCCGCGGTAACCGAGAATTCAGCGGAGAAGCCTCATGAGCCTGCTTACGGATCCTGCCATGGCCGCGATGTACCGCAAAGAACTTCGTTTCGTCCTTCGTTGGACACCACTTGGGCTGGTGCTGATTGGAGTCCTTTGTTGGCTGGTGATGCCGGAGTACGCTTCCGACAGTGCGCAGGTCGACTCCAGGTTGATGATGAATGTTGGGTTCGGCGCGGGGTTTGTCGCGTTGGCGTTTGGGTTACTGCAGTCGCTTCCCGAACTTCGGCCGGACGCGCGTGGGTTTCTTCTGCACCGTCCAATCTCACTCGCGTCGATTTACCTGGCGAAATTGCTTGCCGGATTCACTGGCTTTGCGCTGTCGGTATTCCCGCCGTTGGTCATGGTCGCGATTCATTTGGAGATGATTGGCATGCAGCGGATGCCGGCGAGCTGGGTTCAGGTGTTGCCTGTCTCCATCGGCGTCATATTGGTTTTCCTTGCGGTTTATCCTGCGACGTTATGGACGGTTCATCGCGACGCAAGGTGGACTGGTACAAGGTGGCTGCCCGCGGTGTTCGGTGCTGCGGTTGGGTTGCTGGCATGCGGTTTACTGTACTCAATTGAGTCGATCGTTGGGTTGATGGTTTATCTGCTGTTTCTGCTTGTGTCCCTTGGAATTGGGATCCATGCATCGCTGCACGCATTTCGACATCAGGCGTTCATGCCGCCAGCGTCTTCACCGGAATCGATGTCGGTGTCTCGTGGATTCGGCTTGATCGTGGCTAGCCTGTTTCTTGTTTCCGCTTTTTCTGTACTGCTGCTTTCCTACTCTCGTCCGGTTTATCACTTCCGCGATTACCGAACCTACCGGCTTTCACTTTCAACCGATGGCGAGTTGTGGGAGACCGAAGCGGTATGGAACAGCAGTGCCAGCGGCTCGAATGTCAATGTCGTTTCCGGCCGGCGCCTGACCGGCACTGATGATGCAGCAAGCGAGCTGAGTCCCATTCCAAACGATTGGAAGGAGGCCCCCGAGACGGTACTGTTCGGAGGATACCGGGGAAACACTTCGTGGATGGTGAAGTTCCACGATTGGGGTCCGCTCCGCGTCGTCCCACCGAATTTGGCGATGCAGAAGTCGGTTGTGTACGATCGGGCAGGGAGGTTCTACACGTACGATACTGGCGCCGTGAACAGTTCGTTCGCGTGCGTGACTCCACGTGGCGTGTTTCATGCGTGGGAGACACCGGAGGGTCACTTTACAGATGCATGGATGTTGCGTGACGTCTCGCTCGTCAGCTCAGCCACGGGCCAAGAGATGATCGTCGTAGATCGGAACGGAGTCTATCGCGTTCGCTTTGCGACCAAAGAAGTCGAGAAAATCATTGACGCGCCCGTGCAATATGTTGGCTACCTGCCAGGCGACGAATACGCCGGCCGCCCGAGTCGGATCTGGACGGTCAATGGACCCGAGTTGAATCGTTACACGGTGATTGTTTCCGAAGAGGACAGCCCCGGTGCACAAGTCGAGGCCTCCGGCCATTGGCCCATCGTACCATTGGAGAACTACGGGTCATTGACCATCGCGGAAACAAACGATGGCGTCACGGCCATCGCGCAGGCAGAGTGGCCCGATTACCTTGCCACACGGTTCCGCGTTCTTGACGCTGACGGTTCGCTGCGAGAGGAGGGACGGGTGCGACTTCACGCAAACTCAAATGTCGTGTCGATGGACCGAGATGCGATATTCCTGCCGCCCGCGTTGTTGACCTCAGTTTTTGGCATTCAGAGCCAAATCAACAACGGCTTGGGATTGACGACGACAACGTTTTGGAGCGTGGTAGCGGTGCACGCGTTATTGGCGATGCTGCTTGCAGTTTGGATCGGCTGGAATCGCGGATTATCGATGCCAAAACGAATTGCCTGGGCGATTGCCGGATTGCTCGGTGGCCTCGGCGTGCCGCTGGCGATGGTGGCGATCCATGGGCAACCGGTTTGTGAGCCTTGTCCCGATTGCGATCAGCCACGACGGGTCGACTTGCCACAGTGCGAGCACTGTGGCGCCGAGTGGCAACCACCTGAGCACGACGGGAACGAGATCATCGAGCACTGGCCAGAAGCCGCGACGGCAAAAGCCAATGGATCACTCGCCGCGAACGCCTAGCTGAGCAGACTGTTCAGTTTCTCGTAGGCCAGGAGTTGTCCTGGCGTCACTTCCGCCAGGACAAGGTGACTGTCCGGCTTAGGATGCCGATTGTGATGAGATTTGGGTAACCGCGGAGCGGTGAAAGACGGTAGCCTGGGGTGAACCAACGAGCGACAGCGAGGCTGGTGTAACCCCAGGTAAGCGAACCCGAAAGAACCTTTCCCCCGCGGCGTTTCGGCGGCGTAGCCGCCGAAACGCCGCGGGGGAAAAATGTCGTGGAGCAACCGCAACCTGGGGCTGCGGTTGCTCGCTGAAAGCTCGCACCCTTACCCCAGGCTACATTCTTCCGCCGCTCCGCGGCTGTCCAATCGAGTGATGTACTTTCTTCTCGGTGCCTATACCAAACGACGAGCGTCGGGAGTCCTAACAAAAACGGAACGGCTTGCCGTTCAACGAAAAACAAGTGGCATGCAAAACGAAAAAAAGCCGGACGCACTTCGACTCGTCGCGCGTCCGGCCTCAAAGTCAATCCTGACTTTTCAGTCAGCCAATTCGATGCTGTGATCCGTTGCTCCGTGCGATGGATCTTGATCGTCCGTGATCGACTACTTCAGTCCGGTATCATCAACTTCTCCGTTTGCATCTTGCAGGCGGCGAACGCGCTAACTCCGTGCGCTAGTAGGCGACCCATGTACCAAAGTACCAACATTCGATTCGACTAAAGTCACATCCCTGCGAGCTGAACCTCCTCAGCGGAAATGTCTACGTTCTGAGCGTTTGTTGGTTAGGATTTGGACATCCTCACAGCTGTCCGTGTGTATCGAGGACAGACGACGGTTTCACTCCAGGACCGGCCTCGGCAGGTCCTGGAGGAAATGTCGCGAAAGACCCTAAGCAACCAGACGCAGGTCTTGTTCAGTTCGTTGGCGCACGCCGTCAATGAACTCCTCGAAAATGCGAACGTCGAGTGCCGAAGCGGCACCACACTCGGGATGGAATTGGGTGCCAATTGCAAACCAATCCATCATCTCACTTTCGATCGCTTCGATCACGCCATCGGGACACTTGGCCGTGACGCGGAAGCCGGGAGCGACTTCGTCGATCGCCATATGGTGTCGACTACTGACGCGGATTTCGCCATCGCCATAGACACGACCCACCAGCGAATCGCTGACCACGTCGAGAGTATGACGGTGATTGGGATCCTGGGGATCGTGATGCGGGACAGCGTTGGGCAAGTCCTCCTTGATGTGCAAGAACAAATTACCACCCTGCTGAATGTTCATCAGCTGCATGCCGGTCCCGATGCCAAGTACTGGCATACGACGTTCGGCAATGTCAGCCATCAACAAACGATCACTCGCCTCGCGGAGAGGATCGATTGGCCGCACACTCGGGTGGAGCATGAAGCCATCGTTTCGTGGATCCAGATCGGCACCGCCGATCAGAATGAAACCATGAACTCGATCGAGCACCTGGGAGACAGACGCAGGATCATTCATGGGGGGTATCACTACCGGAATGCCACCAGCCGCTAGGACTGATTGAAAATAGCCCGCCGCAACATAGCTGTACGCTGGCATATTGCGTACGGCAGCTCGATAGTCGGCGTTGATTCCGATCAGTGGTTTGTTCGACATCCGAAAGGTCCTCGTTCGAATTCGCGAATGGAGTGTTAGATGTAGATTCGTCCCACATCTCCCGAATATGTGAATCACTCAAGAGAGAGCGGCAACGACGAGCCGTTTTCAGCAGATCACCAGGCGTGTTTGCAACATTTGTCGCCTTGGTACTCTTGACCCAGATAGAAATTGCATTTCTGTCGGTGGGATGGACTGAAACTTGATTCCCGTCAGCTAGTCACTCTCTCCAAAGACGTTTCCATCGTTCGGCTGGGTAACGTGACGTCGTGTCACCCGTGTTGGGGCGAAAAATATCGACACCCTTCACAAGCTCCAAACAGCATCTACATATTCACGAAATAACGCAAACGCTAGCACTAGGGACGGTGCTAGCATCAAGAAACCGTGCTAGCAATGCATTGCCCCGCGTGGCGGTTCTGGCCAACGGTTTCCTCAGGTATAACATGGCAAAACGTTTCTCCATAACAACTTAGAGCCAGCAGTGCGATTCAAAAACGTTTGCCTCGAATCCATAGGAGCGGAAATTCCCGAGGAAATCTGGACCAGTCAGTTCATTGAACAGCGTCTGCAGCCGCTTTACGAGCGATTGAAGCTGCCCGAAGGTCGGCTGGAATTGATGAGCGGGATCGAGCAGCGACGCGTTTGGCCAAGTGGAACGTTCCCGAGTGGGCCGAGCATCCGGTCCGCTGAACACGCGATGAATGCGGCGGAATTCGACAGGGGCCGCATCGGTTGCTTGATCCACGCCAGTGTCTGTCGCGACTTTCTTGAACCTGCGACCGCATCGCGAGTCCACCATGGCCTGGGGCTCCCTAACCAATGCTGGGTCTACGATGTCTCGAACGCTTGCCTGGGGCTGATCAACGGTGCGGTGCAGATTGCGATGATGATCGAATCAGGCGCGATTGATGCCGGAATCGTCGTCGGAACCGAAAGCAGCCGGCCATTGCTGGAACAGACCATCGACTCGCTCAATGCCGACACTCAGTTGACTCGCAAGAGCGTCAAACCGGCGTTTGCCTCATTAACGATCGGCAGCGGAAGCTGTGCTTGGCTGCTTGTCCATCGCAGTCTGTCCCGACGCGGCACGTCGATCGAAGTTGCGATCGCCGAGGCGCGGACGGAGTTCCACAATCTTTGTCGCAGCGATGACGATACGGCCGGTGCCGGCATGCAACCGCTGATGGATACCGATGCCGAGCGATTGATGGCCGAGGGAATCGCAACGGGGACCGACGCGTTAGAACAACTGCTGAGCCAATGGCGATGTGAAAGGTCAGCTATCGATCGATCGGTTTGTCACCAAGTCGGCTCGCGTCACCGAACCGCCATGCTCGATGCGATGGGTCTAACTGCGAATCGAGACAGTGTCACCTTTCCCAAGCTCGGGAATACGGGCTCGGTGGCTCTGCCTTTAACACTCGCAGCAGCCGCGCTCGCCGGGGAAATCAAGACCGGTGACCGCACCGCGCTACTGGGAATCGGCTCAGGCATCAATAGCGTGATGCTGGCGACAACCTGGGGAAGCACTGCGGTCGGCGGAAATCTGGATCAGCTGTTTGCTGGATGACCGGTGGGTCAACCGTTGGTAGTGACCGCATTGGTGCGGTGAAAGACCCGATGAATCGGGTTCACTACGAACTAACTGCCGTACTGCTCGCGTTGGCTCGCCGCAGCGCCATCTCGACTCGCTGCATCAGCGGGTCGCTTGCCTGGCCGGACTCCAATTCGCCCTCATCTGTGCTACGTCCCAATCCCGAGGCCACGATAAACTCTCCGTTGCAGTGCTGGCAGGCGACCGTACGACCCAACAGGGAAGTCCGGATTTGAACTCGGCGTCCGCAGATCGGACAAGACTGAGTGAAAAGCACAGACATTGGCGTACTCCATTGGCATTGAAAAGCGGAAGAGCTCCTAGAAGGAAAGATATTACCCCTTGTCGATCCTTAAGGCAAGCTCTTGCACCAATAGAGATCATCGTGCGGAAGGCCGTGATCGTAGAAGCAGCTGCAAATCCCCCGCAAAACCGGGTCGAATCAACACACCCCCCCGTTTGGGAATCTGGAAATAAGGGTGCTCTAGAGGGAACCAAATGGCCGCAAGCCCAATATCCCCTGAGCCGAGCTTGGTCGCGACTGCTCAGCATTCGTAGGCCAGGACCTGGAGACGTCCGGCTTAGGATGCCGGTTGTGATGAGATTTGGGTAACCGCGGAGCGGTGAAAGAGGGTAGCCTGGGGTGAACCAACGAGCGACAGCGAGACTGGTGTAACCCCAGGTAAGCGAACCCGAAAGAAGCTTTCCCCCGCGGCGTTTCGGCGGCGTAGCCGCCGAAACGCCGCGGGGGAAAAATGTCGTGGAGCAACCGCAACCTGGGGCTGCGGTTGCTCGCTTAAAGCTCGCACCCTTACCCCAGGCTACATTCTTCCGCCGCTCCGCGGCTGTCCAATCGAGTGCTGTACTTTCTTTTCGGTGCCTCTACCAAACGACGAGCGTCGGAAATCCTGACCCGAAAGCGTGAGTTTTGAAGTTGCGCGTTTCGCTAGTGCCGGAGGCACGGCAGCATGTAGCCTGGGCGCGAGCCCCAGGATTTGTAATCGAAAACGACCGAAAGCCCCGAAGGGGCGACAGCATTGTGACCGTTCCGTTTTCTGTCGCCGCTCCGCGGCTGATGGGCATCGTTCGTTCCGTTTTCCTGGGGCTCACGCCCCAGGCTAGATGCTGTCGCCGCTACGCGGCTAAAAAACGCAACTTCAAAAAGCGTGAGCGAGGCCTGTTTTCCCCGTGTTTCCTCGCTCACGCTTCGGGTTACGAAGTAAAGGTCAACTCACAAGTCCGGCACTAGCCTACGCCTGCTTGAGGGGGAACCGAATGGCGACCAGGCGCAGCAATGCCCCCTGGGCCGAGCTTGGTCGCGACGGCTCCGACGCAGTGATTCGGGGGAGTGATCCTTGGAGTGCGGTGACTTGTCACCGCTTATCGCTTAGGTTACTTGACACGCGGACGGCGGTTTGGAACGCGAATACGCGCCTCGCGAAGAGGCGAAAGGACTCAAGCAAGACCGATGACCAAGAAAGTACTCTTCGTTTGCATGGGCAATATCTGCCGGTCTCCCGCCGGCGAAGCGGTGATGCGGCGGTTCGCAGAAGGCTTTGGCGTCAACGTCGATGTCGATTCAGCCGGCACCCACGGCTACCACGTGGGTGAGCCGGCTGATCCGCGGATGCTGGCGGCCGCCGAGGCGCGTGGCTACGAGTTGACCAGCCGCGGAAGAAGAGTCACGAGAGCCGATCTCGATCCGAGCCAATTCGATTTGGTCCTCGCCATGGACTCGGACAATCACGCGATCCTGCAAGAGTTGGCCGGCGGCGTCAAAAGCCACATCCGCATGTTCAGCGACTATCTGGATGACAGCTGGCCGAAAGATGTACCGGATCCTTACTATGGCGAAGAAGATGGATTCGATCGGGTCCTCGACATGCTCGAGGAAGGGTGTCCGATCATCCTGCAGACGCTGATGGGGGAAGGCATCTTCGATGACGGATTTGAAGAATAGGGTCTTGTTCGATAGAGAACGGTTTTTGAAAAAGGGGTCTGACCCTTTCCGAGAGAAAAGAGAAACTTGACGCCGCCATTTGCGTTCGATTCATTGCTATATGGCGGCCGCGAACCAAACTTCCAAAGGGTCAGACCCTTTTTCAAACACAGAGGGTGATCGATGATGAAACAGCGATTGGTTTTCTTATTGTTTGCGTTGAGTTGGGGTTATCTTGCGAGCGAGCAATCGGTTTGCGGCGGCGATCAACCCAACATCTTGTTCATCATTGCCGACGATGCCTCGCGAGACAGCATGGGCGTGTATGGAAGCACCTATGTCGAGACGCCGAATTTTGATCGGATCGCGCGCGAAGGTGTGCTGTTCACGCAGGCCTACAACTGCAACCCCAAATGTGCGCCGGCTCGTGCCTGCTTGCTAACGGGCCGGTATTCGTGGCAATTGGAAGCCGCCTGCAATCACAACCCGTTTTTGTCCGACAAGTGGGCTTTCTATCCGTACCTGCTGGAGAACGCCGGTTACTTCATTGGTTACACCGGTAAAGGATGGGGCCCTGGGATCCACAAGAAGATCGACGCAGGCAAAACGAAAGACGCGCCGAATCCAGCCGGGTACCCGTACAACAAGAAAACGCTCAAGCCGCCCTACCAAGGCATCAACAACATTGACTACGCGGGTAACTTTGCTGACTTCCTGGATCAGAAGCCGGATGAAAAATCGTTTTGCTTTTGGCTGGGCACGAAAGAACCGCATCGCAGTTATGGCAAGGACAACTGGAAGCTGGATGGTCGCGACTTAGCGAAGGTGACCGTGCCCGCGTACTTTCCCGACAATCCGACGATCCGTGGCGACCTTGCTGACTATGCGATCGAAGTCGAATGGTACGACACACACATTGGCCGCGCTTTGAAGCATCTGGAAGATCGCGGGCTGCTGGAAGACACGTTGATCATCGCCACCAGCGACCATGGCATGCCGTTTCCGCGAGTCAAGGGACAGATCTACGACGACGGCTTCCATGTTCCCATGGCTGCTCGCTGGGGAAACAAGATCCAACCGGGCCGCGTGGTCACCGACTTTGTGACCTTCCCCGACTTGGCCCCCACGTTGTTGGAAATCGCCGGAATCCCGGGGGACGAGCAATTCACCGGCGAAAGCTTTGCCCAGCAATTGCTGGCCGGCGGACTCGGGACGCATCGATCCCACGCGAGACCACACGCTGCTGGGAAAAGAGCGACACGACATCGGGCGGACCGACGGAGATTTGCTGTCGGTGGGCTATCCGGCTCGCGCGATCCGCAACGATCGTTTCCTGTACGTGCGAAACTTCAAACCCGATCGATGGCCGGGAGGCGATCCGGAATTTGGGCTGCTCAATTGTGATGGTTCTCCCACCAAATCGTTTCTGACCAGCCTTTCGATGGGCGACGACGACTATCGCTTTTACTTGATGAGCTTCGGCAAACGGCCCGCGGAAGAACTTTACGACATCACAGAGGACCCCGACTGTGTCAACAACTTGGCCAACGACAAAGCCTACGCGGAAACGAAACTGCAGCTTTGGGAGCAACTCCGCGATGAGCTAGCGGTGCAGGGTGACCCGCGGATTGTTGATGGCGGCGACATTTTCGACTTCTATCCGAACTGCCGAGTCGACCGCCAACAAAAACTGTATGGCAAACCCGACTATGACCCCATCAAGATCTTTGAGCAAAAGTACGGCCCGTCGGAGTAGATCACGCATACGAAATCACACATACTGGTTGTCATGTCCACAACACGGTGCGCTAACCGGAGACGCGACGAGTGCGATTGCTAAGGGACCTGTTCGAGAAGAACCAGTCGTGGGCTGAAGATGTGACTCAGTCCGACCCTGATTTCTTTCAACGCCTTTCACAAATTCAGGCTCCCAAGTACTTGTGGATCGGCTGTGCTGACAGCCGTGTCCCGGCCAATCAAATCGTTGGTCTCGATCCCGGCGAACTGTTTGTGCATCGTAATGTGTCCAACATGGTGGTTCACTCTGACTTGAACTGTCTTTCGGTCATGCAGTTCGCGGTCGAAGTGCTCAAGGTGCAACACATTATCGTCTGCGGACACTATGGTTGCGGCGGCGTCGCGGCAGCTTTGTTCGATAAGGAACTGGGGCTGATTGAAAACTGGCTGCGACACATTCAAGATGTCCGTTTCATGCATCAGCAGCAACTCGACCAGATCGAAGACGAAACGGCCAAGTGCGATCGGCTCTGTGAACTGAATGTGATCGAACAAGTCATGAACGTTTGCGGAACGACGATTGTCCGGAAGGCCTGGCGAAGCGGCCAGCCGCTTGCCATTCACGGTTGGATTTACGCACTCACCGATGGCAGGCTCAAGGACCTGGGTTTGAGCATCACCAAGAGTGACGAGATTGCGTCTGTTTACGAATCAACGCTGGCTGCCTTGGCCGCCGGCGGACATTCAATCCCCGATTTGACTGGATAATCATGGTGCGAGCTTGCTTGGCAGTCTTTGCTTTTGTCACCGCCTGTGCCGCAGCACAGGCTGATCGCCCCAACATTCTTGTCGTGCTTGCCGACGACATGGGCTATGGCGACTTGGGCTGCATGGGCAGCGAGAAGTTAATCACGCCACATCTTGATGCGCTAGCCTCCGCAGGCGTGAATTGCCGTCAGGGCTACGTCGCCAGTTCTGTCTGTTCACCGTCCCGGGCGGGGCTGTTGACCGGCCGCGACCCGCGCCGCTTCGGGTACGAGGAGAACCTGAATAGTTCGGCGGCCAACTACGCCACCCGCCCCGAACTGCTGGGTCTGCCGCCGGGCGAGCATACCCTAGGCGATCATCTTCGCGCTGCGGGCTATGCAACGGCGCTGATCGGCAAATGGCATCAGGGCATGGGTGAAGGCTTTCATCCCAACGCTCGCGGCTTCGACCACTTTTGCGGAATGCTCGGCGGCAGCCATACGTACTTTCCCAAGCCAGGCAAACATCAGCTCGAGCGAAACGGCAAGCCGCTGGTGCAATGGTCCAACCCCTACCTGACCGACTTCTTCACGGACGAAGGCTTGAACTGGATGGCACAGCAGCACAAAACCGATCCGTCGAGGCCTTGGTTCCTGTTCATGTCGTACAACGCGCCGCATGGACCCCTCGAAGCGACTGAGCAGGATCTGGCAGAGTTCAAGCACATTGTGGATCCGAAGCGACGCACTTACGCCGCCATGATGCTGGCCTTGGATCGGGGCGTGGGGCGGCTGAGAGCGGAGTTAAAAGAAACGGGGCAGCTGGACAAGACGCTGATCGTTTTCTTTTCCGATAATGGCGGCGCGACCGGCAACGCCAGTTGGAACGGAGCGCTCTCGGGCTCGAAAGGATGCTTGAAAGAAGGGGGCGTGCGGGTGCCGATGATTTGGTCTTGGCCAGCAGTGCTGCCGCAGGGCGAGCGTCACGATGCCCCCATCTCGAGCCTTGACCTCTTACCAAGTTTTCTGGCGGCTGCCGAGTCCGAGCCACTGCCGCTGTCCGATCCCAAGAGCCACGAAGACAAAAACAATCGCCGCCGCGCGGTCAAGCAATTCGGTGCCTACGATGGCATCAATGTCCTGCCCCAGCTCTGCGGCCAGGCCACGCCCAAGCCGCGCACACTGTTCTGGCGATTGCAGGGGCAGGCGGCTGTGCTTGATGGTGACGATAAGCTGATACGCCTCTCGCATCGACCCGCACAAATGTTTCGACCAGCCAGTGATGTTGGCGAGGACCAAGATCTCGCGGCAAGCGAAACCAAGCGATTTCATGAGCTGTTCCAGCAGCTGGGCCAATGGGAGTCGACGTTGCCGACTGTGCCGCTCTGGGGTTCGTCGCCCTATTGGATTGGTGTCAGCGCGAAGGAGTACGACGAGTTGGATACTCGCGCCGAACCCGAGTGATTTTCTGTTTCCAGGCATTTTGTGGATGCGCGGTTCACACGCGCTGAGGACCAATACCGTTCGTATTTGGGCATCGATTCAGCGAGATTGTTTAACGGCAAGCCGCAGGCGACTGTTAAGGGCGGGCGCAGTCGCCTGCGGCTTGCCGTTAAACGAAAAATGGACGGTATTGCGTTTTGGACGAAATACAGGAAATCGAATGGCGATCTACGGAACGGCTCTGCTGTCAATCTGCCTGCTTGCCGGGTTGGTCCTGGGCAAGTTGTTGGGGAATCTGATTGGCGTTGACGCCAATGTCGGAGGCGTCGGCATTGCCATGCTGCTGCTGATCCTGGGCTGTGATCGTCTGCATCAATCGGGGCGATTGAAACCGCCAAGTGCTCAAGGAATCCTGTTCTGGAGTTCCATCTACATTCCAATCGTCGTCGCGATGGCCGCCAGCCAAAATGTAATCGCAGCCATCAAAGGAGGCACACTGGCGGCGGTTGCCGGAGTCTCTGTCGTCATTGTCAGCTTCGCAATGGTGCCGGTGATCAGCCGGCTCGGATCGGACCCTGACTCTTCGCTCTTTTCTGATGCGGACGACGAATCGTGATGGAATTGATCGACGCACTGGAAAGCGTGATGGCAAAGTACTCGCTGGTCACCGGTTTTGCCGTGATCGGTGGGACGGTTTGGATTTCGTATTTCCTCTCCGACCGCCTCACACGAGGCCGCCTGCACGGTTCGGCGATCGCGATCCTGATGGGGCTGCTGCTAGCCTACATTGGCGGTCACTTTACGGGTGGCAAAAAGGGCATCGCGGATTTCGAAGTGCTGGCCGGCATCGGCGTGATGGGGGGCGCGATGCTCCGCGATCTGGCGATTGTCGCGACCGCGTTCGGCGTCCGCATGGAAGAGTTTCGCAAGACCGGACTCAGCGGAATCATCTCGCTGTTTGCCGGAGTCATCGTCTCGTTCGCCGTTGGAGCTTGCGTGGCGTATGCGTTCGGTTATCGCGATGCGATCAGCATCACAACGATCGGTGGCGGCGCAGCGACCTATATCGTCGGCCCCGTCACGGCGACCGCGTTGGGTGCATCGTCAGAAGTGGAGGCGCTCAGCGTTGCCATCGGGCTGATCAAGTCCATCTTGGTGATGACCACCACACCGTTTGTCGCCCGCTTCATCGGATTAGACAATCCAAGATCGGCGTTAATCTTCGGAGGTCTGATGGGGACGACCAGCGGAGTTGCCGGAGGACTGGCAGCGACGGATCCGAGACTGGTGCCCTACGGCGCGATGACCGCAACGTTTTACACCGGGCTCGGTTGCCTGCTCGGCCCATCGATCATCTACATCGCGATCCGAGCGATCGTGTAGAGTCGAAAACGTGTTTTGAAATGTGAGCCGACGGCACTAGCCGCGGGCCTGGACGCGTCAGACCTCGCGAAAGGAGGCCCGCGGCTAACGCCGTCGGCTCACAAAATTCATGATCACCGATTTCAAATCACGTTCTATGGTGCTTTTTTCGAGCGGCGTTCTCGCTCGTATCGCACGCGACAACCGATCGGAGGAGTTTCGGCGACTTCGGGCTTGTTGCCACCGAGTGCCGCGTCAACTGCTTTCTGCACATACGTCTCGGTGACCTGCCTGCCATCGGGGCTGTCATCCATCGCGCCCATGTAGACGACCTTTCGCGCCTGATCGAGCACGAAAAACTCGGGGGTGTAAATGGCACCATATTCCTTGGCGATCTGCTGCGACTGGTCGAACAGGTAGGGGAACTGAAATCCCTTTTCGTTGGCTTTGTCCTTCATTGCGGGAAGCAAATCGTCTTCGACCTGGTTCACATTGATGGCGACCAGCGCGACACCCTGATCCGCGTAGGTCTTGTGCAGTTCCAGCAGCCGATCTTCCACGTCAACAGCATAGGGACAGCTGTTGCAGGTAAAAACAACCACAATGACTTTGCGGTCGCTCAGATCGGCGAGCGAGTGTTTCTGGTCGTCAACTCCGATCAAATCGGACCAGGCGGGAGCCGCATCACCGATGCTGAGCACTTGGTTGTATTGGCCCGCGTCGCCGCGCAGGGTGCCAAGTAGGATGGTCACGAGGATCAGAATGATGCGAAACATGGGCCGTCCGTTGGTTTTAGCAGGAGTGTGTTTTTACAGAGTTTACCAGCTGCTCGACGTTCTTGGTCGTGTTTCGACGATTTAACAATACCGTTCGTATTTCAGCATCCATCCAGAGATTGTTTGGTTCTTCGTGACTCTTGGAGCCGATCCGCAATGAGTGGGTGGCTGGTGGTCGAGCGTCAGCGAGCCCCCAGAATTCCATTGGCTCGCTGCTGGGGGCTCGCTGACGCTCGACCACCAGCCACCCCGTCGCCTGTGGCTTGCCGTTCAACGAAAAAGCAATTTTATCCTCGCGCCAATTTGCGGAGCAACTCGATGCCACGATGCAGCGTTTCATCGGGGGCAGCAAAGCTGATGCGAAAATGGCTGTCGCGAGCGCTGAAGATATTCCCGGGGATGATCAACAACCCTCGCTCAATTGCCTTCTCGACAAACCGGGCGCCGCTATCGATCGGCGCCTTCGGAAAGACGTAGAACGCTCCGCCTGGTTTGGTGATTTCATAGCAGTCCGACAAGCCAGCAAAGATCAGGTCTCGTTTCCGTCGATAATCGGCGATGTGTCCGTCCAAGCTGACTTCCATGGCACGCAGCGCGGCCCATTGCGCCGGCTGCGGAGAACACACAAAAGAGTACTGCTGCAGTTTCAGCATCGTGTTGATGACTTCGCTGGGCCCGTGAACATAGCCCACGCGCCAACCGGTCATGGCATGGCTCTTACTGAAGCCATCGATCACGATCGTCCGGTCATTGAAGGATGCTGGCGATACGAAATCGTCATCGTACATGAATCGGCTGTAGATCTCGTCCGAGACCAGTGCGATGTTGTTGTCAGCCGCTAACTGGGCAACCGCTTTGATGTCCGCTTCGCCTGCCGTCACACCGGTTGGATTCGCCGGGCTGTTCAACAAAATCATTTTTGTTCGCGGCGTGATGGCCGCGGCGATTTTGTCAGGATCGAGCCGGAAATCGGGATACGAGTCAATCGGCACCGGCACGCCACCGCACATTTTTAGCAACGCCGGATACATCACGAAGAAAGGATCCAGATAGACCACCTCGTCGCCTGGATTGATCATCGACAACATCGCCAGCATCAGTCCGCCACTGGTGCCGCTGCTGATAAAGACTTCGCGATCGGTGTGTGGATACTTCGCAGCCAATTCAGCTTTGAGAGCTTCGCGCAGCGGTCCGATCCCCTGAGTCGGCGAGTAAGCGTTCTTGCCCGCTTGGATCGCCTCGATCGCAGCGGCCTTGACTTCATCCGGAACGTCAAAATCGGGTTGCCCGATCGAAAGGTTGATCGGGTCAGTCAATTTCGCGGCAAGATCAAATACTTTGCGAATACCGCTGCTGTCGAAAGCGTTCGTTCGTTCGGCGATCCAGGGATGCATGATGTCAGTAGCATTCGTTGGTGGTGAGCTCTTGTTCGTAGTGACCGCATTCATGCGGTTGTCCCGGAGACCCGATAAATCGGGTTACTACGAACCAAAAGTGACGCTATCCGGCAAGCTGCCAGGATTCATGTAGGATGTCGTGAGTTTAACACTCTCCGGCAGATCACCGCAGTGGAGGAGCCGAGCGTGGCGTCCATTCGAACCGTAGAACCTGTTGTCCGATTTTGCGCCGTGATCACACGTCACCGCGCGGCTCGGCAATGGGCTTTCCGACGAATCGCCGAAAATTGGGGATCCGTTTGTGCCAGCTCAACTGAAATCCCCTTCGAAGCAGGTGGATTCTACACGGCTTCAATGGGTGCCGACCTGACAAAGACCCTCGTGGCGTTTAGCGGATTTGTTGACCCAGGCGGGCTGGCGGATTGGAAACACCAGACCAATGCCTGGGAAGCCGAGTACGCTGAGCAATCGGACCATGCGGAGGATCGACCGCTGAATCTCGATCCCGGTTACCTAAGTCAGGCCAAACTTGTGCTGGCCACGACCAAAGATCGCGATCATCGTATCTACCTGCGGGACGGCATGTTCGCAGAAGTCACACTGACCTACGTTGGCAAGTCCTGGCAGCACCATCGTTGGTCGTATCCCAGCTACCGAACCGACGAAGTCGCGAAATTCGCCGGCGAGTGCCGTAACATGCTTCGCCAGCACCTCCGAGAATCGAGACAGTTCCGCAAAGGGACGCATACCTCGTGAGCGAAGCCAGCCATCAAACTCGGTAGCGTTCACATTTCGTTTAACGGCAAGCCGCAGGCGACTGCGTCCGCCCTTCATAGTCGCCTGCGGCTTGCCGTTAAACAATCCCGTTGGACCAATGCTGAGATACGAACAGTATTGCGATCAAACTGATTGCAAACGGCGTGAATTTGCGCAGTCTACGGCGACTAGTGGAAATGAGTTGGCCTGGGAATGCTCGTAATACCTGAGGCTTACGCTTGTTCACCTTTAGGTGGGGGTTGCAACGGGCCGAAAGTTGCTGATGAACACAATCACACTTGTGCCTCTGCCCTGATTTCCGTCTGAGGCAATATTCATGGACGAGAGAAGCATGTTTATCGATACCTTTTCCAATTTCGCGGCAAAACGAATTCTGACTTGTGTCTTGGTGGCCGGCGTCGCGGTGGCGACCGGCTGCGCCACGACCAGCACATCCAATACGGCGCGTACTGCAACCGAGCAGTTGTTGATCTCAGACGCGATCGATCGTGCAATGTCGAATGTCCAATTCAGTGACTTCAGCGGCTACAGCGTTTTCATTGACGACAAATACTTGGACTCCGTCGACAAGGGTTACCTGATCGGCTCGCTTCGTCACAAAATTCTTGAGAATGGTGGATCGATCGCAGCGGCTGCCGACGCGGCTGACTTGGTCTTGGAGCCACGAAGTGGTGGCGTCGGCACGGATACTCAAGAGAGTTACGTCGGGATTCCGTCGATTGGAATCCCTGGGATGCCCATCGAGATTCCTGAAATCAAATTCATTTCACGGAACACGCAGATGGGAACCGCAAAACTGGGCCTGGTCTGCTACGACCCCAAGACTGGACGGGCCATTGGCAACGGTGGACAGTCGACCGCACTGACGCACAACAACGACACCTACGTGATGGGAATCGGTCCATTCCGCAGTGGCTCGGTGTTGGATCAACGTGCCAAGGCAGTTGGGTTTAACGGCGTCGGCGGGAGCTTCTTGAGCAATCCGGCGCGAGTCGCAAAGGCAAGACCAGTGAAGATGGTTGATCGTATGTTGGACGAGCCCTACAGTTCGGTTCCGCAGATTGCTGACTTGCCCAGCGAGACCCTGACGCGATAGCTAGCGATCGCGCTAAGCATCGCCGTCCTATGGATCTCACGCAACTCTGGTAAACTCGTGTCTTTCACACGAACCACACCAACGGGATAGCAAGAGCGTGAGTCAACTAGCTGGAAAAGTCGTCGCCATCACCGGTGGCGGAACAGGAATCGGTGCCGGAATCGCCAAGGGTTTGGCCGAGGCGGGTTGTCAAGTGACCGTTGGCGGACGTCGACTTGAGCCGCTTCAAGCACTCGCCGCGTCCGTCTCGAGTCAACATCCGATACGGGCACACGTGATTGACGTTGCCGATCCAGATAGCGTCAAATCGTTTTTTGCCGACTTGCGAAGCAGCGTTGGTGACGTTGACATTCTGGTCAACAGCGCCGGCATCAACATCCAAAAAAGAACGATGGCACAGATGTCTCCCGAGGACTGGGACCGTGTGCTTCAGATCAACGCGTCGGGTGCATACCGCTGCATGTACGAAGTCTTGCCCGCCATGCGGCAACGCAAAGACGGTCTGATCGTCAATATCTCCTCGGTCGCCGGCAAACGCGCGATCTCGTTGGGTGGCATCGTTTACTGTGCCAGCAAGTTTGCGATGACCGCCCTCGGTACTGCGGTGTCCAACGAAGTCCGTGACGAAGGTGTGCGGATCACCAATGTCTATCCGGGCGAAGTGAATACTCCCATTCTGGACAATCGACCGACGCCGGTCAGCCAAGAACACAAAGATTCCATCTTACAGCCAGAGGACATTGCGTCGGTGGTGGTCACGATCTGCCGGCTGCCGCCGCGAGCGAACGTGCCCGAGGTCGTGATCAAACCCACCACGCAAGAATGGGTGTGAGCGGTCGACCGATGGCAGATGACGACGACCAGCGCCACGGCGAAGCGGACAGCGACGAAGTCGAGGTTTCGTTGGACGATCTGGGTGCGGCTTACGCACGAGCCGCAGCCGAGCACGACCCCGAAGCCTTTGCGGCCGCGCCCAGCGATGACGAATCATGCTCGCAGGAAAATGCCGACGATGATCAGGCAGATGTCGATGTCGCCGACGAAGCCGAAGAAGATGTCGTGACGCCTGAGGCGATCATTGAAGCAGCACTTTTCGTCGGGCACCCGGAGAACAAGTCACTGACAGAGCAGCGGCTCGCATCCTTGATGCGAGGCGTCTCGCCCGAGGAGGTCGTCCAATCGATCGACCATTTGAATCAGTCCTACCGCGATGCCGATCAAGCGCTTCGGATCGTCCACGATGACCGCGGCTATCGGATGACGATCGCGCCGGAAGTGGAAGACATCCGCCGATCGTTTTTGGGCAAAGTCCGTGAAACGCGCCTTAGTCAGGGGGCGATTGAAGTCTTAGCCTTGGTGGCCTATCAGCCTGGCGTCACCGCACAGAAAGTCGTGGACCAACGCGGTCGTGAAAGCGCCCCCCTGTTGAACCAACTGGTCCGTCGCCAACTGTTGCGGATCGAACGAGTCAAACCGGAGGAGGGTGGCCGGGCGATTCCACACTACTATCCGACCGAGCGGTTTCTGGTTTTGTTCGGACTCGAATCGCTGGACGATCTGCCCCACGTCGAAGAAGGACTGCGCGAGGTCTAGCGTGATCGATTGTTGCTCGTTTGTCCCAAACAAGTCTCGAAGGGTGACCGGCGGTCGAGCGTCAGCGAGCCCCCGGAATTCCATCGGCTCGCAACTGGGGGCTCGCTGACGCTCGACCACCAGCCACCCACCGCAACCGAGACTCGACCGGTCACTCGGTTGGGACAACCGAGCCACAACGAGGCTAGACATCGCTGGCAGCCACCCATCTTTGGCCTTGCTGCTTCACAGCCCCCATTTCCGCCAATCGCTCGAGTGTCCGCTCGACTCGAAAATCAACTTCCACATCGACCGCCTCGCGAAGCATTCGTTCGCATCTTCGCCGCAGACGTCGAGTGCTGATCGGTTCTTTGTTCGTCAAGATCGCGTAAAAGGCAACGATCATCTCGACCGACACTTGGCGGTGTGCTTCTTGAACCACGCGATAGGCAACGCCCGCGTTCGTATCGAGTTTCTGAAAATACAAATTGCGAGTCAGGTTTAACTGATAGCGATTCTTCGTTTGAAAATAACTCATCACGCTCTTGACCACGTAGCCGGATAGCAGCACGATCAAAACGGCAGTCCAGTGCAATGCGAACGCGGCAAACAGTAGCACAAAGCGAGTGATGTGCGCCATTTTCTGCAGCGAAATCAGAAAGCCACCAAGACTTGGCACGATGATCTTCACGCGGTCCACACCGGAAATACGCACGCGCGTCCCCGGCAACAACATGTCGACATCTTGCTTGGGGATGTTCTTGAACATGCGGAGATGCAAAGCCGAAGCTGCCAGATTCTCGCCGGACTTATCGTCATCGCGAAGCTGGAACACCACCACCATGCGTTGGTAGATGGGGACTGCCACCGGTTCCTGTCGATACAGCTTTCGGAGCCGACGCCGGAGTCTGGTTCCGATAATGTCTCCTCGGGCGAACACGATCAACTGTTCGAACAGCTCAAAGTCCACGTGCAGCGGAACACCCCACTGGCTGGCAACGCCGGCGCTTTGCTCAACCTCCGCTTGGCTCAACCGATTGTAGCCCGCCTCCTGCAAAATCTCCTCGCAGAGCGAAATCACATCGGCCACATTGGTCTCGGGCGAAGGGTGTTCACGTAAGCGATCGCGCTGGGCTTTCCTATCCGATTCGTTGGGATCGCTCGGCACCCGCGGCTCTTCTTCACACCTCAGTGCGAACGGGTTGCGACAATCGGTATCCGGATCGAGCGGAGCGTAAGCATCGGAGAAACGCGTGTGGTACGCCGCCCGTCGTTGCTGCAGTATGTTGTTGACCTTGTCAGAGAACTGACAAAAAAACTCGCCCTGCTCGCTGGCAAGTTCGCCGCGAGAGAGCAAATATTCGACCAGCGTATGAACGTCCAGCGGAATGAAGGACTCGATCGCCCAGTGGGGTGCGTCGTCTCGAATGAATCCGGACGTGCTGGCATCGTCCAACGAGCGGGTCAGCGGCCCGCTGCCGTCAATCGAGTAATCAGCAAATAAACGATCCATGAGCGAATCCGGCAAGAACAACTCCGAAGCATCCTCCCCTGCAGGGCCCGAATTGATCCGAGGCGTGGCGCTAGACATGGACGGATTACTCTTCGATACCGAACGATTGTACTGGGAAGTCGGCGACACGGTATTGCAGCGACGGGGCTGCCGATTCTCGAAGGAACTGCAACAGCGAATGATGGGGCGCGTGGGCGTTGCCTCGATGCAACAAATGATCGACTTTCACTCGCTCGCTGATTCACCCGAGCAACTCTTGCAGGAATCCGAGGACCTGTACGGGCAAATGCTCGCCGAAGATCTGCTGCCGATGCCTGGATTGAATCAATGGATCGATTTGCTGCAGCGATTGAAACTGCCTTTTGGACTGGCAACCAGTAGTCGACGACTGTTTGTGGACGTGATTCTCGAGAGTGCCTCGTGGCGTGATTGCCTTGCCTTCGTGTTGACGGGTGACGACGTCACTCGGGGCAAACCTGATCCCCAAATGTACCTCATGGCTGCACAAAAATTATCGATTGACCCGTCGCAGATGCTGGTGCTGGAAGACAGCGGGAACGGCTGCGCCGCAGCGGTGGCCGCCGGAGCTTACACCGTTGCGGTACCGAGCGAACATACGATTGATCAGTCGTTTGACGGTGCGAGGTTGATCGCCGAGTCACTGACCGACCCACGGCTCTGGGCGCTGCTGGAGTAGGCGATTGCAATTTTGACTTCGCTCTCACTCCTGGCAACGAATTCTTCAAAGTAGCCATCACGCTCCGTCGTGATGTAGCCCGACCGAGCGATTTTCCAGTGTCCGGCACGTTCATCGAAGCTCGCGCCCTCGATGGAATGCGACTCGTTCGATCTCGATTTCTCGGAAACAAAGCACATCGTCGGGCTACATCACGACGGAGCGTGATGGCTACTGAAAACCGCACGACCCGCAAGCGTGCAGCTGCGTCCGTATCAGTTATTCAGCTCGCGGCGGAGCACTTCGGCCAATCTTTCGATCTGCCCAATCTGGTTGTAGGCCTGCAATGAGATTCGCAGCACGCGTGCGCCGCTGTCAGGAAACGCGAAAATGGGCAGTTCAAATCGATGCTGGTCATAGAGCAACACTTGCAGCGGATCGAGCTCGCCCCTTGGCTGTTGCTGCGGGGGTGGGAGCGGCAGAGCGACCAAGCTGCCAATCATCTCGGCCGGCGACGGAGCATCGATTTGCAGGGCGTCGCACAAAACCTCACGGGCATCAAGTGCGAGCCGGCGATTGGTGGCCATCAGCTCGTTGATGCCGCCGGGAAATAGGGAACTCAGAAATTCGATGGCGTCAGGAACTGATAACAGCGGCGTTGGGTCAAACGTCCCGTACCAATCAAACTCGGCGATGAAACGAGACCGACCTGGACGTGGGCGATTCGCCGCGTGACTGATCACCGTGGGTCGGACTTCTTCCTGCAGTTCGCGGCGCACATAAAGAAATCCGGAAGCCTTCGGGCCGCAAAGCCATTTGTGATGATTGGCCGTGTAGTAGTCTGCCTCCAGCTCTCGCAGGTCCAGCGGCACCATCCCCGGCGCATGAGCTCCATCAACCAAGACGCGGACTCCCGAAGCATGCGCCAACGCGATGATCTTGTCGATCGGAAAGACCAGACCAGAGGGGCTGCTGACATGATCGACCAGCAGCAGACGAGTGCGATCATTGATCTCCGTCTCAATGGCACGAACAACTTGATCGGCGTCGGCGAGCGGAAAAGGAATCTCGGCAACTCGAATCTTGGCGCCACTGCGGTCAGTCGCAAATCGCGCGGCGTTGTTACAGGCGTTGTATCCATGGTTCGTAAACACGATCTCGTCGCCCTCACGAAGTGACATCGATCGCAGGACCGCGTTGACGCCCTCGGTCGCGTTGCGGACAAACGCCAAATCGGTAGCCGGCGCACCCACCAACTCGGACAACACTGTGCGAACATGATCGAGCTTCGGTTCGAGCTCTCGCTCGGGCACAGAAAACGTATCGGATCTCGTTCCAGCGCATCTTGAAGTCGTCGCTGTGCCTCCAGCACGACCGTCGGTACAGCACCAAACGAACCGTGATTAAGAAAGTCCACATCGGGGTTCAGTTGCCAATGATTTGCGAAGCTCATGGGACGTGCTGTGGGTAACTCAATACCGTTAGTATTTCAGTGTCGATCCAGCGAGATCGTTTAACGGCAAGCCGCAGGCGACTGCTAACTGCAAGCCGCAGGCGACTGCTAACGGCGGCGCAGCGACGCAGTCGCCTGCGGCTTGCCGTTAAACGAAAAATGAACGGTATTGGTTGGCAACTCAGACCGTCGGCAGAGAGATCGCTTTCTCGCCAACTGCCATTTACTAACTGTCTTTTTCCCCGCTACAGATTTTTCAGGTAGTCGATGCCTTGCTGCAGTTCTTCGATCGTTGAATCGGCGCGGCCAACGACATAACGGCCTCGGAATTGAATGTCTTCGAGCAACCCGATCAACTCTGGAAAATCTGCCGTTCCTTGCCCTAGCGGCACGGACAAACCTCGCCCCGCGGATAAGTCCAAGACCCCGTCGACCGCGCAGACAAGCTGAATTCGATCCTTGAGTGCCACGATCGCTTCGCGAACGTTATGGCGGTTGATAATCAGCTGGCCTGGATTCAAAGCGACCGCGATGAAAGCATCCGCGGCACCATCAAGAATCTTTGCTAGCGTTTCGCCTGATTCGCTTCCGGTTTCGGCGGCCAGGAAGGCTCCGACCCGCGTCCCATATTGGCCGAGGTCATTCAGCACCGATTGCAACGATGACCAGCGTGAGTCCTCCTCCGACTCGGGAATCATGCCAATCGCGTTGACGACCACGGGGGCACCCAGCCGGTATGCGAGCTGCATTGCCGCCTTGGTCGCTTCGACACGACGATCCAGGTCGTGTGGATTGTCATAGCCTCGGCGGGTTTGAAAGCGGAGCGATGCGACCTTCAAATCCAGGTCCTCGAGCATTTTCCGCAATTGTCGCAGCCCAGTGTCCGACAATTGAGATGGGTGGATCTCGTTGCGCACGTCCAGTTCCACGGCGGAAGCCCCGATTTGCGCAGCCAATTCGAGGGACCGTCGCAGCGGCATCCGCATCGCGTCGAGCCGCACCGCCATATTCAATTCAGCCACGTCGCACCCAAACTAGTTTTCATGACCGGTCTTGTCACCGGCGGCATCATACGTGCCGCAACCCAGATCGCAAGCACGGGCCTGCAGATCGCAAGCACGGGCCTGCAGATCGCAAGCACGGGCACCCGGCTCGGGTGGACGGTGGTGCTCGTCATGGCCTTCTCGCTGTCTTTGCTGTCGATCGAGGTCCCCGCGGGGCAAGCTGATCAGGATGGCTTCACGGTCGCGCCGGAACTCGACGAGCTACAGAGCTTTGTTTGGGACTTCGGGCGATCATCCGACCCGCACTTCCGTAAATGGCCCGAGGGTTGGAAACGAGTGGAGGGGATTGGCTACCCCAGCTATGTCGAAGCCAAGATCGTGGCACGAGACGAGGGACTTGAACATCAGTTCAAGAACTTGGACGCAGCCGTTTTGCTTGGCTGGCAGAAACTGAGAAAATCGTTTCCAAGATTGCCAGTACCGCCTTCGGTCGTGGACGCTAATCGTCGATCGATACTTTCGAATTAAGTTGGATGGCGGACAATTCGAGGCCCATTCGCCGGCCATGCCGGCCAGCCGCATGTTCCAGTATCGGTTCTCTTGCCAGGTCATGACCCAAGGCTTACGCCACGATCGAGTCCGGGCGGAGTTCGTATTTCTTGACGACTCAGGTGACAAAGACCACGACGACAAAGTGCTCGCCGTGCATTCGACACCCGCAATCAGTGGCACGACGAAATGGACGCAGGTCTCGCTGGACTTGGTCCGCCCGCCGGTGGGTGCAGCGAAAATGTTGGTACATCTAATCGTTGAACGCTCCGAAGACGGCTACGAAGACATCCGCGGGACGATTGGATTCGACAATGTTCGCATCGACCAGTATCCGCAATTGCAAATCACCACGGACAAGGCTTTAGGAGTCTATGCTTACGGCCACCCGATCGATGGCGACAGCGAAGATCATGGGTCTGCCTCCGGGTGCGACGAATGTTCAGTTTCGAGTATTCGACAGCAACGATCAGGAGGTCGCGTCACGACGACTGCCCGTTCAGCACCGCATGCTGGATGAGAACCAAACGACCGACAGCGGCGCGACAGTTGATTCCTCAGTCACCTGGAGGCTACCGCGTATCGATCCCGGTTTCTATCGAGTGACCGCGTCGCTTGACAGCTCGCGAGCTTCATCGCTGGCAACGGAAACGACTGTCGCTGTGATCGATCAAATCATCGGAGGCCCGCCGCACGGTTGCTTTGGTTGGACGCTCAAGGATGGCAACCAAGAAATCGCTGCCCGCGATCTAGCGCAATGGCTGGCCGAGCTGGGCGTTGCCTGGGTCAAGTATCCGTGCTGGCTTCCACCCGACGACACCGCCGGCGCGGAAGAAGTCGCGTTGATCTTCAACAAGCTGCAAGATTCCGGGATTCAAACCGTGGGAATGCTCGATGTACCGCCCGAGAATCAAGTGCCACTGTACGATTTGCGAGGACGAAAGGACATGGTTGCGTCGCAGCTGTTTCGAGATATCGCGACATGGCAGCCGCTGCTGGAACCCGTGATGACACGTTTGACCTTAAAGGTCCGAACCTGGCAGCTCGGTGCAGATCGCGACCATAGTTTTTTGGGACGCCCGAGACTGCAGGAGTCGATCCGGAAAATATCCACCGGGCTGCAGGGATTCGGACAGCCAATCGATGTTGTTGTCTCCTGGCCATGGCTTGAGCCGGAACTCCCCAAAGGCGAATCTCCGTGGCAGGCGATCTGCCGTAGCAGTGATCCGCCCCTGAGCGCCAACGAGCTCGATGCCTTTTTATCGCAGAGCCAAAGTGACGTGCGGAGCGAAGACGCGAGAACCTGGTTGCTACTCGATCCGGTACCTGAGGGCAAGTACCAACGCGACTCGCGCATCCGAGACCTGGTACTGAGAATGGCAACGGTTCGCGGCCACCGTGTGCAAGCCGCGTTTGTTAGCGACCCACGTGATCCGGAAAGAGGGCTGTTGCGAAAAAACGGTCGACCCGGCGAATTGCTGTTGCCATGGCGGACAACGTCGCGATTGATCGGCAACCTCCGCAGGGTCGGATCGCTGCAACTTCGCTGCGGTGCCCAAAACAGTGTTTTCGTTAACAGTGATCGCGCAGTGTTGATGCTGTGGTCAGCCGAGCCAACCGAGGAAAAGATCTACCTTGGCGAGTACATTCAATCGGTCGACGTGTGGGGAAAGGTTACCAACCTGCCAATCGAAGTCGACGGAAATCAGCCTTATCAACGGGTCAAGATCGGCCCGGTGCCGACCTTTATCCTCGGCGCGGATCCGCAACTGTTGGCGTTTCGCATGTCGGTCGCCATCAAAGAGAAAAAGATCGACAGCCTATTAGGACAGGTGCAAAAACTCACCGTTTCGTTCTCGAATTCCACACGCGATAGTCTTGTCGGCGAGATGCGAGTTCTCGCGCCGGAATCTTGGACCGTGCAGGCACGCGAGCGAAGCTGGGAAGCGCTGGCCGGTCGAACGACCACTGAAACGTTTCGAGTCGTGCTGAGCAACACTGCCAAGATCGGGCAATACGAACTTCCGATTCAGTTCGAATTTGATTCAGTTACACCCAAGTTGATCACCGTCTATCGAAAAATCAAAGTCGGACCTGAGGGACTCGATTTAAAAGTGACGACAAGATTGCTTCAAAGCGGTGAGTTGCGCGTGCAGATCGAATTGACCAATCACTCGGCGCGACAACAGCCCTACGATTGCATGCTGTTCCCTCCGCCAGGTCGACAATACCAACGGCGACTATTGACGGTGGAACCGGGCGAGACGATCAAACGCGAGTTCTATTGGCCCGATGGTGACCAGCTGGTCGGGAAAACCATGCTGCTTCGAGCGGCCGAGCAAGATGGCCAGCGGGTCTTGAATTACTTGATCGATGTGACACGGTAGTCTCGCAGGATTCATGTTGGCCGGTGCAAGGTCGCAGAGCGTACCTGAACCGCGAGAAGACAATTTCTAGTCAAGCCCAGCGGCGTGGGAATGTCGTCGTTTGCTCCGCAAACGAACGCTCGTTCGCGGAGCGAACGACGACTTTCGTAAATCCACAGCCTGGCGAGTGTCCGGCAATTCTCTATTTCTGCCCATCGGAAGCACTTTTTGGCCCGCACTGGAATCGTCAGGGACGGGCACGCGCCTTAAAATGAGACACGGACGGTTTTCCAAGGAAATGGGTGTAACTGACTTTTCGATCGATGTGAGAATCGCTGGAAAAGTGCTCGCGACCGCCGTGCCCCCTGCGCATCCCGCAGAAAACGACCGGACGCATGACACCAGTTCCAGAATCGAGCCTGGCGAAGCCACGACCGATTTTGAGTGCCTTGCTGACGGACGAGAGACACTATATAGCCTGAATGACTCATGGTAGCGTACTTGTCGGCCCGTAGCGGGCCGGAAAAAGGAAAGCAGTTTCCACTCGATCCGTCACGACCGTTGCACATCGGTCGCGGTTCGAGCTGTGAAATCATGCTGACCGATCCTGTCAGCTCTCGTTTTCACGCGGTTGTCTACTTCGAGGACGGAAACTGGCATCTGCGTGATACCAGCAGCCGTAACGGCACGCATGTCAATGGACAGAAAACCGATCACGCGCGGCTGTTGGACAATTCGATCGTCACGGTTGGCAGCACCGACCTGCAATTGATTGAACCGGATCCCGATGGTTATGGCAACGCTCCGAACACACCCACAATCATTCAAGAGATGCCGACCCAGCGGAGCTGGAGCCCCGAGGTCGAAGATCCGATTGCCAGTGTTGCGACGGCAGGCCATTTGATCGATCTGTATGCGCTCAGCCTGCAGATGCTCAAGAGTAACAACCCCGATGCCGTGATCGACACGGTCATCGAACTACTGCGTGACCGAACCGGCGCCGATGTGGTTGGGCTGTCTTTTGATTCCGGCGACGGCCGACTGAAACCACAACGAGTCGTGCCGGCGGACAAGACCGACGCGATCACGCTAGGCAAGGGGTTGATTCGACGAGTCGTTCGAGACGGAGAAGCAATTTGGATCAATGACGATTCCTCGTACGGCAAGAATCCGACCAAATTCGACGAGCAATGGTCGGACGTGATCTACGTACCGCTGGAAAGTGGCGGCGACAATCTGGGCGTTCTGCATCTGTATCGACACACACCGAATTTTGAGCAGATTGATTTCGAGCTCGCGGTCGCCGCCGGACGTTTGTTGGCGGTGGGCCTGACGCGAGCCTTCGAGACCGATTCGCTGCGAGCCGAAAAACGCCGGATCGCAGATCGCAACGCCGAGACCGACGAGTTGATCGGTTCCAGCACGGTGATGACGAAGCTGAAGGCAAAGATCCAGCGGGTCGGCAATGCGAACGGATCTGTATTGATTCGCGGCGAAAGCGGCTCCGGAAAGGAACTTGTGGCCAGAGCCGTCCATCGCGCCAGCCAGCGTGCGCGGAGACCAATGCTGACGGTCAACTGTGCTGCCATCCCAAGCGAACTGATCGAAAGCCAATTGTTCGGGCACAAGAAGGGTTCTTTCACAGGTGCCGACAACGACCACATCGGTTGGTTTCAGCAATCACATACCGGAACGTTGTTCTTGGACGAGATCGGGGAATTGACGCTCGATGGGCAAGCGAAACTGCTACGCATTCTGGAGGGACATCCTTTCCTGCCGGTCGGCGCGACCGAGGAGGTGTTGGTCGACGTGCGCGTGATCGCGGCAACCAACCGCGACCTGGCCGAGTTCGTGCGGGAGAGAAAGTTCCGTGAGGATTTGTTCTATCGCTTGAGTGTATTTGAGCTGTTCGTGCCGCCGCTTCGAGATCGTGAGGGTGACATCGAACTCTTGGTCAATCATTTTCTCGAGCACTTTCGTCGACAACACGGCCGCGCCGACCTGGGCATTTCTGATGCCGCAAAGCGAAAACTGCTTGATTACCCCTGGCCTGGAAACGTTCGCCAATTACGGAATGTGATCGATAGCGCCGATTGTGATGGCGGACGACCCACGAATCGAACTGGATGATCTGGGGCTGCGTGATGCGGGCATGAGTCGCATCGACACGCTGCGGATTGACGAGTGGGAGCGGCGTTTGATTCATAAAGCGCTCGAGCGAACCGGTGGCAGCGTTCCCGATGCCGCAAAACTGCTTGGCATTAGCCGGGCCACGGCCTATCGCAAGATCACCGAATACAACATCGAGCGTTGATCGTGCGTGCAATCTTGTCCGCACCTGGATCGCGGGGTGACGTCAACCCGATGATCGCGATCGGCAAGCAACTTCGCCAGCTCGGGCATGACGTCGTGATCTCACTCTCCGAGCCGTATGCAGAGATCGCGGCCGCTGCGGGACTTGAGGTCGAGGCGGTCGTCGACCGCCAGCGGTTCAGCGAGTTGTTGTCCGACGCGAATGTTTGGAAACCGCTTCGCGGTGCGCGGGCGATCCTACAACACATGGCCGCCGAATTCTTGACGCTGCACGAAGCGGTGATTCGCAAGCACCACGTTGCGGATCAGACAGTTCTGGTCGCCCATCCGTTGGACATGGCATCGCGAGTCTTTCGTGATGCGGACCCGTCAACACCGATGGTCAGCGTGCATTTGGCACCTGCGATCCTGCGGACGCTCGAAGCACCGCCACGCATGTCACCATGGTGGTTCGAGATCTCTCGGCCGGCTTGGGCCTTGCGGGCGACCTACCGGCTGGTCGACTGGGCGATTGCCGATCCAATTCTGGCCCCAGCCCTGAATCGACTTCGCTGTTCGTATTCGTTGCCGCCCGTCACGCGGGTGATGGACGATTGGTGGCTGTCTCCTGATCGGATTCTGGCGATGTACCCCGACTGGTTCGCTCCCGCCACGCGAAGTTTTTCACCGCGGCTGGTGCACTGCGGTTTTCCCTTAGCCGATGGCGATGGCGATTCCTTCACTCCCCCCTCAGATCGACCGATTGTGTTCACTGCGGGTACGGCACACCACCATTGTCGCGACTTCTTTCGGCGGGGCGTCGATGCTTGCGTCAAGCTGGATCGCCCGGGGTTGCTGCTATCGACTTACGCCGAAAATTTTCCCGACCGATTGCCGGAATCGGTGCGGACGATGCCCTATGCTTCGTTTGGCCAACTGCTGCCGCATTGCAGCGCGATCGTGCATCACGGCGGGATTGGCACCACCTCGCAAGCGCTGGCCGCTGGGATTCCCCAGATCATTCGACCGCTGGCATTCGACCAATTCGACAACGCAACTCGCGTGGAAACATTAGGATGTGGTCGCTGGCTGCGAAGGGACAAGTTACTTGCCGCCACCCTGCAGAGTATCCTAGGCGAGCGCCATGACGTAGGTGAGCGAGCGGTTTCGCCTTTGATCGAAATCGCATCGCGGCTGCGTGGTGTTGATGGTCCGGCGGTTGCCGCGGCCGAAATTGAAAAACTGATTCTGCCGGGTATTTAGTGGCTGATCCGCAACGATTGGGTGGCTGGTGGTCGAGCGTCAGCGAGCCCCCAGACGCGAGCCAATGGAATTCCGGGGGCTCGCTGACGCTCGAACACCGGCCACCCATTGAAGGCAATTCTCCATCTGCCACTAGAACTCCGGAAGAACCGAATAACTGATGCGTGAACAAGTCTCCCCGTAACTCAGGTGAAGTATGCGACCATTTCTCTCCCTCTTGTCGATCGTCGTCCTCGTCGGTGGCACCGTGGCTCAGACGCAGAAACCCAACGTGGTTTTGATTCTGGTCGATGACATGGGGCTGCACGACTTGTCGATCGAAAACAGCACCTACTATCGCAGCCCGAACATCGACAAGCTGCGCGCGGCGGCATGCGGTTCACGCAAGGGTACGCGAACTGCCGTGTCTGCAGTCCTTCGCGGGCAAGCATTCAATTGGGCAAATTCACGGCACGGCACGGAATCACCAACTGGATTGGTGCCGGATCGGGAATGGATTGGAAACGGGAAGATCCATTGTTGCCGGCCGAATACCTGCACGAACTGCCGCATCAGGACGTGACGTTGGCCGAAGCCCTGCTCGAGGGAGGCTATCGGACATTTTTTGCCGGCAAATGGCATCTGGGTGGTGAGGGTTCGCATCCGGATGACCACGGTTTCGAGATCAATGTGGGCGGGCACCATCGCGGTAGCCCTCCCGGCGGTTACTTTTCGCCCTTCAAGAACCCCGAGATGAAGGACGGACCGGCGGGCGAGTCACTGCCGCTACGTCTTGCCGAGGAAACTGCCAGCTTCATCAAGACGCATCGCGACGAACCCTTCTTTGCAATGCTGTCGTTCTACAGCGTTCATGGTCCAGTGCAGACAACTCGAGCGCTGTGGTCGAAGTATCAGTCTTTGGCACCGACGTTGCCCGCGGGAGGTTCTCGCTTCAAGATCGATCGCACGTTGCCCGTTCGTCAGGTCCAAGATCATCCGATCTACGCAGGGATGGTCGAGGTCACCGACACCGCGGTCGGCAAAGTACTTGACGCAATCGATGAATCCGGGCTGACGGAATCGACGATCGTAATCTTCACCAGCGACAACGGCGGTGTTTCATCGGGCGACGCCTATTCGACCAGCAACCTGCCGCTGCGGGGCGGGAAAGGACGTCAATGGGAGGGCGGAATTCGCGAACCGTACTACATCCGCTATCCCGCTGTTACCAAAGCCGGATCGACTTGCGATGTGCCGGTCACCGGAGCCGATTTCTATCCGACGATTCTTG
Source organism: Pirellulaceae bacterium (assembly GCA_963704055.1). Classification (GTDB taxonomy): domain Bacteria; phylum Planctomycetota; class Planctomycetia; order Pirellulales; family Pirellulaceae; genus Rubripirellula. The sequence goes on along the minus strand of CAVPGW010000018.1, from coordinate 360,147 downwards.
ATCTTTGCGGACTGCCCGCCAGAGTAGATCAACATGTCGATGGCGTTAGCCTCGTGCCCTTGTTGCAAGGCGGGGTGATCGATCCGCGTCCGCTGTACTGGCACTATCCGCACTACGACAACCAAGGTGGTGAACCGAGTTCGCTGTTTCGTGACGGTGATTATAAGCTGATTCACTATTACGAGGATGGACGTGATGAGCTTTATGATTTGAGCGTCGACCCAAGTGAGGAAAGCGATCTGGCGCGAACGCACCCGGCGCGAACAGCACGAATGCGACAGCAACTGGAAACTTGGCTGCATTCGGTCGGCGCGAAGTTTCCTCAGCCCGATCCGCGATACGATCCGCAAAAGACCGAGGCCAAGTTCCAGCGAATCCAAACCGAGCTCAAAGAGCGGCTCGAACAGACGCACGCGGCGATGCTCGATCCGAATTGGGAACCGAATCCAACCTGGTGGGGAAGTCTGGTGACCGAGGATTAGGCGAACGATGGGGTGGCCGGCGGTCGAGCGTCAGCGAGCCCCCGGAATTCCCTTGACTCGCCACTGGGGGCTCGCTGACGCTCGACCACCAGCCACCCGCCGCACTCATGCGGTGGTTCCCCTACAAAACCCGATGAATCGGGTCACGACGAAGCTAGTCTTCGTTGCCGCGGGTCAGATGACCGCTGCGGTTGATCGCCAGCAATAACCACATCATCACATTGACGCTGCCGATCAGGCCCACGATTCCCAACAGACTCAAATCTTGAATGCCAAGGACCGATTTCTCGTGGAACAGCAACGGAGGCACTTTCATTGCCAGCATCAGTGACGAACCGAGAAACACGGCGCTGGTGATCAATCCAAGCACCAGTCGATTGATGCTCGGACCGATCCGCTGATGTTCAAGCGTCATCCGGATTTCTCCGCGACGCGCTTGTCGCAGCAACGAAATCATTTCGTCCGGTGCTGCTTCCAGAAAGTTCTCTGCCTCCAAGTAGATACGTCTCGCTTGCCGTATCCGTCGCCGCGGACTGAGATGACGTGTCATCGATCGACGCATGAAACTCTGCACGATTTCCAGCGAATCGAAGCTTGCACCGAGCTCGCGCAACGTTCCTTCCAGCGAGATCAACATTTTCAACAGCAGTGCCGACTGGTTCGGCAGCTTGATCGCATGCCGATGGAGAATATCGCTCAACTCATTGAGTGCACCGGTCAAATCGAATTCACCAAGACTCTGTCGTCCAAACGTCCCGATGTACTCTGCGACGTCGATTGCCAATGCCGACTCGTCCAACGTCGGTGGCGCATTCCCGATGCGGCGGATCAGCCGCGTCAATCGATTTTGGTCGCCCGTTGCGATTGCGACCAACATCTCTTCGATCGTCTCGCGGAGATTTTCATCGATTCGACCGACCATGCCGAAGTCCAAGATGCCCAGCTGACCATTCTCCATCACGAGCAAGTTGGCGGTATGCGGATCGGCATGAAACAATGCCTCATCGAACAGCATCGTCAAGTAAACACTGGCAAGCGTCTCGCTCAAATGCTGTTTGATCGACAATCGCTCTGCTGCGTCGTAATCGACGACAACGTTCTTCGAGATTGCGCCGTTGGCTTCCACGACTGATGCATCGGGCGCCGCTTGCTTGATCGCGACGTCTCGAGATTGCTCGTCACTCAAGAAGGCTGCCAGTGGTTGCCCGATCAATTCCTCCATGACCAAAACCCGTTTCGTGCATAGTGGGTTGATCGGCCGGGGGATGACAACGTCCTGGCTTCTGCGGCTAAACATCTCGGCAAAGTGGTCGAGGTTCTGCCGTTCGCGACTGAAGTCCAACTCGCGGGCCAGCATCGGCGCCAGTTGCTGCACCATCTCGGCTGGACCCCACGCTGCCAAAGTATCCACTCGCTGTGCCAACTGAGCCAGCCCAGCCAGGACTTCCATATCTTGTCGCATCATGCGTTCGATATCCGTCCGTTGCACTTTGATCACAACGTTTCGACCGTCGTTCAAGATGGCACGATGCACTTGACCGATGGATGCGGTTGCAAGCGGAATCGGATCAATCGATTGAAAGTGCGATTCGTAATCGTCGCCAAGCTCTTTTCGGAGCATCGCGCGGACTTGTTCAATGCTGTCAGGACGAACATTGGCACGCAGGCCTTTGAGCTCTTCACCCAATAGCGGTCCCACCAAGTCGGGCCGGGCTGCCAGAACCTGCCCCAACTTGATGAACGTCGGACCAAGATCGGTCAGCGCCATTCGCACTCGCTGCTCACGCGAGTACTTTGAAAGGGGCACGCCGCCATTGTCTTTCAATGTATCGCGAAACGGCAGCCGAAAATGGACCAGCCAGTCAGCCAGCCCGTACCGCCGCAGCACCGCCAGGATCTCCCGCCACCGCTTCAGATTGCGGTACAGTTGTGGGATCGCGGTGATTTTCATGGAGGCGAAAACGCTGGAAAACGGATGAACGGGTTTTGTCCATTGTGATCGAATAAAGTGAGATTCGTGTCACCGCGTCAAATCTTTTCCTTGAGGATCTGTTCCTGGTGTGGATTGAGCCGCTCTTACGAACGCTGCAATTGATGGCGGTTTCGGTGACCATTGCAACGGTTATTGGAATTGTAGGAGCGTGGGCGGCATCGAGCTTGGAGTGCAGTGGTCGCTGGGGCCGCGTGATTTGCCGCTGCTTTCTCGCTTCGCTGCTCGTTGCCGTTGCGATGCCAATGATTCTGCATGCCGCCGCCTGGGAAGCCACGGCGGGCAAGTTCGGCTGGATGATCATGACCCAAACCGGGGCTCGCGCAGTCGGCACTGGGCCCTACGGATTTTTTGCGGGACTGCTCGCCTGTGGCTGGGTTCACGGTTTGTTCGGTGCGGCGATTGTAGCGCTGGCGACTTGGCACGGCACCAGCAGGACTCCAGCGGAGATGGTCCAGCAAAGCAGATTGGAAATGGGGCCGATCGCATCTTGGTGGCGAGTCCGATTGCCACTTGCCTCCCCCTGGTTGCTCGCGTCGCTGCTGGCAACCGCTGCCATCGCCGCCACAGAGATGACCGTCGTGGATCTGTATGGCTACCGGACTCTGGCCGATGAGTTCTATCTGTTTTACGCGGCGGACCCGTCGATGGTATCGGTGCTGATGACTTGCTTTCTACCGCTCGTCATCGCCGGCGTCGTATTGACGTGGCTGTTTGTCACACGTCACAAACTTTTGACGACCCAACGTGATCATGACCACACACCGCTCGTCGGCGATCGGCTTCCACGGAAATGGGAAGCGTTGATGGTGATCCTCGCCATCACTGTCTCGGCGGTGATCGTGGTGGTTCCCGTTTCAGGACTGATCGTCAAACTTGGGCACGAAGTGGTCGTCGTCAACGGAGTGGTGCAGGCATCATGGTCGCCGACGGCATGTTGGCATCGTCTGGTTGCTGCGCCAAAGAACTTTTCGGCTGAGTACCAATGGACGGCAATCATTGCGTTTTTGACGGGACTGGTCGCCGTCATCATCGCCTGGCCGCTTGCGGCGATCGGCAGGACGCATCGTCTGGCGGAGCGATGCATGGATCTGGCGACGATCGTGATGGTTGCAATCCCGGGCCCAATCGTGGGGCTCACTGTCGTTTCGATCTTCCAATCGAACGTTCCCGGTTTTCGCACGCTGTACCAGCAGACGCTGATGCCCACGATTCTGGCACTGCTGGTCCGCGCGGGGCCGGTCGCCTACTGGGTCTTGCGATCCGGCTACCGGGGAATTGATAATTCGGTGCTGGATGCGGCCCAGCTGGAATGTTCGTGGCTGCGCCGGATGTGGTCCATTGACCGACCGCTGCTTGGAGTCAATTTGATCGCAGCATCGCTGGCGGCGGGATTGATGGCGTCTGGCGATGTTCCGGCAACGCTACCAGTGATCCCTCCAGGGGTGACCACGGTGGGAACACGGCTTTTTGGGCTATTGCACAGTGGTGCTCGGTACCAAGAAGCTGCACTTGCGACATGGTATCTCGTGGCCGTGGTCGTGATCTGCCTGTTTTGGCTGCGGCGAGGAACCGCGTCACGTGGTACGATGAGGTGACGGCGAGAACTGTCACCGGCTCCCACTTCGTAGGAGAGGTGGCCTGCTTTTTTCCCCACACTCTTCTCCTCCTATTTCTGCGAATTCTTATGCCACGGTTGGTGTTTCTCGGCTGTAGTCTGCTACTCTTTGTCGCCGCGCCACGCCACGTTTTGGGCGCCGAGACGGTCACGATTGCCGACGGTGACGAGCAGCGCACGGTGATCGGTGAAATTCTGGTCGAAGCCCAGGACGGCGGTTTAATGCTGCAGGCAGATGACGGGCGGATTTGGACGCTCCAGCCCAAGCAGATCGCGGAGCGAAAATCGGATGACACCGATCTTGTGCCGATCGATGCGGACGAAATGGAAGAGCGACTGCTAAAGGAGATGCCCAGCGACTTCAAAGTCTTTCGCACTCAACATTACATCGTTGTGTACAACAGCAACGAGGCGTACGCGAAGCAAGTTGCCAGCCTGTTCGAAAGCCTTTACCGCGGATTCTTTTCGTTCTGGAAGAACCAACGATGGGAGCTGCCCGAACCGCGGTTCCCCTTGGTGGCGGTCGTGTTGAGAGATGACAAGGCTTTTCTGAAACACGCCGGTGCGGAAATCGGTGAATTGGCCAAGTCAGTGATTGGATACTATCACTTAACTTCCAATCAAATGACGACATACAACGTCGCAAATTTGGAGCGGAACGTTTCCACGATCATTCATGAAGCGACGCATCAGCTTGCCTACAACACCGACATGCAGCGACGGTTCGCCGATAACCCGATGTGGGTCAGCGAGGGGTTGGCAATGTTTTTCGAGTCGCCTGATCGCCGGAACCCCAAGAAGTGGCGGCACATCGGTCGAGTCAATGAGGTCAACCTGAGGCGATGGTTCAACTACGTGCCGAATCGGCCGCAAAATTCCTTGGCAACGTTGCTGGCCGATGACATGCGATTCAAAAACTCGGCCTCCGCCAACGACGCTTACGGCGAAGGCTGGGCGCTGACCTATTTCTTGATCAAGACAAAGCGGCAGGAATATGTCCAGTACCTGAGGTTGCTGAGCCAGGGTCGACCGCTTGCCGAGAACAGCAAGCGAGCACGCATCGAGATGTTCGAAGAAGCATTCGGGACAACACTGGAGGAAATCGACAAAGAGTTTGTCACCTACATGCGGCGCGTGCGTTAAAGTCCGTAGTCACCCGATTCATCGGGTCTTACTTGCGGCCAACCGCATGAATGCGGTCACTACGAACAAACTCACCAGCGACGTCGTTTTTGATCAGCGTTTCTGCCGATTTCCAGCTGGGCTGGAACGCTAGCATTGGCTTGAACGATCGCGTCTCGGTTGATGGCAAGATTCCCCTCTGACCGGAATAATCGTTACGTCCGGTACTTGTTGGCGTCAGGATCGTTCTTTCGCAGCCAAACGACAGTTACGATCCGAGCTAGCGTCGCGATCGGCCGATTCATTTCGTACCGGCGAGGGCTGTCCATGTGGCCAGCCCGACGCTTGGCTGAGCGGGTTTTTGCTTGGCGTACGTGGTGTGGGATTGCGGCACGTCGAGCGATAACTTTCTCTCGCGGGTTTTTAGACAAACGGTGAGGCAGCGCGTGGGCGTGTTGCCCCGCCGTTTTTTTATGGCCACTCTTGTCCGCTTCTATGAATGCTGGCAATCTGGCATCATGGCCGTCTTGATATGACCGACCCGCAAGATCGCTTGAGATGCTGAATAACTCGTGAACATTCGTCAGTTTCACAACGCGGACCTCCCCGCTCTGGTTGAGATTTGGATCCAACACGCGTCGGCGATCGGTCCGCCTCCCTTGGTCAACGGGGCGAGATTCGAGCAGGCGGTGCTGGCCAGGACCTTCTTCGACCCGTCAAGGCTGCTGGTGGCCGAGCGGGATGGCGTCGTCCAGGCATGGTGCCATCACGCGGCTTGTCTTACTCGGGAGCAAGCGGCGATTATCTCGGCCTTTTGCGTCGGCGACAACGCGGACGAGTCGGAGATGGACGAGCTGATGTCCGCCGCCGAAAAGCAGATCGCGGAAACTGGTTGCCATCAAATTGCTGTGGGCTTGATTCGCGATGACGCCTATGGATACGCCGGTCTTGATCCGATCGGACACGGTATCGGTATCCCCAAGTCCGACCTGCGAATGACGTCACTGCTGGGGCGCCGCGGTTTTTCTCCGCGACGGTCCGTATTGCGAATGACCGCTTCGACGAATTCGTATCGCCCGCCGGTCAGCCGCGACGCCTTGCAGCTTCGTCGCGCGTCGCAAGTTCAAGCTTCCATGTTCAAACATCCCGATCCACGACACGCGGCGGGCATGTCGCATTTGGACATCGAGACCCATCACCTGTACGACCGCGGCGGCAACGAGCTTGCCCGAGTCAATCTTTGGCTCAGCGACCCGGAGGCGGAGGTGATGAATCCGTCGCTGGCGATCCTGGACATCGCAGAAGCCACTCAGCGAGGGAGTCTGGAACCGGCGGAGAGCTATTTGATTGGAGTCCTCGTTCAATCTCTCTCCCGGCGTCGGATCCACACCGTCGAGACGGCGGTCGACAGCGACAAGGCTGAATTGCTGTCGCAGCTGCAGACCCTGAACTTCCGAGTCATCGAGGAAGGCGCCGATTGGGAAAAGTCGCTCGGGGCGTAGCTGACTGGCCGTGGTTTTTTGTTCGAACGACTTGCTAGACTACCGGTTTCGTTCATCCGCTGACTCGCATTTGATCAGGACGCCAACCGTGAATCATCGCTCGCTTTGCACACTGGCGTTTGCCTTTTCGATGGCAATCGCAACTTCACCCCTGGACGGACAAGACAACGGAGCAACCAAGAAGATGGCTTCCAACTCGCCGATGCTGCAACCTTGGACCGGACCCTATGGCGGTGTGCCCCCTTGGAATCTGGTTCGCAGCGAAGACTTCGTTGACGCTTTCGATGCCGCCATCGCCATGTCAGCGCAAGACATCGAAGCGATCGCCGACAATCCCGATCCGCCAACGTTTGAGAACACCATCGTGGCTTTGGAAAAAGCCGGCCGCACTCTCAACCGTCTCGAATCGCTGTTCTCCGTTCACACATCGAATCTGAATCTCGGACCTATCCCCGATATTGAGAAAGTGATCGCCCCCAAGCTGTCCGAGCATGAGGACAGCATCTATCAAAACGAAAAGCTGTTTGCTCGCATCGCCGCCGTCTACGAAAGCGATGAAATGAAGAACAAAGTGCTGAATCTGGCACAGCGTCGCTTGGTCGATGACCGCTACAAGACGTTCTTGCGCAAGGGAGCCAAACTCAGTGCCAGCGACAAAGCCAAGCTTTCTCAAATGAACACGCGGCTGGCCCGGCTGTTTACCGACTTTAGCCAGAACGTTTTGGAAGATGAAAAGGGTTACGTGACTTGGATCGAGCATGAAGCGGACCTGGCAGGCCTGCCTGACAGCACGGTCTCGGCAATGGCCAGCGCGGCGAAGGAACGCGGCAACAAAGGCGGGAATTGGGCAGTCACCAACACGCGGTCGTCCATGGACCCGTTCCTGACGTACGCCGATAACCGCAAGCTGCGTGAACAGGTTTGGCGGAACTACTACAACCGCGGTGACAACGGCGACGAGCATGACAACAACCAGATCATCAAAGAGATCTTGGGGATTCGCGCGGCCCGCGCGAAACTACTCGGATACGAAACGCATGCCCATTGGCGAATGGAACCGACGATGGCGAAGGATCCGCAAAAGGCCATGGATTTGATCATGAAGGTTTGGCCCAAAGCACTCGCACGCGTCAAAGAAGAAGTTGCCGACATGCAGAAGATCGCCGACGAAGAGGGTGCCAACATCACGATCGAGCCCTGGGACTACCGCTACTACGCCGAAAAAGTGCGAAAGGCAAAGTACGACCTCGACAGCCAAACCGTCAAACCTTATCTGCAATTGGACAAGCTCAGGGAAGCCATGATGTGGGCGGCGGGCGAACTGTACGGGCTGCAATTCAAACAAGTCAGCGGACTCCCGGTTTTTCATCCTGACGTGACAGTCTGGGAAGTCACCGACGCCGACGGCAAACACGTCGGACTGTGGTATTTGGATCCGTACGCACGAGAAGGCAAACGAAGCGGCGCTTGGATGACCGACTACCGCGCTCAAGAGAACATGGGCGAACCGATCACGACGATCGTCTCGAACAACTCGAACTTTATCAAGGCGGGCGATGGCGAAGCTGTTCTGATTTCGTGGGATGACGCCGTGACACTGTTTCACGAATTCGGGCACGCACTTCATGGGCTGTTGTCAAAGGTGCAGTACCGCACGCAATCAGGCACGTCTGTCGCCCGCGACTATGTCGAATTCCCGTCCCAAGTGAACGAGCATTGGCTGGAAACACCCGAAGTCCTGAATCAGTTTGCCGTGCACTACAAAACCGGCGAGCCGATTCCTCAAGAACTACTGGAGAAGATCAAGAAAGCGTCGACCTTCAACCAGGGGTTCGCAACGGTCGAGTACTTGGCCAGCGCATTGATGGACATGAAGCTGCATTTGGCGGGCGATGCCGACATCGATCCGGACAAGTTCGAGCGTGAGACGCTGGCGGAGCTGGGGATGCCAAAGGAATTACCGATGCGGCACCGCACTCCGCACTTCATGCACATCTTCAGCAGTGACAGCTACTCGGCAGGATATTACAGCTATCTGTGGGCGGACGCTTTAACGGCCGACGCCGCGGAAAAGTTTGAAGAAGCCGGTAGTTTCTATGACAAGGATGTTGCCAAGAGTCTTCATGACAACGTGATGAGTGTCGGCGACACGATCGACCCGGCAGACGGCTTTCGCAAGTTCCGCGGCCGCGATGTCGACACCAGCGCATTGCTACGAAAACGTGGCTTTCCTGTTGATTAGCTTTCTTCGTCGTGACCCGATTGATCGGGTAGTGTTGGCCACCACATGAATGTGACGGGGTGGCCGGCGGTCGAGCGTCAGCGAGCCCCCGGAATTCCATTGGCTCGCCACTGGGGGCTCGCTGACGCTCGACCACCAGCCACCCGCCGCTGGTGTCTGGTTACCAGGAACATAAGAAAAGGGACAAGCACGATTGCTTGTCCCTTTCATAGATTCTGTCGTCTCGAATGTCTAACGTCGGTCGTATCCGCCACCACCACGATCGCCACGATCACCACGATCACCACGATAGCCGCCACCACCTCCGCCGCCGCCACCGTAGCCGCCTCCGCCGCCGCGGCCACCTCCGCCACCGCCACCGCGGGGTGCTCTTGGACGTGCTTCATTGACAGTCACGTTACGGCCGCTAATGCTCGCGCCGTTGAGATTTTCAATCGCCTCCTTGGCACTCTCGCCGTCGGCCATTTCGACAAATGCGAAACCCCGTGATCGTCCTGTCTCACGATCCATGATGATGTTGACTGACGTGACTTCTCCGAACTGCTCGAAAGCCGAGCGCAAGTCGTCGTCGCCTGCGGTGAACGCAAGGTTCCCTACGTAAATATTCGTCACAAAACTAACCCTACTGACAGCCGCCAAAGAGACAACTTGTCTCGAACATTCACCGATCAAAATGGAAAGAAAACGGTCCAAACCATCTACGATCGGCGACGCTGGCGGATTACGAACCAAAAAATTTGACAGAGTGTCGCGGGGGAGTCAATCCCGAGCCACGGCAGCGGTAAGCTGATTTGGGCCCCCTTGGACCCGACGCGAATCTCTCGAATTTGCGAGTTTGGCTGAGACACGAAGAAATCCTAACCCGACGCGTCAGCGAGGAAGCCATCAACACCGGTGTTGCCTCGCTAACGCGTCGGTTAGTGAGGCGCGCAACTTCAAAACGCGTCAGCGAGGGATCTCACCAACACTGATACAATCTGGGGCTCTTGAGTCCCCGCCCACACCCGTTTCGGTTTTGAAATGACAAGACTTACCCTCCGATCTTTGCCGCTCATTTTTCTCGCTTGCGTTGGCACCCAGGCTTTCGCGCAAGAGCCTTCGCGGAGTCCTCAGAAGCCCCCGGAAGGTTTTCAACCGATCTTCGACGGCATGACTCTGGAGGGTTGGCACGGGCGGCCTCACTTGAACCCCATGACGCTGGCCGAAATGCCCGAAGCAGAGCGGCAGGCGAAACTCGACGAGTTGGATGATCGACGTAAAGAAGCATTGGACGGTCGATGCTGGCGAACTGGTCAACGATGGACATGGTCCTTTCTTGGTCACCAATGACGACTACACCGACTTTGAATTGATGCTCGAGTACAAAACGGTTCCAAGAGCTGACAGCGGAATCTACTTGAAGGGGTCACCGCAAGTTCAAATTTGGGATTACACGTATCCGAAGGAATTTCGCAACGGCTCGGATCGTGGCAGTGGGGGACTTTGGAACAACAGCGCCGGAGCACCTGGCAAGGACCCCTTCGTTCTGGCCGACAACCCCATCGGTCAATGGAATCAGTTTTTCATTCGCCAAGTCGGTGCGCGGACGACGGTCTACCTGAACGACATTCTGGTTGTTGACAATGCTGTGATGGAGAATTTCTGGGATCGCAATTCGCCATTGTTTGCTTCCGGGCCGATCGAACTTCAGACCCATGGCGGCGAGATCCGCTGGCGCAACATTTGGCTCAAGGAATTGTCGCCCGAAGAAGCAAACCAGCGACTTCGCGAACACGAAGGCCAAGCTTTTGCATCGCTGTTCAACGGCGTTGATCTGACCGGATGGCAAGGAAGTGTCGAGAGTTACGAGGTCGTCGATGGTGCCATTCGCTGCAAGGAGGGCAAGGGCGGAATGTTGTTGACGGAAAAGGAGTATGGCAATTTCATCGCGCGAGTTGAGTTTCGATTGCCTCCGGGCGGGAACAACGGACTCGCGATTCGTGCGCCAGAAAATGGCGATCCAGCCTACGTTGCGATGACCGAATTACAGGTGCTCGATTCGGAGCATCCCAAATATGCGAAACTTGATGCGAGGCAATATCACGGAAGTGCATACGGTATGGCCGCGGCCAGGCGTGGTTTCCTGCGCGAAGCGGGCCAATGGAATTTTCAACAGGTCACCGTCAATGGAACCTCGATCAAGGTCGAACTCAATGGCAACGTTATCCTTGACACGGACTTGAGCACGGTGACCGAATTCATGGCTGACAAGGCCCACCCCGGCAAAGAACGAAGCCGTGGTTTTTTTGGTTTTGCCGGACACAATGACCCCGTCGAATTCCGAAACGTCTCGATCAAAGAGTTGGCCGATACGCTATGACCCCCACAAACAGAAGTACGTGGGCACATGGATCGACAACATGAATGCATCGATGAGCGTGATGGAAGGCGAATTTGATGAAAACAAGAAAGAAATGGTAATGGTCTTCCAAGGCATCGATCCGAACACCGGAAAAACGGAAAAAATGAAATCGATCTCCACAATGGATGGCGATGATCAACGCAAATTTGTAATGCTGACAAAGCGTGACGGCGAATGGGTGAAGGCGTTTGAAATCAGCTATGATCGAGCAAAATAGCCTGCCGCGGTGAGGCTCGTCCGGCAAAAAACACTTGACGCAAACGCGGTGCCAAACCAGAACTTTGCGACTGATTCGGCGAGAATTCTCGCTGATCGCAAAATGAAGTGCACAGTCGGGCATTCTTTTGCCGATCCACTTGCTGACCGCGAATGCGAGTCTAAAATCAAAGTGCGGATTTGAATAAAGCCCGCACTTGCTTCGGTCTTCCTATTTCGGCAGAGGGATCATTTTTAGGGTTCGCCAAAGTCACTCAAAGGCTTGTGCAGTAGCACGCTGAGACTTTCGCGTTTCTCCCAGCGGCTCCATTTTGCCGCCGATAGATCGAAGCGTCTTATATAGCCGGTCGACAGCCTCCCAAGGCTGCCGACCGGTTTTTTTTGTGCACGTGGAATGACGCTCGACCACCGGCCACCGTGACTAAAACTCTCAAGCCGCCTATCTACCGTGGGCGGCGAGGGCGTTCTGTTACGGGCTCGACCGGGCAAGCTGCGACGGCGGCCATCGATCGGGGTGGCAGTCCAGCGGCGACGAACAGCCGATTCATTCCCACCATCAATCGATGCCAACTGTCAATCGTCTCGGGCGTGCCAACCAACTGCGAATCGCTCCGGTCAAATCCCTGTTCGCTGACGCGAATCACCGGATCGAGATGCATCAGTGCTTCGAGCATCAAGTGATCACGACAATTTTGTTCGGTCAGCCCCGGATCGTCGTAAATCCAGAGATGGGCTTGCAGCGTGCGATCGAGTCCGCTCAATGCGGCTTGACCGACGGAGTCAGCTTCGAGAATGGTTTGAATGGGACCGCATTGCACATAGAACTTGGACATCGGAAGACTCCTCCGTGAAGCGATTTTTCTGGGAAGCTGTATCGTCTGTCGCACCAACCATTGGGCGACACCCTTAGCATCGCAGACGCTTGGACAAGTCTGGTCACAGGCTGTGAAATACCGATGAAACGCAGGTGAAAAGCAGATGTAGAGTGGCTGAGCATCGTGCGGGAAATTACTGTCGCTTTTTGCCGGCGTGCTCTCCGAGCTCGCTACGGTCCCAGCTTTTCGATGCGAGCTCGGAGAGCACGCCGACACTTATTTCTCGCACGATGCTAAAGAGCGACAAAGATGCAGACCCGCCGCCCAATGCCATCTACATTGAGCGTCATTCTGAAGCGGCAAGGATCGAATCGGGCTATTCGTCGCCAGGTTGATCGTCTTCGGGATTGACCTTGTCGATTTCACCGAAGGTGTAGGTCAATATCTCGGGTCCGATTTGCGCGGTCACCCGTGATTGTGCTGGCTGGATCGTGAGCCGCGTCTCGAGTTGATTGTTGTTGCTCAAGATTTCCTTACCCAATCGCTCGCTCAGCTCACTCCCGTCGCGAACGTCCAATGCGAGTGCATCCAGCGACTTTTTTCGACGTCCGACCACATGCGTAAACGGACTGCGTGCCAACACCAGAATCGGTGTCCCTGCAGGCTGAGTCAATGTACAGCCCCAAGGCGTATCGAATTGCTTGCTCCAACGCAGAGAACCATCTTCGAGCGAAACGGCATGCACACCGTGGACCGTGGCGTGAAGCGTACCTTGCTCTGTCTGCACTTGCGAATTCTGTTTCAAGATGGGGTCGAGCCGCCGTTTGGGCAGCAAGATGATTTGCCCATCCAGGTACATCGCTCTTAATCCCTGCAAGTTCGCATACTCCGCAAGCATGGGGCGGCCGACCTCACGTCCCTCCATGACATCCCAGATCAGTGCCTGTCCGTTGTTCTCCAGAAAGGCCAGGTAGCGACCATCGACAATCTGACCGTAAGCACTATCAACTTCCAATGATGATCGATTTGCCGAACTCGTTTCATGACGCAGGATCAGCTCGCCGCTGAAAGCATCCACCAACCGCAACTCATGGCGGCGATGCTCGCCGGTCTCACGATAAGCCAACACGTTCGTGCCGATTGCTTCCCAAATCATTCCCATGCTCCCAAGGTTCCGATCGCAAGCTTCCGGCCATCCAAGAAACTAAAGAAAGCGACTTCGGCGGTATCGGGCGAAACCACCGCCACGCGCTCCCCGTCCGATAAGACGGCGCCGCTCTGCGGAGCCGACGAGTTTCGCCAAATCGTCTCGCCGGTGAACAGATCGAACGCTAACAAATCGCCACCTTGCAGCAGCAATACGCGGTCTCCCATGATCGGCCCAAGTTTGAATTCAGGGGGCACTACCTGAGCTGCAGTCGTAATCATGTTGTATTTAATGATTCGGTCGTCAAACGGATTCATGGCACTTGAGCGTGCGGCCACCGGCCCACTGTCACCACTCAGGCCTCGACGCCAAAGAACCGATTCGCCGCTACCGGACAGCAGTTGGTAAAGGTCGATTCCGACCAGTCCATTTGGCATCACAACGACCATCACGCCGCCGCAGATCTGGGCTTCCTTGTCGATCGGATCCTGTTGTCCAAACCCTTCGGTCTGGACCGATTTCAGCAAGCCGTTGGGGTCACGAATCGCCAAGGGACTTCTGCCTTCACTGACCAAACTCCATCCCAGGAAACTCTTGCCAGCCAAAACGGTGGTTTCCGCTACTCGCTGGGTTATCGTGAAGGTGCGAATGCGAGTGACTCGTGAATCCCATTTCAAGGAGACCTCACGTGGCCACTCTGGTTTGGCGATCTGTGCTCTCGCACGCGTGCGCAATTGGTCAACGCGATCACGGTTGGAAAGCTCACGAGTGTCGAGGACATCAAGCACAGCGTTGGCATCCTTCGCCAAGCCTCCCATCGTGAAGGCCTCGGCCAACATCAATAAACGATCATTCGACAAACTCGCCAGGCCAACGCTTGATGGAATCTGTGTGCCCAGGGCAAGCCGCTCCAGTTCCAAATGGGCGACATCAGCTTGCATGCGTTGGGTCAACTCACGGCGCAGGGGCTCGACACCTTCTGTGGCTCCAAAATGTTTGACGACTCGCTTGAGCAGGCTCGTCGACCCTTGCTGCTTCGTTACATTTGCGTCACGAACCATTTGGTTGACTTTGCTGAGTTCCCCTTCACTCGCACTGTCGACGATTTCTTGAACGCGAGCCGCGATCCAGCCATCCATGGAACAGTACCGACTTGAATCATTGATGACCTCATCCGCAGAAACGGCAAGCAACGGCTCGGCGACGATCAAGGACGACAAATCGATCAAGTGCTTGGCTGCCTGTTCATATTCCTTGTCAGCCAAAGCCGCCCGAATTCGCAACGACAACAATTCAACACGCTGAGAAGGCTGATCAATCAATTCTTCCAGCGTCTTCACCAGATCACCGTCCAGCGTCATGGTTTCACGAAGAGAGCCCAACATTGCCTCGACACTTAGCATGCGAACTTCGTCGTTGTCGGGCTCCATACCACGAGCACGTATGAGCAGCTTCAGGGCTTGATCGCGTTGACCGCGCTGGATCAGTAATTCCGATTTGCGGACCAGAGCTTCGAAGTCATTTGGGTCGTTCTCCAGCATCCGATTGACGATCGGCTCGAGAGTTGCCTCGCCAAACGCAACCGCCAACGTGGTGGGGCCCTGCGAGATGACCTCACCCCCAACGGCGACCAAATTACCCAGCGGAAACCGCGTGCTGCGTCGATCAATCAGCGAGCCGTCTTTGAGTGAGATACGAACGATTTGATTCGACGTCGCCGGGATCAAGTAGTCGTCTTTTCCGAACATGCCGTAGCCGCAGATCTGTTGCCCCGCCGACAGCAAGTCGCGTGGCGTCGTCCAAACCTCTTCGCCACTTCGCAAGTCAAAGGCTTGCACCTGGCTGGCTCCGACCACGTAAAAGCGACCATCGCGGACGCCGGCGAGGTACCGCATTTGTCCGCGTTCTTTGTTCGCGAAGAGACTCTCGCCGGTCAAAAGATCGAATCCAAACAACCGGTTCGATTCGATGGGCGTGACAAGCACTTCCTTGTCGCTTGCAATTGCGGCGCCGGAGTACCATCGCTGCATCAACTTCCTGGGTTCCAAACCGCGCCCACGACCGATCACATTTCGCATCATCTCCATGTCACGGTCGTAGTTGACGCCCCAACGCAACATCTGATCCGCCAGATCAATCGCAACGATCGCGCCGGCGCCCGTGGGGCAAATCAATAACCCCTCGTGGTAGGTGGGTGTTGCGCCGGCGACGCGCCGGATCGGATCGGACTCGATGCCGCCTGATTCCAATGCCACGACCTGCTGCCGCCATAATTCGTTCCCGGTGGCTGGATCGAGGCAGCAAACATTGATGTCTCCGGCAATCTCGACCATCACGTACAGCCGGCCATGCAGAGGCAAAGGTGGGCCCAGAAAGAATGCATTGGCCAGCCCGGACTCTCGATCGGCGCCCGCGCCCAACAGCCACAACAGTTTCCCCTCCGTCGCCAGGTCCAGCGCCACCAAGGTATTCGTTCGCGTATCCGCCGGTCGCGTACCGCGTAAATTGATCATGCCGCTGAAGGATGTCATCTCAACTTCGCGCAAGTCATCCAGCATGAACACACGCGCGCCGTCACTGGTGACCTGTCCGTACGGAACATCGTTCCAAACTCGCTGACTCAAGAGATCACTCGATCCTTCGTAGCCGCCCGCAATCACGTCCAACGAAGTTTCGTCTTGGTCAAATGCCTCCGACGCTGACTGCCACGGGTAGGTCCAAATGCGTTTTCCGGTTCGATAGTCAACACCCACCAATCGCTCGGTCGTCCGCATCAGCAATTGGGTTCCAACACGTAGCGGCGTCCAACTGGGCGGCGGCAATTTTCCGCTGGTGGTAAGTTCTTCTACGACCTCGCGAACTTTTCGCTCCTGAAGCGGGCTGGCCGAAGTGTTCAGTTTCCACCGCAGATTCGTCAGCGGCATTTGCCCTGCCGACGTACCGTTGCGACTGGAATCACCGCCGAAGACCGCGTAGTCCCGCGGATCGCTACCGGAAAAACCGTCAATCACGCTGACGCGTTCGGCGAGCCACCCAGAGACTTCATTGGCACCGGGAAAGGTTTCCGACTTTCCACCCACAACGACATCTCCACCACCCTTGACATTGATCGCAGGCACCACGCGGCCGCCCAACTTTGATGCCGACGCGTGCAACAGCACGATTCCCCTGCCCAGATGGTCGACCGCACGCGGCACTGAGACGACATCGTCGAGCAAAATCGATGCGGCCAAGGGGTGCCCCTCGTAAACTTCATGCTGAGCCAACAACGCTGAGGCCTCAAATCCCGCCGTCGTGTGAAAGTACTTTCGGCGAACTTCGCGAACCTTCTCCCAATCACGCGACCCGGCGGCCTCGGTAAGCAACTTGCGCGCAAGCGGTCCATAGCGCAGCTCGTACGTTTCCAGTGCTTCGGCCGACAGCATGCCGATCATCTGGCGGGCCACGCGGAGCAAGCTGCGATTGACCGGGACTCCCTCAGCTCGCGAATCATCGATGTCGAGGAAGAAGTCTTGCCCGGCCAGATCCGCATCGTCGCTTTTTTCGTTCTCTAACGCCAGCAAATCACCCAAGCGAACCACAGCGTCGCTGTACCGTCGTTCGTCAAGCGCACGCTCGGCTTCTCGCAGCTGCTGCTGGATGCTACGCGGTGCCTCGATGAACTGGCCCGATTGCGCCCCTCGCGGCTGCCCAAATACCTGGCCAAACACCAACGCCGGCGAGTAAATCCATACCAGCGACAGAGCCGAGACTGCGAAAGCACGAAACAATGGATTGGAAGCCACGTTCAAACCTATCAATGAGGAAATCTCTGTCCCAGTTCCAGCGCGAATCGCTCAAGGACAAGCCAGCCGAAACGCAGATCGGAAGCAGACAACGATAGGTCTATTGTACGGCCGCACCGCCAATTCTGGCGAGTGCGAGAAAGGATTCAGGAATCAGGCATCAGGAGTCAGGGATGCGCCTTGCATTTCTTCTGACGCCTATTCGCGAATGCATGGCCGGCGGTCGAGCGTCAGCGAGCCCCCGGAATTCCCTGGGCTCTCGACTGGGGGCTCGCTGACGCTCGACCACCAGCCACCCAGGAATGCCACTGTCAAACCGCTTTAAAATCGATAAGCCGCCAAAAGGCAAAAAACAAAAAAACGCCGGCGGCGGTCTTAAACTACCGGCGAAACGCCACCGCCGGCACCTTCCAGCAATCCGCGGTAGTTCCGCATCACCAAGTGGCTATCGATCTTTTGAACCAAGTCGAAGGCAACGCTAACGGCAATCAACAACCCTGTACCGCCGTAGAAACCAGCGATCGAGTAAGGTACGCCAAGTGATCCGTAGACAATCGTTGGAACGATTGCCACGATCGACAAGAACGCGGCACCGACATACGTGATCCGCACCATCACCTTTTCCAGGTAGTCGGTGGTTCGCTTGCCAGGCCGATAGCCGGGAATGAACGTACCACTGTTCTGCAGATTCTCGGACATCTCCTTCGGGTTGAAGGTGATCGCCGTCCAGAAGTAACAGAAAAAGAAAATCAACACGACGTACAGCAAGTTGAAGATAAACGACGCTTGATCGTTCATCGTCAGCCCGATCAAGTTCAACGGCTTGAACAAGATGCTTTCGCTGCCCACGTAGCTGGCAAGTCCCCCCATCAGCATGCCTGGAATCATCAGCAAGCTGCTGGCAAAAATGATCGGCATCACGCCGGCCTGATTGATTCGCAGCGGCAAGTGCTGGCGAGTGCCCCCGTAGACGCGACGACCGCGTGTGAATTTTGCCGATTGGGTCGGAATCTTGCGTTGGCCAAGTGTGATGAAGACCACGCCAAACACCACGCCGACAAACAGAACGACCAACAGCACCAATGTCTCGATCCCAATTTGACCGCGGCTAAGCCCCGTCAACTCGGTCTTCATGTTGCGGACCAGCTCGAACAGTGCCTTTGGCATCTGCGCCAAAATGCCCGCCATGATCAGCAAACTGATTCCGTTGCCGATCCCATACTCATCAATCTGCTCACCCAACCACATCAGGAACACGGTCCCACAGGTCATCACCAGCACCGCGATGATCTGCCAACCGAAGTACAAACCGGTGGCGTCAGCATTGAGAAAGTTCGGATTGATATTGCCGTAGCCCGCCGGGCCGCCGGACATCAACATGAACTTCAAATACATGTAGCTTTGGACGAGACAGATTGCCACGGTCAAGTAACGCGTGTACTCGTTCAGCTTCTTGCGACCAGCCTCGCCTTCCTTCTTCAGCTCCTCAAGCGGTTTGTAGACGCTGCCGAGAAGTTGAAAAATGATCGAAGCAGAAATATAGGGCATGATGCCGAGCCCGAAGATCGTGGCTTGGCGCAAATCGCTCGCCGCAAACACCGAGATCTTCTCGAAGAATTGAGCCGCCGTGCCGCCGTTATCCCCCAGGTTGGTGGCGATCATCGGCAACGGTACGTGAAAACCGATGCGATAGACTGCCAGCAAACCAATGGTTAGCAAGACCTTCTTGCGAAGCTCAGGGATCGAAAAAATGATGCGCAGCTTTTCAAACATGCGTCAGGTCCGTCTTGGAATCGTGCTGTAGTCGCTGGTTTCGCCGCAGTTTACCGGCTTGGCAGAGCAAGAGCGATAGGAAACCGATGTGCGGATGATTAAGTCTTCTCGGTATCGCGTTTTAAGTTACTCTCACTCTGGGAGAGTCGAGCGTCAGCGAGGAGAGGGCCGAACCTCCCGGCAGGAGGGTGATTTTGTGATCCGCCCCGACTCTCCCGAACAGGTTAGGTTTTAGGAAAAAGCCCGAGCAGTACGCGAAACCGCTACGACTTCGCCTGCTCTGCTTTCAGGGCGGCGACTCGCTCGTCAGGTGTACGCTTACTGACCAATTTGTTGACGGTGCCGCCGGCCGCGGTGATCTTCTGCTCCGCCGATTTACTGAAGCGGTGCGCGGAAACGGTTAGCTTCTTGGTCAAGTCACCATCGCCAAGGATTTTGACTTCATCAAAGGTGCCTTTGGCCAAATCTTTCGCTGCCAACGACTCGAGTGTGACTTCATCACCATCCTCATAGCGCTCGTTGATTCGACCAACGTTGACAGCAAATACCGTCAGCGCCCAGCGATTGTTGAAGCCGCGTTTGGGGACCCGCCGGAACATCGGCATCGCACCACCTTGGAAGGTCGGTTGGCGACTGTAACCGGAGCGGCTCTTGTGACCGTTGTGGCCCCGCCCCGCAGTTTTCCCATGACCGCTACCCGGACCTCGACCGATCCGCTTGCGATTGCGTTTTTTGAGAATGCCGCGATGGACATCGTTAAGGTTCATGACGAAACCCGTTTCAACTCTGTTTCAATGTGATCTGTGGTGATTCTTCTGCCCGCCGACCGCTAGACCGTTGTCAGCGACTGAGGGTCAAGTCCGCGAAGGGCGGCGATTTGTTCCACCGTTCGCAGCTTCGAGAGTGCGTCGACAGTTGCCTTGACCAACGTGACTGGATTGTTGGTGCCGTAAGACTTGGTCAGGATGTCGTGGATTCCGGTGGCTTCGCAGACAGCTCGCACCGCCTGGCCGGCGATGATACCGGTACCGGCACCAGCCGGAATCAACAGCACTTTCGCCGCACCGTACTGTCCCCACACCTGATGCGGGATGCTGCCTGAAACCAACGGCACATCAATCATGCCGCGACTCGCCTGCTTCTGTGCCTTTTGCACACTCGGCGGAACTTCGTTGGCCTTGCCGTAGCCCCAGCCGACCTTGCCTTTGCCATCGCCGACGACAACCATCGCGGCAAAGCTGAATCGGCGACCGCCCTTGACGACCGCGGCACATCGCTTGATCTTGACAACTCGATCGAGCAGACCTTCGGCTAAGCCTTCGTTTTTGTCGGCATTGCGTTGCTTGCGTTGAGCGTTACCGCGTGGTGCGTTACTAATCGTTCGATCCTCGTTTGGAGGTAGCTATTGTTCTTGGGTGCGGCCGCGAATCGGAATTCTCAGCCAAGGTGTTCTGGATCGTCAAAGTTGCAGTCCGGCTTCCCGTGCCGCTTCAGCGAAAGCCTTCACGCGACCATGATAGCGAGCGTGACCGCGATCCAACTTGACCGCGTTGATGCCGGCCGCCGTGGCTTTCTCGGCAATGATTTTTCCTACCGATGCGGCCGCCTCACAGTTACCGCCCTTGCTTACCTCACCTCGCACGCTCTTGTCACGGGTGCTGGCACTGACAAGTGTCGTACCCGACTGGTCATCCACCAACTGACAGCTGAAATGCTTCAGCGATCGATGGATGCACAGACGCGGACGATCCGAAGATCCACGCAGCTTGTTGCGAACGTGGAACCTTCGTCGCTGTCGTGTTTTTTGAAGTTTTTTGTTCTTATCCATCTGATTACCGATCGACTGTGAACCGACCTAGAGATACTTCGTCGGGCGGATCGTTTTCTTGGTTCGACTCTGACGTGGGTCCGTGCTGTGACGCAATTTCGCCCCCAAAGCGGACTTCTTTGGTGCCGACTACTTGGTCGCTGATTTCCCTGGTTTGATTTTGACTTGTTCACCTTGATATCGGACGCCCTTGCCCTTGTAAGGCTCCGGCTTCCGCAGAGCACGAATCTCGGCCGCGAACTGCCCGACGCTCTGCTTGTCGCAGCCCTGGACGACGACGTGAGTTTGGTCGGGGCAGGTGACGGCCAGATTGCTTGGGATCTTGCGATGCAGCTCGTTGGCATAGCCGACACGCAGCTGCAACACATCACCCTGAATTGCCGCCAAATATCCGACACCGACGATCTCCAGACGCTTTTCGTAACCCTTGGTCACCCCTTCGACCATGTTCGCAATCAAAGCACGGGTCAAACCATGGAATTCTCGGGACGATCGCTCGTCGTTTTCACGGGTGACTCGTACTTCTTTCGCATCATCATCGATCAGAACATTGACCTCGGGACGATGTTCGTAGCTCAGTTTGCCCTTGGGTCCTTCGATATCAATCGTTCGACCCGAGAGCGACACTTTCGCGCCGTCACTGATGGGTACCGGCTTATTTCCAATGCGGCTCATAACACTTACTTTTGTTCAATCAAGTTTCAACTTTGGCAGACTTGCAAATCACCTTCGTCGTGGCATCGACGCGGCAAACCTTACGCGACCTCGCACAAAACTTCGCCGCCGAGGTTATCTCGCCGAGCTTCGCGATCGCTGATCACGCCCCGGCTGGTACTGACAATGCTGATGCCGAGGCCACCGAGCACCGGCTTGAGTTCCTTGCTGCGAGTGTAAAGCCGGCGACCCGGCTTACTGACTCGTTTGATCGATTGGATCACGCGTTCTCCGTTGGGGCCGTACTTCAGCTCCAATCGCAACGTTGACGTTGGATTCTCTTCATCGACTTCTTTCCAGTCCCAGATGAAGCCCTCGCGTTTGAGCACATCCGCGATCCCTCGTTTGAAACGGCTGGTCGGAATATCGACAAACGGTTTTTCCACACGCACAGCGTTACGGATGCGGGTGAGCATGTCGGCAATTGGGTCGGTCATCATAATGTTGTTGTCTCCCCTACTCTTTCGATTCTCACCAGCTGGCCTTGCGAACGCCCGGGATCAATCCCAGGTTAGCGTTCATGCGGAAACAGATTCGGCAAAGCCCGAACTTGCGATACACCGATCGCGGACGACCGCAAAACTTACAGCGGTTCTCCTTTCGAGAGCTAAACTTTGGCTTTCGGCCAGCCTTAGCGATTTTCGATTTGCTTGCCACAGGGCGACTTTCGGTTACTTGGTCTAAAGTGGAATTAAGTCAGCGATGCGTCGTCAACAGACGACTTACGCTGCATCCGTTTTCTTGGGGTCCTGCTTGAACGGCATTCCGAACAACTCAAGCAGGTCACGTGCTTCGTCGTTGTTGTTCGACGACGTCACAATCGTGATATTCATCCCTTGCGGGCGAGTGAATTTGTCCGGATTCAATTCCGGAAACACCAGTTGCTCGGTCAACCCGAGCGTGTAGTTGCCGCGTCCATCAAACGCTTTGCGACTGATTCCGCGAAAGTCACGGACACGAGGCAACACGATCGAGATCAGACGGTCCAAAAATTCGTACATCCGCTGACGCCGCAAGGTCACCATGCAGCCGATCGGCATCCCTTCGCGAAGTCGGAAGTTGGCGATCGACTTGCGGGCAATCGTGATGACCGGCTTCTGACCGGCAATCTCCGTCATGCAATCGACCGCCAAGTCCAAGATCTTCTTGTCACCGATCGCACTGCCGACACCCATGTTCAACGTGATCTTCTCGATCTGTGGAATCTGGTGAGGGTTCTTGTAGCCATACTTCTCGACCAACGCTGGGCGGATGGTCTCCTCGTATCGGGCATGCATGCGTGGTTTTGTGTCGGACATCAGTTAACAGTAATCAGTTGACAGTTTTCAGTTGAAAGTGTTTCGTTGGTTGCCGATTCCAGTCGCCCTTTCAGTTCCTTCTGAAAACTGACAACTGTCAACTGGCAATTTTTTCATGCCTTGGCGTGCTGGGCTCGCGGCGGGGCGATCTTGCCGAGGCTGGCACCACTCTTTTTCGCGTAACGTTCCTTGCTGCCGTCAGCCAAGAACCGCATGCCGACACGAGTCGGCTTGCCGGTCGTGGGATCGACCAACATCACGTTACTGGCGCTAATCGGCATCTCTTTGTTCAAGCGGCCGCCCTGCGGGTTCTTTTGGCTCTTGCGGACGTGCTTCCAAACCCGCCCGGCACCTTCGACGACAAGCTTGTTCTTTTTGCGATCGATCTTCAGGACCTTGCCGCGGTGACCCTTGTCAGCCCCGGCGATCACTTCGACCTCGTCATCAATGCGGAAAAACATGGCTATGTTGGTTCAAATGGGTTGGATGCAAATGCTGCTGTAATTTAGCTGCCGTCTCAAACGACTTCGTTCGCCAGCGAGACGATCTTCATGAAGCTGCGATCACGCAGCTCACGTGCGACCGCACCGAAAATACGCGTGCCTCGCGGCGTTTTGTCTTTGTCGATGATCACGACAGCGTTGCTGTCGAATCGGATGTAACTGCCGTCGGGGCGGCGTGTCGGTTGCTTGGTTCGCACGATCACGGCGCGGACAATCGCCTTCTTCTTGATGTCGCTGCCGGGGATCACGCTCTTGACGCTGCAAACGATCACGTCGCCGAGGCCGGCCACGCGGCGTCGGCTACCGCCGAGCACCTTGATGCACATCACCTGGCGGGCGCCGGTGTTATCGGCCACATCGAGTCGGGATTCTTGTTGGATCATGGTATTCGGTTTAAGTCTTTCCAATCTTGCGAATCTGAATCACTCTCCCACTGGGAGAGTCGGGCTCTCAGGCCCGGAGCGGCCCTCCCCGGCCGCTATCGCGTCCGACCCTCCCGCCAGCGGGAGGGGTTCTCTGTTATCAATCCGCTGTCGCTTCATCTTCCGTCGTCGATTCGCCGACGTGAGCCGCCTCGATGGCTTCGGACTCCGCCTGAGTCGCTCCCTTACGAGCGGCACGCAAGGCGGCCAAGTCAACTTCGGTGCTCTTTTCCAGCACGCGAACCAGACGCCATCGCTTGAGCTTGCTGAGCGGCTCGGATTCGATGATCTCGACCCGATCGCCGGCACCCGACTCGTTGTCCTCGTCGTGTGCGTAGCAAACCGTTCGCTGACGGATGTATTTCTTGTATTTCGGATGTTGGACCAGACGGTTGATTTCGACACGACGAGTCTTGCTCATCTTGTCGCTGGTCACGATTCCGGAGACGACGCGCTTCGGCATGGAGTCTGGCCCGAGTTCAGTTGCTAGTGAAGTTATTTGGCTGCCGTCTGACGCTCGGTTTGGATCGTTTTGATCCGAGCAATCAGTCGACGGTTCTTTTTGATTTCGCTGGGCGTATTCAAACGCTCTGACTGCGATTGAAAACGCAGTCGGAACAGCGTGTGGGCCGCTTCCGTGGCGGTCGCCTCCAGCTGTTCGTCGCTCATTTCACGAAGTTCAGTGTTATCGCTCATATCAATTGTCTTTGTGGTCCGAGCTGTCTTTGTGTTCCGAGTTGACCTTGTGGCCCGGGTTGACCTTGTGGCCCGGGCCGAAACCGCTGGAGACGAGTCTCTAAGCTGATCGGCGTTCCACGAAACGGACTTTCACCGGCAGCTTGCTGGCCAGACGCGCGAAGCACACCTTGGCCTGCTGTTCAGTGACGCCACCGAGTTCGTAAAGGATCGTCCCAGGCTTCACGACCGCAGCCCAAAAGTCCGGCTCACCTTTGCCCTTCCCCATCCGAGTTTCCAACGGTGTGCTGGTGACCGATTTATCGGGGAAGATGCGAATGTAAAGCTTTCCTTCGCCGCGGACGTATTGCTGGGCAGCGATACGGCCGGCTTCGATCGTCGTGGCTTTTACCCATCCGGGCTCAAGGGATTGGATCCCGTAATCACCAAAGACGACCCTGTTGCCGCGCGTCGCGCTACCTTTTATGCGACCTCTTTGGCTTTTTCGATGCTTGACCCGCTTGGGCATCAGCGCCATCGGCCTCGTCTCCGTAAGTACCTTGGTTAATCCACACCTGAATCCCGATGTGCCCCTGTGGCGTCATCGCTTCGGTGAATCCGTAATCAATTTTTGCTTGCAGCGTGCTCAATGGAATCGAGCCCGCAATCTGCTTTTCTCGGCGAGCCATTTCGGCACCGCCCAAACGTCCTGCCATTTGGATCTTGATGCCTTTGGCACCCGCATCCATCGTCTGCTCCAACGACCGTTTCATGGTTCGCCGGAAACTGGATCGCTTCGCAAGTTGTTGTGCGATATCTTCGGCGACCAGCTGCGCTTGCAGCTCGGGTCGTCCGACCTCTTCGACCTTCAAGTTGATTCGTCGGCCAATCAGATTTTGAAGCTCCGCCTGCAGAACCTCGATCTCTTGACCCTTCTTTCCAATGATCAGTCCGGGACGTGCGACGTACATCATCACCCGTACCTCATCGCGAGTTCGCTCGATCTCAATACGATCGATCCCAGCGCTCTTGTACTGCGCCTTACTCATGATGAACTTTCGCAGCTGCCGGTCTTCGAGCAGCAGCCCCGCGAAATCTTGCTTGGACGCATACCAGCGACTGGCCCACCCTCGAGTGACACCAGTTCGGAAGGCAATTGGATTGACTTTTTGACCCATCAGGGACTCATTGTCTGGTTGATGTGGAACTTAAAACTAACTCTATATCTCGTCAATTGGCGTCAATCCGACGCGAATGTGACTGCTTCGTTTCTTGATCATGAACGCACTCCCGCGAGCTCGCGGGCGCATTCGTCGGAACATTGGTCCGCCGTCGACGCAAACTTCGGTCACCACTAACTCTTCGATGCGGTGGCTGCGACCATTGTTCTGATCGGGATCCTGGGCATTCCCGACGGCGCTCTTGATCACTTTCTCAAGCATCCTGGCACCGCGCTGCGGCTGGTACTTCAAAGCGTCAAGCGCTTCATCGGCGTACATGCCGCGAACCAGGTCCGCCAGCAGCCGAACTTTCTGGGCGCTGATTCGAGCGCCCTTATGACGTGCGTTATATTTTGCCATTGATTCGTCTCAAGAACTACTTCTTGCCCCCTTTTCCGCTGTGACCTCGGAACGTGCGTGACGGAGCAAACTCGCCAAGTTTGTGACCAACCATGTCTTCGCTGACGTGCACTTTGACATGCTTGCGGCCATCGTGAACCATGAACGTGACGTTCACGAATTCAGGAACGATCGTGCATGCTCGTGCCCACGTCTTGATCGGATCGACGCGCCCCGACTCAGCTTGTTTTTGCACTTTGAAAAACAGCTTCGGGTCGACGAACGGGCCTTTCTTGCTACTACGGCTCATGAATCTTCAATTGACAGTTTGCAGGTTACAGTCCACAGCTGCGCTGCGGGGGATTTCAAAAATATTAATGCAGCTTCAATTGGCCGTACCGCCTGCTCTTGCGGCGACGAACAATCGAGCTATTGCTTGGCTTGCGTTTCTGGCGAGTTGAGCCGCCCTTGGCACTCTTGCCCTGCGGGCTAACCGGGTGACGACCACCCTTGGTCCGGCCTTCACCACCACCGTGCGGGTGATCGATCGGGTTCATGGCGGTACCGCGAACATGAGGCCGTCGCCCCAACCAGCGAGCACGGCCCGCCTTGCCCAGCACAACGTTCATGTGATCGCTATTGCCGACCTGGCCAATCGTCGCGCGGCAATCGCTCGGTATCCTGCGGACTTCGCCGCTGGGCAGTGATAACTGAGCCCAATCGGACTCGCGAGCCATCAAGGTCGCCTGGGTTCCCGCCGATCGGCAGAGCACCGCACCACGACCAGCCCGCAACTCGATGCAGCAAACCGAAGTGCCCAAAGGAATGTTTTTCAGCGGCAAGCAGTTTCCCACGTTCGGCGGCGCGTCGGGGCCATTGAGAACCGGATCGCCCGCCTTCATACCAGCAGCAGCCACCACGTAATGCTTTTCACCATCGGCGTACTTCAGCAGGGCGATTCGAGCCGAGCGATTCGGATCGTATTGAACCGAGTCCACCGTTGCCGGGATTCCATCTTTGGCACGGCGAAAGTCGACGACGCGATATTTCTGTTTGTGGCCACCGCCGCGATGTCGCGCAGTGATCTTGCCTTGGTTGTTACGACCACCGGTCTTACGCTTCGGTCGCAGCAGCGACTTCTCAGGCTTGTAGCCCGGCGTCAGCTCAGCAAAGTCGCTGACCGACGCGTTGCGTCGCCCGGCGCTGGTCGGCTTGTAGACTCGAATGCCCATGTTTCAGTTCACAGTTGGCAGTTATCAGTTATCAGTTTGCAAAGACCGCGTGGTCAACAAGTGCTTAAAAGAAATCGATGCGGTCATCTTCATGCAATTGCACGATCGCCTTCTTCCAATCCGATGTTCTTCCATATCGGAACTTGTAGCGACGAAGCTTGCCTTTGCGAGTCTGTGTTCGCACCTTGGCAACCTTGACGCTAAATAATTCCTCAACCGCCTTCTTGACGTCGAGCTTCGTCGCCTGGCGATGGATCTCGAAGGCGTACTGGTTATTTCGTGAAGCGCGGTGCACACCTTTTTCGGTCACCAACGGACGCAGCAGCACCTGGTGCGACTCCAGCGGGATGCCGCCTTCGGGTTGCGCAGGGGGTTTAATGTTTGTCATCTCAGTCACATCGTCTCTGTGTTTACTTCACGCTGTCACTTCGCTGCTGCGAAGCGAACGTGCCATCCTTGATCTTGTCCAACGCGGCACGAGTCACCAGCATTCGCCTCGGCTTCAGCACCGACAGTGCATTCAGCTCGCGAACGGGTTGAACCGCGACACCGGCGATATTCCGACCGCTCTTGTAGACCGCAACGTCAAGATCAGCGGTGGCCACCAACGTGGTCGTGCCGTCCAGACCAAGTGCCTTCAGCGTGGAGGCCATTTGCTTTGTCTTCGGCCCATCAAACCCCAGCTTGTCGACCACAACCAACTCGCCATCATCGATCTTCGAGCGAATCGCCATCCGCGTGGCAAGCTGGATCGCCTTCTTGTTCAATCGGTAGCTGTAATCGCGAGGCTTGATCGTCCGCGCCACACCGCCGCCACGGCGAACAGGCGAGCGGCGGCTACCCGCACGAGCGTGACCGGTACCCTTCTGACGATACATCTTCTTGGTCGAACCCGAGCACTCACCGCGTGTTCGAGAGTTATGCGAACCCTGACGCAGGTTCGCCTGGTACATCACCACCGCATCGTGCAACAACTGCTTGCTCACGCGATCTGCGATCTGCTCTGTATCGATTTCGTACTTCCCGACTTCACCGCCGGCTTCGTCATAGACAGTCAACGTGGCCATGATCCTTAACCCACCTTGTTCGTTTCGCGGATAGTGACAAACCCACCATTCGGGCCAGGAACAGCGCCACGAACGAGCAACAAATTATTTTCCGTATCAACGCGAATCAGCTCGAGGTTCCGAGATGTCGTTTTCACATTGCCGTATTGGCCTGACATGCGAATCCCCTTGAACAGACGACTCGGCGACGCACTGCAACCGGTACCACCAGCGTGGCGGTGCACTTTCTTGACGCCGTGCGTCGCACGCTGACCGGAGAAATTGTGACGCTTCATCACACCCGAGAAGCCACGCCCCTTACTGGTGCCCGTCACGTCAACTCGCTTGATCTCCGCGAACTGCTCGACGGTTACCGACGCACCGACTTCAAGTTCGGTGGGGCCGCGGAACTCGCGGATGAATCTCTGCGGCTCACAATCGGCCTTTGGCACCAATTCGACGCCAGATTCAGAACGCTTTTTCGACCGCTTACTGTCCAACTTTGCAACGTGACCCCGCTCACTGCGGCTGGCCAATCGTCGCGGCCTATCCTCAAAACCCAACTGCACGGCCTGATAGCCATCCCGCTCTTCACTGCGAACCTGCAGCACATGACACGGGCCAGCCTGAATCACCGTGACGGGCATCGCCCGACCATCTTCCAAGTAGATCTGCGTCATCCCGACTTTGCGGCCGAGGATCGATGGTGACATAACTTTCATCTCGCCCCGAATGGTCAGGACGCCCGTCGTTCGTGTTGGATTCCAAGTTCGCCCAGCCGAACCAGCCGTACAAATAAATCATCAATGCGACCGAGAGAACTCGAGACCCAAATCAGACTTACATTGCACCGAGGTTATCGACTTGACTTCCGTTCATTCCGGAAACCGGTCTTTGGTAACAATGTGCGATGGATGCCTGTGCAAACGTGCCAGGCGGGCACCGCCCGCACTGCAGGCATTCTTCAAGTCATTCCTGACCGCTTATTTCGTAGACGCCTTAATTTTGATGTCCACGCCAGCCGGGAGACTCAACTTGTTTAACGCTTCGATCGTCTTGGCGGTAGCCTGGACAATATCTATCAATCGCTTGTGTGTACGAATTTCGTACTGCTGGCGAGCCTTCTTGTTGACGAAGGGTCCCGACAGCACGGTATAACGCTCGATTCGCGTCGGCAATGGGATCGGCCCATGCACCTCGCTATGCGTTCGCTTGACCGTATCAACAATCTCTTGGGCACTCAGGTCCAAAACCGAGTGATCGTACGCTTCCATACGAATCCGAATGACTTCGCTAGCTCCAGCTGACACTGATGGGTGACCAATGAGAAAGTTGTGATAAAGTGGGTTCGCTAGCGACTCGGTCAAATGTGAGAGGACGATTTCATCAGAAATCACTCGCAACTCAACCAAGACAACTAGTTGCCCGCGAGGCGTTACCTGCGGTGCAAGCGAAAAATTTACGGGGCATTCATAAACCCGTCAACGGCTCTTGGGCCGTTGCGGCGATTTCTTTGCTTTGTTTTTTGGGGATTGCCGTGACCAAACCTGTGGCTAGCAACATAGTTTCGCGAAGCGAGAGGACTGGGCCACCACACCAACCCGAGACCTGCCAGCCGGTTGCGGCCGTTTTCGATGACCGCGCAGGTCCGCTTGTTCCCGCCCAGAGCAATGTCGAAATCGTTCACGCCGCAGCTTCCGGCGGTCTTTCGGGAAAAGGCATGATTCGATTCGCCGCGGTTTTGATCGCGGTCATTCCCATCAGTTTGCTGGGGGTGGCCGGCGGCTTGGAACCCGATTCAAAGGGCGTCGGCACGCATCAGCAACTCGGTCTCCCCCCCTGTTCGATGCGTGTGCTGTTCGGAATTCGTTGCCCAGGATGCGGAATGACGACATCCTGGGCACATTTCACCCGCGGCCAGTTCGCGCAGAGTGCACGAGTCAACAGCGGCGGTTTCCTACTGGCGATCTTCAGCATCATGGTCGCTTTTCTCGCTCTGCGAACGTCTTGGTCCGCCCAACTGCCGTCGGCCAGAACGCAGCAGTACGTCACACTGACGCTCGTTTCAATCGCGCTGGTCACCTTCATCGAGTGGGCGATGCGGCTCATTGGGTAGTTGGGCAAACCGCGAAAAACCGGCGGGTGGCTGGTGGTCGAGCGTCAGCGAGCCCCCAGTTGCGAGCCAATGGAATTCCGGTACCTCGCTGACGCTCGACCGCCGGCCACCCCTTGAATGCAACTCTTAATCTGAGGCTAAGAAATTCGAAAGAACCAATTTGGTTAGCCGCCAAAAACCGGTGTGGCACGAACTGGCCCAAACTTCGTATGACAGCCGTCCATTCGAATATTTGGACTGCGAAAGGATTCGTATCAATGTCGCTTGCGCCGACTCGACTCGCCCCCACGCGTCTCATCCAACTCGGCACACGCTTGGACCCAAGTGGCCTGTCTTTCACTCCTCGCCGGAGCCGCCGTGGTTCAATCCGGCTGTGGCTTGATGTCGAATTTGATCCATGCTTCGGGCGCCAACATGATTCCGGCCAAGTACAAAGGACTCGAGGAGGCCACAGTTGCGATTGTGACGATGACCGATAGCAGCCAATACACTGACGACATCGCCGCTCGCGAGTTGAGTCGCCGAATCGGCGAAATCCTGACCCAAAAAGTCGACGATCTAAATCTCGTTCGCGAGGACAAAATCCAGCAATGGCGCGACGTTAACGGCTGGGACTCGATTGATTACCAAGCGATCGGCGAAGGCGTGCAGGCTGAAAAAGTAGTTGTCATCGAGTTGACGGGGATGAAACTTCGTGAAGGTTCCACCCTCTATCGCGGTCGTGCTGATGTCCTGATCAAAGTCATCGACGTGGCGACCGGAACAGTCGATTTCGTCGAGCAAATCGACGAATTCACCTATCCAACCATGGCAGGGCAATCGACTACCGAGACGACCGAATCGCGATTTCGCAAGCTCTACCTGAGCATGCTCGCACAGGAGATCGGCCGTTTATTCCATAAATATGACAGCATCGACCGCATCGCGTTGGACAGCTTTATCGCCCGCCAATAGAGGAAAACCGCGGATGCTACAGACGCGGCTTCACTGTCTTCGTCTCGCGGTTGAACTGAAAAAGCTGTTTCTGCTTCGGGTCGGCGACAAACACCGAATCGTCACTGACCGCGATCCCGACTGGCCCCACCAGCGGGTCGCCTTCGTGCCACTTTTCGGTCTTTCCATCGGCAGTAAACTTCCAGATGCATTTTCCGTAACCATCGGTGACGTAACCATGATCGCCAGCCCAACAGAGCCCGTTGGGATATTGGAACGGTCGACCAGTGACGATCTCTTCGACTTCTTTTGATTCCACGTCGATCCGCTGAATCGCCGCGTCATCGGGAGTCACCGCCCACAGTTTGCCGGCCGAATCGAAGGCCAAGCCACGGGCATTCACACGGGCAACCAACTCGGGCATGCCTCCCTCGATTGGCAACCGAAACGTGGCACGCTTCTCTGCGTCCCCCACGTACAGCATCTTTCCTTCCGCATCGAGCGCCAGTGCCATCGCAATCCCAACATGTCCGTCGGTCAGCGGCTTCGGCTCCGCACCAGCCGAATCGATCCAGTAGATCTCACGCGTCGCCGAATCTCCAACCAAAATCCCGCCGCCGGGATGCATGATCACGCACCGCGGGCGGTTCATCGGCTTTCGCAGTAGATTCGATCCACGTACGAAAAGCTCGCGCGAGTCGCCTGTTTTCCACACACCTGGCAGATCCAGGTCGACGACGTAGGCATCTGAGCCGTCGACGGCAACAGCCAACGGGTAAACGGGAGTGGCTGTTTTGTCATCCGCTGCGGCTGCGGCCTCGGTCTCGGCCTTCGCATCGGCGACGACTTTCGCATCTTGGGCGAGCAGGCTCGTCGATCCCAAGTAGGTCATCCAAAAAACCACCCAAACCACCAAAGCATCCCTAGTTCTCAGCATTTGGCCCGCCCGATGTAAAAAAGTAACGATTAGGAGAAGTTTATTCATTGTGCGGGTTATGAGGTTCCGATGGACAACAGTGGATCTTCAAGGGTGCGTCGCTTTCGATCGCGCCCTGCTCGTCAGAAACGCTTTTGTAAAGCAACGATATGATAACGTCACGCCGAACCTTTGGATTGCTATCTACGACCAGCTTTTTGGTTGTTGGCATGTTCTTCCAGGCTACTTTTGGCTTCGCGGCTGAGCCACAGGAGGGCCTGCGGCCGGGGAACCGAGACAGCGATTACGCTGAGGCGCGGATCTCGGTCAACCATGTTCGTCTGGCCCGATCCCGTCAGGCCTCTCCGTCGGCCAAGCAAAAGCGACAATCGTTGGTTGCGCAAGCGGCAACTGGTCGCGGGCTGACCGATCCTCCTGAGGCACCGTTGGACGGGACGTTGATCAAGGGAAAGGTCCGGCAGGTCGGATTCCTTGAAACCTACGGAACTGGCTGCGGGCCGGTTTGCGATTGCGGCGACCCTGGCTGCGGCGTCGAGCCTGGCTGCGGCGTCGGAGAAGTCTATGTGCATGGTCCCGGTTGCGGCGTCGAAGCTGGATGCGGCGTCGAAGCTGGTTGCGGTTTCGAGGTTGGCTGCGGCATTGGCGCTGCGATCGACTACGTGTCGAGCGGTTGCGACTGCGGCGTCGGAGGCTGCACTGGCTGTGAAAGTAGCTGTGGTGTTGAAGGCGGTTACATCGACGGCCCCGGCTGCGGCTTGGAAGGGATCGGCGATTGCTCATGCGATGCGTGCTCAGGCTGCGACGTCGGTCATGTGCCTTTGTGCTTGCCGTTTCTTCGCGTCAACTGGTGCCGCTTTGACTTCTTTGCCGGCGTCCAGGGGTTCAAGGGCCCGCTGAACTTCGCCAACACGAACCAGAACAACGCGAACATCCGCGCCGGTTCAGGCAGCTTTGGGTTCTACCAAGGCTTCAACGAGGGACGGTCGCTGAAGCGATGGATGGGCTGGGACATGGCGGCACAACTTGGTGTGCGGGCAACTCAAAGTAATCTGTCTGGATCCGTCTTCACCGATGAGACCAGGCACCAAGTCTTCGTCACCGGTGGCTTGTTTCGACGAGTCGATTACGGCCTTCAATACGGTTTGGTGGTCGACTACTTAAGCGAAGATTGGTACTTCCAAGGAAACTTGACACAATTGCGCGGCGAGCTGAGTTGGCGTACCGAGGGCTGTGACGTGTACGGATTCCAGTACATTGCCGGGACTGGCAGCCATACGTCAAGCACTGCCATCGACGACGGCGCGGGGAACGTGATCGCGGACACGATAACATTCGAGCCGACCAACCAGTATCGATTCTTCTATCGCCGCTTGCTGAACCAGAGTGGATCGTGGGACACGTTCGCGGGCTGGACCGATCGTGACGACGGTGTGATCGGCAGCAACATGAGCCTGCCGCTACGTCGTTGTTTGCTGCTCAGTGCCGGCGCGACATACTTAATTCCGCGTGAAGGTAATTCCAGCGGTGGCAACGAAGAGGAAGGCTGGAACATCTCACTCGGCTTGATCTATCGTCCGGGAGGTCCAGCGGGCTGCGGTCGTTACTGCCGACCGATGTTCGACGTCGCCGACAACGGCACCTTCATGGTCGACGTCAAGTAGTGTTGCTCGGTTGTCCCAACCGAGAGCCCAGCCATTGTTGCTCGGTTGTCCCAACCGAGAGCCCAGCCATTGTTGCTCGGTTGTCCCAACCGAGAGCCCAGCCATTGTTGCTCGGTTGTCCCAACCGAGAGCCCAATCTGCTAAGATTGCTCCGCATCAATAGCGATTGGGGGGGGCAACAATCATGTTGAAAAAACAAACCATTTTTGGTTGTTTGGATCGAACCGCGGACATCGGGATCAAGACCGGTGATCTACCGCATTGGTTTCAACCTGGCGCAGCCATGTTCGTCACCTTTCGAACAGCGGACTCGATGCCCGCGGAAGTGATCAACCGATGGCGACTGGAGTTAGAGGAGTGGCTGCGAATCCGAGGACTGCCACTGGAATTGGCCGGCCGCGCCACCGCGCACGAGCGACACGAGTCCAATGCACTCTCGCAACTTCCTCTTCCTCAGCGACGCGAATTCCAGCGTCAGCGCGACCGGCTGTGGCATCGAATCTTGGACGATTGCCATGGCGAATGTCTCTTAAAGAACTCGGACATCGCCATGATTGTCGCCCGCGCCCTGAAGTTCTACGACGGTCAGAAGTATGACCTTGATCGATTCGTGATCATGCCCAACCACGTTCACGCAATCGTTCAGTTCAGACACTTGTTTTCGCTTGATGTGATCAGTCAAAGCTGGCTTCGATATACAGCGAGGCAGATCAACCGTGAAACGCAAGGGTCGGGAGAGTTCTGGCAGGACGAGCCGTTTGATCATGTGATCCGCAGCCCCGAGCAGTTCCAGTACCTGCAAAGCTATATTGCAGAAAACCCCAGGAAAGCAAAACTGAAAGATGGAGAATTCTCGTATTGGCAGCGAAGCGATGGGTAGCTCAGAGCTGTGTGGTTGCCCCAACTGAGCACTCAGTGTTGCTCGGTTGTCCCAACCGAGATCTCGTTTGGGACAAACGAGCAACCATGACCGAGATCTCGTTTGGGACAAACGAGCAACCATGACCGAGATCTCGTTTGGGACAAACGAGCAACAAACACGCGACCATTACCACTCGCCGTCACGCTGGAATCTCTCTTTTGTCGCTTCGCGGAATTCGCGGCCTGCCGCGTTGATTCGCTCGACCGCTTCGTCGCTCGACAATCCAGCGCAGCTTCGCGCCGCCGCGATCACGGTGTTGCATTCGTTGTTGTCCATGAACACGGACGCTTCGAGCAACTGCGACTCCTCCTCTTTCGACACGGCCATGAAACCGTGTTTGTCGGCGTGGATCAGCTGTCCTGGCGAGATCTTCCGTCCAAACACTTCCACCTCGCAATTCCAGCGAACCGGGCAAACGTGGGCATGTCCAACGCATAGTCGCTGGGCCAGCGCCTTGAATCCCGCGTTGGTCATCTCGTCCACATCGCGGATCGAGCCGTCGGTGATCGTGCCGACACAGCCAAGTGCGCGATGCATGTTGCTGTTGACTTCCCCCCAGAACGAACCGATCACGCGTGGCTTATCCAGATCTTGAACGACCACGATCTTTGGACCAGTAACGCTGGCGACGTAGCGGCGATACTCGTCGTTGCACGTCGTGTTTTTCTTATGCTCGGGGTTCGTGGGCTCAATCACGACCGTCACGGCGTAGCCCACCATCGGTCCCATCTGAGGCATGAAGTCGTGCGTCTGTTCAATGTTAAACGCATCGGCAGCGTTGTCTCGCTTGGTGATTTGTTCCCAACCATTGTAAATGGTGGGCGTGTTCCAACGCTTGAGCTTCAGCAGGTCAGAGTGAGAAAGCATGGTTACCTCGTGGTAAGGACCGGACGTGAAATGAAGATTGTCGGATTCATCTCGGAGCTGGTCCTAAGTTGTACGCGTCGCGCAACACTTGCATCGTGTGTCGCACTTGAATTTTGGATGCCCGCTTGTTCAGATGCGTGGCCAACTGAGTCATGCATCCGATGTTGCCGGTGGCCACGATATCGGGTTCGGTTGCCAGTACATTGGCGACTTTTTGCTCGCCCAATGAACGCGCAATTTCGGGCTGATCGATGTTGTAAGTCCCAGCCGAGCCGCAACAAAGATGCGAGTCTGCGATCTCGCAAATTTCCGCGCCCGGAATCAGACGCAGCAGCTTGCGCGGTTCCGCTCGGACTCCCTGGGCATTGGCGAGGTGACAGGCGTCATGATAGGCGACCCGCAACTTGCGGCCGCTATCGGGGATCGGCTGCAAATCACCGATCCGATCCAAAAACACCGTGACGTCACAAACCTTTTGGCAAAACGTGGCGGCGCGTTGCTCGTCGCCGGTCCCCTTCAAGATCAGATTGTACTCGTGCATTCCCGAGCCACAGCCGGCGGCGTTGGTGACGATCGCGTCCACATCACCGGGGAACGCTTCAAGATTTTTCTTGGCAAACAATTGTGCTTGCCGGTGATTACCGATATGCCAGCTGAGCGCACCGCAACAAGCTTGTTTTTTGGGCACGATGACTTCGACACCATTTCGCGTCAGCACGTCGATGGTGGCCGTGTTGATGTCTGGGTCGAGCACGCTTTGCGCACAGCCGACCAACAGTGCCACCCGGCCGCGTTTGGTACCGATCGCTGGATTGATTTCGGCCCAAGTCTGCTTGGCCGGCAAGCGTGCCGGCAATAGGTCGAGCATTACACGCAGTGACTTTGGCAGCAGTCCGGCAATCGGTTTGGCCAACTTCCCCGTGATCGCCGCCAGCCGAAACCGACCAGGGTAGGGCAGTGTCAGTTGCGTCACGGCGCGGCGGAACTTATCACCCAGAGTCCGTTTTCGCTGCTGCTCACTCTGTGCACGAAACGGACTGATCAGATCACGGTAGGGGACGCCAGAGGGACATGCCGGCTCGCAGGCCAGGCAGCCCAAGCAAGGATCAATGTGCGGCAGCGCCGTTTCCAGCGGCAACTTGCCTTCCAAGACTTCCTTCATCAACACGATCCGCCCCCGCGGCGAATCAGCTTCCTGCCCGAGTTCCTGATACGTCGGACACGCTGCCAAACAGAATCCGCAATGCACACACGTGCTGACAGCCGACGCCATTTCGGTGCCGAGCGGTCCATGTTCTTCAGCTTTGATTTCGTGCAGCATTGAAATATGTACGCGGACTAGAAACTGGGAAACTTGGCCGGTGGATCCATCGCAGACTTCAACGCCGATGCCATTTCGCTGGACTTCCATTTTCCGATCAGCGGCCGGTCACTTGAACCACGGACGACCAAGCCCGGCATCTCAAGCAATTGAAGTCGCTGGTCGAGTGCGGTCAGCGGTTCTTCGTCGCGGAGCAACACCCACAACACGTTGCCGGCGACACTCCAATGCAGCTGATCGTCATCCCCCCCCGCAAACGAATCATACAGCCCGGCGAGTTGGCCTGGAGAGCAGGGAACTTTCACCGCAATCGGCGATCCTGGCGACCAGTTGAGTTCCCGGACCGATCGCCAGAAATCGTCCGCGAATTCCCAGACGCTCACGTCCTCGCCCCACATCGAACGAATCTCGTCGGCGATCGCGTCGTTGACACGCTGGGGCCCGGCAACTCGCAAAAAGATCGATTGCTGATTGACGCGATAGTCGATCGCATCGATTTCCCACCGTGACGACGCGGCTGCTGCCATCCGATCAATCGCCTGGGCAATCGAAACGCACTCCACCCGCAGCGTTTGGGTCGCGATCGGCCCCGGAAAAACCTTGAAGGTCAATTCGGTGATCGCCCCGAGTCTTCCCAAGCTTCCGACCAGAAACTTGGGGATGTCAAAACCGGCCGCGTTCTTGACGACTTTGCCACCCGCATTGATCACACTTCCATCGCCGCTGATGAACTGAACACCGAGCAAAAAATCACGAATGCCCCCGTAGCGAAACCGTCCGGGACCCGACATGCCCCCGGCCACGGTCCCGCCGATCGTCGCGCCGGCATCAGCCAACATCGGATCAAACGGCAGGTACTGGCGTCGCTGCGAAAGTGATGCGGCGACGTCGGTCACCGGTGTTCCGGCGCGTGCCGTGAAGGTGAACTCCGAGGGTTCGTACTCGACGATCCCGCGAAGCGAGCGTAGCGAAACAAGCTTCGTGTCGGGACAATTGACTGAGCGGCTGCTTGGTTCGATTCCCGACTGCCAGCACGCGGTTTTCCGCTGCGATTACGTTTTTCAGTTCATCAACGCTCTGCGGCGCGATCACTTCGTCACTCACGGCTGATCACCCCTGCTTTCTCCAGCGGATGCAGACCACTGGTTGTCAGCGCAGGTGCCTCTTTGCCAGGAAACATCTTGCCCGGATTCGCGATCGTCTTCGGATCGAATGCCGCTCGCAGCCGCTGCATCATTTCGACCGTCGGCGCGTCGAACATCTCCGGCAAGAAATTCCGTTTCTCCATCCCGACGCCATGTTCGCCGGTGATCGAACCGCCCATCTCGATGCACAACCGCAACAACTTTGCCGCCAGTTCTTCGGCGCGGTGCAAAGCCCCTTCTTGTTTGCCATCGAACATGATCAACGGATGCAAGTTCCCGTCGCCGGCATGAAAGACATTGGCGACTCGAATTCCGGCTTCGCGAGACAACTTCTCGATCTGCACGAGTGCCTCGCCCAATCGGTTTCTCGGCACGACGCCGTCTTGGACCAGAAAATCGGGGCTCAGGCGTCCCACCGCTGAAAAGGCCGACTTGCGACCTTTCCAAATGAACAATCGATCTGCTTCGTCCACCGCGACCCGTTGGGCAAACGGATGGGTGCGATTGATGATCTCTTCCAACTGCTCGCGTTCGTGTTCGATCTTTTCGCGCGGTCCTTCCAATTCGACAATCAACACCGCCGCCGCGCCGGGCGGGTAACCGCAGGCGACTGCGGCTTCGGCGGCCTCGATCGCCAAGGCGTCCATGATTTCGAGCGCGCCGGGCAACAATCCCGAATCGATCACCGCCGAGACCGCATCGCCGGCCGCCTGCAACGACTCGTAACCGACCAACACGGTATGAAACATTTCCGGCTTGGGCAGCAATCGCAGCGTCACCTCCAGCGCCACGCCGAACAGTCCCTCGCTGCCGACAAACAGACCGGTGTAGTCGGGGCCGACCGATTCGACACTGCGGCCGCCCATCGTCACGACCTCGCCGGTCGCCAACACCGCCTTGCATCCGATCACATGATTCGACGTCATGCCGTACTTCAAACAGTGCACGCCGCCCGAGTTGAAGGCAACGTTGCCTCCGATCGTGCAAATACTCTGACTGGACGGATCGGGCGCGAAGTACAAACCGTGCGGGGCGGCGGCGTTGCTGACGTGCAGATTGACGACGCCGGGCTCGACCACTGCGATCCGCTCTTGCGGATTGAGTTCGAGAATCTTGTTCAGCCGGTTCAGTGCGATCACGATCCCATCGGCGACCGGCAGCGATCCGCCCGACAGACTCGTTCCGCTGCCGCGAGCAACGAAGGGAACAGCGTTGTCGTGGCACCAGCGGACTGCCGCGACCACCTCATCGGTGGTTTCTGGAATCACAACCGCCAGCGGTTTGGCACGAAAGGCCGTCAGCCCGTCCGATTCGAAGGCCGCCTGAAAAGCAGCGTCGCGAACAAAGCGAGCTTCAGGAAAAATCGATGCGAGTCCGTCGATGGTCATATCTATCTGCGGCATGTTGGATTCGGCAGCATACCAGCTACATGCAATCTTTGAGCGCCGACAACAAAGTGCCGACGTTTCGGCGAGTCGCGGTGTGTCCCATCAGCCCGATTCGCCATGCCTTGCCGGCGAATACACCGAGACCGCCTCCGATCTCGATATCGTACTCATCCAGCAATCGACTTCGAATCGCAGCTTCGTCGATTCCCTCAGGAACCGAAACACAATTGAGCGTGCAAAGCGAGTTCTTGGGAACGTACTTGAGTCCCAATTCCTCCAACCCCGCCCGCAACAGCAGGTGCATCTCACGATGTCGGGCGACTCGTTGCTCAAGACCTTCTTCCAAAACGATCGCGAGTGCTTCGCGGAGCGCGTAGACCATGTTGATCGGCGCGGTGTGGTGATAGGCCCGTCCTCCTCCGCCGCCGGTGTAGTAATTCTTCAGCATCGAAACATCCAAGTACCAGCTTTGGACTTTCGTCTTGCGCGCTTCCATCTTCTCGATCGCACGCTGCGAAAACGAAACCGGCGACAATCCCGGCGGGCAGGAGAGACACTTCTGTGTCCCGGAATAGATCGCATCGATGCCCCAGTCATCGACTTTCAATTCGTGTCCGCCCAGTGACGTCACGGTGTCGACGGCAAACAGCATGCCCGCGTCATGAACGATCTTCGAGATGCCGACCAAATCCTGATGAGCACCGGTCGAGGTCTCGGCATGCACGATGCCCAGCATCTTCGCCTTGGGGTGCTGTGCACGGCCTCGGCGATCGTCTCGTCCGTGAACGTCTCGCCCCAAGGAACCTCGACGGTGTGCACCGTCGCGCCGGCACGTTCCATGTTGTCCTTCATCCGGCCGCCGAAGACACCGTTGATGCAAACGATGACTTCGTCACCTGGTTCGACCAGGTTCACGATGATCGTTTCCATTCCGGCCATGCCGGTGCCGGAAACAGGAAATGTCAAAGCGTTCTTGGTCTGAAAGACGTCACGCAGCATCTGACACGTCTCGTCCATGTACTCGATGTACTGCGGATCGAGGTGCCCGAGTGTCGGTGCACCGATCGCTCGCAAAATGCGAGCAGGCACGGTGCTCGGTCCGGGGCCCATCAGAATTCGTTCGCGAGGATTCAGTGGTGGAGGAATCGTCATGGTTTTTGATTGCGATTGTCGAGGAAAGGAATTGAGAGGCGAGACGCATCCGAAAAGGGGTCAGGCCACGTCTCTGGCCGCAGACCCTTTGCAGAGTGGATCTTAGGCCAGAATCATGCCCAGGATGCTGGCCACAAGAATGTAATACAGAAACACTCCGACTGTGATCCGTATCACATCCCCTTCGCGTCCGACCAATCCGACCACCGCACAGGCGGCCACCACATTGTGGACGCAAATCACGTTTCCTGCAGCTCCGCCGACCGCCTGCAATGCGACAACCCAGGGTGGATCAGCACCAATTTTTTCCGCGACGCCGAACTGAAATAGCTGAACATCATGTTGCTGATCGTGTTGGATCCAGCGACAAAGCACCGATTCCACCAATCAGCGACGCGAACGCTGGCCAGGCACTCCCGGCGACCGATGCCACGCCCTCGGCCAACACGCTGGGCATCGACTCGAGTCCTGCCGCTCCGCCCTTGGAATTGATGAAGACCTGCACCATCGGAACCGCGAACAACAACGCGACCGATGCCGACATGATCATTCGTGTCGATCGTCTGCACCGCCCGGCCGATCGCCGCGCCATTCATGCCATGCAGCACCGCGGTGAACAGGCAGACGACAATGAAAATGCTGCCGGGAAGATACAGCGGTTGAACCGGCGAGATATTGACGTTGGTTCCAAACATGTTCGCCGTGGTGGCCGGATCGCTGGGGATCGAGATCGACTTGAGCAAATCTCCCGACACCAAGCACCGGCAATCGCGAGATCACCAGCAGCACGGCAATCAACAAGTAGGGCAGCCACGCTTTCCACAACTGCAGCTTCTTCTTTGGCTCTTCAAGCTTGATTTCGATCAATCCGTTCCATGATCGATCCCACTGCGAATGTTCCCCAAAATCCCAAGGCTCCCCACGCGGCAACAGAAACCCACGACGTGCCGCCGGAACCACGATCGCCAATCCGACCAGCGATCCCAGCAGCGACGGGAACTCAGGGCCCAACAAGTAGGCAATCATCACGTAGGGAATCGTCATCGACAGCGAAGCGAACAACGCGAACTTCCAGATCTGCAAGCCCTCGCGAAAGTCGCGGTTGCGGCCAAAGAACCGGGTCATGATGCAAACGACCAGCAACGGGATCATTGTGCCAGCGATCGCATGCAACATGGCGACTTTCGCGCCGATGATCGGCAGCAGTTCCTCCCAATCACTCATGCCAAGACTCGAAGCGTACTCGACGACGTTCGCGCTCCCGTCGAGTCCTTTCTTGACACCGACCAGAATTGGCGTGCCGACGGCGCCGAACGAAACCGGTGTGCACTGGATCAACATCCCGGAAATCACCGCACTCTTGGCTGGGAAACCGAGTCCAACCAGCAGCGGCACGCAAACGGCGGCCGGAGTTCCGAATCCGGCCGAGCCTTCGATGAACGACCCGAACAACCAGGCAATGATGATGACTTGCACGCGTCGATCCGGCGTGATGTCGGTAAACCCGCGACGGATCACCGACAGTCCGCCACTCTCGGTCAGCGTGTTGAGCAGCAGAATCGCGCCAAAAATGATGTACAGCAGCGTGAACGTGACCACCAATCCATTCAAACGTCGCCGCGGCAACCTGCGCGACGCTCAACTTCCAATAGAACAATGCGACCAATGCTGCAGTCACGTAGGCAAGTGGCAT
This sequence comes from Pirellulaceae bacterium, assembly GCA_963704055.1. GTDB lineage: Bacteria > Planctomycetota > Planctomycetia > Pirellulales > Pirellulaceae > Rubripirellula. Next base: position 317,642 of record CAVPGW010000018.1, on the reverse strand, counting down.
CGCCTTGGCCGCGGGCCATCGCAATCCGACCAGGAAGATCGCAACGACAATGATCGGCGACAGCGAGAGCAGCGGCGCGATGGACTCAAGCATCGAAGATCTCCGGATTCACGAGATTCGGTGGACGCTCACCTCGGCATGCAGCCAGGCAATTCTCGACCGCCATGTTGCCCATCTTGGTACGTGTTCCGATCGTGCCGCTGCCGAGATGCGGGGCGACGATCGCATTGGGCAGATCGTACAGTTCCGGCTCGAGCAACGGTTCGTTTTCGTAAACATCCAAGCCGGCGGTAGCAATCGTGCCGTCCTGTAAGGCTTTGACCAAGGCTTTTTCATCAATCGACTGGGCCTCGCGCCGTGTTCACGATGCAGGCGGTCGATTTCATCAGCGCGAGCTGCGGCGGCCCGATCAGGTGTTGGGTTTGATCATTCAGGGCAACGTGTACCGAAACAAAGTCGCTTTGCCGCAGCACGTCATCCATCTCCGCGTAGGTCACCCCGAGCAACGCTTCTTCCTCGGCACACAACCGAGTTCGATTCCAGTAAATGACGTTCATATCGAATCCTTTCGCGCGTGGCACCATCGCCCGACCAATCCGCCCGAGCCCAATCAGTCCCAAGGTGGCACCGGTCACGTCAGCGCCGAGAAACTGCAGCGGGCCCCAGCCTTGCCATGCCCGCGTGCGAACGAAACGATCCCCCTCGGCGACGCGACGTGCGGCCGCCATCAACAACGCCCACGTCATATCGGCAGTCGTATCGGTCAACACGCCCGGCGTATTCGTGACAGGAATTTTGCGTCGCGTCGCGGCCGCAACATCGACATTGTTGAAGCCGACCGCAAAGTTCGCCACGACCTTCAAGTTTGAATTAGCTGCCAGAATCTCGTCGTCGATCGTATCGGTCAGCAGGCACAACAGCCCGTCGACACCCTGAATTCCGGCGATGATTTCGCCTTTCTCCAGATAGCGATCCTCACTGTTCATGGTCAGCACTGAATGCTCGTGCAGCATCGCCATGGTTTCAGGGGGCAACTCGCGTGTCAGAAAGATCTTTGGTTTGTCGGGCATATCACATTTCGATGGCTGTCGGGCTGACGAATGTTTTAGCAAGATCGACGGTGCTCGACACGGACCCAAGACGAATATGCCAACAAGAACTGGTTACAATGGAGCCTCCATTGGGAGATGAACTTCACCGCCGCTGCCGAGTCGATTGCCATGAAAACCATGATTTGTGCAACTTCCCTTTTGATTGTCACCGTAATCTCGACGGCGACTGCGCAGGAGAAAGCGAAACCACCAGCGCTGACAATCAAGCCAACGCATGCCGCGGTCTCTTATGGCGATCACAAGATGATGGTGATCGATTTCTGGCAGGCCGAAGGTGAAGGACCGCGGCCGCTGTTGGTCTACATTCATGGTGGCGGATGGATCGGCGGCGACAAGGCACGAAGCGACAAGGACATCAAACCGTTTCTTGACAAAGGCATTTCTTACGCCGCGATTAACTATCGCCTGACTGGCGAAGCTTCGTTGCCGGCACCAGTTCATGATGCGGCCCGCGCGATTCAGTTCATTCGCAGCAAGGCGGACGACTGGAACATCCGCAAGGATCGCATCGCGTTGACAGGCGGTAGTGCCGGGGCGTGCACGTCGATGTGGATTCTGTGCCACGATGATTTGGCCGATCCGGACTCGGAGGATCCGGTCGCCAGAGAGTCCACGCGTGTGACGGCGGCCGCGGTCGCCGGAGGACAAACGTCGATCGACCCCAAAGTGATTGAGCCGTGGCTGGGAGAAAACGTGTTGAAACATCGGATGATCAACATGGCGGTCGGCGAGGAGACGATTGAAGGGGCGCTGGAGAACTACCAGCAGCACCGCGAGCTGTACCAGGAATTCTCGCCCTACAATCACGTCAGCAAAGACGATCCGCCGCTGTTCATGTCCTATGGGGGCGATATGTCCCTGCCATCGAAAAACGCCGGACACGGCATTCATCATCCGGTTTACGGAGTGAAGATGAAAGAGAAAGCAGACAGCGTCGGACAAGAGTGCTATCTGCTAATCCCAGGAACGTCGAAGCCGGAAACGTTTGCCAGCGCCAATGAATTTCTGATGGCAAAATTGCTCGAGTAAGCTAATTCGTCGGCCTGGCACGTCACGTCTCCCGCAAGGCCGGGAGAGGTGACATGAACATGTGACTCTTACTGAAATCTATTGGCAGAACCTCAATGATTGGGTGGCTGGTGGTCGAGCGTCAGCGAGCCCCCAGACGCGAGCAAATGGACTTCCGGGGGCTCGCTGACGCTCGACCGCCGGCCACCCAGTGAATGCAACTCTCAATCTGCAACCAAATCACCAAAGCCGGGAGAGGTGACATGAACATGTGACTCTTACTGAAATCTATTGGCAGAACCTCAATGATTGGGTGGCTGGTGGTCGAGCGTCAGCGAGCCCCCAGACGCGAGCAAATGGACTTCCGGGGGCTCGCTGACGCTCGACCGCCGGCCACCCAGTGAATGCAACTCTCAATCTGCAACCAAATCACCAAAGCCGGGAGAGGTGACATGAACATGTGACTCTTACTGAAATCTATTGGCAGAACCTCAATGATTGGGTGGCTGGTGGTCGAGCGTCAGCGAGCCCCCAGACGCGAGCAAATGGACTTCCGGGGGCTCGCTGACGCTCGACCGCCGGCCACCCAGTGAATGCAACTCTCAATCTGCAACCAAATCACCGGAACAACGAACCACTTGGCACATTCTTTCTCGCCAGGCCTAATTCCAGGCCATCTCCGCATGCGCACTTTGCTTCGCGAGCAACTCGAACTCGGCTTTGGCCTGCCCGGCCTCCAGCATCCTGATTTGAATGTCGTGATCTGCCGGGCCTGCTGCCGCCGTGTCGATGGATAGGGTCGCCATTCCCCAGCGACGATCAAACAACGATTCTTTGAGGTCCAGCGTTTGAATCCGGTCGAAAAACGTGACACTGGTCTTTCGTGTCCACACGCCGCTGCGAAACGCGAATCCGTCACCGACACGCGCGTAGCCAAGAATCCTCAAATGTCCTCGTGACCAAAGAACCATCAATGGCAAGCCGGCGACACCAAGCAGCCAACCCCAGGGCCGAGTGATCGACAGCCCAACGATCGTCGCCAGAACCGCGCCGACAATACAAAGCTTGATCAATCGCCGACCCGCTCGCGGTGAAACCTGTTGCCACGGCACGGCCGTCTCGTCGAACTCGAATCCGACTCGCAACTGACTGATCAGGCGGGGTACCAAGGTCTCGGGAATGATCGGAACGAACCAGCGCCGCGTCACCGTTGCGGCCGCATCTTCGTTTTCCTTCCCCGCCCCGCCAGCTGTCTCGATCCGAATCGATGCCATCTTCATCAAACGCAGCAAGGGGGTGCGGTGAATGCTGATGAACTGGATTCTTCGGCGCGGCACAGTCGCCGAAACCCTCGTGAACAAACCGCAGGAAAGATGAAAATCTTCTCCGACTTGCTCCAGCCGGTACCCATGAAAGCGCAACAGGTACCAACCGACACCAAGAATCCGGATCAGAACGAGCGCAGCAACAATGCCTAGAGGAATCAACGTCCATGCGGTCAGCAGCGGCGCATCATCGGGCAGGTTGTCAGCGATCTGGTCGAAGTCGACCCGCGTCTGCCAGTCTTGTTGGAAGAAAATTCCCATCAGCACACCGACCAGAATCATCCCTTTGTTGCTGGCCAATCCTGCCTTGATCAGCCACGCGGTGGGAATCTGCAGCAGCGTTTCCGATGGCCGCATCGCACTTGACGATGCCAACGAATCGCCGGGTAAAGCAACGTCGGTGTGACGTTTTTCGAAGATCTCGCTCCGCAGCTTTGCCACATCGGTCATCGACAACACGCGAAGTATCGCTTCGGGCTCTGTGCCGCTGGCGGTCTCAACGCGGACTTCGGCCACACGCAGCAGCCGATGAAGAACATTCTGCAGCAAATCAACGTTTTGAATGCGGTCGATCGGGACCGTGCGGACTTTCCGCGAAATGAATCCCTCGGTCACAACCAGTTCGCCAGCGGCGATTCGGTATCGAAACGTCAGGTAACGAATGATTGCGACGAGCGCAACCAGGCCGACGATCCCGCAAGCGATCACCATCCCGATCCAACTGCCTTTGACCGCGCTGTATCCGGCGACAACCGCTGGAACCAATGATTGCCGCGCAGAAGCGAGAACCAAAAACAGTAGCGATGTGGGGTGCAAACGCCGCGGACGATCGCTGAAAGACGCCGCTCTCACACTGTCGCCATGCGGTCGCTCAAGATGCATCGTCGCCGCTCTCATGGATGGGCGCTCCGCTTGAGGCGGGGCGCGATGACAATTCTGACACAAGGGTGTCACGCAGAGTTTCCGCAGTCTTCGCCGCGAGGCCTTCGAGTTTGACCGACGAGTTCTTGGTTCCGGCAGTATGAATGACCAACGTCGCGATCCCGAATCCTCGCTGCAGCGGACCTTGCTCGATATCACTGTGTTGGATGCGAGATTGGGGCACGACGATTCGATGCCGCCACCAAACGCCTCGACGAATATCGAGTCCATATTCGCTCAATCGCCAGCTAGCGTGCCGATACGCCAGCCCTGGATAAATCAATCCAGACCACACAAGTAAGACAATGGCAAACACTGCCAGGACAATCGCGAGTGCGAATCCGAAGCCGAGCGAATCAGAGACCATCGCGCCAACTGCCAATCCGATCACCGCAATCAGCGACACGATCCCGGCAAAAACACCTCCCATCAGCCGATCCAGCTTCAGCTGGTTCGGATCCAAACTCTGATACTCGGGCAACATAGAAGTCTCGACTTGTTCGTTCAACGATAGCAACCCTTCACGGGATATGATTGGATTACGAACATGCAATCACCCTCGCAGCTGGGAAATCGCAACTCTTCTTCTACGTTATTTGGTTGCACAAGTTGATATTCACCCTCCCACCTGGGAGGGTCGAGCGACAGCGAGGGGAGGGCGGGGACATAAAAGCGATACGATCTCCTTGTGCGTTGATCTGCACCACCCGGACTGGCTGTTGTTCGTAGTGACCGCATTCATGCGGTTGTCCCGCAAAAACACCCGATGAGATCGGGTCACTACGAACCAGAAATGGCTCTGTCCAGCCAGTGAGAATTGTAACGTCGCGCTGCAGCCCACGTGTGTCGCCTGGTTTTGATTATGTTGTTTGTCGGAAGATCCAATTCTCGAACACCGTATTTTCGACGGAGCCTTGTTGTGTCAACTCATCGAGACGTCTGCCGGGTCGCGGTCGTTGCCTTCGCTTTCTCAACGCTCGCCAGCGCCGACCAGCCGGACGTCGTCGTGATCGAGGACTCCATGGTTCACCTGCGAAACGCCCCGCCGCGCGAATGGACATCGTTTCCCCAGCAGCCGCCAGCGTCCAGCCTCGAGCGACGCTTCGAATCCGCAGCCAACACGACTCCGTGGACTTTGTCATTGCGGCAACAGGATGTCAAACAGGGCTGGGAATTACGTCTGAACGACAAATCACTCGGTCGGCTGGTGCGTGACGAGAGCGATTTGCGCAGCGACTTTGACGTACCAGTTGGCGGGATCGTCGATGGGGAAAACCGCCTGGAGATTCGCTGCAGTGGCGGCGATTCCGACGACGTTCGCGTCGGCCAGATTGAACTGCGATCGATGGATGCGGATTCGCTTCGCAGCATGTGTACGATCGAAGTCGTATTGACTGACGAATCTGATTCGCCGATTCCCGGGCGGATCACGATCGTTGACCAGCACGGGGCTCTGGTTCCAGTCGGCGCCGACTCGGGCGACGGCTTGGCTGTTCGCGAAGGCGTCGTTTACACCTCGACCGGCAACGCAAGATTCGGCGTCGCCCCCGGTGCTTATCAGATCTTCGGCACCCGTGGATTCGAGTATTCCCTCGGTTCGACGCGTGTGAATGTCGCAACAGGCGAACACGCAAAGCGAACACTGAAACTCCAACGCGAAGTCGATACGCCAGGATGGATCGCCTGCGACACGCACGTGCACACCGTCACGCACTCGGGACATGGCGATTGCAGCATGGAAGAGCGAATGGTCACGTTGGCCGGCGAAGGCATTGAATTGCCCATTGCCACCGACCACAACAAACAGATCGACTACCGCCCGATCTCGGAGTTGATCGGTGTCCAGTCGCGATTCACATCGGCGATCGGAAATGAAGTGACGACAAAGAAGGGACACTTCAACATCTTTCCCGTCCAAGCCGGCAGCGAAACGCCAGATCACACCCAGCAGGATTGGGGGCCTTTACTGGACGACATTTTCTCGACGCCCGGAGTTCGCGTGGCAATTCTCAATCACGCGCGTGACATTCATGGTGGTTTTCGTCCTTTCTCGCCAAGACATCACATCAGTCTGACCGGCGAGAATCTGGATGGTCGGCCCATGCGGTTCAATGCGATGGAGGTGATCAACTCGGGAGCCGTACAGACCGATTCGATGGAACTCTTTGCGGATTGGTGTGGATTGATCAATCGTGGACTGGAGGTCACGCCAGTGGGCAGCAGCGATTCGCATGATGTATCCCGGTACATCGTCGGCCAAGGCAGAACGTACATCCAATGCGACGATTCGGACGTCAGCAAGGTTGACGTGTCCGCAGCGGTCGATGCGTTCCTGGGCGGCCGAGTCGTCGTCAGCTACGGGCTGTTCACGCGATTGACTGTCAATCACACGCACGGACCGGGTGACTTGATCACGCTGGCTGGTCCCGACGACGAGCTCGTGGTCACCGTCGAAGTGCATGGACCGCGATGGACTCAGGCGGATTCAGTCGAGCTTTACATGTGTGGTCGGCTGCTGTTTGCCGAACAAATCGAAGCAACATCATTCCAAGACTCCTCCTCGGAAGACTCCTCTCTGAAGAAAAGCGTGAGCTGGCGAGTTCCCCGAGCCGAATGGAAGCACGACGTCTGGCTGTCCGCTGTGGCCCGAGGCCCGGGAATCGACCAACCGTATTGGGCGACGGCAAAGCCATACCAGCCCGACTCACCGGACTTTTCGCCTTATCTGTTCAGCTCGACAGGCCCGATCCGAATAGACGCCGATGGGGACGGCGACTACACGTCACCGCTGGGCTACGCCAAGCAACTTTTGCTCGAAAGTGACGGCGATGCCAGTGGCACAGATGTCAGCGAATTGGCACGCCGCTTAGAGCATTTCGATCCCAGCGTCGTGCATCAAGTCGCATCGCTCCTGCAAGCCGCCTCGGTTGATCTCGCGGAAGTGCAAGCAGCCGCAGCGATTGATGTCGGCAAAGCGATCGCCGATTTCCGGCAGGCCTGGCGAGCTTCGACCAACGCTCGCTTAGAGCAGATCGAATAGCGGCCTACACCTTGAGCGATCGATTCATCCCGACATCACGCAATGATCTTTTCAGTTTTCTCGCTTGACATGGATGCTTCTTTCTTGATGGACTCTAGCCACGGTGTAGATCAATCATTGCAGCGATACTTGCGAGACAGCTTGTGAGATGTTTCACAAGAAATTTCTGCGTTTCCCACACCGCACTCGCTGTTTCTTACGCTTTTGATTCCAGAGGACATGAACTACGCGTTCGGAGACGAGCCATGACCAAGCAAGAACACGAATTTCAAAACCGACGGATAATCAACAACATCCAGGCCATGTTCGGCGTCCACGAGCAACTTCGGCAGTACGCTGCGGCGCTGCAAGTCTCAATCGAGAATGCCACGATCGTGCTGCGAGGCGAGGTTCCGTCGGTTGATCTGAAAGCCGAACTGGTACCCGCCGTTCGCCGAGCCGGCGTGCTGAGCCAAGTTTCGAATTGTGTCGAAGTCGCCAGTTAACGATACGCGCGACGCTGGCCTGCCCTGCCCTACCCTACCCTACCCTACCCTACCCTACCCTACCCTGCCCTGCATAATCTCACGGGCGTGCAGTCGTCTCGACGCAGTCATTCGTTTACGCTGCTCTGGCGTCGGGTTCAACGCTCGGTGGCACATCTGTGTTCGTAGTCACCCGATTCATCGGGCTCGCGCGGTATCGACCGCATGAATGCGGCCACTACGAACAAGTCGATCGGAGCATGCATCACGATGGGTCGTAGATTGAGTGGCTTTCTTTTCTTCTTGGTGCTGTCGCTGGCACATGCACCGGCAACAGCTCAAACCGCATTGTCGGCCGCTGAACAATCGGACGCGGTTGAAGCCGTCGCCGCAACCATCGACGTACCCAAGGAAGAGCCTGCGGAGAAGCCTCCTCCACTGATCACCAATGATGCGGTGATTTTTGGCATCTTGATGACGATCCTGGCCTTGGTGTTTTGGACCAACAGTTTGCAGGTTCAATTCTTCGTCACTTTCTACAAGATCTTTCCGCTGCTGCTGCTCTGCTACTTCCTGCCTTCGCTGCTGACGTTATTCGGCATCGTCGATCCTGCGGCGTCCAGCCTGCCGTTTGTGGCCAAGCGATATTTGTTGCCGGCAAGTCTGGTCTTGTTGACCATCAGCATCGATTTGCGTGAAGTGTTGAAGCTTGGGCCGAAGGCACTCGCCATGTTTTTCACGGGCACGGTGGGGGTCATCTTGGGCGGCCCAGTCGCGATCATCATCGTTGGGACGTTCAATCCAGAGTTGGTTGGGGGCAGCGGTGCTGAAGCGGTTTGGCGAGGACTGTCGACCGTCGCCGGAAGCTGGATCGGCGGTGGTGCGAACCAGGTCGCCATGAAGGAGGTGTTCGAGCCCAGCAATGAACTGTTCAGCGTGATGCTTGCCGTCGACATCTTCGTCGCCGAAGTCTGGATGGCTTTTCTGCTGCTGGGAATCGGCAAAGCCGATTGGATTGACCGCAAGTTCGGCGCGGATGCGTCCAGCGTAAAAACACTGCAGTCCAAGATGGAGCAGTATTCCAAACAAGATCGCCAGGATCCCCAGCACGGTCGATAATTTCATTGTGCTGGGATTGGGATTCGGCGTCACAGCATTGTGTCATTTCGCCGCCGATATCCTGGCCCCTTGGATCGAAACGAATTATCCAGAATTGAACAAGTTCAGTCTCAACTCACAATTTTTTTGGCTGATCGTGTTGGCAACAACCGGCGGTGTGATCTTGTCGTTCACCAGAGCTCGCGAAATGGAGGGAGTTGGAGCTTCCAAGCTGGGAACGATTTGCATCTTTATCCTGGTGACCACCATTGGGTTGCAAATGGACATTCTGGCAGTATTTGAACATCCGGGTTTATTTCTCGTTGGTGGTATTTGGATGTTGTTCCACGTGATCTTGCTGGCGATCGTGGGGAAGGTCATTCGGGCGCCCTATTTCTTTTTGGCCGTGGGCAGTAAAGCCAATATCGGCGGCGCGGCCAGCGCACCGGTCGTCGCGGCGGCCTTCCATCCGTCGCTGGCGCCGGTCGGCGTGCTGCTGGCAGTGGTTGGATACGCGTTGGGCACGTACGGCGCCTATCTGTGTGCGCTGATGATGCAGGCGGTCGCGGCTTAGATGCGGGAAGAAGAGCGGGGAGAACGGAAGGAGGCGGGGAAGGAGAGCGGGGAAATTGAAAAAGTTAAAATGAGAATTGAAAAATGCAAATTTGCCAAAGCTCGGAGAGGTTTTCGCCGTAGCGGAATTGTGGGCGTCGAAGGGGCGAATCGAAGAAGTTAAATTGAAAAATGCTAGTGCAAAGAAATTCGGAAATTGCGCTAAGACGATTTCCTAAACTCATTTTGCATTTTTCAATTCTCATTTTAACTTTTTCAATTTCTTCCCACACACAAGGTCGCCGACTTGGTCTACGATCGTGAGGGAATTTTGCACTTAGATCTCGCCCCAATTCGCCCCCTCCAAACGAGCACCCATGAATCGTCTGCTTCTCACTCTACTGCTGCTGTCTCTGCTTGTTCCCGCGTACGCAGAGGAGCCGCAATCCTACCAGTCGCCGGCGCGTTGGTGGAAAGGAAATCTGCACACACATTCGCTCTGGAGTGACGGGGATCAGTTTCCAGAGATGATCGGGGATTGGTATCGCCAGCGCGGCTACAACTTCCTGGCCTTGACCGACCACAACGTGCTTAGCCAGGGAATCAAGTGGATGCCCATGAAGACCGTCGTGCAACGTAGCGACGAGGGGATTCTGCAACGGTATCGTGATCGTTTCGGTGACGCTTGGGTCGAAACCCGTGGGGATCCGGCAAGCGAAAACTATGAAGTGCGGCTCAAACCACTCAACGAGTTCCGCTGCCTGCTGGAAGAACGTGGCAAGTTCATCTTGATCCAGGCCGAAGAAATCAGTGATCGCAGTGAGGGCAAGCCTGTTCACATCAACGCGACCAACATCGCGGAAGTCATTCCGCCTGCCGGTGGAGCAACCGTTCGCGAAGCCATGCAAAACAATCTTCGTGCCATCCTTGAGCACGAAAAGACGCATGGCCAACAGGTGCTGCCGCATCTAAATCACCCGAATTTTGGCTACGCGATCACGGCCGAAGATCTAGCGGCGGTTGTCTCGGAGCAGTTCTACGAAGTCTACAACGGCCACCCTGGCGTCAATCAACTAGGCGATGAGAAACACCCCAGCGTCGAACAGATCTGGGACATCGCCAATGCGATTCGGCGGACAACGCTCGACGTTCCGCCATTGATGGGAATCGCCACGGACGACAGCCACGAATATCACGGCAAACCAGGATCGCGGCCCGGACGCGGGTGGGTGATGGTACGCAGCCAGTTCTTGACGCCCGAGCATTTGATCCGCGCGATGAAACGTGGTGATTTTTATGCTTCCAGCGGCGTCACGCTACGAGACATACGGTTTGACGACGAGACGCGAACACTGTCGATCGAAATCGAGCCCAACAGCGACGAAACCTACCAAACAGAATTTTTGGCAACGCTCGCTGAAGACGCGGCGGATCAGGAGCGAGTTGGAATACGAATGGCGAAGGTCGAGGGCTTGTCGCCAGAGTACACGATGACTGGCAGCGAGCTCTACGTTCGCGCGATCATCACCAGCAGCGAGCAACACAGCGATCCGTCATTCGAGAATCAGAAACAGCAAGCTTGGACACAACCGGTCGGCTGGGAAGCGGCTCGGAAGTAAGCCGTTTGCCGTTCGTAGTCACCCGATTCATCGGGTTCGCGCGGGACTCGTTTAACGGCAACACCGTTCACATTTCGTTTAACGGCAAGCCGCAGGCGACTTTACTCACGGAAACGCAGTCGCCTGCGGCTTGCCGTTAAACGATCTCGCTGGAACGACATCGAAATACGAACGGTATTGCGTTGGATCGATGCTGGATTACGAACGGTACTGCCATTAAACGAGCAGTGCCCAGATTGCTTCCTTACGGCGTATCTAGCATCCTGGCGATCGATACCAGCTCGATGAATTCTTCGCGGAAACCGTGCTTGTCAGTGCCGAGCGACGATTGAGCAACCTGCATGACGGTCTCGTAGTCCCAATCTCCAATGTATTCACTCTTGCGGAGCAACATGCCAAAACCTGCCACGGCAGCGGCGAACTGGAAATCTGCGTCGGATTGTTCAAACTTCGCACCGCTGTCGAAAACCACGTGCTCCTGTAGTTGGCTCTCTTCCGCCTCGGGCAGTTTGTATCGCAGCTTGAACGTCAACAGCTCGCCGCTTTCCGATGCAGCCGACGCTTTCGCTGCCTCTTGATACTTCAGTGGGTCAGTCTTTGGTAACGTCGCTGCGGTCGAAGCTCCCACGGGAACAACTTCATACAACGCAGTCACGGTGTGGCCCGCGCCGATCTCGCCGGCATCCTTTTTGTCATCATTGAAGTCCTGGTCGGCCAACACTCGATTCTCGTATCCGATCAACCGATAGCCGGCGACCATCGCGGGGTTGAATTCAACCTGGATTTTGACATCCTTGGCGATCGTCACCAACGTTCCGGCAAGTTGCTCGACCAAGACCTTCTTGGCCTCGTTGTAGGTGTCGATGAAGGCGTAGTTACCATTGCCCTTGCCGCTGATTTGTTCCAGCATCGCGTCGTTCAGATTCCCCATGCCGAATCCGAGCACGGTCAGATCGATGCCGCCTTTCGATTCCTGCTCGATCATCGAAACCATTTGGTCGGTTCCAGTAACGCCAACGTTGAAGTCGCCATCGGTGCACAGCATGACTCGGTTCGTGCCGCCCTCGATGAAATTATCTCGCGCAATCTGGTAAGCCAACTGCAATCCTTGGCCACCGTTGGTGCTGCCGCGGGCTTCCAGGCTGCCGAGCGCGCGGATGATCGTGTTGGACTCGGTGGCGGGCGTGCTATCGAGCACGATACCGGCCGAACCGGCGTAGGCCACGATGGCGATGCGGTCTGTCTCGTTCAATTGCTTCAGCAACAACTGCATGCCACGCTTCAGTAGCGGCAACTTGTTGGGTCTTTTCATGGAACCGGATGAGTCGATCAACAAGACCAGATTACTGCTCGGTCGCACATCGCGCTGGATGTCGCGACCCTTCAAGGCCAATCGGACCAACCGATGCTCGTCATTCCAGGGACACTGGCTAACAGCCACGTGGGTCGCAAACGGTTCGCTCTGGTCAGTCGTGGGCGATTCGTACTCGTATGGAAAGTAGTTCAGCAGTTCTTCGATACGGACCGCATCGGGCCGCGGCAGTTGGTTGTACTCCGTCAGATACTGGCGGACTTTGCTGTAGGACGCAGTGTCAACGTCGATCGAAAAAGTGCTCAGCGGTTGCTCAGACACGCGTAGAAATGGGTTGTCGACGATGCGGTCGTACTTTTCACCCCCCTCTCCTGGCCCGACCCCTGCGTCCGCGTCCTCCGCTTCGATGCCGCCGACGGAGGCATCGAGCAAAGAGGAAGAAAGGAAGTTACTGGATCTTTGAATCTCCGACTCAACCTCCGCGTCCAGCGCTGCATGGGGTGCCACCCGGCCACAGCCTGTACACATCAACAGCGAAACGCAGACTACTATCTTCGAGAAATCGTTCATCGCATCACCTTCGTCGCTTTCAGGCCGTGGAACCGCCGCGGAACAACAGACAGACGAGCTTCCGGGCAGTTCGGATTGCAAGAGAAATTGATTTCAAGGAATTATTCTGGTCTTATCAGCTGCCACGCGATAGCGTCCGTTCCCTTGGCGTTATCATTGGCTGCCAAATACCGCATCGTTTCGCCAAGCGACTGATGTATGATCGCTGTCGAAGGCGTTTGCGTTGGTGCAAACACAGTCGCCTGCGGCTTGCCGTTAAACGAAATACCGTTCGTATTTCGGTGTCGTTCCAGCGAAATCGTTTAACGGCAAGCCGCAGGCGACTACTAAGGGCGGACGCAGTCGCCTGCGGCTTGCCGTTGAACGAAATGTGAGCGGTCTTGCCGTTCAACAAAGCCTAGCAATTCATTTCCTTGTTCCTCAGGCCGTATCGTGAACCGACTCTTGCCAATCGCCACGATCCTGCTGGTTGCCGGCGGGTCCAGCTCGCTTGCCGACCAACCGTCGGCAACCGCCACCTGGATCGACCAACAGCTGCCTTCATTGGTGGCGACCTACGTGCTGTTGCACCAGAATCCCGAAGTCTCGTTTGAGGAAGAAGAAACCGCTGCCCTAATCGCCCAGCTCTGGCGTGACGACGGTTACGAAGTCACCACTGGCGTCGGTGGGCACGGTGTCGTGGGGCTGCTGAAAAACGGTGAGGGGCCGACCTTGATGCTGCGTTGCGATTTGGATGCGTTGCCAGTCACCGAACAGACTCAGCTTCCGTTCGCATCGACCAAGCAGATCCAGCTTCCCAGCGGTGCGGCCACGGGCGTCATGCATGCCTGCGGTCATGATTTGCACATGACCAATTTGGTGGCAACGGCACACTACATGGCCGAGCATCAAGACCATTGGTCGGGGACGTTGATGGTGATCGCCCAACCCGCCGAGGAACGTGGGCAAGGCGCCAAAGCGATGCTCGAGGACGGTTTGTTCAGGCGGTTTCCCCAACCAGACTACGCGGTGGCTCTGCACGTCAGCGGCGACAAACGCGCGGGGAGTGTCGGTGTACTTCCCGGCTACGCGCTCGCCAATGTCGATAGCGTTGACATCCTTGTGAAGGGACGCGGGGGCCACGGTTCACAGCCTCATACCGCGATTGACCCGATCGTCCAGGCGGCTCAGCTCGTGCTCGCCCTGCAGACGATCGTCAGCCGCGAAGTCAAACCGATTGAGCCCGCTGTGGTCACCGTCGGATCGATTCACGGCGGAACCAAACACAACATTATCGGTAACGAATGCCATCTGCAGATCACGGTGCGAAGCTACAGCGAGGAGGTCCGCTCACAAGTTCTGTCGGCGATCCGCCGCAAGGCGAAAGCAGTCGCTCTCGGATTCAATGCACCGGAACCGGAAATCTCGGTCAGTGAAGGGACGCCATCGCTGAAAAATGACGCCGAACTGACCGAGCGGCTCAAGGCGGTCTTTATCGAGACCATTGGCAAAGACAACGTTGTCGATGATGAACCATCGATGGGAGGTGAGGATTTCAGCCAATACGGTCGAGCGGGCGTGCCGATCCTGATGTACCGACTGGGAGCCGTCAGCCAATCACGACTCGATCGATTCAGGGAGCTTGGCGTGCCACCCCCATCGCTGCACAGCAGCCAATTTTATCCTGACGTCGAACCAGCCCTGCGAACCGGTGTCATGACCATGACGGCCGCAGCACTCGACCTGCTGTCGAAATGATTTCCTAGGTTTAGCTCGCAGTCACCCGATTCGTCGGGTCTTGTTCGTCGCGACCCGATTCATCGGGTTTGGCCTGGATACAACCGCATGAATGCGACGGGGTGGCCGGCGGTCGAGCGTCAGCGAGCCCCCGGAATCCTATCGGCTCGCACCTGGGGGCTCGCTGACGCTCGACCACCAGCCACCCACTCATGGTGATCGGCCACTAAAATCGCGGAAAACCGAACCGCATGAATGCGGTCACGACGAACAAGCACGCGTCGCAGAATGAGACCTCGATCATGGCGGAATTGCAGCGTTGTCGACTTTGTGGCCGGATCACGCGGCGGGGCACCACGGAACACCATCTGATACCCCGCACGTGCCACAGCAACAAGTGGTTTCGCAAGCGCTTCACGCGCGAGCAGATGCAACAGACGATCCCGGTCTGCCGTGATTGTCATTCATCGATTCACAAGTTGATCCCCAGCGAAAAGGACCTCGGCCGGCACTACCACACCGTCGAGGCGCTGTTGGCGCACGAAGAATTCGGCAAGTTCATCGCCTGGGTCCGCACGCGGCGATGAGCCCGCGCCGACTCCACAAACAAATGCGCGAATCAACGCGATGTTCTCATGCAGTGGCTAGTCGAGCCACGAGGTATTCTCGCTCAACAACGTATCGATTAGCTGGGCATCCAGCGCGGGCAATTCTTCCTCGCCGCCCTCGTCGACTCGGTTGAGCGACACAACGAGCAACGCATCACCCCGAGACTCGCTCTCGCCACCGATCATGGGTGGCCGCTGATTCAGCAGTACCGAGATGTCGCCGCTTTCAACATTGCCCGTGATAATGTCCACGGCACCATCGTCATTCACGTCGCCCACCGCCAAGCTTTGCGGACCCTGACCCGCACCAAACTGAAGCTCTCGCGCAAACGCACCGGTGCCGTCACCCAGAAGAGCGGAGACAAGCCGGCCAACGCGGTTGGTGGTCAAAATATCGGGATGGTCATCGCCATTGACATCATTGATCATGATGAATTCAGTGAACTGGTTAAGTTCGACCGTGCCTGCCGAAGTAAAGGAGCCGTCGGATTGGCCGAGCAGGATATCAATTCGATTGGTCCCACCGACGTTGCTGAGTGCCACCAAATCGACGCGATCATCCGCGTTGACATCGGCGGCGGAGACCGCGAACAAGCCATCGATTTCCGCGATCGTGACCGCAGCGGCAAATGTGCCATCGCCGTTTCCGTTCAGTAGAGTAATCGGTGCGCTTCCCAATCGCCGATTCGCCGAAACGATATCTGGAACATCATCGTTATTCATGTCGACGATGGACGCGAAAGCGCTTGACGTCGGAGTACTCCCGGCATCGAAGGCCGTTGCGGTTGCGAAGGTACCGTCGCCGACGCTCAGCAAAACGGCAATCGTGTTGCTATTCAAGCCGACAACCAGATCGGGAACGTCATCGTTGTTCAAGTCATTTGCCGACAAAGTATTCGGAACGCCGCCGACGGCAAACGACGCCGGTAGTGCGAAGCCTCCAAGTCCGTCGCCTAACAGAATCGTGACATCGGAACTGAGTTGATTCGCCGTCACGACATCGAGCTTGTTGTCGCCGTTGAAGTCTCCGGCAACAACCGCATCGGGAGCATCGCCGGCCGGGAAATTCACCTGGTCCGCAAACGTGCCGTCGCCGTTTCCGATCAACAACGAAATGTCATCCGACCGAGAGTTGGCGGTGATCACGTCGGGGATTTGGTCGCCATTTGCGTCCCCCAAGACGACTGCGGCAGGACCAGTGAACTCATCGGGCGTTTCCGCGCCCGCCAAGAATCGTTTCTGAGCCCGAAACGTGCCGTCGCCAACTCCGAATAGAATCGAAAGTGGACCTGTATCGACCGAGTCACGGGCGGTCAGCAAGTCAACGTTGCCGTCCAGATTGATGTCCGCGGCCTTCAGCCGTGTCGGAAACGCAGCCACGTCAAACTTCGTCTCCACTCCAAATGTCCCGTCACCATTGCCGAGCACGACCGACACCTCTGTGGAGAAATCATCCGATTTCTCGTGGAGCGCGGCGATGTCGGGCGCATCGTCACCATCGAAGTCTTCGACGACCAATCGTCCGCCGGGCACCTCCACCGTCGTTGGTGCAGCAAACGTGCCATCTCCCACGCCAAGCGAGATGGTGATGTTGTTGCCGAAGCTCCCGTTAATCAGATCCAGCTCATGGTCGGAGTTGACATCGGCTGCAAAGATGTCGCCGCCGATCCCGACAAACGACTGAGGCGATCCGAATGTCCCGTCACCGTTGCCAAGAATCACTCCGACGCTCGTTCCTGAAGCTGCCACGTCAAGAACATCGTTGTCGTCGAATTCTCCGATCGTCAAATCGCCGGCCGGACCGATTCCACCAAGACTGAATCTCTGAGCCTCGCCGAATGTTCCATCACCGTTGCCGAGCAAAACAATCAACTCGGTGAGTCCGAAAGTGGTCGTCAGCGACAATGCGTCGTCCGTGCCGTTTCCGTCGATGTCGACGATCGTCAGATCGGAAACGAATCCAGCCCCAACCGGAACCGCTGCCGGAGGAGCAAAGGAGCCATCCCCCAATCCAAGCAGCAACGACAGATCGGCGGTTCCTCCGGCGACCAGTAAATCGAGACTTCCATCATCATCAAAGTCGCCGGAGACGACCGAGCGAGGATTGGTTCCAGCTTCAAAATCGACCGGATCCGCGAACGTCCCGTTTCCGTTACCGAGCGAAACAGAAAACCCCAGCGGAGAATTCAGATTCGCGGTGGCCAAATCGGGGACACCATCACGATTGAAGTCGCCCACCGTCACATCTGCAGGAACGATATTGTTGACTAAAATCTCAGGGAAAATCGGGTTCGCATCCGTACGAGGCGCGTCGATCGTAAAGTGAATGACAACCGGATCCGCACCCAGCGGATTCTGAGCGCGATCGGTGACCGACGCCGCATCGATCGTGAACTGGAACATGTCGCCGTCCACCAGCAGGTACGTGAGCCGTACCGAGGTTCGATCCGGACTGATCAGGATCCCGAGTGGTTCGAGCGGTCCGAGCAGGGTGCCGGAGAGGGCGAAGTTCGTCGAGTTGATCGTATCGAGATCGATGGCTTCGGAGAAATCGACAACGATGGGAACGACTCCCGCATCGACGGTCGAGCCATCGGTGATATTGATCGCGTCAATCGTCGGCGGCACCGTGTCCTCGATCACTTCCAACATGATCAAATTCGACAGCGCCATGTTGCCGCCGGTATCGCTCGCGCGAGCCTGTAACGTCAGCGTGCTGGTTCCGTTGGTCAGCGCAGGCGCGAAGGTGGTCAGATCGAAGGGGAAAGAAATATCACTGGAGATGACCCGCCCGTTGACCAGCAGTTCGACATTTCGGACTTGAACATCGTCGAAGACATCAGCGACCACCGGCAGAGTCGTACCTTCCAAGACTTGGATGCCGGCCGCAACCGCGTCGACGTCCAAGTCAGGAAGACTGATTGATACGGTAGGGGGTGTCTGTTGGTCGTCAAACGGCAAGAAGTTAACCACCTGCAGCCCACTTGCGGCATCGGCAACAAAGGCGATTCCAGCGCCGATCGCGCCGCTGAGAGGACTTTCCGGGGGTGAGAATCGGGTTCGGAATGTGTCGTCGAAGATGTTGGTATTGCTCGGGTCGGAAAGATCGACCACATCGATGACCGGAATCACGTCGGAAGAGGCAAACACGGCAAGACTTCCCAAGGCAATGCCGAGTCCCGAACCATTGGGGACCACATCGACGCGCGGTGCAACGCCCATGGTGACATCGGAATCGCTGATCAGCGTCGGGTTGAGCGGATCGGAAACATCGACTGTCGAAAAGCCGCCTTGCTCTCGGTCAAGCGCGGGGACATAGGCGATACCACCGCCAACGAAGAGCTGCCCGCCGCCGTTGGTCAACGCCAGTGAGCCGCGCTCGATGATGTTCAATCCCTCCAGCTGATAAACACGCAGGTTGTTTTCCGTTTCCATCGTGAACAGGAATTCGCCGACGCGCGCGATGTCGGTAAACGATCCACCCGTGACCGACTGCAGGATCTCGCCGGTGACCATGTCAACACTTACCAGCACGTTTCCGCCAATGATGTAGGCGACACCGCCCAGGACCTCCAGTCGCGTTGCACCGGCACTGATCGATCGGACCAATGTGGGAATCATCGGATCGGAGACATCAACAAAGTGCAAGCTGGATCCAGACGCGACGGCGGCCAGTCCGAAGTCGACGTCCACATCGACGTCGGTCGCGTCGCCCGGCAGATCCAATTGGCCAAGCACGATCGGGTTGAGCGCATCGGTGACATCGACGATCGCCAGCCCATGCTCGCCGGTGGGCACGAATGCGAGCTGGCCTCCATCCTGCGAACCTGCCAAGACGACGTCTTTCGCTTCGCCCATCAGCGGCAGACTGGCGATAATTCCGGTCCCCACCAGCAAGCCGCTGAGCGGGTTCAACCCCTGCGAGATCTCGGCGAAGTCATTGATTCCATCGTTATCCGTATCGGGATTCGTGATGGAAGTGCCGATCGCAAACTCGATGTCATCCGGAAGCGTATCGTTGTCACTGTCGGGCGCGGTGCTGCCCAAGAACGCGGGCGTATTCACATCCGAAGTTGCACCACTTTCCCCGGTGATGCCGGTCGATTTGGCCACGAGTCCGCTGTCGGGATCAAACATGACAACTTCATAACCCGCCATCGCAGCCAAGATAAACTCGTACTCGCCGCTGGGGCCGGTGATGTCACGCAGTACCGGCGAACCAGGGATCGCGGGGGTTGCCACGGCAACGAAGTCGCCGCCGACGGTTGCCTCTGGACCATTGCCGCCAATTCCGGTGGCAACGATAAACTGTGTTTGCACCGGATGATTGACATCGTCCGAACGGATCTGCATCGTACCGCTCTGCAGTCCGAACTGGCTCGGCGCAACGTCCAAGTCAAGGTTGATCGATTCGCTCGGTGCCAGAACAATTGGCTGCACTGGAAAACCGACCGGCAGACCGGACGCGGCAAAGCCCAGCGATCCGCTGATTTCGCTGATCGTGAGGTCCTGGCTGCCAATGTTCGTCAGCCTCAGGAAATCAGCACGCGTCTGCGTGCCTCCGACCGCGACTCCACCGGCGTTGTTATTCGGCGTGTCAATTGCCAGTTCCGGTCCATTTGCAATCGCGTGGCCGAAAAGATCGACCACCAGCGGACCATCCGGATCGTTCGATGCGATCGAGAGTGTAGTCGCCAATGCACCGCTCACCAGCGGATCGAAGGTCAGCGTCAAGGGAATGGCCGAGGAAGAATCGAGAAATCCATCCGGTAGAATCGTCGTGCCCGCGCCGATACCTGACACGGCGAAACCGGCCCCCGCGTCGGCGACCTCGACCGTATCCAAAACCAAGTTCCCACCACCAAGGTTTCGTAGCTCGAGGTTCACTGTCACCAGTTCGCCACCCGGTCCGTCAGCCAGAATTTCGCCGAAATCGATCTGGCTGAAAACGAAACGCGATGGATCCGTCTCGAATAAGGCGGGCGAGGGTGCATCGCCGAAGGGATCAAATGCAAGTGTGAAGTCGACCGCTGGCAGTTGCTCGTCCGCATCAAGCGTCACCGATTGCGTCGGCGCTCCGACTGCAGCCAGATCGACAGGTAGAACAACCATCACGTCGTAGTCGCCCGCAAGCAGTTCGTCGAAGTGGTACGTTCCGGTTTCGTCGACTGCCTCGGTTGCCGGATCGTCCTCGAACGTCGTCGACTCGAAGTCGATCATGCCATTGCCGTCGACGTCAAGTCCGACGACGATACCAGCCAGGGGTACATCGCCAGCGCCGTCGAAGTCTTGATCAAGCCAGACTGTCCCGGAAATGGATGCGTCCGACCGGTCGCCAAGCACAACAAAGGTGGACATGGCATCCCTGACCGTTGCCGGCTGATCTTGTCCCAGGATATCGGTTCGGCGAACGACGTAGCGGCCTGGATTGAGATTCTCGAACCGCACGATTCCGCCTTCGGTTGCCGGATCGATCGAGGAATCCTGATCAAAGTCAACATCAGCACTCGCGCCGGACCGGAGTACGGTGCCGCTGATCGCGTCCAACAGTTCGACGGTGACGCCATTGGTTCCGATCTCTTGCACGGCCTTCAATCCATCCCGGTTGGCGTCATCAAACGCCTGAGCCGAGATGGTTCCCATCGGAATCGCTGAGGCCAGCAGTGTAAATTCGTCGTATCGCGATCTGCCTTCCGCCGGTGTGATCTTGATCGATACGTCTGTGAATCCGGATGCATCGACCGGTACATCCCAGCTGAACAAACCGCTGCCGGCATCAACGCCTGATCCGGCCGGTCCCGCAATCAGTTCGGCCCTGTCGCCGGCCTCCAACGCCACTTGACCGGTGTACGTTTCGCCGGGGATCGCGTACACCGCGAATTGTCCATCCTCCGGCAAAATCGATTGGCTGATCCCGACCGTCGCGACGGTCTGTCCGCCGCCACTACCAGGCACTCCGTCGGAGTCCAGGGCGATGACGGCGATCCGGTACGTCTCGCCACTAACCAAGGGAACCTCAAGCGTGCCGTCGGAAATCACAATCGACGTCGCAGCGCTATCGGAATCCAATGTCTGCTGAAATTCGACCCCCGAGGCGTTGTCGGTCAGCCGAACCACATAAGCCTCGGCGCCTGAGAGCGCATCCCAGGAGACCTCGAGTTGCGTTCCGCCCAGCCATACCGCTTGAACGTTTTCGACAGCCGAGAGCGCGGTCGGATCGACGATCGAGAATCCATCCGCGAAATACTCACTCAGCGCAAGGGGCTTGCCCGGATCATCGACCTGCGCATAGGCAAAGTAACTTCCCGGAGGCAATTCGAGCCCCGCAATGTCGATCACGAGCTTGCCAGTGCCATCGGCCGCGATGGGCAGATCGTTCGCCAGTAGCATGCCGTCGAAGTCGTTGCGGTCCGAATCAAGATAGACCGACGCGACGGCATTCTCGCTGGCATCGGTGGTATGGAAATCGACGGTCAACTGAGCCGCATCAACAGCCACAGCGGTCACGTCGATCGTGGGCAGCGGTGCGTCGAGCAAAGAGACAAACTGAACGTTTCCAAGATCGTCCGCGACATCATCGACGACACGAACGGTCCATTGACCGCCGGCCGGTTCGGCGACGACCACATCGCGACTGTTGTCCGACGACGCCAGGAGTTGGATCATGGGATTGGCATCGAATTGGTCTTCGGGAATCGTCGTGCCACTGGGATCCACCAATTCAATCCGTGCTGTCGTTGACGCATTTTCCCACTCAGCCGCAAAGATCGTGTAGGGTTCGTCGGCGGGAATCTCAAAGGTCGCCTGGCCGCTGAATTCCCCTTCGCCACCACCTGCGATCATTTGGGCTTCTGACGCGCTGTTGATAATCGTCGGCAGCCTGGCAGCCATGAAAACTTGCAGCCCGGCAGTTGCAGTCGTAACGTTTCCATTGATCGGGTTAATGAAGATTGGCACCTGTCCCCAGAATGCGATGTAATCGTTTTCCGAATTCGAGTCATCGACGATTTTGATGGCGCCGGACGCGCGGGCGAGTTCTTTTCCGGCCGCCCAGCCGAATCCGAACGGTAACGTGTCCGGCAACGTCGCGAAGGCGGTCCCATCGGCAGACAGATTGAATTGATCATTGACTTTATTGATCGTCAGTGATGCGAAGCTCTCGCCGTTGAGTCCTTCCAGGGTCACCAGCCCGTCGAGAGCTTCCAGTCGTGCCTTCACGACTAATGCCGGATCGGTAAAGGCAAAATTGACCTCGCCAACCCCCACGACCACCCCGTCGACAACATGATTGGTTTCCTTGGCGCCAATCACGATTTGTCCGCCCAGGTTCAACTCCGTCAATCCGATGTTGGCACCGACATCGATTCGCAACAGGTCGCCTGTAGGATAGCTGAGACCGCCCAGGTAGCTGGGCAGCGAGAATCCGGGAAACAGTTTCGGGGTCCCGGGGCCGAGCGTGGCGGTCGCTGCCGCGATCAGGTCAATACTGGCGAATCCTTGCGTAAAGTCCTTGATGCCGCCGCCGAGCGCTTGCAGGTACAGAGTCCCTGCTCCAATGGGGAACCCTGCACCGTGATTGAGGTCACCTGCTCCCAATACGACGAGATCGAAATTGCCGCCCCGGAAACCAACCAACCCCACAAACTCGCCTGCCCTCTTGATTGGCGTTTTGATGCGCGCGAATCCGAGGTAGTTCTCTTCCACGGTGTCGATCGACAGGAACGCATCGATTTCGACGGCTTTGATTTTCAGGTTTTCGACCAGCAAACGACCGACGGCGTCGAGTCCCAACGTCCCATCGGGTTTCTGCTCCAGTCGAATGAACGAATCATCCGGTGCCTGCACCAGTGGTGGTGAGGCATCCGCTTGATTGTCGAGGCCACCCAGTTCCGGCTGTTCGCGCAGCGCGAATGCCCAAGCGGGACCGAGCACCTTGTCCAAATCGATCAAGTTCGACTCGGTTGCCTCCGATTTCTTGAACGAAGCGGCAACGCGAAGGTCGGGATCAAATTCTGGGAACTGTAGTTCAACGTCGCCGCGTACCAAGAAACGATTGCCTCGCGTCACGCCAAATTCATCGACGCCGCGCCGCTGGAATTCCAGACTCAGCCCGGTGGCTTTCGCGCTGACGTTAAACAGTTTGAATTCTTTGTCGACATCCGCGAATTCGATCTTCGCGCCAGTCACGTCGACACCTTCGGTCGTGATCAACACCGAATTGTTTCTGCCATCTTTGTTGTCGACCTGAATCTCCAGATTTCCAAGCTTGTCGGGCAAAGTCACGCTGCCGCGAAGCCCCAAACCGATGCCCGTCGCCGGCAAGAACATATCGGTGATACTGAACTTCATTCCCGCTAATTTGAAATCCTTCTCGGCAGGCTCCTGCTTGTCATCGTGCTTGTTCGAGCCAAACTTGAATTCCCTGGTGGCTCGATCAATGGTCAGCACGACGTTGTCAAACAGCACGATATCACGACTGAAGCCTGGGATGCTCTGGAGCAGGTTCGTGGTGATCTTGCCCGTTAACTTGAACTCATCCTTGGTGACAATGAAGGAACCGTCAATCTTCAGAAATGGTTCAAATTCTTGTCCCGCCAAACCGATCTCGACGCCGCCATTGATACTGATGTCCTCTTTCTCCACCGTACCGGTAATGGTGCCAGAGACGCGGCGAATGGCGAAGGGATTCAACTGTAACGCCGGCGCGGGATTGACACTCACTTGATCATCAAGTTCATCAGTGCCATCACTGAGCGTCAGGTCGCCGGTCGGCGATTCCGCAAGGTCGATCGCCGAGACGGTCAGCGTGGTTCGTTTGCTGCGCCCCTGATCGCTCGTCTCGGCAATGATCTTGTCGCTGCCGGTAAACCGGACCATGTTGACAGGCCCGACAACCTCGACCTCGATGACCTGGTTTTGCGGCGGCGGCGGCGTCACACCTTGCTCCGGCGCTTCTTCTTCGAGCGCCACCGGAAATTGCAGCGAGTCCCCTTCAGCGAACAGCACGCCGTAAAGAAATGTCTTATCGGCAAGCATCGTGCCCTGGCCGTCCTTGGCAACGACATTGACCTTGCCGGTAATGATCTTCGCGTCACGCGTGTTCGGGTCGTCGTCTTGAAGGGCCAGAATGTCTTCCGTCGTCACGTCGCGAGCCACGAGCGGGATGTCATATGATTTGCCGGCGGGCAACGTGACTACCGTTCTGTTCAAAGAAGACTTGGTCACCTGAATCATATTGGGAGCCGAGATCTCGAGCGTGACCGCGATGTCCGACGTATTCTGCACGCGAATGTTCTCTGCCCGATCCATCCCAGCAAAGATCTTGTCGTTGCCAAAGATGGCGACGCTGGCATTTTGTTGACTGCTGCCGCCACCGATCTTCGACTTCACCAACGCACCCCCTTGAGTGTTGTGCCAACCGGGCGCCTGGATCACGCCGCCGTCGGACACGATCGACCGTCCGTCCTCACTGACCGTTCCGGTGCCCACCAGTTTCCATGCGCCCCTGTCATGATCGAAGGAAAAAATCTGAGACTTCTCGCCGGGGGCAAGTCCGTCCAGGTTGGGGAAGGTGATCTCGGCCGGCACGTCGAAACTGGTCGCACCCGGAACTTGAATCGAGACAACGAGTGACGGATCAAGGAACGAGGGCAGAGGCGCGGGTATCCGATCCGGCTCGACCGGGATGATTGCCGCTCGCGTGGCTGGGTTGCCGAAGTCATCAACGGCCGCGCCCGGGGCGATTCTTAACTCGAACAGATCGAAGAGAGATGGATCCTTGCCGGGAAAAATCTCGGCAAGACGCTGTTTGCCCTCGGCGCCAATCCCAACCTGCGTGACCGTTGTCGGCGACAGTTCTTGAATGTCGGTCTCTTTCAAACGCGGCAAAAAAATGTCAAACGGCTCGCCCGCCATATTCAATTGGACCGCCTGCCCGGCGGTGCTGTGAAACGGTTTGCCAACGTTCGGGTAGATGAATCCGGCCGGCAGATTTGTCGCGGTCGTGCCGTCGACGTGCACAAACACTTCCGGCGCAGGAAGGTCCACGAGGTCAAACCGGCCCGACGCATCCGTGACGGCGTTTTTCTCAGGAAGGTTGTCGACACGGATCGTCGCACCCACAATCGGTTCACCGGTGGTGGAGTCCTTCACGAACCCAAAGATGCCCGTGCCTGCAACCGCACCGATGGGCAACGTGCGGAAGTCGGCGGTTCGCACTCCGCCCGGTTCGTTATTCCCGTCCGCGTCCAACAACAAACCGTCGCGTCCCATGATCCGCTGGCCGTCGACCACGATGCGGACTTCCGTGGAGGCCGGCAACGGATCATCGAAATAGAACGTGGCAAACCGCTCCGTGCTCGAGACGATCAACCGGCCGCCAAGTCGCTGGCCGTTGGCGATCACGTGGATGGGAGGAGCGCCGGAAGAGTTCGCCGGCGCGGCGGTCACGAGCAACGTCTTTCCACCTCCCGTGATCGAGTCGGGATCGACCTGTTCGTCGAAGCGAATCACGGTTTCGCGATTGACGCTGACAAGTCTTTCGCCGGCGGCCGGTGAGACTTCGCCGATCCCGGTCGGATCAGCGACATCGAATAGCGTCGCGGGAATTGTGGTTTCATTTCCCGCAACATCGCCGATCGGCCGACTTACCTCAAACCGATAACTCTGGTCCGCGAGTGCTTCGCCGAAGTTTACCAACGTGGTGTTCGTGAGAGGCTCGGTACCAACCGATGCGACCGGAATCACGGTGCCGTGGTTCGCACCGCCAGAAACTGTCAGTTGGAACAAGTCGTCTGCGGTCACATCCGTCCCCAGCGGCTCGTCCGACCGCACGCTCAGCGTCCGAAACGTTTCGCGCACCGTGGGGGCGACCGCAACCGAGAGATCAGGTGCAACACGATCGACCGTCAATACAAATTGACTGGCCCTTGGACTTCCGGCAATGCGAATCTCGAACCGGTTGTCACCGTCCGCAAGCGGCGAACCCGCCACCTGATCGATGGCGGTTTCGCTCAAGCGCATTGTGCCGGGATCGAACAGGGAATTGATGTTCACAAACGGATCGGTATCTGTTCCGTTGATCCGGGCCTCGATCTGATCACCCAGCTCGGGTCGGGTCACACCGAACTCAAGGCTGTAGTTGTTGGTGACCAAATCGTTGTTCGTTGTGCCACCGGCCGCAGAATCGCTGACCAGTCGACCCGCAAACGTGGGCGCGATCACGGCGAGTCGATTGATCACCTGAAGCGCATCGAGTGCTGTCGCCGTGCGGCTTCCATTGACATCCGGAAAACGGCCCTCGTCATTCGACGCCGGCAGAGTGTTCGAATCTCCGATTCGCGCCAAGAAATTGATCACACCCAGCGCGTCCAGGGCACTAATCTTCAAGTCCCGATTGACATCGAAACGCTGAATTGGATTCTGAAAGGGCAGATCGTTTGCCAGCAAGTCTCGTCGTTCGAGATTCTCGATAAGCAAATGTCTGCGTCGCGCGATCGATGCCCCCGTTGGCTTACAGCGCATGACTTCATCACATTGAGTAGGAGTTGCCGATCCATGCTGATGCTCGTGATCCCGGCATCAGTGTACCTACGTCTCCCACCAAGAACAGCAAGACCAGCGAAACCGTGAACGTCTGGTCACTTTTCTCGCTTGTGCTGCAGTCACGCGGCTGAGCAGAAGAGCCAATGCACGCCTACCGGCGAGGCAGCACATCGTGCTGCCAACACATCGATTTCTCACCAGCAAATCGATCGTTGGAACCGACGGCGCCGACGTCTTCGGCTCAAACTTTCCCGCGGTGGCCGAGTCGGCCAAACATGCGATCCAATTCGTCCCGGCTGAAGAACAGGGCGGTGGGCCGACCGTGCGGACAATGATGCGTATCCCGATACAGATCTTTTTGTTCCAGCAGACTCGTGATCTCCTGTGACGTCAGCGGGTCGCCCGCCTTGACGGCAGCTTTGCAGGCGATCGTCGAAAGCAAATGGTTTAAGAGCTCTTTCGCGTCAGGTTGCTTGCCGGCCGACATCAGCGACTCCAGCAGCGTTCGCAGCATGTCGCCTGGCGCCGTTTTCTTCATCATCGCCGGGTAGGATTGAATCAAGATCGTTTCGCCACCAAAGTCATCGATCTCGATCCCGATCTTGGCGAGTGTTTCTTGCGCATCGAGGGCCGCGGTCCGCTCGGCGGGCGTTAGCGACACGGGCTCGGGGACAAGCAGCTTTTGCGACTCGAGGCTGCGTCCCTCACCGAGCACTTTCGCACAAACACGTTCGTATAAAACGCGTTCGTGCAAAGCGTGCTGATCGATCACCACCATGCCCGATTCGTCTTGGGTGACCAAATAACGATTGTGCACCTGAAAACCGAGGTAGCAGACACTCGGATTGTCGTTGCTCTCGACTTCGTCACCGCTCTTGTCCCAAGGGGCAACATCGACCGGCGTCGTGCTGGGCGAAGCTTCGGTGTCGCGACTGGCCGAGGCGGCATTCGCTGAGGCAGCAGGTAGGGTTCCGCTTTGCGTGCCTGGAAGTTGAGTGCCTGGGAAGGGGCGAAATTGAGGCGTGCCAATCGACGGCAGCGATTGGGTGCTGGTAACAGGCTTTGTTTCACCGGTGCGCGCCCAATCGATCACCGCTTGCCGTTGTTGCTCCTCAACCTGGGCAGGTAGACCGAGCACGCTTTCGGTCGGTCCTCGCAACTCAGCCGGATCGGTCAGTGGTTCCGGTGGACCGACCCGCTGCGTCAAGTTCGTTGTCAGAAACTGATGCCTTAGCGACTGCAGCAAACGACTGTACACACGGCCGCCATCGGTGAATCGGACCTCGAGTTTGGTTGGATGGACATTGACGTCAACCAAGTCGGCCGGCATATCCATCCGCAGAAAGCAAACCGGATGCCGCCCCACCATCAACAATCCGCGATAGGCCTCGCCCAATGCATGCTGCAGCGCGCGGTCACGAATGTGACGACCGTTGAGGAACAGATACTGCATGCGATTGTTCCCACGACTGACCGAAGGGTCACAGACGTATCCGCTGATACGAATCTGGCTATCGTCGCTGTTGATCGGGATCAACGCATCGGCAATCTCGGCTCCAAAGAACGCCAAGATCCGATCGGCCCAGCGCGTCGACGGCGGCAGATCGTAAAGCTGCTTGTCATTGTTGGACAGCACAAAGTGGACTTGTGGATTCGCCAAAGCCAGGCGGGTGAAAGCTTCGACGATGTGGCCTTTTTCCGTTTGTGCCGTTTTCAAGAAGCGGTGCCGGACTGGCGTATTGAAAAACAGATTACGCACCTCCATCACCGTCCCGACCGGGCAGCCGCAGGGACCAGGAGATTCGACCACGCCGCCGCGGACGGTGACCTCCGATCCACTGTCATCTGATTCGGTACGACTGCGAACGGTCAGATGCGACACGCTGCCGATCGACGCCAATGCCTCGCCGCGAAAGCCGAGCGTATCGACGTGGAACAGCGACTCGTCGTCCGGAAGCTTGCTGGTCGCATGACTGGCAACTGCCAACGGCAATTGGTCCACCGTCATGCCGCAACCGTCATCGCTGATCCGAATCAACTCGGTGCCGCCCCCAGTAATGCTGACTTCGACGCGATGCGAACCTGCGTCGATGCTGTTTTCAAGAAGTTCCTTGACGACCGACGCTGGCCGCTCAATGACTTCGCCCGCGGCGATCTGATTGATCAAATTGGGGGGAAGCTGTCGGATTTTTGGCAGAGGTTTTGCTGTGGCAGTCATGCCCGACGAATTTATCGTGCTGAAGAGATATCACAACCGATGACCTCGTTTGTTTTTTCGAAAAAGCTCTTCATGGCTTCACATGGCCGTCAGCGCAATGATGGCTTTGCATGGCCGTGTGCGAAATGATGGCTTTGCATGGCCGTCAGCGAAATTAGCGGGTGGCTGGTGGTCGAGCGTCAGCGAGCCCCCAGTGGCCGAGCCAGTGGAATTCCGGGGGCTCGCTGACCGCTCGACCGCCGGCCACCCAGTGAAAATGGTCCCGCAGCATGCAGCACACGCGCAAAAACCTGCGAACAACAGCTGTGTCCATGAGGACTCATCCGACCGGCGATTGGGAGTTATGCTGAAAGCCCACAACAACCCCCTCTCAAATGGTCCCGTCGATGATGCATGCTTTTTCTGCTCGCCATTGGTCGCTCACGTGTTCCGCCGTCTTTGTGTCGGCGTTGGCCTGTCTCCCGAGCAATCGTGCCGTGATTGCCGCGGAGTCCAAACGACCAAACATCCTGTTCATTATCGTTGACGACCAATCGCCATTTGACTTGAAGGTCTACAACCCAAGGTCCGAACTTGAAACACCCAACATCGATCGACTCGCTCGGGAAGGCATGACGCTGGATGGTGCTCATCACATGGGTTCTTTCTCCGGTGCCGTCTGTACTCCCTCGCGGCACATGGTGATGACGGGCAGGACCGTGTGGCACCTGCCGATCGGGCCCGGTGCCAGTGAGCTTTGCCCGCCCAACGTTCAGGAGCAATCGATGGCGGCCGTCTTTAACCGAGCCGGCTACGACACGATGCGAACGTGCAAGAAAGGGAATAGCTTCGAGGGCGCGAATCAGCAATTCACCGTGCGTCACGACGCGACCAAACGTGGTGGCACCGCCGAGACCGGAAGCGCTTGGCACGGCGACCAGGTGATGAACTTTCTGAACGACCGCGAGTCAAATCAGGACACCGATCCGTTCTTGATCTACTACGGCTTCTCGCATCCACACGACACACGTGACGGAACACCGGAATTGCTGGCCAAGTACGGTGCCGTGAACCACACGGACCGGAATTCTTTGCCGCCGGCCAATCCGAAGCAGCCGGCACTGCCAGTGAATTACCTGCCCGCGCATCCATTCCATCACGGGCAGCCGGGACTGCGTGATGAGGAGAAGGTGAGTGGTGTATGGACGAACCGTGACGAGCGGACGATCCGAAACGAATTGGGACGCGAGTTCGCTTGTAGCGAAAACATCGACATCCAAATTGGTCGCGTGCTGGAAAAGCTCGCAGCGATGGGAGAACTCGACAACACCTACGTCTTCTACACCTCGGATCACGGCATGGCGATCGGCCGCCACGGATTGCAGGGCAAGCAAAACCTGTACGAACACACCTGGCGCGTCCCGATGATCGTGAAAGGGCCGGGCATCGCGGCGGGTTCACGGGCAACGGGCAATACTTACCTGCTCGACGTGATGGCGACGCTTTGCGACTTGGCTGGTGTCAAGACTCCTGCAACGGTGGAAGGACACAGTTTCAAACCGGTCCTTGAAGGCAAGCAAGACACCGTGCGCGACGTCTTGTACGGCGTCTATTGCGGCGGCACGAAGCCGGGCATGCGGTGCGTCAAAAAGGGCGACTGGAAATTGATCAAGTACGACGTGCTGGACGGGACCGTTCGAGAGACACAGCTGTTCAATCTTGCCGAAAACCCGCATGAGTTCATCAGCGAACATGTCGACGTACCCAGTGCCCAACCGTCGGGGAACCAAACGGACCTTGCCGAAGATCCGCGTCATGCCGACAAGCTGGCCGAAATGGAATCGCTGCTATTGTCTGAAATGCGACGACTGCATGACCCCTATCGGCTCTGGAACCAACCCGACGACGGACTTGTGCCCCCGCAGAAAACACAGCGTCCGGCAAAGCAAAAACGAGCCAAGCGGTAAGTGGGAAGTGGGAAGTGGGAAGTGGGAAGTCAGTAGTCAGGAGTCAGGAGTCAGGAGTCAGGAGTCAGGAGTCAGGAGTCAGGAGTCAGGAAGAAGAACGGCTGACTGGGTTCTTTCTGCCAACTGCCAACTGCCAACTGCCAACTGCCAACTGCCCCACTCCTTACGCGAGTTCTTCCAGTCGGCCGCTGCTGTCGCCGATCGATTCGGCTGGCGTGCCCATGATGTCCAGCATCGACATGAACAGATTGCCCATCGGCCGCTCGGCTTTGGGCACGATGTAACGGCCGGTCTTGATTCGTCCGCCCGCCCCGCCGGCGAGCACGATCGGCAGATTCCCGTGGTCGTGGCGATTTGCGTCGCTCAGACCACTGCCGTACAACACCATCGATTGATCGAGAAGAGTGCCGCCCGCGTCGCTGATCGAATCGAGCTTCTCCAGGAAGTACGCGAACTGCTCGACCAGATAGTGATCGATTTTTTGCAGGTTGCTGACCAACTCCGGTCGATTGCGATGGTGACTCATCTCGTGGTGCGCACTCTTGATCCCGATCTCGGTGTACCGTCGATTTCCGCCCGCGTTGTCCAGCATCAGTGTGGCGACGCGTGTGGTGTCGGTTTGAAACCCGATCACGATCAAGTCGTACATCAGGCGTGCGTGTTCGCGAAAGGCCTCGACGCGACCGAACGGAACTTCGATTTCCGGCAGTGCTTTGCGATCCTCCTGCTCGGCCCGATCGATCCGTTTTTCGATTTCGCGGACGCTGGTGAAGTACTCGTCCAACTTCCGCCGGTCCGTTTGTCCGACACGCTTCATGATTCGCTCGGCGTCTTGTTGGACGACGTCCAAGATGCTCTGACGCTCGAAGTTCCGTTTCCGTCGCTCGGCCCCGTCGCCTCCGCCGAACATTCGTTCAAACGCCATTCGCGGCGTGATCTCCTTCGGCATCGGCTGGGTCTCGTTTCGCCAGGAGATGTTCGACGAATAGGCACAGCTGTACCCTGAGTCACAACTGCCGGCATTGCGACTGGGTTCCAAGCCGAGTTCGATCGATGGCAGGCGAGTCTGGTCGGCCAGCTGCGTCGCAGCTACCTGATCGACCGAAACGCCCAGTCGAATGTTGCCGCTCGTTTTCACAGGCCGAGCCGCGGTCAAATAGGTCGACGCACACCGCGCGTGATCGCCGGCACCGTCGGCGTGGGCGCGCCCATTGTCATGCGCGAGCCCCGCGATCACGTTCAGCTTGGACTGAAATGGTTTCAGCGGCTGTAGCGTTTTGGAGAGCTCCCAATCGTCGCCTCTGCCCGTCGGATTCCAATCGGGCATGATCGCACCGTTGGGAAAAAAGATACAGGCCATGCGGACCGGCGTCTTCGTTGCTTCGGCAGCACACGTGCGTCGAGCCAACGGGGTCATCGCTTCCAGCAGGGGCAGCCCCATCATCAGCCCGGCGCCGCGCAGGATCGTTCTTCGTTGCAGTTGTGTATTGTTGTGTAGGTTGTTCATTTCTGTCTTACTTTTGTCTTACTCGGGCTCGGCCCAATCGTAGTATTGAAACGGTCGGCTGTTGACGACTTCCAGCACCAAGTCGGCAAAGCGGTGGTTTGTTTGTGATGTCTTTTGAACGATCTCGTCCACGGCACATCGATCGGCCGGTGTCAGTTCACGACCGAGCGCAAATGTCATCAAGCGATGCACGACGGTCCGGGCAAACGCTTCGACCTCGGTTTCACCAAGGATACCGCTCAGCTCCGCCGCACCGTTGAAGACCCGACCGCCCGGCAACTCGCCGCTGGCGTCGATCGCCAAATCTCGCTCCGTTTCGCGGTAGCGGCCGATGGCATCGAACTGCTCGAGCCCAAAACCGAGCTGATCCATCACACGATGACAGGCAGCACACGAAGGATCGGTGCGGTGGACTTCCATTTGCTCGCGAAGACTGGCATTGGCACCGGCCGTCTTGGTCTCTTCCAGCTCGGGTACGCCCGGGGGAGGCTCAGGTGGTGGCGTGCCCAATACGTTTTCGAGGATCCACTTGCCCCGCTTTACCGGTGACGTTCGGCCCGGGTTGCTGGTCAATGTCAAGACGCTGGCGTGCGAAAGCACACCACGACGAGGCGTTTCAGCCAACGAGACTCTGTGGAACCGATCGAGGTTGCCTTTGTCGACCGCGTCGATCTCGATTCCGTAATGTGCCGCCAATTCAGCGTTCAAGAACGTGTAGTCAGAAGTCAACAGCTCAGCGACGGGCCGGTTGTTTCGCAGGACGTGCATGAACAACATCTCCGTCTCCCGAGACATCGCTTGCTTCAAAGTTGGCGTGAATGACTTGAACTGATCCGTGTCGGCTTCGTGTTCGTCCAGGTTGCGAAGTCCCAGCCATTGTGTCGCAAACTGTTTGCCGAGCGCCTCCGATTTAGGGTCGGCCAGCAGCCGACGCACATGTTGCTCGATGGCCTTGACTTCAAATTTCCGCCGATCAGCGTCCTTCAACAGCTGTTCGTCCGGCAGACTACTCCACAGAAAATACGAGAGCCGTGTCGCCATTTGGTGCGGAGTTAGCTTCACGCTACCGTCAGCTTCGTACTTGAATCCCTGAGGCGGCGTCTCCACTCGAAACAGGAATCGTGGTGACACCAGCACAGCACTGATCGCCACCTGCAATCCACGGTAATAGCTGGCGCCGCGTTCCGTCGCCGTGACAACAAGCTGGGCGTAGGGTTTGACCTCTTCTTTTGAAACCGGCTCGCGGAAGGCGCGTCGCATCAGCGGCAAAAGACATTCCGTCGCTGCTTGTTCGACTTCGTACCAATTGTCATCACGATGCTCTGCGACGCGACGCAGGATTTCGTGCTGGCTCGGCGGAAAAGCGTCATCGGGCAGCTTTGATGGCCCGGAGACTCGGATCGAGCGGACCATAAAAGGATATTTCGCTTCATAGATCTTGCGGTTCGCTTTCAGAAGTTGCTGTTTTTGTCGCTTCACCGCGTCGTCAATCGCCTTCGAATCCAAGTTCGCGAGTCGCGTTGAACGCGTTTTGCCGACGCTCAGATCCTGCTTCTCCTCGAGCGGCTCGACGTAGAATCGGTGCCGGCCTTTGCTGAGCTCGATCTTAAACTCGAACCGTTTCGATCCGCCGCTGCCGCCGTAGTATTCCAACTCGTCTTTCCCAACCAGCACTCCTTGCTCGTTGTACACCGCAACCATCGTGGGCTCACGGCCGCGCCACGAGTTGCCACCCGACACGCGGATTTCGTATTCGCCTGGCACAGGCACCTCGAAATCGGCCCATACGAAAGCGTCAGGTGCAAGAAACCTTCCATTGAAGCTGCCTGTCTGCGAGTCGCCGATCAGAAGCAATTGGTCGCTCGCCCGTTCGTCATCCAACTTGGGCAGCGTTTCGGGATCGATCAGAACTTTGGTCGAAACATCTTCCGCAGCCGCGATGTACTTTTCAATCAACATCGGCGAGAGTGACAGTACGTCGCCGTTGTTGTCAAAGCCGGCGCCCACCTCGTCTGACGGGAACGCATCGGCCGGGCGAAGATCCAAACCAAACAGATCACGAATCGAGTTGTTGTATTCGGCGCGGTTCAATCGCCGCGCGGTGACCTTACCTGGACGCGGCCTGAGGTCACACGAAACAGCGAACATCGTGCGGTCGAGCGAACTGACAAGCGTCTTTCGTTCCTCGTCCGTTGGCAACTCAGCATCCTCGGGCGGCATCGCCCCGAAGCGAACCATTTCCAGCACACGCTGCATCGAACCCGCGCCGCCTTCCAGCGCATCCAGAGCCCCGAAACCCGACAGGTCCAGCTCTCCTTCCTGCGTCTCTTCGTTGTGGCAGTCGAGGCAGAACTTCTGCAGCAGCGGCCAACCGCTCGTGCTCCAGTGTTCGGCGGCGGTCGCGAGCGACGGATCGTCAGCAACCGCGCGGCGAGAATGCGGACCGGTGGTCAGGAGAATGACCACCGGAATGATCATCGGTGAACCGATTCGAAAATCGAACACGTGAGTCAGATCCCTGTAATGGCGGGCGGGGCCGACCGCAAACCGCGGCCGGTGCTGTTGGTGGGACAATTGTTTGCGGGCGGGAAGGGAGCAAACGATGTGCCATTGTATAGGTCGGCTGCGATTTCGCTAGTGAAATATCCAGAATGTGTGGATGTGCGTTCACCTGTCCAGAAAGGCAGACGGCAAACGTCGCGGATTGCCGGCCCGATCGACGCACGCGATCACCGAATCGGCGTCCACGATCAATTCATCCCCCCGATGGATTTTATAGCTGTGGCGGATGCGAACCTTACGGATCTCTGTCACTTCGGTCGTCAGCGTTAACAGATCATCGAATTCCGCTGCCGAGTGATATCGCACATTCATTTCGGTCACGACCAACATGAATCCGCCCGCTTCAAGTTGCTTGTAGCAAAGGCCGGCAGCCCGCAGCATCTCGACCCGCCCCCGCTCGAAATAGTTCAAGTAATTGGCATGGTGGACGCGTCGCTGCCCATCGGTTTCCTGATAGGTCACGCGCAATTGCTGAGAATGGAGCTGAAGTGGATCGTTTTGTGGAAGATTCATTCCGTCAGGCCCCGTGGCTCAGATAGCTGAATTGACCGCAAGTGTAGCGACAGCCTACACTTTCGACGATCAGGCCAACAATCCAAGAATCAGGATAGACCAGCGATGAGTATCGGCGACGATTCGGGAACCGCTTTCGAGACGATGAGGGGTCGGGACTTTCCTGCGATTCGGCAATTTACGATTTTTCTCGAGAATCGTGTGGGCCAATTGCTGGAGGTGGTCAAACGCTTTGAAGGTACTGGGATACGGGTCTGCGCGCTGTCGATCAATGACGCTGCCGAGTGTGCGTTCGTCCGGTTCTTGGTGAGTGATGCCGACCGCGGTCGCGAGATTCTGGAACGGAGCGGTTTGGCGATCATCGAAACGGATTTGGTGGGTGTCGAATTACCCGAGGGCCCGCAACCGCTGCTTCGAGTCTGCACGGCCTTGTTGCAAGCCGAGTTGAACATCATTCAGGCATACCCATTGATCGTTCGGCCTAATGGTAAGCCTGCGGTCGCGATCATGGTCGAGAACAACGAGGTCGCGATGGAGACACTGCGGGAAAAAGGCTTTACGATCATCACCGAAGGCGACCTCGAAGGCGATCCAACGGTCGACCAGTAGATCATAGTGACCCGATTCATCGGGTCGCCCTGTCCCAGTTCGTAGTAACCCGATTGATCGGGTCGCCCTGTGCACCGCATGACTGCGGTCACGACAAACAACACTGTACTCAAGCTACTCGCTTCGCATACACCCACCATTCGGTCGCGAGCAGGCCGAGCATCGCCATCAACGCCCACCGCCAATACTCGCTTCGCTTTTCCACACCTCCAACCGCTGCGTCGACGGCCTCGTAACCCAGATCGACGCTGGCAGCGGCCGCGATATCACTCTCACCTCGATCGAACAGGTTGATCGCAAACAAGTCGGCCAACCGATCCCCCGCTTCGACGCGGTAGTTCCCCGTCTCGCTGGTCTCGATAATCTCGGTCACTCCGCTTGGGCCCGTCAGCACCGTGCTGGTATCGCCGCCGACTCGACGCACCTCGACCTCCGCCAGCGCGCTTTCCAAACGCAGACGCACGGTCTCGCCGGGACGATAGGACGGGGCACCTGTCGCTTCGGCCGCACCAGCCAAGTAACGAAGCACATTGAGCATGAATACCGGCCACGACCGTTCGGCGTACCAATTCGTATTGGTTTGAGTCGAACCGTCATCATCGGTCGAGATGATCTCGAAGCCCAGCACCATGTCTTGGTAGCCATCACGCGGCGCGAGAACCAGCATGGATCCGCGATCCGCACCCACCAACTCCGTCGACCCTGCCGGCGCGTCGATCGCACGCCCGCTGAAGATCAACAACGAATAGAGTTCCAGATAGCGCATCAGTGGATGCGTGCGGTCAATGTCAACCAGCACGACGCCGTACTTCTCCGAGGCCCACGACCAACGGGCATCGTCCGCCGTGTTGGCGGCATCGCCGGTCGACTCTGAATCGGCCGCCGCCGCTGCGGCTTGCGAATCGTCACCCGGCGGCAACGCGCCAATGAAGAACGTGTTGGTCGCGGGCATTTTCGCGGGCGAGCAACGATCGTAAATGATCAGGTCATCGGTCCCGGCGCTGGCCCGCGATGCGTACTCTTGGCCATTCAGATACGAAGGTAAGACGAACTCGGGGTTGCAGATCTTTTTCGCTTTTGGTGTGCCCAGACCCAATCGCAGCGGCGTATTGCCCTCGGTCACAACCAACACGGACACGGTCCGCATCGGCGTCAATCCAGCATATGCAATGTTGTCAATGCTCAGGTCGTCTTCGATGTCGAGCTTCAACTCAAGCGTGACCGCTTCTTCGCTTTCGACGGTAAACGACAATCCGGTTTGATCGCCCGGGTCGAGCGACACCGTTTCGGCATCCAGAAACTCTCCATCCATGGAAAGCGTTGCCGTGGTCTCGGCTCGTTGGCTGCCAAGGTTGACGATCGTGGCAAATGCCTGGACTTCGGTCGGTTGTTCCAGATTGCGTTCGGCCGAAAACGCGACGATCGCCACATTGTTGACCTTGTCGGTTCCCATCGCAAAATACTTCGGAACCAAATTGCCGAGACTGAATTCCGTCACCTGCTGAAATCCACCATCACTGTAGATCAACAGATCTGCCGGCATTGCGTCGGCAACCTGCACATCGTTCATGTCTCCGATCTGACTGGTGCGACGCGGGTTGGCAAGTCCGTCTGCGGCCTTGAGCGCGCCCAGAATGTCGGTCGGATGATTCGTGACTTCGACACGCGAAAGTGCCTCTCGAAGTCGACGTCGATCGGAGGTGAATGATTGAACCGTCTCAGGCCGATCGCTGAAGGTGACGAGCATGGAGCTGTCGGTGTCGCTCATCGCTTCGATCCGCTCTCCGATCAAACGCCGCGCTTTCTCAAAGCGGGTTTCGCCATCCTCCAAATCCGTCGCTCTCATACTGGCCGAAGTGTCCAGCAGGAACACGGTTCGGCCTCGACCTGAGGTCTCACCACGGACACCGGGTCGAAACAACGCGATGGCGGCGAGCGCGACAGCCAGCAACTGCAAAAACAAAAGCATGCTGCGACGCAAACGCTGCAGCAAACTGTTGACGTGCAAATCCTCGATTGTTCGCGACCACAAAAACGTACTTGGGACTTCCACCGGTTCGCGACGAAGCTTCAAGAAGTACAGCAGCACGATGCCAACGGGTACTGCACCCAGCACCGCCCATTCCCAAGATGCCAGCGTCGGAATCCAACTCATCGAACCACCCCGCGTTCGCGCAGATACCTGGTCACGATCGTTTCCACTGGAGTATCGGTTCGCACCGGAATGTAAACGATCGACCGGCGACTACAGAATGTCTTGACCGAGGCGATGAATGATTTCACCGTTTCCTTGTACTTCTCCAGCACATAGGCGTTGATCGTGACCTCGGCGTCGTCACCATCCTCGACATCGATCAGCTTGCGGTCGCCACGCAGCGGCGGGTCGATTTCTTCGGGCGACAAAATGTGCATCACAAACACATCCATTCGCCGGCCGACCAGCATCCGCAAGGCTGACTCGTAACCCGATTTGTCCATCAGATCGGTCATCAAAATGGCGACGCCGGTGCCCGAATTGCGTAGAGAGAAGTCTTTGACGCCGTCGTGCAACGACACGTTGTGGCCGCTGTCGACCGACTCGAGATATTGCAGCATTTTCCACAGGCTGGCCCGGCCACGCAGCACCGGGGCTCGACGCCCGGGCGGTCCCAACGCGGCAACACTGACCCGGTCGGCGCGACACAGACCGACATAGCCAAGCGCCGCGGCCAGCTGTTTCGCGACGAACAGTTTCGTCGGGTCACCGAAATTCATCGATTCACTGGCGTCCACCAACGCATACAGATGCAAGTCCTCTTCTTCCAAGAACAGCTTCAAGAACAACTGATCCAGCCGGGCATACAGGTTCCAGTCAATCAGACGCAGGTCGTCCCCCGGAACGTAGTTGCGAAAGTCAGCGAATTCGACGCTTTGTCCTTTGCGTCGACTCCGTCGCTCACCCTTCATGCGCCCCGAAACACCTTGCGCGAAACAAGTTCAAGGCGTTCCAGACGCGCGAGTAAGTCAGGGCTCAGTAGCTGTGATGCGGCGGCAGTATTCGGCATGGCGTTAGTGTATCACGCCGCTAGAGATCGCGGGGTAAGCCACTAGCGTTGGACAGGCGATGAGGTCGTTTAACGGCAAGCCGCAGGCGACTTTGTATTTCATTCGCAGTCGCCTGCGGCTTGCCGTTTAACGACTGAGGCGACAACCTGCCAACGCCACCCGGTTGAAAGCAGCGCGGCTACTTCCAAACCAGCGGCAACCGCTCGTCCCCCTCGTGCAGTTTCCCCGCCGGTCGCACGCCGTGACCGATTCTTTCGGTTAACTTGTCACCGAGATCTTCGCGGCACGCTCCGCCGCGGCGGTCAACTCTTCGACAACCGCCGGATACTCGGAGATCACGTTCTTCGTTTCGGAAACATCGTTGTCCAAGTCGAACAAACTCAAAGCGATCTCGTCCTGCTGGTAGGGCGCCGGAGTGCCGCCTTGGCCACCGGGCTGCCCCTTCAGAGTTCGATAGGCATGCGGAAACACGAGTTTAAAACGATCATTTCGGACCGCCTGCAGTTGACCGCCTCCGTAGTAGCAATAGAACGCTTGATGAGGTGACTCGGCGCCTTGTTCGGCAAACATCAATGGCCGAATGTCCTTGCCATCGATCTTGTGATTGGGCAGTTCAGCACCGATCATCCCGGCGACCGTGGGCAAAATGTCGATCGTACTGCACAGCTTGTCGCATGTTGTTCCCGCGGGAATCTTGCCCTTCCACCACATGATCGTTGGCTCGCGATAACCACCCTCGAACATCGTTCCCTTGCCTTCACGCAGCGGTGTCGCCTTGCCGGCGTGCGTTCCATAGGAGAGCCAAGGTCCATTGTCGCTGGTGAAAATGACCAGTGTGTTTCGTTCGATGCCGAGGTCCTCGACCGCTTTCATGATCTCGCCCACTGACCAATCAACTTCCATCACGACATCGGCAAAGATGCCTCGGCCGCTCTTGCCGCGAAACGCTTCGGAAGCATACAGCGGCACGTGCACCATCGGGTGTGGCAAGTACAAGAAGAACGGTTTGCCTGTATCGACGCTCGTTTTGATGAACTTCACAGCGCGCTCGGTGAATTCCTTTGTCATCTGCTGCTGATCGGAGGGCTGAATGTCGTCGTTGACAATCTTGACGCCGTCTTCCACCGTCGCGCGGATCATTGGCAGCGCGGCCCAGGGGATCTCCGCCTGGGGGTCTTTTTCACGCTTCGCAACGGAAGCGGGATGCAACGGCCACATGTCGTTGCTGTAAGGAATCCCGTAGTACTCGTCAAAGCCGTGATTGATCGGCATGAACTTGGGATGATGCCCGAGATGCCATTTTCCGAATACCGCCGTCGCATAACCCTTTGACTTACAGATTTCCGCTAGCGTGGTTTCTTGTTCGTTGATGCCGATGTCCGACTTCGGTCCCAGTGCACCGCGGATACCGACGCGAGAATGATAACAGCCTGTCATCAACGCCGAACGCGACGCCGAGCAGACGGCCGAGGAGACGACAAAGTCGGTGAAGACCATCCCTTCGGAGGCCATTCGAGTCAGGTTGGGCGTTTCGTAGGGGGCACCAAACGGACCGATGTCCGCGTAACCCATGTCATCAATGAAGATCACGACGACGTTCGGCGGATCGTCAGCCACAGCGGGTTGAGCAAGACATGAAAGCACGCAGGTAGCAAGTCAGCAACAGAGTGATCAGTGGGCGCGACATTGGTTTGTACCGCTCGCTTGGAGAAATTTTGTGGGCCGGGGTTTCGATGCTTCCAATGCCCCAGGCTAACGCCTTCGGCTCACATTTCAAAACACCGCCTTTGTCCGAGAGCGTGAATTGTAACTCGGCCGGTTCGCGTTTGTCGCTTCCAGCGCAGCGGAATCGATTCGTTGCTAAGCAACCGAGCCTTCACCCTCATGGACGCGGACGCTGATCTGCAGACCGCACTGACACTGCGTCGGCTCCAGCAGTGGTATGACTTGCTGCTTACCACACTTCGGGCACTGCAGTGAGACGCTCGTCATCGCTCCCGACGACGTGATTGCCGCGCCCCCACGCACGTTCAGCCGCGTCAAGATGAGCATCGCCAGCGTGCCGGTTGACGTCAGAATTCCGGCCGCCAAGGCGATGCGCCCCATCACGCTATACCCACTGCCGCCGATGCCTCGCTGAAACATCTCGATGTCGATCGCACCGGCAGTCACGATGGCGGCGGCGATGGTTCCCATGCGCCACCACACCTGGGCTCCGGTCAATGGCGCAAGTAGTGCCAGATTTGCGTGTGCAACGACGGCGGCAACGCTGGCGATCGTGATCACCCATTCGATTTCAACATCAACTCGAGTCCAGATTCCCCAGATGAAGATGGCTGATACGAGCGTTGCCGCCGCGACTCCAATCCACCTCCAATGTCGCCGGTCGCCGGTCGCAGCATTGACCAACGCAGCAACGGCCATGCTGCCAAACCCAAGCAGCGCGATGCCGCTGGCGACATACTTGTCGGCATGACGCCAACGATCGTCCCACACCGCGAACAGGAACAAAGCAAGCGACACGATGTAGATCAAGGCTGCCAGCCAACCGGCCAACTTGGTGCGCTGCACGTGGGTCAGGTACATTGCCGCAGTTCCGACCGGCAACATGATCATCACGACAAACGCCGCGATCGCGGATTGTTCGACGCGATTGCCAAGCTCCCAGATCGAAGGCACCACCAAGAAATAGCCGGCGAAGACCGAGACCGTTCCCACTACGCCGGCCCGCCACTTCTTTTCCTCATCCAGCAGCGACAGACAGGGAAACAGCAAGCCAGCGGCCACTCCCGTTACCGCCGCGGTCGCTGCCACCCGACCGACCACGTCATAACTTTCGGTCAAGACGGCCAGCACGCCCAAGACTGCGGCGATCCCCAACAGCCACAGCATGATCCGCAAACCGACAGACTGGAAAGCGAGTGCAAACGAACGCAGCGAAGTCATCGCCGTCGCCGATTGGTTTGTCGCGACGTGCGCAACAAAGGCACCGCTCCACACACCGATCAAAACGATCGCCGCGAGCAATTGAAAACCGATATCCGCGGCCAGCAAGATCAGGCGGCTGATCACGACAGCGACCAAG
Source organism: Pirellulaceae bacterium (assembly GCA_963704055.1). Lineage (GTDB taxonomy): Bacteria > Planctomycetota > Planctomycetia > Pirellulales > Pirellulaceae > Rubripirellula. The sequence continues at coordinate 275,268 of CAVPGW010000018.1, read as the reverse complement.
GCACCAATCAGGGCACCGAAAATGTCGCGTTCAACCGCACGAGCCTGTTTCGCTAACGACATTTCCCGTTCTCTTTCCAGCGTCCGAGCGCACTCCCAATTCAGTGCGTCATTCTAGGAAAGAGCCTGTCAGTCATGTGTGATGGCGCGAGAAATGAGTTCGCACGATGAGCGTTGGCCACCGAGCAGATCGGCATACTTCAAAAAACGATGCCGCGGCTCAGACAAGGTCTTGGTTGACTTCGTCCACGCTGACGCCGAGTCCTCTGAGCACCTCTTCCAACTTTGCATCGAGGGCGTCGAGCTGCGCCAACACATCGTCTTGACGCTGCTCCAGCTCCTTCAGCAGTTGTCCGGGTTCAATGTCCGAGGCTTGCGAGGTTGGCGTGGGGGACATGGGCAGCTTGTGATACGGTTTTTGGTGAGCGATCAGCCGAGTTGCGGTGTTCGGCGTCAGCTGAATGAATCGGTTGCTGTCCGTCCTGGCGGTAGCTCGGGGCCGGTCACACCGGTCCGAGAAATCGGGAAACCTGTGCGGGTTAGCGAGTGGCAACCGGTCACGGCGAACAATCCGCCGCGATCATGGATGGCGGCTGCGTCGGTTGCCTGAAGTCGAGAAAAGAGGCGAAAGGGTCGCGCTCAAGCCAAAATTGGCCGGTGATTCGGGCAAGTCGAATTTTTGGGCCCGAGGAGCGAAAAACGGCCACAAGCATTGCCCTGGAGTGGCCCAAATCGTTAGACTCCGGGCTTCTGGGCCGCTGTTGTGGTGGTGGTCAAACAATATCCCTCAACAGGGAGTGCAGGTCGGGCGATGATTTCGGAGCAAGAATGGTCAAGTTAGTGGTTCGTGACAGGGAGTCGATTCAAGAAGCAGTCCGCAGATTTCGCAAATTGGTTGAGCGAAGTGGCATCAAGAAAGAGATGCGGCGACGTGAGTACTACGAGAAGCCAAGTGAGATCAGCCGCCGAGCGCGATTACGAGCCGAGCGCCGGACCAAACGAACCGGCTTGCTCAGCCGCTAGTCTCTTCTTTTTTAGAAGAGCAAACAAACACAGTCAGCGTCCCCGGCGACGCGAATCGGGCGTTTAGCTCAGTTGGCTAGAGCATCTCGTTTACACCGAGAGGGTCGGGGGTTCGAGTCCCTCAACGCCCATCAACCAAAATCCGCCGTTGCTATCCTCAACGATAAAAACCGGCTTTTCTCCGGCGGATTCGGCCAAAATCGCTTCGGTGGTTGCGTCCGTGGTTGCATCTTTTTGACGACCAATAGCACCAGATACCCCCGAAATGCAACCACCAATGCAACCACCGTTTTCGGTGTTCGCGTGGTCCGGCTTGCGGGTCACCGTTTGGCCGTTCGGATTGGCGGCCGCCAAGAACGATTCGTCCGTGGCCATCGCATAGTGACCTCATCGCCACGGGGACCGAGTTGCCCAACCACGCGGCCACGTCTTTGGCCGGATAGCGGGCCATCAATTCCGTTTCCCGGCTCGCCCGCATGTTCTGAAACAACTTGGGCCACGGTTTGACGCCAGCCCGTCTCAGAATCTTCAGGAACGTCTGGCGTAGGTTTTGATCGGGCCGCCGGTATCGGTTGATCACGAATTCAGATCCGGCCATCGGGGCGTTGTCCCATGCCCTTCGAGATACGGCCGCAACTCTGGAAAGATCGGACACACGCGAACGCCACCGGTGGAATGGTGTTCCGTCTTGCTGGCGTTGATCGTCATTTTGCCGCCGGGCAAATCGACGTCCACCCAACGCAACGCCACCAACTCGGACGGACAACGCAAGCCACCGAATCGAGCCAACGCCAGAATCATTCGCCAATCGTCACACGGGCAATGAGGCATGCAAGCCTCGATTGCTTCCACGGGGACGAAGTGTTGGCGTTTCTCGTTGCCTTGCGTTGTGCTGGCCAGCTTGGCGAACGGGTTGGTTTCGATCATACCACGTTCCACCGCCTCGGTAAAGAATTGCTTGGCCGTCCCCGTTCGACGCCTCACCGTTTCCTCGGCCATCGTCTTGCGTTCCTTGTCCCGCCGGTTGCCTTTTGTCTTCAACCAGACCCGCCACTTCTTGGCGTCCGTGGACGGTGACGTCCCGCAACAACTTCTTGTGGCCAAAGTGTTCCACCAAGTTGCTTGCGAGCTTTCTTGTAGCGTGTCCACGTGGCCGTTCTTGACGTCCTGGCGTTCCCGGATGTATTCGTCGCACCACTCCGCCACCGTCAACACACGGGCCACGCTTTGTTCCACCGGCTTCCACCAAACCACACTTTGCCAACTTGTTGTGCAAGTCGATGTTGCTGGCCTCGATTGACGCCAGCCAATCCGCCGTTGCGAGTTCCGGCGGCCGTCCCTTTTTGATTTGGGCCAACAAGTGTTCAACGTGTTCTTTGGTTTCGGTGGGCGGGTGTTTCTTGTCGCCACCCAACCAGATCGAACGGTTCCGCTTTTCAACGTCGCGAAACTGTAACCGCCAACCGTGGCGGCCATCGTGTTCTTCAAATCGCAAACTTGCCATCGTCATCAACTCCCATTCGTTGATCCCGTATGAAGAAGCCACGACGGCCGGTATGGGTGACCGGTTGTTCGGCTGTATGGCCTAGTCGTGGCGGTTGCCATTGTATCGGCTCGAAACCGCTCGCAATGTAGGCGGATCATTCACTTGGTTTCGCCGGTGGCGTTGTGATGGTCACCACGGGCGAACGTCCCCGGTGGAATTCCACGTCCACCAATCCGAATTCAGCCATGCGGATCAAGACACGTTTGGCCGTCTTGGTGTGGACGCCAAGTTCCGCCAAGATCGTCTTGGACAACTTCACCGGGTTGGATCGTTGGAAACCGGCCGCATACCACAACAACAACGCCACCGCCTCGGATCGGTTGCCACACCTGGCGGCCAACCTCATCCAAGCCATCGGAATCGGGCCACGGATGAATCGTTCCCCGTCCCCGTGTCGTGGCAGATCGACCAACCGCCGTCTTGGACGTTTGGCCGATTGCTTCACGCGGCCGTTCACCCTGGCCACCGTAGAACGCGGCCACGTCCGTTTCACTTGCCGAAAATGATTCCAAGTCCATCGGGGTACCTACTTAATAGAGAAGAACCTAGATAAGAGAATCTATTAATAAGAGGGTACGGGTGGGACATTCCGTTCCACTCTTGGGACATTCCGTTCCACGTTTGGGACAATTCCGTTCCGTTTCATCGGTCCGCCTCGGTGGCCAGCCGGAACACCTTGTCCCACATTTCCCGGCCTCGGTCCTCATCGTGGTAGCGTTCCGGCCAAGACACGATCTTGGCGTCCGATTCCAGCTTGAAGCCGTCCAGAACGATCCTGGCGGCCTCTTGCATGATCGCTTGCGTCTTGGCCACCGTGGCGTCGATTTCGCGTCCGTGGGGGCCTCAATCAGAATTGCATCGTGGACGGGACAGCAAACCGTGATTCCGGCCTCGGTGGCCAGCGAACACGCCAGCCGCATCATTTCGGCCCCGTTCGCTTGCATCGGGAAGTTGGCCAGCGAACGCGGGTTGTCACCGCCGATCGTGTGAATCGTCCAACCGAACACCGTTTGCAATCTGCCAAGCAACATCGCCGCGTCGACTTGGGATTGCGACCAACGCCAGAACACCGGGAACGTTTCACGATGTTGGCGGAGTAGGTTTCGAGCGAACGCCACCGGCTTGTTCAGCTTGGCGGCCAATCCGTGTTCGCTCATCCCGTATTGGGTCGCCAACATGCAAACCTTGAACGCCGACCGTTCGGCCGGGTGTGATTGTCTTGGTGGCCGATGTTGGGACCGCACCGGCCATCTTGGCGAATTCCAAGTACGGGTCGCCGGTCGCATACGCTTGGGCCATTGCCGGATCACCGGACAACGCGGCCGCAATGCCAAGTTCTTGTTGCGACCAATCGACGTAGGCAATGGAACGTCCCGCGTGTCGGCTTGATCAACGAACGCAACCACACGGACGGACCAAAGATAAACTTGTTGTTGGACGGTTGGTTCCGGCCGGATCGGCTGGCGAACGGACGCAACATCGTTCGGTTCCGTCCGTCCGATCCGACTGCCAAGTTTTCCAAGCTTCATTTCCGACAACGCATGGCGGAGTTCACGCAATGGTGAAACTTGCGGATAGCTTTTCGCTTGCTGGCGAAACGTGTCATCGTCCAACGCCAACCGGCCGGTATCGGTTTCGGGCCACGGGATACCGTGGCGGATCAAGTAGTCCGCAAACCGATCTTGTTTGAACGTCGTTCCATCGAACACGCCAAACGATTCGTCGACCGACTCGATCAACTTGGTTTTGATCGGCACCCACTGGCGGCGAAACATCGCCAACGTTTCCACGTCAATCGGAACGCCAGCATGTTCCATTGCTGACACGGCCACCATATACCGACCTCGGTGGATCGCTCGTGGAAAGTCGATCTTGGGCAACATCATCGGCAACAACTTGTCCAACGCATCAACGTCCGTTTGGCAATAGTCCATCAACGCGGCCATTTCCTCGGACGTGAACGGACCGCCACGGATCGCCAGTTCACGCATTTCGGTCTTTTCGCTGGCGTCCATCGAATCCAAGCCGTGGAACGCCAGGCAACTAAGCAATCCCCAACCCGCCGGCGGTTTCGATCCGTTCAGCAAGTTTCGAAACTCGCACCACAAATCCAAGACACGAACGGGCAACGGCCAACCAAGCGAAAGAAAACAATTCCACTCGGCCGACGAAAAGTAGGCCACGAACAACGAACGTTCGCCAACGTCAAACGGTGGACGGTCCATCGTCGTTTATCTCATCGAATCCGATTCGGATGATTCGCTTGGAATGAAACTCGCGGGCCACCAGGCAAACGACGCGTGGCCGTTCGCCTGGTGGTTGCGAGAATTCAAAGTCGATCAACCAAACCGATTCAAATCGGTTTAGCCAATCCACGTCACACTTCCCCGAACAGTTCTTGCAAGAACGGATGGTTGATCGAATCAATGAAACGAGTCTTGAACGCCAGTTTCAAAATCTCCTGAAACGAAAGATCCGGCCATTGTGGTTCCGGCAAGTTTCCGGTGGCCTCGAACACCGCGTACGATCCGGCCGACATATCGGCTTGAACGCGGACCCAACTTTTGACCGCAAGTTCTTGGGCTTCCAACATCGACGTATGCCAATCCATCGGACGGCCGTTTGGATCCGGTAACGTCGCGGGCCACAGAAACGTTGTCCCGTGTCGATTCACCGCCATGCACAATCGCACCAACGAAATGAAGTCCGGCAACTCTGGCCACAACGGCGGAGCCACCAAGTAGGATTCGCGGTTGGTCTTGTCCTGAATCAATGCCGTATCGATCCGGTACGATTCGTCCGGATGAACGCGGACGAATTCCATCTTGTCGGGCTTGCCACACTTCACGGACAAGATCTTCCGTTTCACGCCAATCGCACCGGCGGCCGTGTCCGGGTTGATCCGCAACGAGGCCGGGTCAAACGGGTCTGGCGGTTCCGGTGTTGCCGTTGTCGTGGTGGTTGGTGGATCGTTCCCGTCATCGTCGCCAGCGAACAACGTTTCCGGTTCATCTGGTTTCGGATTTTCTGGCGACTTGTTCGACGTTCTTGCGTGCCCGTCGTTTTGGGCTGTTAGAATCATTCATTGGAAGTATCGCTTTCGGCCGGTGGACGTTTCGCCCGTCCCCGGCCATTTTTGTTTTGTTGTTGATCACGTCCACGAACACCGCGTCCGGTGGACTTCTTGTTTCTTGCTGGCGGCAAACCAATCGTGGCCCGCCAACACGGATCGCATAGACTTACGAATCCGAGAGTGACCGTCCGGAATTGGTGGTGGACGGCCACGGCACATTTGCAAAACTCGCATTGCATCATTCACCCCGCGAGTTTTGAGCGAGGTGTTGAATCACCGCATGCGGGTCAAACAAGACTTTGCGGCCAACGCGGATCACGGGCAATTCATCGTCCCGCAACATCGTGTCCAACTTGGGGACGACTACGTTGATCACCGTGGCCAATTCGTGGCGGGTCAAGAGACGGCGGCGATTCGCCAGCCGGTCCGCCACACGTTCGGCCACCGCATCGGCCAACGTTTCGAGTTCAAGAGGCGAAAGACTATCCACGTGCCACCCCCGCGTTGTTTGGGTGTGGGCTCTTGTGGTCCGCCTCGATTCTTTCGAGTTCTTTCGCGGTCCGAATCAACAACCGCAACCGCTTGGCCTCGGCCAAGATCTTGGCAAGTTGTGTTTCAAGAATGGGGGGACTTGGAATGTCCACCAAGCCCGTGTCCCGTGTTTTTGTTCCCATCGTGTTGTTCCTCCGTCTTGCGGTTTTCGAATGACGGCGGAATCGTAGGTGGGCGGAGTTCTAACGTTCTCCGATCAAAGTTCTAACGTTTTCCCTTTTGTTGATTTTTTTTGTAGCCAGCCTTTACAACAACTCTGTTCTTGTTGTCCGGATCGCGAGTGACGTGGCAGTTCTGCTTTCCTTGTCTTGCGGTTTCGTTCAAACGTGTCACCACCGCGTGAAATCTGTTTGTACGTTGCGATTGGCCATCGACTGCGGGTAACAGAGCGTCCCCAATATCTGCGTAGCCGCACGATCCATCATCTTTCAACAACGCAGCCAATTTGTACGGGTCAGTCCCCGCACCGTGTTTCGTGCTAGCGTGTTTCCACAACTTACGGCCAAGGTTTTGTTGCGTCGTTTAATGGTTGGGGTGGTGGGGCCTCGGACCGTGCCATGGCGTGACATTCAATCTCATCCACCAACACCAACCCATCGGCTGGTTTCGCCGGCATCCCCTCGGCCTCACAGTGGCGGATCAAGGACGTGGCGTAAAGTGCCATTGCCCACGGTTTGATATAGCGAGCGAGCATCGAAACATTGTGAGCGTCAAGCGGGTCCCGAGTATCTTTCGGGAGCCCTGGCAGCCATCGCCGCTGCCAGCCAGTGTTCGTTCGTGCCAAGCGGCGGTAGATTCGTTAGCTTTTCCCACGCTTCGTTCTGTCGATGATGCAACGCTACAACACGTTCGTCACCGCTGGTTGTTCCTTTCAGATATTCGGTATGGGCTTGGACGAACGCCGTGTTGTCCGCCTTGGTTCCGCCGGGTCCGAGTTCAGCGTCAACGTTCAGCCCTGCAATCTCTTTTATTGTGTTGGTTACCCATGGGAACACGTCCCGAAAGATCTCCAAACGTTCTTCCCAAAGGTTGGGAGCCATCGAAAATGAATGCTCCTTTACTCGTTTGAGCCAATCAGAGAATTCAATCGTCAGGCGGTTGATCTTGTAGAGTTCCTCATCCAACGTTTCACGTTTGGAATCACCGGCCGCCACGCGGCGGGCAAAGTCTTTTGCATTCTCGAACGCATGTTTTGCTGATTCGAGTTTCGTCCCCAAGTCGGCAATCGTCCTGTCTTGCCTGGCTTCTTCCAAAACCGCTGGGAAACGCAAATCGTGTAGCCGTCCAAGTCGATCCGCCAGCCAATCCGTCCGCCGGTCCGGTACAAATCCACTAGCCGGACCAAGCCTACTGTTGAGATACCTTTCGTCCCGTCGTGTCCAAACCCTGGGGAACTTGAAAAGCTTACCGCTCTTGACGGCCAAGCGTCGGTAGCAACACCAGCGATATGCACGTAACTGTGCCTCATCAATCGCTGGAATCGTGGTTAGCATTCGCACCGCTTCCAGATCACGATTAACGAACATAGGCAAATAGTTGGCCGCGTCTCGAAGCAAACGATAATATTGGGTCAGCGGGCTTCGGCCATCGGCCACGATGGTGGAGATGCGGTTCACTTCAATCCTTTCATTCGGCGGGCCGATCCATCCGGCCACGGCGGAAAGGTTACGCCAGCAGCCGAAAGAATCGTGCGACACCCCGTCGGGTGCCTACCCTTGGTCATCGGTGGTTAGCCGATGAATCAGAATCGCGGGCGACCAAACCCGCTGTATTCATTGTTCGATTGCACCATTAACGACGCAACCGGCAATCCGCAATCGCCCGTGATCCGCGTAGGAAGGTAAAAAGGTGCCACGTCTCGACTGTTCCCTATGCGAGCGAGGTCGTTTTTGGCGTCAGGTAGTACCTACGGCAAAAATCCATTCGCTGCCAGCGTTTACGCATGCGGACCCTCGGTCTACAGGCGGTGAGATGCGGAGAAAACAGACCGTCCCCCGTCGTGTATTTCTCCAATTTTGGGGAATATGACGCAGGCGGACCCTCGGTCTACGCTCGGTGAGATGCGGAGAAAACACCGTCCCCAACCCCCGGCGAGCGTTTTTTGCACGTGCAAACTCAGGGGGACCATCGGTCTACAGGCGGCGAGGTCGGCACAAAAGACCGTCCCCGTCCCCCGGCGAGCAAAAATCCACCCCGCTGCAATCGACTAAGCGTTTGAGCCATCGGTCTACAGGCGGCGAGGTCGGCACAAAAGACCGTCCCCTATTGGGTCCTTGGAACGGGTGTCAACGTGCGGCCGCGATTCCGCAGCCGGGAACCCTCACACAAATTAAGTAAATCCCCCAACCCCCGGCGATCGGAACGCACGAACTTTCTGGCGTCACAGCGAACCCGGAAATATCGCACGATCACGATTCATTGTCAGAGGGACCCAATAGCTCTCGCAAGGCTTGCTCGCTCTCGGCGAGTGACTTACTCACCATCGCATCCATTTCGGCGGCCGTCGGCATTTCTTGGATCAGGCGGTCGGCTTCCGCCTTCATCTTAGCAAGCGTGCGATCGAGTTCGGCGGCGGTTAGACCGGCGGCGATGATCGCGGCGAGTGAGTCGTCAAGTTCGTCGGGTTGTTTCATTGTCTTGTGAAAGTATCTTCCCGGCCAATTCCACCGGAACCGGCCGAATTGCAACCACGGATGCAACCACGGACATAGGGCCGTCCAATTCCGCCCCGTGAATAACGACGTTTCTGTCCAAAAGTTCGAGTCCCTCAACGCCCATTCCTGGGGCAGGAAGGTCACGGAAGACCCCGGAATTTACCGGAAAACTGGAATTCGACTTCTCCCCATTTCCCCCGCCTTCTGACACCTTCTGCGGTCGATTTTTATTCCGGGTTCGATGACGGATTTTTGCCGACTCACGATCTTCCTTCGTCATCTGCGAGGAGAACTTCCTCGTCGTCTCGACTCTGTGTCCCACCCGTTGGCCACTCCCTATCGAATTGCCAGCACGTCGCAGGAAGAAGGTTTGCTTGCGGTTTGCCGCGCGCCCGGCGAACAGCAACACGCTCCGGTGCATGCGGTTTGGAAGAGAATTTGCACCACCGAGTCACGCATCAGGCATCTGCAAGGCAAGGAAGTCTTCATGATGTTTGACGTGACGGAAGCGGCCGACAAGCTGCTGGCCGGCTACACGGTTTACCAACCACACACGCGCGGCTGGCCACCGCACAATCATACCGATCAGGAAGAAATCTACATTTTCACCAAGGGGCAGGGCGCGATCGAAGTTTACGCCGACGAGAAGAGCAAGACCTTTGTTCACAGCATGGGCAGATTGGATGCCGCAACCATTCCGCTGATGAATTACCATCCGGAGTCAGTTGCTGGTCCGGCTTTCCTGGACGGGCTTCTCACCGGCAAGGTTCCGATGAGAGGTTTCACGGTTGATATTCACATTCCGTTTCCCTTGCTGAATGCCTGTCCCCGCTCGGAGGCGTTGCGAAGGCCGACGGACTGCGCGGGTTTTGTCGATCGTAAGAGTAGGTTGCTGCACGCAGCATGTGCAGTCTTTGTGGTTCTTTGGCCGACACCCAGACGTGATGACGATGTCGAAAAGGATGTCGAGAAGTTATCCCATCAGGACATATGAATGTCAAAGTCTGCCCCTTGGCGTGGCATCATGATCGCATGCCTCGCACTTTCTTCGCTGGCCCGCGGAGAATCGGGTACGACGATATCCGATCTAGCCAGACTGCATCTGGCGGAAAACACTCCTGCGGCGATGCGACGTCGCGACGACATTCTCTGCGATGCGATCGACGATTCCGATCAAGCAGCGGACCGTGCGATCGAATGCATCACTTTGAACCTCTTTCGATCTGGCAAGCCGCACTTTGGCGGTTGGATGTCCGGCGGTCTAACTCTGAACGCCGATGGAAATCGCAGTGGCAATGGCAATGCGCCGTATGGCTACAACAATGTTTCTGACGGTGCTGTGCTGAATCAGCTTTGGATCTACGGCGAGAAAGAGATAGCGGCCGACAGATGCGGTGTCGATTGGGGATTTCACGTCGACTATTTGTTCGGCATCGACGGGCCGGACAATCAAGCATTCGCTGATGAGACGTGGGATTTCGGTTGGAACAGCTCACGGGATTACGGCTCGGCGATTCCGCAGTTGTATGGCGACCTGAAAATCAACGACCTCATGATTCGCGCCGGCTATTTCTTGACACCCATAGGATTCGAGTATGTACAATCGCCGCTGAACTTCTTTTATTCACACAGCTACACCTTCTATTACTCCGAACCGAATACGCAAAGCGGAATTCTGGCGACGTACACTTTGAATGACCGCGTGACCGTTCAGGGTGGCTGGACACTGGGCATCGATAGCAGCTTTGCCAATTATCTCAACGCGTCCACGTTTCTCGGTGGCATCAGTTGGACCCTCAGCGAAAAGACTTCGATCAACTGGACGCTACTTGCCGGCGATTGGGGTGACGGGACGGGACGGCGGGATGTCCCCAGCAACGATGGTGACATCTACATTCATAGTATCATCCTGGAACACAGCCTTTCGGATCGTTTGGCATATGTGTTCCACCATGATCTTGGCGTCAACTCGAATTTAGCGACGCCCGACACTCGTTGGTACGCGATTGTCCAATACTTGACTTACGAGATCAGTGATGCCTGGCAGATTGGCACGCGTGTGGAATGGTTTCACGATGACAGCGGTGTGCGGATTGGCAGCGGGCTTGCCGATGCGGGCGACTATTACGAGGCAACGCTGGGACTGAATTGGAAGCGTTGCGAGACCTTCGTTGTGCGCCCCGAGGTGCGTTGGGACTGGTCCGGCGGCGCCGGACTGCCTTTCGACAATGGCACCGAGGACGAGTTCTTTACCTACGCCATCAACGGCATCTTTACGTTTTGAACGCCTCAGTCCCTCGCCATTCCTGTTCGAGCGGATGGAGCATATCTGGCGATCATCGCATACAGGTCCTGGGCCTCGATCGGCTTGGAAAGATAGCTGTCCATGCCGGCCTCGAGACACATTTCGCGGTCGCCTTTCATGGCCGAGGCGGTCATCGCGACGATCGGTGTATGCTTGCTGTCGCCCTCGAATTGACGAATTGCCGCGGTTGCCTCCAGCCCATCCATTTCGGGCATTTGAACGTCCATGAACACCAGGTCGAACGCTTGCGCCTTGAATGCCTCGACGGCCTTTCGCCCATCCTTGGCGACCACCACCTTGTGTTGTTGTTTTTTCAACATTTCTGTTGCCACCACTTGATTGACTAAACCGTCTTCGGCCAGCAAGATGTGAAGCGGCGCCGCGTGATCGCTGGGCTCGTCGATGGCGGGTGCCTCCGGCCCTCCCTTCGGCTTCGTCATGAGCTGCAAGATCGCATCGAGCAACTCTGATTGAACGACCGGCTTGGTCATGTAGCGCGCGATTCCCAACTCGAGACACTTGCGGTGGTCTTCCGCTGCAGCGGAAGACGAAATCATGATCAATTGGCAATTGCACAATTGGGAGTCGTTTCGGATGAGTCCGGCAAGTTCAAGACCATCCATGTCCGGCATCATGCAATCGATCAAAGCCAGTTCATACGGATGGCCGTGCGTCAAAGCGCGTTTCAATTCGCCCAGCGCCTCTGGCCCGCTGCTGGTCAGCACGGGCCTCATGTTCCATGTCTTCAGCAACTCTTCCAGGATAAAGCGATTGGTCTCGTTGTCGTCGACAATCAACACAGGCAAGCCTTCGAGCGAATCCAAATCCGGCAGTTTTCGCGAGGCTGCCGGCGCGAGCCCGAAAGACGACGTGAAAAAGAACGTGGTTCCCTCGCCTTTTTCGCTTTCTGCCCAGATCTGGCCACCCATCAGCCTGCTCAACTGAGAACAGATCGCCAGGCCCAGCCCAGTTCCGCCGAAGCGTCGCGTCGTCGAAGCATCCTCTTGGCTGAACGCCGCAAAAATGGAATCGAGTTTGTCTGCGGCGATCCCGATGCCTGTATCGCGTACCGAAAATCGCAGCGACACTTGATCGTCCGACCGCGAATTCTGTTCGACGTTGATGACGACTTCGCCTTGTTCAGTAAACTTGATGGCGTTACCAGCCAGGTTGACCAACACCTGCGACAAACGCCCGGGGTCACCGATCAAGGAATCGGGTACCTCCGGATCGATGCGGCAACAAACCTCCAGCCCTTTTTCGCCGGCCTGGAAAGTCAGCGTCTGGACCGTCCTCTCAATCGAATCACGCAGAGCAAAACGAATGGACTCGAGTTCCAGTTTCCCCGCCTCAATCTTCGAGAAGTCGAGAATGTCATTGAGCAATCCCAGCAACGAATTCGCGGACTGCTTGACAATTCGAAGATACTCGTGTTGCTGGTCGTTCAGCTCAGTGGCGGAGAGCAGGTCCGTCATGCCGATCACACCGTTCATCGGCGTGCGGATCTCGTGACTCATGTTGGCGAGAAACTCGCTCTTTGATTTCGTGGCCGCTTCGGCCGCGTTTTTCGCCACCAGCAAGTCCTTCGCGGCGCGTTCACGTTCGACAAGGTTGGCGCGGAGGACGGCAATGATAGAAGTCGATGCCAATCCAATGGTCACGATGACAGAGAGGAATCCGATGGCGAACAGACGAGCGCGTGAGATCGCCATGACCCAATCCTCGGCAGGAAAGTCGACGCCCAGCACTGCCTCGAGTTCGCCGTTTTGGTCAAGCATCGGCACATACGCACTGACCCACGTTCCCCAACGATCGGAATAGATCTTGTCGTCAAATGCGGCAATCCCTTGATAAGCGCGACCGATCGATTCATTGTCCTCGTCCCAGATTTCACCAATCACGGTGCGGCTTTCACGATCGCCTTCATAAACGCCGTTGTGGTCGTAGTCAGTCTCCGAGTCCACGATCAACTCGTTGCCATCGGGATGTTCGCGGAAGGTGTAGATATCGGCGACGCCGATTGATCTCCAGCCAGCGGATCTGCTTTTGAATCATCTTGAGGTAGAGCGGGTCATCAGGCCTGGTGTCGGGACTGATGTGGATGTGACCCATCGATCGCAGTTCCTCGGCATAGGTCGGTGCCAATCCTTCGATGCGCTTGCGCAGCCGATCCCGCTCACGTTGCCCGGCGACATCCACCAGGAACCAGCCTGGCGCGAGCAGCATCGGCAAGGCCAACCAGGCAACAATCAAAGTTCGGCTAAATCGTTGTGTACGCCACAGCCAGAACGTAATCGTGGCTAGGGCGGATACGCAGACCGTCAGGAAGAGGACATAGTCGATCTGAGAGCCAATGAATTCGCGCATCTGAGCCGTTGGCCGCCTGTGTGATCTCGCGAAAGTACGCTGAACTAAGAACGATAATCTATCGATTGTACCAGGAACAAATCGCTGTACCTCGCAAGCAACGCAAATCCTCGTGTTCCATTCGCGTCGGTCAGCAAAACTGGCGCTGAATACGTGATTGTCGCCGCGCGAATCGCCTGCCGACTCTTGACCAACGACTTAACGATCCCAATGGTAGGATTTGGATCTAAAGCAGACTACAGATGCTTTGTCAAAGCTTGATTTTTGGGGTTGGCCGGGGGTCAGGTACGAATGGGGCCTTGTTCGGCAACTTTGAGCTAACCGACCAGTTGCAGTCCGTCGAGCAGTTGTTCCGCTGCGTCGCTCTTGTTCAGGACGTAGTAATGGATGCCTGGAACACTGTTTTCGACCAAATCGATCGTCTGCTTGCGAGCATGATCGACACCGACCTTGAATTGATCCGCCGCGTCATCACTGCTGTTCATCGCGGTCTGCAATGAATCCGGGATGCCCGCTTTGCACATCGAAGCGATGCGAAGCGCTTGCTTGAAATTCGTGACCGGCAAGATTCCCGGCACAATCGGGATCTCGATTCCCGCGGCGACACAGTCATCGCGAAAACGATAGTAGTCATCGTTGTCGTAAAACAATTGAGTGATGATCACGTCCGCGCCCGCGTCGACCTTGCGTTTCAGATTATCGAGGTCGGTCCGCGCATCGGGTGCCTCCTGGTGAACTTCTGGATAGCCGGCAACCGCGATTCCGAAGTCACTGAACTTGGCTCGAATCAACTCGACCAACTCGTTGGCATATCGCAATCCGCCTTCGGTCGCTTCAAATTTCTCGGTGCCTTTGGGTGGATCACCACGCAGCGCGACGATGTAGTCGGTGCCCTGAGCCTTCGCCTCGGTAAGGTAGCTTTCTAATTGCTCGACCGTTGCGCCCACACAGGTTAAATGGGACGCCACCGGCAGATTGGTGATCTCCCGGACCTTTTGCAGCACTTCAAGTGTGGTGCCTTGCGTCGAACCACCCGCGCCGTACGTACAGGTAAAGAAATCGGGCTTGAACTCGGTCAGGCGGCGGACGTTGTCGCAAAGTGACTCCAAACCCGCTGCGGTCTTGGGTGGGAACAGCTCGAAGGAAATCGCGCAACGCTTGGACGTAAAGTGGGACGCAAGACTCATCAAACACAACCTGTCATTATTAAATACGTTGTGGCGGGGATTCTTTGATTCCGACCCCGCACCGACATTTTAGCTGGGTATTGCAATTTTGCAGCAATTACACGCAGTTTTCTTGGGACAACAGCCGCTCGTTTGTAGTAACCGCATTCATGCGGTTCGCGTTAAGCAAAACCCAATAAATCGGGTTACTACGAACGCGACCCGATAAATCGGGTTACCACGAACAAACCGGTCAATCAGCCTGCGGGCGAACGGCTCCTGGCCAGAGCTGTTTATCTGCCTGGCCGCTGACGACTACACCTTTTTGGTTCCAGCCCAAATAGGCAGTCACGTCGGCGGGACAGTAGCGGAGGGTCAAGCCACATCGTCGGCGATCGCTGTCGTTGGGCTGCGACCCATGGACCAGCAGATCGCTGTGGATCGAGATCTGGCCGGCTCGCAGAGGTGTCAATTGGTGCCGCCCATACTTTTCAGGGTTCTTCACCGACTGGTCCAATACGTTGCCCGCATCGGCATCGCTGGTATCGAAATCTATCAGCCCGGACTCGTGCGAGCCCGCGTAGACTTCCATGCAACCGTTCGCCTGGTCGGCGTCATCAATCGCCAGCCAAACCGTCAGGGCCTTGGTGGGCGTCAGCGGCCAATAGCTGCAGTCTTGGTGCCAATCGACACTCTTACCGTCGCCCGGCATCTTACAGAAGAAATGGGCACCCCAGCCAATCACGTCTTCGCCCAACAGATCTCGCACGTAGCCCACGATCCGCTGGTTGGTCAGCATGTCCCAAACACGCTCGTGTTTCAAATGAGCACTACTGATCGAATAGCTGTCACGTCCCTCGGCCAAGACATCGGCGAGCAGCTGATCGAAATAGGATCGGATATCAGCGATCTGTTGGTCGCTGTAGACATCAAGCGGTCCCAGGTATCCATCACGATTCCAAGTCGCGATGTCGTCGGTCGACAAGGCACGCGGCGAGTCGTTCACGGCAGGGAAAAATCGAATCTCCCGCTGGACCGTCGCAATCGACTCGCGATCGGGAATGATGTCAAATTCAGTCTGCGGTTGCATATTTGATGGCGTCAGTCGATGAGAAGTCGGTCTTGCGTGAAACACCACGTTTTTCGTAGCTACGGTGCCGTCAGATTGTATCGGCGGTTGGCGTTTTTGTCAGTGCGCCCGTTCGATCGATCGGGGTCAGGGAGGACTTCAGATGGCAAACAACAACGGCTGGGCCGATGCATTGGCGGGTGATTCGCCCGCCGCTCAAGTCGATGCTCTTCGCCAGATTGCCGGCCAGGAATCGGCCACTGGTCTGACGCTAGCGATCATCAGGCTGTCGTCAGGCAGCAGTGATGAAGATGTCCGCATGTGGTCGGCCGAGGCTTTGGAGACCGCAGTTGAACCCACTACGTCTGAAATCGTTCCACTGATTGAACTGCTCCAGTCGGCGGAGGACGGGGAGCTCGGTTACTGGGCCGCGACGATGCTGGGCCGCTTGGGGACAGACGCGGTTGCCGCCGTGGGTGCGCCTGCAGACGTGCCTGCGTGAATCGACGTATTTACCGGCTCGCGAGCGTGCGGTCTGGGCGGCTTAGCCGGATCGGGCCCCAAGCTGCCGCGGCCGTGCCTGCGTTGAAAGAAGCCGCCGCGGACGCGCCGCCACGGCTGCAGCGATTGGCGACCGAGGCACTCCGCGTCATCAGCGGAGAAATCGCAGCCTGATTGGCAATCGCAAGCGGGAAGCTTGCGAGACAGTTATCAACCGCTGGTCGGCAGGGAGGCTGAGATGGGGTTACTTTTTGGTCGAAAAAAACGTCGCTCAAGACGCGAGTCTTCCTCGAGTGGAAGTTCTCTGACGCGATTTCTTGGCCCTGGGGTCAGCGTTGGCGGCATCGTCGGTGTGGCATTCATGCTGTTTACCGGGCGGATCGACCTATCCGCCTTCGATACGCTGCGCAGCACAAAGGAAGCGACGGAAGCTAAAGGCGGGCTCGCGTATCAGTCATCGGCTGGTCAAGGCGCCGACCTTCAGCCGGTCAACCTGCAGGCGCTGGGCCAAAAGTCCAATCAGACGATTCGCATCGCAACGTTCAATATCCAGATCTTCGGCAAGAAGAAATCGTCCAATGCAAACGTGATGGCGGTCATCGCCAAAGTCGTGTCCCAATTCGATGTCGTGGCAATCCAAGAGGTCCGTGGCGGTGATGCCACGCCGATTCAACTGCTGGTCGATCTGTTGCGGGCCTCCGGCGGTCGATACGCGGCGACGGTCAGCGAGCCGATTGGCCGGACTTCGCAAACCGAATCTTATGCCTTCGTGTGGGACGAGTCGCGAATTCAGTTGGTGCCACAGAGCGCCTACGTCGTCCAAGATACTGCCGATCGAATGCATCGCGAGCCGATGGTGGCCTCCTTCGAGACGCGTGTGGGATCGGGGGATGGGCGTAATCCGTTTCGATTCACATTGATCAACGCACACACTTCTCCCTCGGAAGTCGCTGCGTCGGCAATCGGAAATGAGATGAACGTGTTGGATGATGTTTTCGTCCGCGTCCGCCAATATGACTACGAAACGACGGGCGAAGAAGACTGCATTCTGCTTGGCGACTTGAACGTCGATACGGCGGGTCTGCGAGAACTGGGACAGATCCCTGGGATCGAGACAATCGCAGGTGACACCAAGACGAACACGCGTCGAACCAAGACCTATGATCACATCTTGATTGATCGCGTCATGACGCGCGAGTACACCGGACGTTTTGGCGTCGTCGATTTCCAACACGACTTTGGCTTGTCCGAGGAACAAGCAATCATGGTCAGCGACCATCTACCGCTGTGGGCAGAGTTCAGTGCCTATGAAATGCCCCGCTTCGATCCGATCGCAACTGGCCCGCAGATCATCCGGTAAGGGGTGGCTGGTGGTCGAGCGTCAGCGAGCCCTCAGTGATAGCCGCTGGAGTTCTGGGGGCTCGCTGACGCTCGACCACCAGCCACACCAACCGAACGTTCGTTCACCAACCGAACGACGACGATCACGCCGCTCGGCTCAATCTTTTTGCCACTCGCTCGGGCGGATCTCGCCAGCGGCGATGCAGCCACCAGTACTGCTCGAGCGATTGACCGATGGCAACCGCCAATCGCCGGTTGTACCACTCGGTTAATGTCTTCACGGATGCACTGACTCCTTCCACATCGTCCTGCGGGTCTGCCACGCCGGCACAGTTCAGCTCGAAACGCATCGGCTGGCCATCGATTCGGCGGGTCGAACCGACAAGCATCGCCGCCTTGGAACTGAGCGAAAAGAGCGCGAGCGCTTTATGGCACGATGCGGGCACACCCATGAAGTCAACCCAGCATCCTTTCGGGCCGGCATGCTGATCAGCCAACAATGACAGAATTCCGCCTTGTTGGAGATGACGCTCGACCTCGGGAGCACATCCATGCTTGTCGACCATGTACTGGCCTTTCGCACCGCGAAACCGCTCGACCCAACGATGCAAAAAACGGTTGTCCAGCCGACGCGCGATCGTTAGCGAACTGAATCCCATCAGCCCCGTCACGTAGCCGCCGATCTCGAAGTTACCGAAATGGCCTGTAACCATCACCAGCGGTCTGTCGGCCAGCATGTAGCGGAGAATCTTGCGGTTGTCGCGGAAGATCACACCTTGGCTCCAATTCGTCCGATGCAGTCGGCGCTGTGCCCATGCAATCTCGCAGACCATCAGCAGCAGGTGATGCCACATCGCGTAGGAGAGATGTTTGCGGGACTGCGCATCGGAATCGGGGAAGACTCGCAGCAGGTTCGCTTCGGTCGCCTGGCGCCGGACTCTCAAAGGGCCCGCAGCGAGCCAAGCGAGGAAGCGACAAACCGAGTCGCCCATGTCCAGCGGCAGCGTCTGGATCACAGCGACCAAGATCCGCACGATGCAGTAGGCAACGAAGTCGACCGCCAGACCCATCGCCGAGGTGAGTCGACGCTGTCGTCGCTGAGCGAGATCGTGGTCAGAATTCGCAGCTGACATGCGATTGCTTCCTTGCTTCCTGGTGCCAAGCGGCTGTGATCGTTGGTTTACCGCCAATAGCGTTAACATTTCGTTTAACGGCAGGCCGCAGGCGACTGCTCGGGGCGGACAAAGTCGCCTGCGGCTTGCCGTTAAACGAACACACTGGATCGATGCTGAAACCCCGAGGGTATTCCGTTTGCCGGCAGCCACGACAATTCTCTCTGAATTCTCGCCCCAAAATCCAGACGGATTCGCCCGGCTTGTTAGTTTGGTCGACAGAGGACAGGATTGTCGCTGCTGGGCTCCTTTTCCAGCAGCTCCGCCGGGCACTTACCCGATAATCGCTACCCCCACTGGACCCCCCTCGGATGAACGAGCCCTGTGCCGTTGTTTTGGCCGCCGGTAAAGGCACTCGAATGAACAGCGAGCTACCCAAGGTGCTATGCCGCGTGGTCGATCGCCCCATGGTCCACTTTGTCCTCGATGCACTCGAAAAAGCGGGTATCCGCCGGCATATCGTCGTCGTAGGGTACGAAGCGGACGCGGTCCGGGCGGAATTGAGCACCCGTAGCGGTAACATCGAATTCGTATTACAGGAGGAACAGCTGGGTACCGGTCACGCGGTTCAGATGTGTCGGCCAGCCCTCCAAAACCAGCTTGGGCCCACGATCGTTGTCGCTGGGGATTCGCCGCTGATTCAGCCATCGAGCCTGAAAAAGCTGCTTGATCATTTCTGGAAAACGGAGCCCGCTCTACTGCTCGGCACGCTGGAAAAAGACGACCCCACAGGACTGGGCCGGATCGTCCGTGACGCGAAAGGAGCCTTCACGGGGATTGTCGAGCATAAGGACGCCACGCCGGCGCAGCTGGCAATTTGCGAGGTGAATATGAGCACCTACCTGTTCCAAACGCCCGATTTATTGCAGTCACTCGACCAACTCAGCAACAACAACGCCCAGTCCGAGTACTATTTAACTGACTGTGCCGATTTACTACGCCAGGCGGGCCGACCGGTCGAGGCACTACCGGTGCTGGAGCAATGCGAATCACTGTCGATCAACGACACCGAACAATTGCGGTTGGTCGACGAAAAAATGCGGACAATGGGTTATGCGTGAACTGAAGATCTTCAGCGGCCGGGCCAACCAGGACTTGGCCTCGAAAATCTGTCGGCACCTGCACCTCGAGCCAGCTGCGATCACGCTCGGAAAGTTCCCCGATGGCGAGAACTATTGCAAGCTTGACGAAGACGTGCGCGGACGAGACGTCTTTTTGGTCCAACCTTCATCGCCGCCGGTCAACGACAACTTGTTCGAGTTGTTGATCATGATCGACTGCTGCAAGCGGGCCAGTGCCGAACGCATTACCGCCGTGATTCCTTACTACGGTTATGCGCGACAAGATCGCAAAGACGAAGGCCGTGTGCCGATCACCGCAAAGTTGGCGGCTAACCTGATCGTGCGAGCCGGTGCCGATCGCGTGCTGACCATGGACTTGCACGCGGCACAGATCCAAGGTTTCTTCGACGTTCCGGTCGATCATCTGTACGCCGCGCCGGTGTTGAATGAGTACTTTAACGAACGCGGGCTGACCAATGACAAGATCGTCGTGGTCAGTCCTGACGAGGGGAGCATCAAACGGGCTCAGGGCCACAGCAAGCGACTTGGCGGAAAGCTGGCGATTGTTGACAAACGTCGGACGAGCGCTTTGAATGTTCAACAAAGTACGATCATCGGCGGACCGGTCAAAGGCAAGATCGCATTGCTGTTCGACGACATGATCAGCACCGCAGGCTCGATCGTCGGCGCGGCGCAATTGGTTCACGAGCAGGGCGCCAAAGAGATCCACATCGCCGCGACACACGGCGTGTTGTGCGGACCGGCAATCCAGCGGATTCGTGACGCTCCAATCGATTCGCTGATCATCACTGATACGATCCCGGTTCCCGCCGAAAAACAATTGCCGAATCTGGTCCAGTTGACTGTCGCGCCAATGCTAGCCGAAGCGATCAAACGCATTCACCATGACCAATCGATCAGCGAGCTCTTCCGCGAACGTTGAGTGTTGATTGTTTCGCGAGCGAAGGCTGGATCCGCTAAGCTGGTGGCAAAACGGGTGGCTGGTGGTCGAGCGTCAGCGAGCCCCCAGAAATCTAGAAGTGATAGACCTGGGAGTCCTGGGGGGTGGCTGGTGGTCGAGCGTCAGCGAGCCCCCAGAAATCTAGGGTCTATCACTGGGGGCTCGCTGACGCTCGACCACCAGCCACCCACCACCCACCAGCCACCACCCACCAGCCACCAGCCACCCACCAGCCACCCACCACGCACTTGCGGGCCTACACTGAGACGCGAACAAAAATTTTCTCTGACGCTTTGCATCGAGGCACTGCCGTGAATCGGATTCTCCTGTTCGTAGTCGTTGCGATTGCCTCAACAAGTCTCTCGCCTTCGAGCGCTCAGCGACCGGTGATTCCCGATCTACCGGAGCCGATCACACTTGGCGGACCGCGTTTACCGGGCGGTTCGTCGATTCGGATTCCCCGACCGCAGCTGCCCTCGTCACTAGGTTCTGGGATTCGGTTGCGGATGCTGGAGGATCCGCGACTGGAGGGCTTCAAGGCAATTCGCAGTCGCCGGTTCCTGTACGTCTACAACACCAGCGAGACGTTTATACGGACGACCCGTACGATCTTGGAGACAATGTATCCGGCGATCCGCAAGTACTTTAGCCGGTCATCGATCGATGTCCACGAGCCGGAGTTCCCGTTAGTGATTCTGGCGTTCGCGACTGAAAACGAGTACCAAGAGTTCCGCCGGATGCCTCGTGGAGTCGTAGCCTACTACGATACATTGTCCAATCACGTTGCCCTCTACGAGCGGTCAAGCCTTTCCAGCAACGCGCCCGAAATTGCGATCAAGAATGCGATTTCGACGATCGCGCACGAAGGCGCTCACCAGGTACTGCATAACATTGGCGTCCAACAACGGATGTCTCGCTGGCCGCTTTGGCTGAGTGAGGGTATCGCGGAGTTCTTCGCACCCACGTCGGTTGACCGCGGCGCGAAATGGCAAGGTCTGGGGGCGACGAACGAGTTGCGGATGCATGAAATCGATTCCGACTGGAAGCAACGCAGACCGAGCGGTAATGGTCAAAATCTGCACAAGATCGTGGCTGCTACGGAACTGAGTTCGCTGGAGTACGCCTATTCGTGGGGGCTGATTCATACGCTCTCCAAACGGCGGCAGAAAGAATTGTTCGCTTGCGTGCGGAAGTGCAGTGAATTTCGCCCGATGGATGGCTTGCCATCATCGGGGCCAGAGGTGGCGGAGCAGAGCGTCCCTTCGCCCGAGGAAGTCTTCACAACACACTTCGGCGACGATTTCTCGGGATTGGAACGTGAAATGATTCGCCACCTCACGAGCCTGAATTATGTTGATCCGGTCGCCAATCAGACTCATTACATCGTGATCGCCGCTGGTCGGGTATACATGACCACCTCGCCCGAACGTGTCCAGGAAATCCGCAAACAAATGATCATTGGGAACATCCAAGTTCGAAACGTTTCCGAATCGCCAAACCGCCGAACGGGCGATGAAGTCGCTCACGCAATGAACCGGCATCACTCGATCTTCCGAGCGAGATGATCAACATCGTGCGTCGATAACTGTCGTAGCTACGCGCGCCAGAGCGTGGATTGTCCGCCGCGAACGCGACGGCAGCGACGCGGAATCGGACAGTTATTTGCCGCACGATGCTAAACACGCGTTTCTCCCATAGAATTGCCAACATGGAAAAGCAACGATACGCGATCATTGGTTCGGGCGCGCTAGGCGGTTTGTACGGTGGGCTGCTGGCGCGAAGTGGTTTTGAGGTCCATTTCCTGCTTCACAGCGACTACGAGCACGTGTCCAAGCATGGCTTGCGTATCGAAAGTCCTCTTGGCGACTTTGAGCTTCCCAACGTCAACGCACATGCGACCGCCGCATCAATGCCCGCCTGCGATGTCACGATTGTCGGCCTGAAAACAACTCGCAATCGACTGCTGGCCGAGTTGCTTCCTGCCCCAACGCGCGACGGCGGCACGGTTTTGGTGCTGCAAAACGGACTTGATGTCGAGGCAGACTCGGTCGAGGTCGTCGGCATCGATCGGGTGCTGGGCGGGTGCTGCTTTCTGTGTAGCAATAAGGTTGGTCCCGGTCACATTCGGCACCTCGATTACGGCCGTATCGTGTTCGGTGAATACGCAGTCGATTTGCGCAAGTGACTCCGCGAGTTCAACGAATTCGCGACGAATTGGTCTCCGCCGGTATCGACGCTCAAGCAACGGATGACCTATTGCTGACCCGCTGGCGCAAACTGCTTTGGAACATCCCCTTCAACGGTCTGTCGGTCAGCCTCGATGCGTCCACCAAAGATCTGGTGGACGATCCCAACTCGCTGGCGTTGGTCGACGCGATCATCCGCGAAGTTCACGCTGCAGCCGCGGCCTGTAACGTCCAGATTCCTGAGGAGATGATTGGAAAAACGATCGAAGTGACAAAATCAATGGTGCCGTATGACAGCAGCATGCGTCTGGACTACCTGAATCGGCGGCCGATGGAAGTCGAGTCCATTTTCGGCAATCCGCTACGCGCCGCCAGAGCGAGCGGAGCTGAAATGCCACGCGTCGAAATGTTGTATCAACAGTTGAAATTCCTGGATGCTCGCAGTGGATCTTGTTCGTAGTGACCGCATTCATGCGGTTGTCCCGGAAGGAACGGCTCTTCTTGACTCGTGGTGGCCGCGCCGCAATGAGTGGGTGGCTGGTGGTCGAGCGTCAGCGAGCCCCCAGCAGCGAGTCAATGGAATTCCGGGGGCTCGCTGACGCTCGACCCCCGGCCACCCCAGCAATGCAACTCTCAATCCCAAGAGAACGCAGGCGGAACTCAAAACGACCCGATGCATCGGGTTAACACGAACCTAGCGGAAGCGGAACAAGCTATTGAGCATGCGTGAGGCGCGGCCGAAGATTGAGATTGACGGCGATTCGATGCGGCCAAGAGCCGACGCACCGGCAACCAGCGGGATCTCGCTGGGATCCAACTGCACGAGCACGATGTACGACGTCGACGGGGGCTGATCCCTTCTCGCGGCTGCCGGATCGTCACGTCGCTCGGCATTCAAATCGGCTGTCCACTGCGTGCGAGAAATATCGATCACCTTTCCGCAAAACTTCTTTTCCGGAATCGCCGTGAGGGCCAGCTTGACCCTCGCCCCTAAAACCACTCGCCCGATTTCAGATTGGCTTAGAATCAACTCTGCATTCCAACTCGGATTGGTTGCCACGCTCATCAGCTCCTGCCCCGCTTCCATGAAGCAGTCTTGGTTTTGCTCGTCCGTCGGGTAGCCCGACCAACTGACCAGCCGAAGCTCTTCGCCTTTCGGCTTGGCTCGGCTGGGAGCCGCGATCAGTTTGCCGCTGGCAGGTGCCGGAGGACCAAGCCATCCCGCCGGCTGCTGCGCGTTTCTAACTGATGGCCCAGGTCTTCCAGCAACGCTTCTTGTCCCGGAAGATCGTTCGCCGCCTCGGGCGTGTCCAACGCACTCCGCCGAATCGACTCCACCAGCTGCTGTTGCGTTTCGTAGTTGCCCCGCGCGGTGATGTACCGTAGCTCGACGTCGTGGTTGACGAGCGTCGCAATTTCCTCACCTTCGACGACCGTTTCGCCCGGCAATTTCTTGACTGCTCGCAGCAGACCTGGAGTCGTGACGTAGATCGGCGATTCGTTGCGGGGAATGATCCGAGCCGATGTCGAAACGCCTGACGGCAGCGGGTAGAACCCGAGCGTGACCAGGCCGGCGATCACGAGTATCGAAACCAGTGCCGGTTTCATTCGAATCTGCCTCCGTCGAGCAGGATTTCGCAGGAACTGCGCCGGAGAGCGAGACAAACTCAGCAGCAGGCCCCCAGCCGCAAACACACACAACAATCGCCCGAGAGACTCCAGTCTGTAAGGCCGGAGTACGAGCGAGACAAACCACAGAATCAACAGCGTCAGACTCCAACGATACGCGGTCGCCAGCAGAGCATAGGTCAGCATCCAAAATCGCGCCGACGCCGTCATCAACTCGGGAGCCATTTCGTCGAATCCAAACATCAGCCGGTTGATGTGGCCGGTCAACAGCTTGCGAGATTTCTCGGCCAAGTTCGGTACATCGCAAAGATCGGACAATACGTAATAGCCGTCATATCGCAGCAGCGGATTTGCATTGAACAACAACGTGCTGACGCTGCAGACCAGCATCACATTCATCGCGACGTAATGGACCAGGCCCGGTGCGGTCGTGACCCAAACGAAAGTCGCAATCGCCGCCAACAAGACTTCCGTCGCGATTCCCGCCAAGCCAACCGCCGCTCTTTGCCAGCGACTGGGCAACATCCAGGAATCGGACGTATCGCAGTAGAGTGCCGGTGTGAAGACCAGCAGCATCGGGCCGATTTGATGACATTCACCACCAAAGTGTTTGCAGGTCAGTGCATGACCGATCTCATGAAGCACTTTGGTGCAGCCAATCACCGCAGCGAGAATGAACACAGCTTCCAGTCGCAGCCACTCGTTCATCTGGGGAAATTCAGCGGCGAACTTGTCCCAATGTGTGGTGAACACCATCGCCGCAATCAAGCAGATCGCGATCGCGAGGGTCATTGCGAACCGACTCAGCAGTGGACGAGCGATCGGATAAAGTCTCCGCAGCAGCGGCTCCGGATCGACGCCTGGGAATCGAATGAACAGAATTCCGCTGATGTGTTGCATCCAACGTTGGCGTCGATCTTTACGACGTCGGTCGGTTAACCGATCACCTTGCATCGCCGCATCCGAGATTGTCAAACCACTCTGGTGAAATCGAAACAGTAATTGGTTCAATTCCACGGGCGTGACTTTTTGCGGTGCGAACCGCCGGTGATACTCTTGTTGGATCTTTTCCAGCGATGTCTGGCCATCAAGCGACTGCAACACAAAGTACTCATCGGGACGAAGCCGGTGGTAGTTCATCGCAATCGGATCTTTGACAACCACTGCCGATTCGTGCTTGTGCCGAGTCTGCACGGCCTGCAGGTCAGCGCGTGCTCGCACCCTCAACGCTTGACGCGTCAACGAAGAAACCGATGTTGGTTTGGGTTGCGGCATTGATCATCAAAAATAAAATAGAACATTACGGTGCATGAAATCAAAAACATCGCTGAACCAGCTGCGCAGAACTGAACGTTTGCCGCAGGTGATCTTGGCAGTCACGTCAGCCCCGACGCGTGTGTCGATGGGGTCGAATTCATCCAGTTCGTCAGCATCCCCGGTCGTTGCTTCGTGCCGCTCGCCGATGAATACCTTCGCGGTCGCATCGATCACGTGTTGGCCAGATTCATCCATTCGCGCCGCTGTCGCGACCGACTCAAGCGTGGCGGCGAAAGATGCCTCGGGCTGCGTGGCAACGGCGAATCGGATTGCCAGTTCTGGGCTGGACTGTAGCGACGCCAGCACGGGGCCCGCGTCACGATCCGAGATACTTAGCTTCAGCGACCAGGGTCCGTCATGGTCCGCGACACTGATCAACAGGTTTCCACGCGATACCGGCCGATCGGTCAACCGGCGTTCCACTTGCCATCCGATCACGGCGCCGTCAATTGGACTTCTGATCAGCAGTTCTTTCTGCTGCGTTTGAACGAGCGACTGTTGTGCCCGCAAATTCGACAATTCGCTGACCAATTGACGTTCTTCCAATGCCATCCGGCTCGATTGACTCTCGTCCACACCGTTGCTCAAGCGTAACGCCCGGATCGAAGCCAAGCGTTGAGACGCGGTTTGAATTTGGCCGGCCAATGACTCCGCCTTGTTCTCCAATTCCGCGTTCTCAAGCTCGAGCAGGACATCGCCCGCTTTGACCTGTTGTCCATCTTCGACGTGCAGTTTCTTGACGATGCCGTCGACCGTCGCAAAGATTTCGCGACGCGCCGCTGGCTCAACGCTTCCGGTCGCAATCACATGATGATCAACTTGGTAGAACATCGAAATGATCAACAATGCGGCGGCTGCCAGCGAGGCAACGATAACCCACGGCATCCGGCTCGATTGAACCAGCCCACCTATCGATTTCCACAAGCCCAGCCCGAAAACCTGCTTGTGCTCCAGTGAGTTCCTCAGCGAAAGCGTCGCCTCGCTGGCGACCAATCGCATATCCGGCTCCACCGACGAGGGCACGTTGCCGGAAAAATACTCTAAGGCGATGACGCCGACGACCTTGCCGCGACCGTTGAACGGATCAATGTCGGCCAGCTCAAGGCCTTCTGCCGTCTCGTCGTGGTCAGGTGCATAGAGCGGCAGGAAGACCACAGTCATCACGCCCGATTCATCCAGGTAATGATCCAACGGTTCCTGGATTTGTGGCGGTAGCTGCTCCTCGCTCGGCAGCACTAACGGGCGGGACATCACCAGGGCGGACTGTGTCAGCCGCTCGAGCGCACGAATCGAATTGCTGCGACGATCGACAACCGGTACTCCGCTGACAGCTTTTACGCGATAGCGGCCCGATTGCGGAATCAGCAGCGTAGTGCGGTCACACCCCAGTAGCCGACGGGACTCATTCGCGATTCGATAACTCGTCGCGTTGAGATCGAGATCCAAGTGGAACAGACTCAGCGAGTTGCGGTTTCGCAGAACCTCATTCGCGGCCGGTTGCGTCAAAGCGGTTTCCTGCGGCAGCGAATCAGTCGCATCGCAAACCGGCAACTGCTGGGCAACACCGCGGCTCGCTTGGGCGTAGACGGCGAGCTGTTTCAAATCCGCGATTTGGGTCACTGACGACGGGAATTGTCGACTCGCGTAGACCAACAACACCGATGCCGGCTCGGGATCATCGGTCAACTCGACACTTAGCCCGCGGGTCGAATCGCCGTCGCTCGAATTGGCGATCGGAACGTTGCAGGCGATTGGCATGACCGACGCTGTGGCAAGTAAATCGCGAATCGCATCACGTTCAATCTGCTCTGACAGCAGGTCGTCCGCCACCAACATGATTGGGCTGGGCCAATGCGACGCTTGGATCGCCACAATCGGAACCTGAAAATAGGCACGAAGTTCAGCCCCCAATCGCTTTAAGAATTCCGACCGGTCACGCGACTGATTGGCAATGTCCACAACGCGGTCGTGAATCAATGCGGATGACGATGCATCCGATTGATCAAATCGAGTTGCCTCCGCGGAGTCGGACGATGATGTGCTCATCTTGCTCAGGCGGTCGTATGGGAGAGAGGGACTAGTATCTCGAGCATCATGAATTGACGGCTGCGATCGGCGTAGGCCAGGACCTGTCCTACGAGTGTCGCCAATCGAAGACGGGCCAGGTACTAGCTTTCGAGCCCCTAACGTAATCGCAGGATGACGGGTTAAACCTAGAAGATCAGCCTAATCCATCGAAGCACGTGACAAATAGTATCAATTGTCGTGATTGGAGCACTGGATAGGAAAAAGCCGATTGTCGTTCGTGGGGTCACAGGAGCGACGGTGGTTACCTGAACAGCGCCACGACTAGTCCGTAGTGAGCCGATTCATGGGGTGTTTGCGGCACAAACCGCATGAATGCGGTCACTACAAACAAGGACGCGTTGAAACGAGGCCGCTGCGGGCTCACTCATTTGGCCCCGTGCAACAACTCATCAAAATTCAGCTCCAGCTGCGTATCCTTGTCGTCGCCGCCGAGTTCTCGATACAGAAGGCTTGGCTGAATATCGCGACTGTATTGGTACTTGTCGCTGCAGTACTCGTCGCACTCGCCACTTAGGCCGAGATAATAGATTTGACAAATCTGCATTCCCGGATAGATCCGGACCGGTTGGACACAATGCATTTCCAGGGTCCAGGTTCCGCAATAGCCCGCATCGCCGACACTCCCCCCGGGGTTGATCACTAAGCCCAGCCGACCGAGCGAACTCCGCCCCTGGATCATTGGCACGACGCCGTGCGTTTCGGTGTACTCGACGGTCCGCCCCAGATACAACATGTTCGGCTGCAGCGTCAGACCCTCAGCAGGAACGTCAATCCGTCGATACCGGCTGGGCGAGGCAGCGTCCAACACGACCTCTTCATAAACCAGCATTTCGTCATGGAGAGCCAGATTGTAGCTGTTGGGGTTCAGCCGATCCTGACAAAACGGTTCGATCAGCAGCCCCTTGTTTTGCCGATTCAGAATCTCTTGTCCCGATAAGAGCATTTTTGAACCATTTTCCTTTCTTGGGGGAAATTACCGTCGCTCTCTTTGTCGGCGTGCTCTCCGAGCTCGCTACGGTCCCAGCTTTTCGATACGAGCTCGGAGAGCACGCCGACGCTTATTTCCCGCACGATGCTAAGAGAGCCCTAAAATCGATCAGCCGCAAGCCACCCAAGTGCAAGTTCTGCCCCCATGGCAGGCGAAAACCACGCGAGTTCTCAGGAAATCATGGTCTTTCGCGGAGTCAAAGGGACGA
Source organism: Pirellulaceae bacterium (assembly GCA_963704055.1). Classification (GTDB taxonomy): domain Bacteria; phylum Planctomycetota; class Planctomycetia; order Pirellulales; family Pirellulaceae; genus Rubripirellula. The sequence continues at coordinate 246,062 of CAVPGW010000018.1, read as the reverse complement.
TTTGTCGCTTCCGCAGCGTGATTGTCTGGGACCAGCCGCGATGCGTCAATCATTTCCCCTCCCACCAAGACTCGTCACACGCGTATATTTACTCATGGACGCGGAATTCGTGTGTCCGACAAAATCTGACTTGAGACTCGTCGATTCATCAGCATCGGGCCCAACAGCGAAACTGTGGTCCAGAACCTCCGTGGAAACAGAAAATCATGCAAGCCGATAGCCCCAATCCCTATGCCGTCAGTTCGATGGACACAGCTGCGATCTACGCAGAGGATTCGGAACGTCTCGGGTTTATCCGCCGGACTTACGCCCATCTCACAGGTGCCATCTTGGCCCTGATTGCCCTCGAGGTCGTGCTGTTCACAGCCGTCCCGGCAGCAACCATGCAGGGCCTTGTTCAAAGAATGACAAGTGGTTGGGGTTGGCTGCTCGTCCTCGGCGCACTTCATGGCAGTCAGTTGGGTCGCCCGCGCCTGGGCCAGCGGTAGCCAGTCACGCGGTATGCAGTATGCCGGTTTGGGACTGTACGTTGTCGCCCAAGCCGTCATTTTGTTGCCACTGCTGTGGATCTGTGTCGTCATGATCGATCCAAAGCTGCCTGTCATGGCGGCGGCCATCACCGGGATCTGCTTTCTCGGTTTGACCGTGTTTGTATTTACCACCCGCATCGACTTGGCCGGATGGGGCAAGTACCTCGCAATCGGCGGTCTGGTCGCGATGGGCGTGATCGTCGCTGGGATCTGCTTCGGCTTTTCCCTGGGCCTGTGGTTCAGCGGCGCAATGATCGCCCTGTCTTGCGGTTACATCCTGTACGACACATCAAACGTTTTGCATCACTACAACACCAGTCAGTATGTTGCGGCCTCGCTTGCCCTGTTCGCGTCGGTCGTGCTGCTATTCTGGTACGTGCTGCAATTCATGATGAGCTTCGCAGGCGAAGATTGATCAAGTACGGATCGTTTCGTTCTTAGCAACCCGATTCATCGGGTTTTGTTCGTAGTAACCCGATTCATCGGGTGGTTCCCGAAATCCACCGCATGAATGCGGTCACGACGAACACACATCACAATCGTCCCCACACTGAGCGCCAGGTCACAACGGCCGCCCCCCCAATATGGAAAATCTGGACGACGTCACACGACTGCCCGACGATTTCGATGGCCACGTTCGATTGTTTCCGCTGCCCGACTTGGTCGTGTTTCCTCATGCCATGCAACCGTTGCACATCTTCGAGCCACGTTACTGCGAGATGCTGAGCGAGTCGTTGGCTGCCGATCACTTGATCGCGATGTCAACGCTGACCGGCGGTATCGCTGCCACCGCGGAGCACGCTCCGCCGGTCGCCTCGAACGTTTGTCTCGGGAAGATCATCTCGCATGCCGAAGTTGATGACGATCGTCATAACATCCTGTTGGTCGGGATCCGGCGAGCAAAGATCATTCGCGAAGTCGATGCCGGCCGACCGTTTCGCATCGCCGAAGTCAAAATTGATGAGGATATCTATCCGCCGTCGGGGGCTGAGTCACGACTGAGATTGAAAACGAAATTGTTGGAAGCCTTTGCCGAAATCATCCCCGTCAGTGCGAACGTGCAGAAGAACTTGCACGAATTGATGGCGGGACAAATGGGCCTGGGGCCGATTACTGACATCATTTCCTACACATTGCCCTTTGATTGCGAATCAAAGCTGAAACTGCTGGCCGAGCCCAATGTTGACGTCCGCCCGCGAGCTGATTGCGCTGCTGAAGAGCGGTACCATCGAATTGCACAGCGTCTCGGTCGAAGAGCAATCGCTCGATCAGCAAGTGCTTGACGAGCAAATGAACGCCGGCCGGGCGAGCGACCAGCGCTTCCCACCTCCGTTCAGCGTCAATTAGAGATGGGTCACAACGTCCCGCCTGATTCCTGCCTCCTGACCCCCTGATTTTCTATGTGGATCATCGACGTGCTTTCTCGCGTGGTGCACGTTGGCACCGCGATCATGTTGGTCGGCGGCAGCGCTTTTACGTTGTTTGTCTTATTGCCATCCGCGAAGCAACTGAGCGACGACGCACGCGACCAACTAGCCGCGGCGATCGGATCGCGTTGGAAGCGATTTGTGCACATTGGAATCTTGCTGTTTCTGACCAGCGGTTTTTACAACTACATTCGCGCGATCCCGCTGCACAAGGGTGATGGCCTGTATCACGCCATGGTCGGCACGAAGATCTTGATCGCTTTGGGCGTCTTCTTTCTTGCCGCAGCCTTGGTCGGGAGAAGCGAAAAGCTGGCAGCGATCCGCGCCAGCCGAGCGAGTTGGCTGAAAGTGCTGGTGCTGCTAGCCGCGGTAATCGTAGCGATCAGCGGCTTTGTCAAAGTCCGAGGCGTGCCCGCGACTGGACCACCGAATAACGTTTCGACCCAGTAACTATCGTGCTTTCAAGCTGAGCAGTGCAGCCTACTGCGGGATCACGATGACTTGGTTGTCAACGCGACCGACACCCGGCTCTAAACGCATCAACAGTTCACTCATGCGGCGATCACGGTCCGACCCGACGACGCCGCTGATCACAGCCGTCTTGCCCTGCATACTGACGTTAACACCTCGCATCTGTGGCTGGCTGGGAAGTGATCGAAATCTCTGAGTCGCAGCCTGCTGGACAGTCGCGGGAGAGCTGAGCTGGACGTCGATCGCCGATCGCAACCGAGTCCGTACGGCCGGTTTTTGAGTCGTCTGGCCACCCCCGCCGCCGAGGCCAAACAGGGCACCAAGTCCACCCAAACCTCCCCGGCCACCAAGCCCTCCAATTCCGCCGGCGCGACTGCCACCGGCACCGCCAGCATTAGCATCCACCGCAGTGAATCCCGCTCCCGTATTGGCAGTCGAGCCAACCGTATCGCCCCGTTGGATTCCGGAAAAAACCTGGTCCGCATCAAGCACTCCCATCGATCCGGCACCGGCGGCACCAATCCCCGTCCCGGTTCCAGTTGTCGTGCCAGTTTGTCCACCAGTCGTGCCATCGGTCGTCTGACCTCCCTGTTGGGCTGAAACCACTACGGTCATAGCCAGGGTAAGTAAGAGAGCAGCCGAAAACCTGAGGCCGCGAAGTAGATGGGGGTTTAACATGACGTTGATCCGGGTAGCTTACGAGTGAACGACTTCCAAGTAGTTTAACTACAGAATCCGTTGGGCGTTTCGATTTTTTCAGCTGATTGAATCTGGATTGAATTCGTCTCGGGCGGGAGCCACCGCAATTTGCCGCCGAATCGGCGTTCCCGGCCAAGACGAGGCGGCTATCGTCGAATACAACGGTAAGCATCTTGCGGGAAACGGGAAATAAGCGTCGGCGTGCTCTCCGAGCCCGCATCGAAAAGCTGGGCCCGTAGCGAACTCGGAGAGCACTGCAACAAAAAGAGCGACAGTGATTTCCTGCACGATAATTTCCTGCGCGATGCTAAGCCACGGATCGGGCCCATTCCTTACAAAACAAGATTGACTGAGTCACCGATGAGCTTTTCGACCCTGCGTTGCCTGGGCAGCACCATTGCGGTTGTCACCGCCGCCATCTGCTTTGCTCCCGCGACAACCTTTGCGGAGGACCCTGTTGTACCCGGCGCCCCGCACCTGCTGCCCGAGGACACGCTGGCCTACATTCGGCTGGACAGCGTCGACGACATGCGAGCCGACTTCGGCAAGTCCTCGATGGGCCGGATGCTTTCCGACCCAAAACTGAAGCCCTTCGCCAGCGACGTTTATCGTACGGCGGCGGAGCTGTTCGAGCAGATTGGAGCGCAATTCGGGATTTCCCTCGACGAAATTCTGGCGATCCCCAGTGGCCAAGTTTGTGCAGCCGCGATGCCAGGGAACATCTCCGAACGAGACGAAGAACTGATCGAAGAAGATGCCGATGATGAATCACCCGAAGCGATCCGCCGACGGATTGCACGGAAGCGTCGACAGCAGAACTCGATTGCCGGACTGTTCATGATCGATGCCGGTGACAACGTCGAAGACCTGCTGATGCTGGTCGATCGCCTGGAAGAACGATTGATCACCAGCGGTTATGTTCGCCGCACCTCCGAGGTCGAAAAGACAACGCTCGTGAAGCTGCTACCACCCCGACCAGGCCGACCCGAGATCGAGTACTTCGAGCGACAAGACACGGTCGTGCTAGGCATTGGACACCAGACTGCGGCCAAGGCGCTCGATCATTGGCTCGATCGTAGCGAGGAGTCAACATTGGCCAATCGATCTGACTTCACTTCGCTGATGTCGCGTTGCGTCGGTGCCGAGGACACTCGGCCGCAATTGACTTTCTTCCTCGATCCGTACCACTTCGTCGAGCGTTTGGTCAAACGAGGCGGCGCGGCCGCGTTTGTGTGGCCGATCGTCGAAGAGCTTGGCGTGGGCAAGATCCGCGGGATCGGTGGCAGCGCATTTCGCGGCGGCGAAATCTTCGAGGATATCTCGCACTTACATGTCTTGATCGATCCGCCGCGCGACGGATTTTTTGGAGTGCTGAGACCCGAAACCGGCCCATCAATGCCACCCAAGTTTGTGCCGGCCGACGTGACCAGCTATACGTCGATCTATTGGGATTTCCAAACAACGTACGATAACGTCGACAAAGTGCTGGAAAAATTCCAAGGTGCGGAACCGCTGAAACGGTTCATCGAAGACCCCCTGCAGAAAGCAGTCGGCGTATCGATTCGCGACGATGTGCTGGCGAAATTGACCGGCCGCTATGTGACCATCCGCTGGATCGAACCTCCCGTCAAGTTGAACAGCCAGGCCCAGTTGCACGCCTTTGAGATCACCGATTCGCTGGCTGCCAAGGAAGTGATTGCCAAAATCCGCGACCGCCGACCAAATGATCTCCAGGTAGAGACGATCGAAGGGAATGTCGTCTACTTCGGCCGCCGAGCTCGTCGCCGAAATTTGCCCGAGGGGATGCGGAGCCCCGAACCATGCATGATGGTGTTGGGAGATTGGGTGCTACTGAGCGATAGTCGCAAGTTCATGCAGCGTGTCGCCAGTGCCAACCGGGAAGCAATGCCTCGTCTGCTAAATGTTCCCGAGTACGAACTTGTCAGCAGCGAACTGGGAGGCAAGCTGGATGGCGAGCAACCGTTCATGGTCTCGTTCTTGCGGGCCGCCGACTACATCAAACAGTTTTATGACTTGGCCCAGTCACCTGACACAAAGAAATTCCTTCGCAAGGCCGGCGAGAACAACCCGGTTGCGGCGAAATTCGTAGCACTGATGGAACGGAACGAACTACCGCCATTCTCGGAGTTCGAGAAATACTTCGCACCCAGCGGCACCTTTGCCTACGACGAACCGTCCGGAATGCATTTGGGTTCGTTCACGCTGAGGGCCGATGAGTAGGCAGCGAGGATTGGCGGGTGCGGCGACACAATTCGGTGTATTCTAGTGCGCTGACGAGCCCTCTTAGAACGTGTTTGAAAAAGGGGTCTGACCCTTTCCGCGGAACTTCCAGAGGGTCAGCTCCCTTTTTCAAACGCGTGCTTACCGCCACTCATTTCGACCACCGCGCGATGCTATCCAATCTTCGACTCTCGGCCTTTGTCCTTTGCTTGATCGCTGCCTCGGCAGCCGGTGCGCAAGAAAAACTTGCGCCGCAGGTCGCGCTGCCGATCACCTTCGGTCCTTACGAGTACGAGGCGAAAGCGGACGATCCCGCATTCACCAAATTCAATCCGCGTAAGGCACCGCAGCCGGGAACATCATTGCTCCGCAAAGGTGACCGGCTGGCGATCATTGGTGATTCGATCACTGAACAAAAGATGTACTCGCGGCTGATTGAAACCTATTTGACGGTTTGCTGGCCCGAGTTGCAGATCACCGCTCGCCAGTACGGATGGAGCGGTGAGAAAGCCGATGGGTTCTTGCGTCGGATGGATCAAGATTGCCTCAGGTTTGATCCAACGATCGCAACGTTGTGCTATGGCATGAACGATGCCAGGTATCGACCCTTTGATGTCACCAACGGCGATTGGTATCGCGACCACTACACGGCGGTGGTGCGAAAACTCAAGTCAGCGGGTGCTCGCGTTGTGCTTGGATCACCTGGCTGCTCGGGGAAGATCGCCGGTTGGGTCAAGTCAAGAAGCGGCACGCTGGATGAGCACAATTTGAATCTATGCGCGCTTCGCGACATCGGGATTGGCATCGCCAAGTCCGAGAAGGTGCGGTTCGCCGATATTTTCTGGCCGATGTACCAGGCCCAAATCCTGGCACCGCGGAGATTTTCCGCAAGCAGCGAAACGCCGTATCTGGTGGCTGGCAACGACGGTATCCATCCCGGTTGGGCCGGCCACGTGATGATGGCGTACGCGTTTCTCCACGCGATGGGCATCGATGGAGAAATCGCTTCCATCGAAATCGATCTGGAGAATCAAAACGCAACCGTATCGAGTGGACACCAGCAGGATTCGTTTCGCGAAGGCATCCTGACCCTGACCAGCTCGCGGTATCCGTTTTGCGCCGAGGGGCCGATTGACGATCACGATTCGATCCGCTCGGGCATGACGTTGATCCCCTTCAATGAAGAACTGAATCGGTTCACCCTGAAGGTCACCGGTTTGAAGGCGCCGCGTGCGAAAGTGACTTGGGGCGACGAATCGGCTGAGTTCGATGCGAAGACGCTAGCCGAAGGCATCAATCTTGCCGAGGAGTTCCCAGTCAACCCTTTCAACGTGGCATTCACGCGAGTCGATCGGGCGGTCGCTGTCAAACAGGCCTATGAGACGACGCAGATCAAACGGGTCTTTCACGGCCAGGAAGGCAAGGCTGACATCGAAGCTGCAGTCACACGAACCGAAGCGGAACGAAAACCACTCGCCGACGCAATCCGCGACGCGATGCAACCCGTTCAGCACACAATCCGCGTGCAAGCGATCGAGTGACCTCTGATTCGCCAACCAGATGGTTCTTACGCGGGACGGCCGTCGGGATGCTGCTGATGGCAGCGGTCAACGCGATTTCCTATTTTTTTCGATCAGCCGACTGGAGCAGTCTGGTTGGACAAGCGAAGTCGTTGCAGGAATCGGTTGGTTTTCCCTTCGTCGTCTGGGAGGCCGGCAACACGTATGAAGGCATGTTTGTGGACTACCCGATGCTGGGCCTGAATATCTTGATTGCGGCGGCGGTCGGCTCGATCATCGGCTACGTCGCTGCTCGTAACACCGACTTCTTAAATCGGTTGATTCAAGAAATGCAAGAGGAATCTTCCCAGCACACGCAACAACCGATTCAGTTCAGTCTCAAGGGTCTGATGATCGCAACGACGATCGCTGCGGTGGTGGCGATGCTGGCGAGACAGTTCGCGGCCAGACCCGAGACACTCATGGCAATTTACTCGCTGGGGCCACTGTGTCTGGTCGCGATTGCGATGCTACCCCGCAGGCTGTCGTGGCAGAAACGCGTCGTGATCATCATTCCGGCAACGCTGACCTTGATCGCGGTTGCGATCGTGGTCGGCACCGCAGTGGGCATGGAGTTCGACAAGGTGTTGATGGGGATTTTTCTTTGCTGGACCCCGCAAAGCGCGTTGGCCGCAATCGGGCTGACCGCAACGCTGCTAGTCACCCAAGCCCGTCAACACGCAGATACCACTGATTCGCATTCGACGTGACGCTATTTGCTGTGGGCAAACGACGAATACTGATCGGCAATGTTCGCCTGATCATGATCGCCTTCGTGGAAGAGAAAGCGGTAGCGAAACGTGACCGAATCGTTCGCCTGGATCTTCATATTCCCGGTTCCCTCCGGTTTCTTTTCAAAGTCATGGATGCCAAACGGATTGGCAGCGATCAAGCCATAGTTCCTGGCGTGCCACCAGGTCGGATGTCTGGGGTTGGCAGGATGGTCAAAAATTGCGATGCCAACCGTGTTACCGTCGATCGGCGCCCAGTAGTCAACCCACTTGGCTCGTTTGCCCCACATCGCTGTCGCCCTCGACGCCCTCGCTATTGATCGACTTGCCCTTGGCAGTATGGTTACCACGCTTTTCGTCAGTTTGCAGACGCAACAACGGGTGCGTGCGGATTCCCATCGATCCTTCTTTGGTATCGCCAAAGACGACGTCACCGCCCGTTGCCTTCAGTGTGATCGAGTAGTCGATGAAGCGGCCCACGTCTGTCGTGCCGAATGTGATCGTGCGTGTATCGCTGCAGACGACTTTTCCTTCGGGCGAGGTCCATTCATTTTCGCTGATGATCGCCGGACCCTCGATCCGCAGTTCTTTCTGCACGATCGAGCCTGGCTTCTGCTTCGATGAGTTACCCGGATACTCCATCCAGAACTGGACGCCGTTGACGTCATCATGCGTGTACCAGAGTGATTTGTGATGCGGGTGATCGTGTGCCTCGTTATCGACATCCTCCTTCATTGGATAGTTCCGCGTCATCTCGATGCCATGCGGTCCAATGATCGGATACAAAATCGGTTTGGAGTGACCACGGAAAACGTACTCGGTAAACAGTTCGCCATCGATCGTAACCACGGCTTTGTCATCCTTGCGGCTGATGACAACATCCGTGGCCCGTGCCGATGGCAGCGTGGCGACAAGAATCGCAGGAACCACGCAAAGTCGCAGTAGCGGAAGCCGGAGAGAAAATGTCATGTTCGTTCTCTGAACGGAGTTGGTTAGTCAATTAGAATTCTGGCACTGACAATATAGTCGCAGTCTGTACCGGTATGTATCGCGGCGAGCCTGCGAAGCAATCGGGTGCTTAGCATTGAAAAACCGTGCAGATGACTCCAATCCGCTTCGTATTCCAGGATCCATCCAGCGCGATTGTTTAACGGCAAGCCGCAGGCGACTGCGATGCACCGACGCAGTCGCCTGCGGCCTGCCGATCCACGAACAACGAACGGCATCGCGTTGAACCCCGCAACCGACCGCTGACAGTACAATGCACTGTCGTTCGTTCATCTTACGGACGTGCCCAAGTCAAATTAACAATGCAAAACGATTCATTCAAACTGCTGTTAGTCGAAGACGACGCGGAGTTGGCGTCGATGGTCGCAGACTTTCTGTCTGACAATGGATTCAGCGTCGAGGTCGAGGGCGACGGCAAACGGGCTGCCGACCGCATTCGGGACGAGGACTTCGACGTGTTGGTATTGGATATCGGCTTGCCAGGCATGGACGGAATCTCGATTTGCCGGATGGTGCGTGAGCAGTTTGACGGCCCGATCCTGATGCTGACCGCGCGGGGTGATGAGATCGACGAAGTCATTTCACTGGAGGTTGGCGCCGATGACTACCTTTCCAAGCCGGTTCGGCCGCGCGCACTGTTGGCTCGATTGCGAGTCCACCTGCGGCGGATGGAGCACGCCACCGAACCCACCTCGCAGCCGAAGATCGAAATTGGAAATCTGACGATCGACGCCGGAAGCCGCACCGTTACCATCGAGGGCGAGCGATGCGAAATGACGACGGCCGAATTCGACTTGCTGTGGCTGCTGGCCGTGAACGCGGGCAAAGTCGTTGCCCGTGATCAGCTTTACCAGCAGCTTCACGGGATGAAGTATGACGGGCTTGACCGTTCCATCGATCTGCGAGTTTCAAGACTTCGACGAAAGCTCGGAGATGATCCGACGGATCCGCGGCGAATCAAGTCGGTACGCGGCGTCGGCTACATGTTTGCGACAGTCTCATGACGCGATTGTTCCTGCGTTTCTATCACGCGGTGATCGCAATCTTGATTGTCACACTCCATCACGGTCGCGTCGCGGTAAGCGAAAGCCCCGGTGGCGGCGCTCGCTTCAGCATCTTCCCTCCCGCTGACTGACTGGTCCGCGTAACTTTTAGTTCGTAGTGATCCGATTCATCGGGTGATTGCGATCGCACCCGCATGAATGCGGTCACTACGAACAAGACGATTCGACTAACGCAACATGGCCTTCACTTGGTCTCGCTTGGTGAATCCCTGTTTCCGTTCTTGAACCGCGCCGTCTTTCACGGTCAGCAGCGTAGGTAACGACGAAACTTTATACTCTTTCGCTAGCGCCCGATGCTCCTCCACGTTGACTTTGATGATCTGCGCATTGACTTCCAAGGCGTAATCTTCCAACTCGTGCAACTCGCTGGATTGCTTCCGGCAGGGTGCACACCAATCCGCATAGAAGTCCAACAGCACGACTCCTGGCGAACCATCGACAAGTCCTCCCAGATCCTCTCCCTCTTTGAGCGTTCTGATTGCCTGCCGAGGCGTTTTTTGCGATGAAGCCAAGGCTACCGAGTCGTCCCCGACCGACTCCCGGCTCGTTGTGATCGTGTCGAGGGCATCGGCTCCCGGCTGATCACCTGTCAACGACGGCATTGAGACAAGAGCGGACTCATCGAACGTCTTGCAGCCACCTGCGAACACTATCGGCAACAGCGTTCCTACGAAAAGAATACTTATCCTCGCACTCATCAAAATGATGCTCCATGGGGATCATGACGTTGGCTTCCTTGAACACTCGAATGATCGCCAATCGCATGTCATTCCCGCCAAAACAATTTATGAAACAGCAGCATTGCAAAATTGATTGGCCGAACGCCACCGGAATATTCGAACCACATGGAGGAATGTGCAGGCCGATCGTCGTGGAACACGTGACTCGTTGCGGAGTCTTTAGCCGCGGAGCGGCGACGGCATCTAGCCTGGGGTGAGCCAACGAGCGTCAGCGAGGCTGGTGTAACCCCAGGTACACGAAACGGAAAACATTATCCCCGGCGGCGATTTGGCGGCTACGCCGCCAAATCGCCGCCGGGGACAGGCAGGTGGGCGTTCGCGATCCTGGGGCTGCGATTTGCTCGCCGAGACGAGCAAACCTGACCCCAGGCTCTATGCTGTCACTGCTACGCAGTTGGCGGATGCTGATGACCAAACTAGAAGTGCGTGCACACTGGCAAGTCGAGTCACGGCTAAACTCTATGGAACATCCCGCCCTAATAAGCCGGACATACTTAATCGCCAGGCGGCTGATGAAAAATCCGGGCCATCTCCTGGCCTGTTGCTACATTCGCCTCGCGTACAGGTTGCAGAAGTCGACTGGGCCCACTGCTGTCAGGATGACTTTGCCGCTGGAGTTGCGTTGGGTCGAATCATAGGGCGTGCGGTTCCCGTTGATGACTAGCCAATGCTTGCCATCCTCGACGATCGCCTCGATACGGTTCCAACGACCGATTTCTTGCAGGTGAGCTGCAATCGTTGAATCCTGCAGGTCGATCCGGAACACAGGTCCCGCCTGGACGATCGCGTTGCTGCCGGGATCCTTCAAACGTACGTCGACGACAAAATTCGCATCTTGGAAATCCTCCGCCGAACTCAGGCTTCCGCTTTCGCCGCTACCGGCATCGAAAGCCAACACCCAGTCCTTCGTTTTCCATTGCGACGCTGTGATCGCTGTCCCATCCGCTCAGATTCAAGCCGGTGTACAGTGAATGGTAGCCACGATTGGCGATGGCAATGTGATCGGGCGAGAGATCACTATCGGGCAACTCGCGAATCTGCACGTTGCGGTATTGCACGACGCCGCCTTCGGATTCCAAGCAGATATAGCCTTTGCGTGGCACACAATCTTTTCCGCGCGTGACGATCTCGCCGTTGACCGCGAGGGAAATCTCGCCGTCACGACACTCGATACGATAGTGATTCCACTCGGGGCTCGGCTTCGAGCGGTTCTCGGTTGGAAAGGCGCGGCTGCCGCCACGACCGTTGATCGGTGTCATGGTGGCCCCGTGAATCGGAAAGATATCACCGTGAGTCGTGTGACCTTGCGAGTTGCCGTAGTCGTTCTCCAGCACTTGAACTTCGATCCCTCGGTGGAACGGCACGCCCCGCGAAGTGATGTCATCGGCCCAGACGAAGATTCCGGCATTGCCGCGCGGCACCATGTGCCGCCATTCCAATTCCATCACGAAGTTCTGATACATCTTTGCCGTACGGATCTCGCCGATCGGCTTGCCCGTGCAGAACAAAACGCCATCTTCAAAGCTCCATGTTTCAGCAGGCGTGTTCGTCAACACCCAGCCCGTTAGATCGGTGCCATTGAACATCGGCAAAAAACCATCCTCTGCGACACATGGGCGAATCCAAGTCGGCGCAATCAGGAGGCTGGTCGCAAGCACAAGAGAACAGAGGAAGCGATGCATCGCGAGTGCTCAAATGATGGAGGGAGGGGATCGTTTCAGTGCAACAGAAGCATAACAGAATGATCGCGAGTTGGAACGAAAGCTCATGTTTCGTGCCCGTCGATCGTTTGATCGAGGAGATCGGCAATTTCGCGGGCGTCGTCGAGGAGCTGGAAACGCTGAAGATCCGCATCGTCGATGCAACCCCGGTCCCGCACCGCCGTTTTCAGCCAGTCGACCAGTGGTCGCCAGTATTGACTTCCCACCAACACGACGTGGAACTGCGACAGCTTCCCCGTTTGCATCAGCGTCAGCGATTCAAAGAGCTCGTCGAATGTTCCGAAGCCGCCGGGGAAAATGACAAACGCGCGCGAGTATTTCGCAAACATCATCTTGCGAACAAAGAAATAGTGACAGGTATAGGAAGCATCGCAATAGGCGTTCAACTTCTGCTCATAGGGCAATTCGATGTTCAGCCCAATGGACGGACTCCCTGCGTCGCGGGCGCCGCGATTGGCCGCTTCCATGATCCCCGGTCCGCCACCTGTGACGATCGCGAATCCACGCTCACCGAGAAGTTGACAAATTTCGTGAGCCAGTTGATACGACGGATCGGTCTCGGGCAAACGAGCGCTGCCGAACACTGCGATCGAACGACGGCGTCCTTGCAGGGCGCGAGTCATCATCTCGATGCCTTGAATCATGTCACTATGAATCCGCAGCACTCGCCAGGGATCCTCGTGCAGGAAGCTAACGGGACGTCGAACGGAACTGTCCAGGAATTCTAAATCAGGATCTTGGGCGGCCGTTGGAAACAGGTCGCTCGCTTTGACCGCAACGGCCTGCCGGTCGGCGGCGCGGCGATGCGGGTCGCGACCTTGGGGCGGCGGCGCGGGAACGACCGCCGTCTCACCCGGCGCGACAAAGCTCGGTCCGTCATCGCTGAATTCGTGCTGTGTGCCATACTCCGGCACCGAAACCTTGAAGCCGAATCGCTCCTGGACAGTACTTTGCAGTGCCAGCGCCGCGGTCTCTTCGCCGTGCGTCAGGAAGACTTGACGGGGTGGCTGCTCAAATTGCTCAAGCCAACGAATCAGGCCCTGGCGGTCGGCATGACCAGACAAACCGGGCAGTTGCTCGATCCGCGCCTCCACTTGGTACTGGCGACCGTGGATGCGGACTTCCTTTTCACCCGACACCAAGCGACGCCCCAATGTGCCTTTGGCCTGATATCCGACAAACAACAGTGTCGATTCGGGGCGACGAATATTGCTCCGCAAATGGTGCTTGATCCGGCCGGCGTTACACATCCCCGCCGGAGCCATGATGATACAAGGCGTGCTGATTTGATTGATCGCCTTCGACTGTTCGCTGCTGCGGGTCATGCGTAAGCCAGGAAAGCGGAGTGGTGGCTGGTCCGCGGCTACAAAACGACGAGTCTCATCATCAAGCCAGTCTTCAAATCTTCGAAAGATGTTGGTGACGTCCTGGGCCATCGGGCTATCGAGAAAGACGGGCACGTCCGGGATCCGGTTTTGGTGCACGAGACGACTGAGAAAGAACATCATCTCCTGGGCGCGTTTCGAGGGCGAACACCGGGATCACCAGGTTGCCGCCGGCTTTAATCGTACTGTTGGCAATGCTTTCAAGTTGCTCTTCGACGCTGGCATGGCTGTCGTGGTCGCGATCACCATAAGTCGACTCCATCACCACGTAATCAGCTCGCCGAAAGTAAGTTGGATCACCAATCAGCGGCTTATCGTGTTGTCCAATGTCACCCGAGAAGACAAACGTGCGCTCGCGGCCGGATTCCTGGACCAAGATCTCCAGTGACGCCGAACCGAGAATGTGCCCTGCATCGTGCCAAGTGACAGTGATGCCCGGTACGATTTCCGTTGGCAGCCCATAGTCGACCCCGCGAAAATGCGGGAGTGCCTTGGTGACGTCATCGTCGCCATACAGCGGCACAACAGGATACGGTCCTTGGCGTCCTTCCTTGCGGTGTCGACGCTTCTTGTATTTGGCATCCTCCACCTGAATTCTGGCAGCATCTCGCAGCATGATGTCGGCCAACGCAACCGTGGGCCGGGTCGCGAAAATGGGGCCTGCAAAACCGTCGGCTACGAACTTTGGCACGAGGCCGATGTGGTCCAGGTGCGCATGCGTCAGCAGCAGCGCATCGATCTCAGCCGCAGGCACAGGGCACGGATCCCAATTTCTCGATTGGTAATCACGTTCCTGCACCAGGCCACAGTCGATCATGACTTTGGTTCCGGCTGCTTCCAAGCAATACCGAGACCCGGTTACGTTGCGGTTGGCACCGAGAAATACAAGTCTCAAATTTCGCTTCCTTCGTATGCTCATCAGGCCCGAGCCTGCTTCGCGCTGGCTCGCGGCAGTGAAATCACGAATTCCGCACCCTGCTTGTCGCAATCTTGCACTTCAATCGTACCTCGATGCGCCTCGATGATGCGTTCGGAAATCGCCATGCCCAAACCGGTGCCGTCAGCTTTTGTTGTGAAGAATGCGTCAAAGACCCGCGCTGTCTGCTGGTCGGATAAACCCGGTCCATTGTCACGCACCGAGATGCGCACCGCCGGCACATCATCAAGGATGGACTCGAGACAACAGATCTTGATGCGAACGGGATCGTCGCACGCTGCCAATGAATTTTCCATCAGGTTTCGGAAAACCTGTTCGAGGCGGAATGCATCGACTCGGCAGGTCAGATCGATTCCATTGGTTTCCTCCTGCAAGTTCCGCGTCCCGGCCGGTACGGGCGGCTGCCAGATTCGACCATGCCTTTCGCCAAATGTCGGATAGCCGTTTCGTCGACGTCTCCAGATGGATCGGAGCCGCGTAGTTGCGAAGTTCCTCGAACAACCGTTGCAAGTCGCTCCGCGCGGTCGATCCGGTCCAGATTCTCTCTTGCCTCCGAATGCTCCGGCAAGTCAAGCGACAGGATGTCGATGCCGGCTTGCATCCGCTGCAGTGCGTTGCGGCTTTCGTGCGCAATGGCGGTCATCATTTCGCCGATGGCGGACAATCGTTCGGCCTGATGTGCCCGCTGTTCGGCTCGCCGCATTTCATGCACGCGATTCAGACGATGCAGCACCGCTTCGGGTTCGACTGGCTTGAGCAGATAGTCTTCCACGCCGTTGCGAAGACTCGCGAGACTACTTTCCAGGTCGGCGTAGGCGGTAATGACAATGATCGCCGCTTGCGGTGCAAGCTTTTTCAGCATTGGCACGAATTCGTCGCTCATCCCATCGGGGAGCTTGCGGTCTAACAGAACGGCGAAGTAATCAGCCCAGTTTTCGCGGTCGGTCGCTTCCTCGATCGATATCGCTGTATGGACGGTGTAACCATCACGACGCAAAATGCGTCTCATGCCGCTGAGGATGTCCGGTTCGTCGTCGACAATCAGAACGGACAGACCCATAGGATTCTTCGAGGTTAGAAACGGATTGTGGTGACGCCATGAACGATTTCTGTTGACTTCCAGCGGCGACCTCAAGGTGGGTAAACAATTCGCGGGCGTCAATCAGTCTAAATTTGTGGTTCTTACGGTAATTCAGTGGCAGATCGAGAGTTGCATTTCCGGGGTGGCTGGCGGTCGAGCGCCAGCGAGCCCCCAGAATTCCATCGCGTCATTCCATTGCGTCGCACCTGGGGCTCGCTGACGCTCGACCACCAGCCGCCCACCCATTTCGGATCCACCACTAAATCTCTCCAAAAGCCAAACTTGCTACTGTCATGATTCACTCCCCCTGCGTTTCGCTTGCACAAGGCAATGTTAGGCGAAACGTCGAACCGAGTTCCAGTTCGCTTTCGACCGACAACTTACCGTGATTGAGTTCGGCGTATCTCTTGCACAGCGTCAGTCCGAGTCCAATCCCTTTGACTTTGCTGCTAAACAGCGGCTCGAACACTTTTTGCAGATCATTCTGCTCAATGCCGTGGCCGGTATCTTTCAACTCGATTTCGGCCTGCCCCTCGGTCAGCTGCCGACAACGAATCGTCAGCTTGCCACCTTGGGACATCGCCTGAACTGCGTTTTGAATCAGATTGATCAGCATGCGTTCCACTTGGCCGGCATCGGCGCGCAAGCGAAAGTTGGAATCCTCGAATTCGAGATCGACGAGAATATTGTCGGGAATCGTTACAGCCGAAAGTGCTCGATTGACAATTTCGTGCGGCGGAAAATCTGTCGTTTCCAACTTGGGATCACGGGCATAGTCAAGCAACTCGCTGACGATGCGATTGGATGTGTACAACGCCCGATTGATCTCATCGAAAGCATCGCGGGTGTCCTGGTCGGCACCCATTTCGCCCTCCAAGAAATAGGCCGCGTTCTTGATAATTGCCAAGGGATTGCGAATCTCATGCGCTACGGTGCCTGCGAGTTGGCCGAGCGTGGCCAGCTTCTCTTTGCGAACGAGTTGCTGCTGCGTGTCGCGCAGCTGCCGAGATCGCTCCTCCACCCGCTGCTCTAATTCCTCGTTGAGTCGGGCGAGCGATGCTTCGACTCGCTTGAGGTCACTGATGTCCACGAACGAGGCCATCATCGCGATCGGCTCGCCATCGTCACTGGTCACCGTCGAAGCGGAAACTTGCATTTCAAAGAGTGAGCCGTCCTTTCGTTTCGCCACGCGCTCCCCCACCCATTCGCCCCGTTCGCGGAGCCCTTTCATGACCTCGCCCACATCTTCTTCCGACGACGACAAATCGCTCACGGGGCGACCGAGCAACTCATCTTCACTGGTATAGCCCCACATCTTTCGGAAGGCACGGTTGACGTAGGTGAGGCGTCCGTCGAGACTGGCAAATGTGATTGCGGTCGCACCTGTGTCCAAAGCTTGCCCCTGAAGACGTATCTCGTGCTCAAGACGCTTGCGGTCGGTGATATCGAGGGCCATCGCCACAAACGCAGGCTGGCCTTGATACGTCGTAATCTGAACGTGAACCTCCGCCTCGTAAAGGCTGCCATCTTTACGGCGGTGCAAGGTTTCGACCACGAGATGCTTTTGCTCGCCGGAGAGCAGCGGCGCGGCGAACTCGCGAAGTGACTCGGCCGTGAATTCCGGTTCAATGTCGACTGGCGTGAGTTCGCGAAGTTCATCCATCGTGTAACCGATATTCTCACGTGCTCCGCGATTCACTTGGACAAACCGCATCGTCTCGGCGGAACAGATGTAGATCTCGTTCAGCGAGCTTTCGAGGATACGTCCAAGATCCTGCTCAAGCTCCTGCGAGCGTTCGGCCGCCGACTTTGCCGCCACCATCGGGTCGATCGACCGCGCAAGGCCGGCTACCTCCTCCCTGCCACCAACACCGGATCGCAACAGCGTGCCCGAGCCAAACTGCTGTGCCACACGAACCAACTGTTTTAGCCGCCGAGCGACTGCAGGGTGAAAGAAGAGTCCCAACCCGATAGCCATGAGGGAAGCGAAGGCAAAGAAACGAAGTTCGCTCGGAGCACGTTCGGCTGCCTCGATGCGGCCAAGCTGAAAACTCCACCAAGTGACGCCTGCGACAAATACGAGCAGTGCCAGCGGCATCATGAGCGACAGTGCAAAAGCTAGCTTCGGTGGTGGATTGTCCGGTCGATCATTCATGTGCTGCGACACATCGATCTCGTCTTGGGATCTCGTCTTGGGATCTCGTCTTGGGATCTCGTCTTGGATTGGCTTTTGTTCGAGCATGATATGCGAGAGTCGATCGGTCGACTTGGCCGTAAAGACTCAGCGATGCTGTTGGACAACGGCTTCAAGTGTGCCATTTCCACGCCATGCGCTCCTATCCGCACACATTCCTTACTGCCGGGCAGAAGTATACACCTCGGCCGTAGTCGCCAGACTTCCATGAGTGGTTGGCTGCTGGTCGAGCGTCAGCAGCCCCCAGACGTAAACCAATGGAGTTCCGGGGGCTCGCTGACGCTCGACCGCCGGCTACCCTTAAACGCCCATCTCAATCTGCCGCTAAAGGTCCGAAAGAACTTACGACGATTCCCCTGAATCGGCTTTCTCGCTTGGCATCAGAAACCTGATGCTCTCGGCTTCGTGCTCTTCGTGCTGTTCCAACGCAACCACAAAAAGCTCAATCTCGTCCATCGCTAGTTCCCACGATGCAAAAGGGGGCTCCGGTTCATCGAGCCGCTGTGTCAGGTCATCGAGGCGAGAGAGCAACAGATCGTGATCATAAGCCGACTGGCTGCGAACGGCATTGATCTCTGGAGACGGCGAGGGATACGATCGTGCCAACTGAGCAATCATCGCGTCCTCGCGCTGAAAGTGACGGACAAGAGTTTCCCGAAGCGGCCGCAATCGGGTCGCCGTTTCGCCGAAGTGCGGAATGCCGAGTTGACTGACTTCACGCATCCAGTCTCGCACTTCGTCAAGCCGCGATTCCAGTTCACGGTCCTCGGCTCGCCAGTTCTTGAAAATCTCCGACAGCGATGGGTGTGCCTCGGTGCCCATTGGGATACTCCACGGATCGATGAGTGTTGCAGAAGTAGAAGTGAGGTTCATAGCGTGAGTGCAATGAAAGTGCCAACTGAAGCTCAGGTCCGAAAATTATTGAGCTGAAAATCGGACGCATCTCTTTCGAGAGGGTCCAGCCGCAGTTGTCGTATTGGTCGCATCAGATTGGTCGCATCAGATTTCCGGCAATCTGCAGGGCAGTGCGTCGGGCGGCGTGCAGACCGACTGGCAGATTACAGATTGGTCAGTGCGGCAATTGGTCAGTGCGAAATATTGGTCATTGCGAATAGTCGAGTTGAATGAGATGTGTCTCCATCGAGAACACTGTTGATGTGTTTTCAGTACAAATGCCGATTGGTTGACTGTTGGTACCACGCGGAATATTACTTTCGCATATAATTGGGGGTAGCACTTTTGGTGTGTTAGCAATTTTCGAACCGCCGGCCGTTTCGACGGCCGACGATTTGACCGACAGCGGAATCGGATTCTCTCGTCTTCTCGGGCTATGGCACGAGAATCGCGAAGAGATCCTCACCGCTCGACAATTCAAACCGTCCCGACGCTTCCCCCCCTGGCAGCCTGTTGAAAAAGGGGTCTGACCCTTTGGAGGGCATCGAAAACATGACCGAAACGAATGCCCAGAGAGGGTCAGACCCCTTTTTCAACAGGCTGCTAAGGCTTGGAGCGTGAACTTACTTCTTACCTTGAACGCTGTCGCGATAATCGGCGGTCTCTCCACGATTTTGGTTTCGCTGCTGGTGGTCGCAAATCGCTGGCTGCATGTCGAGGAGGATCCGCGTATTGACCGGGTCGAAGGGATGTTGCCTCACACCAATTGTGGGGCTTGCGGTCAGCCCGGTTGCCGCGCGTTTGCAGAGGCTCTTGTTGCCGGTGAAGTCTTGCCGGGCAAGTGCACGGTCAGCACGCCAGCCGAACATGCTCGAATCGCCGCCTATCTGGGTGTTGCAGTTGGTGCACAGGAAAAGCGAGTCGCCCGACTGGCTTGCGCGGGCGGAACGAATGTGGCTCGAAATCGCGCCCACTACGAAGGCTGAGGGTCGTGCGCGGCTGCCGCACTCGTCGCGGGCGGCGGCAAGGCTTGTTTCTGGGGTTGTCTCGGGTTGGGTGATTGCGAACTTGCGTGTGATTTCGACGCTATCGAAATGGATCCTCATCAGTTGCCGGTCGTCTCCGAGGATCGCTGCACTGCTTGTGGCGATTGTGTCGCGGCCTGCCCCAAGGACTTGTTCTCGTTACACGCCGTTAGCCACCGTTTGTGGGTGGCTTGTTCCTCGTTAGCCCAAGGCGACGCCGTTTTGGACGATTGCGAGGTGGCCTGTACCGCGTGCGGGCGATGCGCCATGGACGCGCCAAACCAAATCGAAATGATTAATAGCCTGCCCGTGATCGACTATCGCAAAGGCCCGCTCACCGACATGCCGACGCAGCGTTGTCCGACCGGCGCCATCGTTTGGCTCGACAAAGATGTTGGACCTGTGAAGGGCCAAGCAGCGAAAAAAATTGTTCGTCAAGGTGAGATGCACGACGCTCCCTCTTGAAGAAGATACGCCAACTCCGGGCATGTGCTTTGCTTCCCACGCAGGCAACGCCGCCCACCACAAGAAATAGGACCAAAGTAACGGCCATGACAAAAACAGCACCTCAGTTCAAGTATCCGGGTACGCGCGTCGCCGTGGACGGAAACACCGCCGTCATCATGTGTGAAAGGGAGGGAACCGACGCCGCCGGGGCCTATCCGATCACTCCCTCGACGCAAATGGGCGAGTATTGGGCCGAAGCGGCAGCCGCCGGGCATCTGAATATCTCCGGCCGCCCACTGATCTTCATTGAGCCCGAGGGCGAACACGCCGCCGCCGCCGTGACGGCCGGATTGTCGATGACGGGGCTGAGGGCCAGCAACTTTTCGTCTGGCCAGGGCATCGCCTACATGCACGAATCGCTGTACGCGGCAGTCGGCAAACGCTTGACTTACGTGCTGAATATCGGCGCGCGGGCGATGACCAAAGCGACGCTGAATGTGCACGCCGGGCACGATGACTATCACTGCATCGATGACACCGGTTTTTTTCAAATGTTCGCCAAAGACGGCCAGTCGGCCGCCGATCTGAACATTATCGCACACCGGATTGCCGAAATGGCACTCACACCGGGCGTTATCGCACAGGATGGGTTCCTTACGACTCACCTAATTGAGTCAATTCAGATTCCTGAGCGAGAACTGATTGCGGAATATCTGGGCCTTCCCAGCGACACGATCGAGACCCCGACCCCCGCCCAGCGGATCATTTACGGCGATCAACGGCGGCGGATTCCCGAGATTTGGACTGTCGACGACCCTGTGATGTCGGGTGTGGTGCAAAACCAAGACTCTTACATGCAGAGTGTTGCGGCTCAGCGTCCGTATTTCTTCGATCACATACCCGAGCTGGCCGCACGAGCCTTCAACGATTTCGCTGCTTTGACCGGGCGGCGTTACGAGCGGGTGATGACCTATCGCTGCGAGGACGCAGAATATTTGATTTTCGGCCAGGGGAGCATCATTTCGACGGCCGAAGCGGTTGCCGATTACCTGCGAGAGACTCGCGGCATCAAAATCGGCGTCGTCAATCTTCTGATGTTCCGCCCGTTTCCCGCCGACCTGATCAGCCGTGCACTCAAGGGCAAGAAAGGGGTCGCCGTGCTGGAGCGAGTCGATCAGCCGCTCGCCGTCGATCTGCCCCTGATGCGTGAGGTTCGGGCGACGATGAGCCGGTGTTTGGAGAATGGTCGTGATGCGAAGCATCCCGCGTTCCCCGAGCTGGAAACCTACACCTCGATTTCCGACGCCCCGGCGCTTTATTCCGGTTCATTTGGCATGGGCAGCCGAGACTTGCAGCCCGAGGGAATCATCGGAGCAATCGAGAACATGCTTCCCAACGGAGCACACCAAAAGTTCTTTTACCTCTCGATCGACTTTTTGCGGGACAACCCGGTCAGCCCGAAGCACCAGATCCATCAGGAGAACATCGAAGACAAGTATCCCAAGATCCGCCAACTGGCAATTCGCGGCTCGGAGAACCCGAACCTGATGCCCGACAGCAGCATTACCGTTCGGATGCACTCGGTCGGGCGGCTGGGGTGCGATCACGACCGGCAAGAATCTGGCGATGACGCTGTACGATTTGCTCGGTTTCGACATCAAGGCCAATCCAAAATACGGATCGGAGAAGAAGGGGCAGCCGACGACCTACTACCTGTCCGCGGCGCCCGAACCGATCCGCATCAACTGCGAGTACTTTTACGTCGATGTGGTCCTCTCGCCCGACCCCAATGTGTTCAATCACACCAACGCCGTGGCCGGACTGAAGGAGCAGGGCGTCTTCATCATCCAAAGCGACAAGCCGTCTGCCGAGGCCGTCTGGAGCAGCATTCCGGAAGCCTATCGCCGCATCATTGTCGACAAGAAGATCCAGGTCTATTACCTGGACGCGTTCCGAATCGCTCGCGAAGAAGCGAGCGATCCCGACTTGCAGCTGCGCATGCAAGGCATCGCCTTTCAGGGTGCATTCTTTTCCGCATCACCGACCGCCGCCAAAGCCGGCTTGTCTCAGGAACGGCTACTCGAGGCCATTCACAGCCAACTGAAGCACAAGTTCGGCGGCAAAGGCGCCCGCATCGTGAACGAGAACATGTCGGTGGTCAAACGCGGATTCGACGAAGTCAAACAGGTGCTCTACGAGTCGATGGACGCGGCACCGTCGAGGCGGAAACGGAGCGGCCGGCGAACCCGCGCTGCCGATGTTGTTGAAGGTGCAACCGCAGAACCAGGAAGCCCGCAGCGACATTCATCGTTTCTGGGAACAAACAGGCAGCTTTTACGCTCGTGGGATGGGGACCGACACCATCACCGATCCGTTCATCGGTCTGGGGATGATACCCGCGGTGACCACCCTGTTCCGCGACATGAGCGGCATTCGTTTCCAGCATCCGCAGTGGATCGCTGAGAACTGCACCGCCTGCGGTAGCTGCTACACCGTCTGTCCCGACACCGCGATTCCCGGCTTGGTCAACCGAAATCACGCAAGTCTTTGATACGGTGGTCAATCGCATCCGCAAACGCGGCGTCAAACTGAAGTACCTGCCCGGGACGGTGCGTGCCGTGGAACGAGACTTGCGCCGATTCTTGGCGAGGCAAGCGAGACCGACAACGTGACGGGGATGCTGGACGAGTCGATCGCTCGGACGCTTCGCGGAAGCAAATTGGAAGACGCCGCTCGCGACGAACTGAAACACGAATTGGAATTGTTCCGCGAAGAGCTTGGCGACTTCCAGTTCGCCCTCTCGCGTCCCTATTTCACGCTGAAGGAAAAAGAGTCAGCCGGTGAAGGAGGATTGCTGAGCATCACGGTCAACCCGTACACATGTAAAGGTTGCATGGAGTGTGTTCAGGTCTGTAACGACGATGCTTTAAGGACGGTGACGCAAACCGACGAGTCGGTCGAAGAGCTGCGACAAAACTGGGATTTCTGGCAAGATCTGCCGACCACGCCGCAAAAGTACATTCGCGTCCAGGACATCGAACAGGGCATCGGTGCGTTGGAGACCATTCTGCTTGACAAACGAAACTACAGCTCGATGGCCAGCGGCGATGGTGCCTGCGTCGGTTGCGGTGAAAAGAGCATCATTCATCTGTTTACAGCGACCGTCGAGGCCTTGATGCAGCCGCGCGTCGAGCGACACGTTGCGTACCTGGATGAATTGGTCGCCAAGCTTGAACATCACGTACAGCAAAAACTGGTGCATGAAATCGATGTCAGTGATCTGGCCACGATCACCAAGATCATGGACGACGTCGGCAGCAAGGACCTGACGCTGGCGGGAATCGCCCAGCGCGTGCGAACAGAAACAGGGCGGGGAACCGATCGACCAGCAATGGCTGCGTCACGTGACCGGCTTGGTTGACAAGCTCAAACGTTTGAAATGGAGGTACGTCGAGGGAACGTCCGGCGCGGGCGCTCCAGCATGGGAATCCTCAACGCGACCGGTTGTTCGTCCGTTTGGGGCAGCACATTCCCGTTCAATCCGTATCCATTCCCGTGGTCCAGCCATCTGTTCCAAGATCCCGCGTCGGTGGCGATGGGTGTCTTCGAGGGACACATGAGCAAGATGGCCGACGGATTCAAGGCCATCCGAATGGCCGAAGCCGAGTTGTCAGGCGCCAGCCCAGACGACATGACCTACTTCAACTGGAAGAACTTCACCGACGAGGAATGGGAACTCTGTCCGCCCGTCGTCGCGGTCGGTGGCGATGGCGCGATGTTTGACATCGGTTTTCAAAACCTCTCCCGGGCAATGATGTCCGGCAAACCGATCAAGGTTCTGATCTTGGACACACAGGTCTATTCCAACACCGGCGGCCAGGCTTGTACGTCCGGCTTCTTCGGCCAGGTTTCGGATATGGCCCAGTATGGAAAGGCCGCCCAAGGGAAGATGGAAATTCGCAAGGAGATCGGGCTGATTGGCATGGCGCATCGCACCACCTACGTGATGCAAAGTACCGTCGCGCAACCGAATCATTTGATCGAAGGCTTCATCCAAGGACTCAAAACGCGACGCCCGGCGTTGTTCAGCCTATACACGTCCTGCCAGCCCGAGCACGGCATCGGCGACGACATGAGCGCGAACCAGGCGAAGCTGGCCGTCGAATCTCGTGCCTATCCGATATTCCGTTACAACCCCGACCTGGGCACGTTGCCGGAAGAATGTTTCGACTTGGATGGCAATCCGGCGATCGATCAACTTTGGCCCACCTACGAGCTGAAGTACATCGAAAACGGGCGGTCCAAGACGATGGAATTGCCGATGACGTTTGCCGATTTTGCGGCGACGGAAATTCGGTTCCGCAAGCACTTCCGCGTCGCGCCGCCCGGAGACATGGAACGACAAAATGGTCCCTCTGGCCGATTTCTTGGAACTGTCCGAAGACGAGCGAGAGGGTCAATTCCCGTATGTTTGGAGCGTGGATCGCGAACATCAACTGATGCGGCTGTTGGTGGCCGAGCCGATCGTGCGGTCCTGTGAGGATCGCCGAGATTTCTGGAACATGCTGCGGGCCATCGCGCGTGTGGGCGATACGCAACCCGATCACACCGAAATCGAGGCGAATGTGCGGCGCGAAATGACCAATCGAATCGCCTCCGGGATCATGCAATTGGTCACGGGCGAGACCGGCGGCGGCGCATCGACAGCAGCGGTGCCCCTTGATGTTCAGACCGATGTCGCCCCCTCGGGTAATGGTGCGGGCAACGGTGCAGCCCCATCATCAGGCGATTACATGGCACCCTGGATCGACACGCCGCAATGCACTTCGTGTGACGAATGCACCAAATTGAATGCCAAAATCTTCCAGTACAACGACCAGAAGAAGGCGTTCATCAAAGATCCGCTGGGGGGACCGTACAAGGACCTCGTCAAAGCGGCCGAACGTTGCACCGCGCAGGTCATCCACCCAGGTCTGCCCAAGGATCGGAGTGAGAAAGACATCGACAAGTGGATCGCCCGCGCTGAAAAGTACAACAAATGAGCAACGCGGCGATGAACCTGTTTGGCGCCAAGACCTTTGCGCACGGGATCCATCCTCCCGAATCGAAGGATGACACGCGCGGACTGGCGATCCATCAATTCGCGCTTCGCACCATTGTTGATCGTGCCGCTCTCCCAGCACATCGGCAAGCCGGCGGTGCCGATCGTCGCGGAGGGGGATGAAGTGACGCGCGGCCAGTGCATCGCGGAGCCGGATGGGTTCCTGTCGGTGGCGATTCATGCGCCGGCGACCGGGACCATTCGCCGCATTGCGCCGTCGCCTAACATCAACGGCAAGATGGAACCCAGTTTCTTCCTGGAACCGTTTCCTAGTTCGACGCAGGAAGTGATGCAGGGAACACGCTTGGACCCGGACTCGGCAAGCCCCGAGGAAATCATCGCGGCGATTCAGGCAGCCGGCGTTGTAGGACTTGGCGGTGCCGGCTTTCCCACACATGCCAAGCTCAAGATCCCTGACGACAAGCACGCCGACACGCTGGTCATCAACGGAGCCGAATGCGAACCGTACCTGACCACGGATCATCGAGTGATGCTCGAGCACGCCGCTGATGTGATGATCGGGATCCCTTATTTGATGCGTGCCACCGGCGCCGAGAAAGCGATCATCGCCGTCGAAGCGAACAAGCCGGATGCCGCCGAGACACTGCCGCGCTGCGATACCACCGGGTGCACCGATCACGGTCGAAGTGCTGCCGGTGAAGTATCCGCAGGGGGCCGAGAAAATGTTGATCACGGCCTTGCTCGGCCGCGAGATCCCGTCGCGCGGCCTGCCATTGGACGTGCATGCGATCTGCGTCAACGTGGGCACAACGGCCGAGCTTGGCAAGTTGCTTCCGCGGGGAATGGGCCTGCACGAACGCGTGATTACCGTGGGCGGTCCCGGCGTCAAGAAGAAAGGCAACTACCGGATTCCGATCGGCACCACGCTGCGTTTCATCCTTGACGCCGTCGGCACCGAGGACGATATCTCGACTGTGGTGATGGGCGGTCCGATGATGGGAAATGCCGCATCGAGTCTGGATATCCCGATCACCAAGGGCTCCACCGGTGTGATCGCGTTTACCCAGCGCGAGACCGGCCGCATGACTTCACGCCATGAGTTCCCCTGCATCCATTGTGGCTACTGTGTCGATGCCTGCCCCATCTTTTTGAATCCATCGCAACTGGGCCTGCTTGCCCTCAATGACAGGTACGATTCGATGGTCGAGGATTATCACCTGATGGATTGCTTCGAGTGTGGCTGCTGCACCTTCGTTTGTCCGGCGCACATTCCGTTGGTTCAGCGATTTCGCATTTCCAAGGCCGCGTTTCGTAAAGCTGAAAGGTCGGCCGGATGACGCAGGTTTCCAGAACGCTCAACATACGCAGCTCACCACATATCGGTGCCACCTCGAGCGTTGATACGATCATGTTCAACGTCGTGCTGGCTCTACTGCCGGCATGCGCTTATGCCGTGTACGCTTTTGGGTTGGCGGCCTTTTTCGTGCTGGTGACCGCTGTCGTTTCCTGTGTCCTGACTGAACATTTTCTGTGCCGGTTCAGTGGCCGCGCGACGACCGTAGGTGACTGGTCGGTCGTGATCACGGGCTTGCTGTATGGAATGACCCTGCCGCCAAGTCTGCCGCTGTGGATGGTCGCCGCGGGTGGCATGATCGGGGTCGGACTCGCGAAGTTTCTGTTTGGTGGGCTCGGTTACAACGTCTTCAATCCAGCCTTGGTGGGACGCGCGATTCTGCAGGCAGCCTTTCCTGCGGCGATGACCACTTGGCCAGCATCGGCGCCGGATCGTCTCACTTCGTTACCGTCCTCGACGCTGGCGATTCCACTGACCAAGCCGGTTTACGACGGCGTTTCTTCCGCGACCCCACTGTCAAGTTGGAAGTTTGATCAGATTTCGGCCGACACCGGAGACCTGTTGATGGGATCGGTATCCGGATCGACGGGAGAAACCTGCGCCCTGCTGCTGCTGGCGGGAGGAATCTACTTGGTGGCCCGCAAGATGATGAGTTGGCGCACGCCGGTCGCGATTCTCGCGACCGTCGCGCTGTTCAGCGCGGTTCTGCACACGGTCAATCCGGAACGCTTCGCCGGTCCCATGTTCATGTTGTTCTCGGGCGGGTTGATGTTGGGGGCCATCTTCATGGCCACCGACATGGTCGCCTCTCCGATCACGCATCTTGGCTGCGTGATTTATGGCGTGCTGATCGGTTTTTTGGTTGTGCTGATCCGCGTTTGGGGAGGGATGCCCGAGGGCGTCATGTACGCCATCCTGATCGGCAATGCAGTGTCGCCTCACATTGACAATTGGATACAGCCGCGGGTCTACGGATCGGTGCGGCGAGGCGGCGCGACATGAGCCAGACAGAACAAGATGTCTCCGTCGGCGGCGACCAATCAAACGCCACGTTTCGGATCTATGCCGTCGTTTTAAGTGTCGGCGTCTGCTGCAGCCTTGCCATCGTGACGGCATACCAAGCGACACTTCCGATCATTCAGTTCAACAAGAAGGAATTGCGGGGACGAGCCATCCTGGACGTGCTGCCGGGCGCGACCACGAGTGAAGCGTTTCGCTTGGATGAATCCACCGGTCAGTTTCAACGCGGAATCGTCCGACGCCGAGGGCTCTGATATCGTCTTTGCCGGATTCGATCAACAGGGTGGGCTCGTCGGTTTAGCGATCGAAACACGAGGGATGGGCTACCAGGACTACATTCAATTGCTGTACGGCTACTCGCCCGAAGATCAGATGCGTGATCGGCATTCGAGTTCTCGAAAGCCGCGAAACGCCCGGTCTGGGTGATCGCATCGAGAAGGACGCCGCCTTCTTGAGCAACTTTGACCATCTTGACGTCAGTCTCGGGCCCGATGGCGGAGAGCTTGCCCACATGATCGAGTTTGTCAAACCAGGCACGAAGACCGCCGACTGGCAGATCGACGGGATCACCGGGGCCACGATCTCGTCCCGCGCGACGGCGGACATGTTGCGCGAGAGCACGGCCTATTGGATGCCACATGTGTATCCGCGGAGGACCGATTTCAAACCAACGCAGGTCAAGGAGTAGAGATGGCAGTCGGTTTGGAGCAAAACGTGCCGACGAGCACCGACGACTTTGTCAACGGAGTCTGGAAACGCAATCCCGTTTTCGTTCAGGTGCTTGGCATGTGCCCGGTGCTCGCGGTCTCCAATACCGCCATGAACGCGCTGGCCATGGGGCTGGCGACATCCTTTGTGTTGCTGATGTCGAACACAGTCGTTTCGTCGTTGCGCCGCGTGGTGCCGCAGCAGGTCCGTATTGTCACTTACATTTTGATCATCGCCACGTTCGTCACGATCGTCGACTACGTGATCCAGGCGATCAGCCTGGAACTTCACAAGGCGCTGGGTGCCTTCATTTCGTTGATTGTCGTCAATTGCCTGATTCTTGGCCGCGCCGAAGCGTTCGCGTCGCAGAATGGCGTGCGGCGTTCGATTCTTGACGCGCTTGGGCATGGGACTCGGATTTACCTTGGCACTGCTCTGTTTGGGCGGCGTCCGCGAGCTGTTGGGCGCGGGCAGCCTGTTCGATGTGCGGATTTTTGGCGAGCAGTTTCAGGAGTGGACCGTGATGATGCTGCCGCCCGGAGGATTCTTCACGCTGGCGGCATGGTTGTTGCTGTTCAATTGGCTTGGCCAGCGGCGTGCTCGCAACGAAACGATCTCGGAGTCGACAGCATGAACGATGAATCTCTGTGGTCGATCTTTATCAACGCCTGTTTGGTCAACAATTTCGTGTTGGCCTACTTCCTGGGGATTTGCCCGTTTCTTGGCGTCTCGGGAAAACTCGACACGGCCGTTCGCATGGGCGGTGCGGTGACGTTCGTGATGGTGGTCAGTTCGATGGCCGCGTTTGGAATTCAATCTGTCTTGATGATGGTCGACGCACCCTATTTGAAATTGATTTCATTCATCGCCGTGATTGCATCGACCGTCCAGCTGGTCGAGATGTTTATCAAGAAAGTCAGCCCCACCCTGTTTCGGGCGTTGGGCATCTTCCTGCCACTGATCACAACCAATTGTGCTATCCTTGCGGTTGCCTTGTTCCAGACCAACAAAGGCTACGGTTTCTTGCAGTCGATCGTTTATGCCAGCGGCGCCGGCATTGGGTTCACGTTGGCTCTGGTGCTGATGGCTGGGCTGCGCGAGAAACTGCAGCTCGCACGAACACCCGACGTCGTGAAGGGAACCGTGATCACATTGCTGCTGGCCGGACTATTGTCGATTTGTTTCATGGGCTTTGCGGGGTTGTTCAGCTGACATGATGGAAGCTTGGATCAAATCGATGATCGGCATTTCCGCCATTCTTTGCGGATGGCTCACGGTACAAATGCTGTGGCGCTGCGTCACGGGCGCGTCGCCCGGCGCGGACGCCTTGGCTGGACGACTTGGTTGCCAAAGTTGCGACTGTCGATCGCAGTGTGAAAAAGATGGCTCGGGTAGCAGCGCAGCAACCTCTGGAAAACCACCAACAGGAAAATCTGGTTCGAACCTGATTAGTCGGAGCGAAAAACATGAAATTGCAGGACTACAATGTCGCCATCCGTTTTGAGGCTAAGGTGCTGAGCAATCAGCGGATCACCTCGGCCGAGTCGAAAGAAGATGTCCGAGAAATCTCGATCGAAGTCGAGAGTCAGAGCTTTGACGTGAAGGTCGGACAAAACTTTGGTGTGCTGGCACCCGGTCAACACGAGATCGGCCAGGACTATCATTTTCGACTGTACACAGTCGCGGATCTCCCGCGCCGCGCCAGCAACGGCAACCAACAGATCACCATGTGCGTGCGGCGCTGCAGCTATATCGACGAATTCAGCGGCGAGGAGTATCCGGGCATTGCATCGAATTATTTGTGCGATTTGCAGCCTGGTGACGAATTGATCGTCACAGGTCCTTACGGGCAAGCTTTCGAGGTGCCAAAGGATCATGATGCGACGCTGATTTTGATTGGAGCCGGCACCGGAATAGCTCCGTTCCGCGCCTTTGTCAAAAACCTTTATACGCATCATCCCGAGTTCATCGGCCGCATCTGGCTCTTTCACGGCGGACAGACCGGACTCGATCTGCTGTATCGCAACGATGAAAAAGACGACTTCGCGATGTACTACGACCGCGAGTCGTTTCAAGTTTTTGATGCGCTGAGCAAGCGCCCCGGCTGGTCCGACGCAAGCGATTGGGGCGCCGCAATGCAGTCACGTGCAGAGGAGCTTTGCGAGCTGCTGTCAGACCCGAAAACCTACGTCTACGTCGCGGGGCTGGAGAAGATTCGTGACGAACTGGACGAAGTCTTAGCCGACGTCGCCGGATCCAATCAAAGATGGTTTCACTGGAAAACGGAACTTGAATCCGAAGGCCGATGGATCGAGCTGCTGTACTGATTGCCAACCGGTCGGCGTGGAAAGGGGTCGTGGAAAAAGGGTTCAGGAGCGGGAAAATGCTGGTGCAAGATTATGACACGACGATACGTTACGCGGCCAAGGTGCTTAGCAGTCAACGGATCACACCGGCAATGTCCCAAGAGGATGTTCGCGAGATCTTAATCGAGGTTGAGAGCCAAGATTTTGACGCGAAAGTCGGACAGAACATTGGCGTGCTGCCGCCGGGCGTCAATGAGTTTGGCGAGAGACACCATCTGCGTCTGTACAGCGTCGCAGATCTTCCGCACAGAACGAGCAACGGTCACCAACAGCACAGCATCTGTGTTCGCCGGTGCCACTACGTCGATCCGCTCAACGGAAAAGACTACCCAGGTGTTGCCTCGAACTATTTGTGCGATCTGCGTCCCGGCGATACGCTGACGGTCGTCGGCCCCTACGGGCTAGCATTCCAGGTACCCAGCAGTCACGACGCCACGATGATTTTGATTGGCGCGGGAACAGGGATCGCACCGTTTCACGCCTTTGTGAAGCACATCTATACGCACGAACCTGGTTATGCTGGCCGCGTCTGGCTATTTCACGGTGCGGAAACGGGACTCGATTTGCTGTATCGCAACGAAGAAAAGAACGATCTTGCGCTATATTACGACCGCGACACGTTTGAAGCCTTTGATGCGCTATGTAAGCACCCTGGTTCGTCCGATGCGATCGACTGGGGCCAGGCCATGCATTCACGCGGTGAACAGCTTTGCAGGCTACTTTCAGATCCGAAGACCTATGTCTACATCGCAGGACTGACAAAGATCAGTGATGAATTGGACGAAGTTCTGACCGGGATCGCCGGATCGAGTCAGCGCTGGTTTCAATGGAAAGCGAAACTCCAGTCAGAGAATCGATGGATCGAGGTGCTCTACTGAAGCGTGGGAAAGGATGTTTTCAACAGGCAGACGAAGACGGTCTGTCGCACTCTGTTCAGCCGGGTTTGAACACAATGCCGTTCATTTTTCGTTTAACGGCAAGCCGAAGGCGACTTCGCATGCCCTTCGCAGTCGCCTGCGGCTTGCCGTCAAACAATCTCGCCCGATCGATGCTGAAATACCAACGGTATTGGGTTTGAACAATCAAAGAAGCCGCCCGATTCATCCAGTGAATCGCGCGGCATAGTGCTTGTTCGAGACAATCGCCGTTTGGTCCTAGATGGTTAGTGGCGACCGTGCCCGTAATGACCGCCGACGTGATAGTCGTAGTGTCCCGGTTGGACGTGGAAGTGATTGCCGTGGCGGTAGACCTCGGTCGGGTGATAGTCATAGTGGCCGACACCGCGGTAGCCCACGCCGTAACCGACACCGTAGCCCACCCCGCCGTATCTGCCGTAGCCGTAGCCGAGACTTGAAGGGTAGTGACTGCCGTAATTAGGCCGATAGGCACCATAACGACCGCCACCAACGCTGATGCTGAGACCGCCACCATAGCCTCCATAACAGCCATATTGGGCTTCTGCACTTGGTGCGTCAGCCGCGTACATCAATCCAATCGCCAAAACTGGGGCGGCGATCCACTTGGTCACTGTGAACATCTTCTTCTAACTCCCTGATGGTTTGCTGCCGGCAGCCCGATCGGCTGCCGTGGGTCAAAACACATTTGAATGCTAAGAGCGTGCCGACGCCGGGAACTTTGCACCGGGCAGACCGCCGACGCCCGGTAAAAACAACAGGCGTTTCCTCGTGAAACTGGCGGTTTTCTAACCTTGGCAGGCCCCTCGAAAAATACGATCCAAACCCCCGCAAGATGCCTCGTGCGGCAAAAATGTGAGACCCAACGGACGACAGGATGTCACCATTTTGAGGACAGCCCGGCAGCAGGCAGATGCCGACAATGAGCTTAAGACTTGACGATGTCTCGCATCTTCGGTTCCAAGTAGGCCACGGTCGACGCCATGCTGGCCAAATGCCCGTAGTCCTCCTCCGGAATCTGAACACGATGCCGCTTTCGCAATTCCATCACGATGTCCAGAAAATCCATGCTGTCCAATTCCAGCTGGTCCCGAAACGGGGTGTCGTCGTCCAGCCCATCGAGATCCTCGTCGGGCGAAATGTCTTCGAGGATGTCCAGGATCTCGTCGCGAATGTCAGCAGGCGTCATTTGTCCGATGGCTCCGAATCTTTGTTTTCGTGAAACGCCGCACAAAACGCGACGAACGCTATTCAAGTAATGGGTCTGTGTTTGTCAGATACGACCGATGATCACGACCGAGTTGATCCCCAGCATGCCAAACGAATTGTTCAGCACATAGTCGATCTGCTTTACCTCTTGCGGTTCGTTCAGGACCAGCCCAGGCAATTCGCATTCGGGATCCAGTTCATCCACGTTGATGGTGGGATGAACGACTCTGTCGCGGAAAGAGGATAAATTGCCGGCAAGCTCGAGTGAACCGGCCGCCCCCATCGCATGACCGATGTAACTCTTCGTATTGTTAATGCGAGTATTCGTGCACTGACCAAAAACGTTTCGCAGTGCGATGCACTCCTGGGTGTCACCGCTGCTGGTGCCGGTCGCATGAGTGCTGACGATATCGATTTGATCGGCCGACAAGCCGGCGCGACGCAGAGCCATCTGGACACACTCGGCTTGCCTCTCCGGATTGGGCAGCACGAAGTCGGTGGCGTCGGTGTTCATCGCATATCCGACCAACTCGCCATAGATTTCGGCCCCGCGAGCCTTTGCATCAGCCAATCGCTCCAACACGTAAAGGCAACCCCCTTCGGCGACGACGATTCCGTTCCGCTTGATGTCGAAGGGGCGTGATGCCTGAGTCGGATCGGCATGAGTCGCCAATGCATTCTGGCTGTTGAAGCTCGCAAAAATACCGAACGTGTGAATGCTCTCGCTGGTCCCACCGGCAATGGCCACGTCGCATTCTTGCAACCGCAGCATCTGAGCACCCTGGATGATCCCGGCGTTACCCGCCGCACATGCCGCTCCGATCGTATAATGCGGACCGGTGATCCCCATGTTCAACGCGATCTCGCCGGCGGGATTGTTGGCGACAGTTCGCGGATTATGGTGATGCGACCAACAACTCGTGTCGTAATCGAAACCTTTGATCACGAAGATTTCGTTTTCGGTTTCGACATTGCCGTGCTCGGTCACTCCGACGTAGATCCCCACTCGGGAACGATCGGTGTTTTCCCAGTCAATGCCGGAGTGTTTGACCGCCTCGTTGGCTGCGTAGACACCAATGCTTCCGGCGCGGGTCCCACGGCGGACGTCTTTCTTCTTTTGGTAACGGGTCGCCTCGAAATCGCAAACGCCCGCCAGCGTTTCGCCGAAGTAGCGGATTTCGTAGGGACCGACCCCGCTCCGTTTTTCTAAGAGAGCCTGTCGAAATGTCGCCCAATCGTTTCCGTTGGGTGCAGTCAATCCAATCCCCGTGATGACGATCCTTTGATCGTCAGGCAGATCAGAAGCAAGGTTAGGAGCGATCACTTGATTCCGCCTGGGATGCTCGCAGATCAACGACGGCGAGCGAACGTAAAATGCTAGAAACGGACAACGTGCCGGTGCTTCCCTCAACCGTCGCGACAGTAAAAAGGCTAACAATCCGGAGCAAAACTGACAACGCCCGGCGAAAATTCGTACCCAACTTCGCTAGCGGGAGCCGCTACTACCCCAGGCCTCCCGTAATCGCTGCAGGGCGTCCTGCATGCTCAGCCGAACCTGGTAACCGAGCCGCTCTTTAGCCGCTGTGATGTCAAAATAGTGGTCCCGGGCCAGCTGGGCCGCGACGAATCGAGTCATCGGGGGCTCGGAAGTCCGGCCCGTGATTCGATAGCCGGCTTCCAGCATGCCACCAATCGCGTAAGCGGCCCGATAGGAAATTCGTCTTGTGGGCGGCTCCACGCCCCCAATCCCACAGATCTGGTTGATCCAATCCCAGCAGTTGAGAGGCTCTTCCTGGGTCACAAAATAGGCTCGACCGCCGGCTTTTTCGGGGTTTGCTACCAATGCGTCAACAGCATCCAAATGCGCACCGGCTGCGTTGCTGACATGCACGGTGTCGACAAGGTTTTTGGCATCACCAACGATCCGCAACCGACCGCTGCGAGCACGATCAAGGATTCGGGGCAAAATGTGGGGGTCGTCCTCGCCCCAAATCAAATGCGGCCTCAAGGCAAGCGTATGGAGTCGCCCCGGCTGGTGCGAAGCGAGCACCGCCTGCTCGGCCAGTGCTTTGGTATGTGGATAATGGCAAAGCCAACGTGAAGCGTAAGGCTCCGATTCGTCAACACCACGCTGATCCTGACCGTTGAACGTTACGCTGGGGCTGCTTGAGAAGACCAGCCGCTTGATCTGGTTGGCCTGGCAGGCCGCGATCACATGGTCCGTGGCCAGCTTGTTGATGGAGTAGAAATGTTCCCAAGAGCCCCAGACGCCCGCAACTGCCGCAGTGTGAATCACAGCGTCGGCTCCCACGATTGACTCACGAGCAAAAGCTTGGTCGGTCAGGTCGCCGCGACGATGCTGCAAGCCGCGAGCAACCAATTCGGGGTACTCGCGCCGCGAAATCCCTAGCACCTGATCGCCTCGATCGAGCAATTGCCGCACGATCTCGCTACCGAGAAATCCGCCGCATCCGGTCACAAGTACGCGCACGATTGCCTCTGAAGAAGTCCCTCGCCGATATGAACTCAGGAGCTTGTGTAACATAATCGTGCGGGATTGGCGGCGCCAGGCCAAGGCCGTCTACTTTCGCACCAGGCCCGAGGCCAGCCGCACACCGCCGACCACATTTCATCGCCAGGCGAACATCGACGACGCATCGCCCCCTTCGAGGACTCAGCATGGACTTTAGCAAAGAGCACGGCATCGAGCCGGGTGAAAAGGTTCGACTGAAAAAGATTGATACCGCACAAACTGGGCCATTCAAGAACAAAGAGGAAGCGCAAGCATTCACCTCGGAGATGAATGACAAAATACGCGAACTGCAATACCGTCTGTTCGTCGAACAAAAACAATCATTGCTGGTTGTTTTGCAGGCACGCGACGCGGCCGGCAAGGACGGCCTGATCCGCAAAGTTTTGGGCCGCATGAATCCGCAAGGCTGCCGAACCTATCCGTTCAAGGTTCCCAGCACGGAAGAGAAGTCGCACGATTTCTTGTGGCGGATCCACAAGTGCACACCGGGCAAGGGAATGGTGTCGGTGTTCAACCGATCACATTACGAAGATGTCTTGGTGGTGCGAGTCCTGAATCTGGCCCCCGAGAGCATTTGGAGCCGGCGTTACAAGCTAATCAATGATTTCGAGGAGAACCTGGTCGCCGCGGGAACGCGAATTTTGAAGCTGTATTTGCACATCAGCCTCAAAGAACAGCTCGAACGCTTCAAAAAGCGGTTGGACAATCCGGAAAAACATTGGAAACTGAATGCAGGCGACTACGCCGCTCGAGACAAATGGGGCGACTACCGCGAGGCGTACGAGGACGCGATCACCAAATGCAACAGCAAGGAATCTCCCTGGTACGTGATCCCCGCGGACCACAAGTGGTACCGGGACGCCGCAGTCGCTGGAATCGTTTACAAAACGTTGCAAGAGATGAATCCCCAATTGCCGAAGGTCGAGGTCGACTTGGATGAAATCCGAGGGCTTTACGAGCGAGAATTGGCCGAATTGAATGACCAGCGAGAATAGCGACGATAGCCGATCGGCCGCGCAGTGTTCGGCGACTCTGGAGCGGCTTCTCACCGATGAAAGAAATATGATTCAGTCGTGGCCCAGCGATCGACAAGTCGGACGATTGACTTTCATCTCCGATTTGCACCTGTTCAGCAACCGATGCAACGCGTCGGAACATCACGATTTGATCGAGCGTTCGATTCAGCAGTCGGACTTGTGCGTTTGGGGTGGTGATCTGTTTGATTTCCGCTGGAGTCGCGTCGGCAACGAATCGCGATCGGTCTCTCGCGCAATCGAGTGGCTGGACGAGTGGTATTCGCAGTTTCCCACGACAGACTTTGTTTATCTTGATGGAAACCACGATTCCCACCTGGCGTTCTCTCGTGAGTTGGCGCGGTGGTCAGGCGAGCGTCCTCGATTTCAATGTGGCCTTGATTGCATGCGCGTCCACGACACGCTGCTGTTGCACGGTGACGTGATCGAAGGCCGCGGAAGCGCGGACGCATTCGCTGATTATCGCGTTCGCTGGCAAGACAAGAAAGTCGCCGGCCGGATGGCCAATCACGTCTACGACGTCGCCGTTGCCGCACGCGTCCATCGAGCTGCCGCGGTCGCAATCCATCGCCGTCGTGCGACGTGCATTCGTCTGGTCCGCTGGATGCACCAACAACCAGCCGAATTGACCGCGGGAATTCGCCGCATCGTGTTTGGGCACACGCACCGGCGAATCAACGGCTATCGAGTCAGCGGAATCGAGTTCCACAACGGCGGAGCGGCGATTCGCCACATTCCATTTTCACCCGTGATGATTGAATTCGACAGTTGATGCTGTGATCTGGAATTGCCGCGTAGCCATTCTGCAGATGGGCAGGCAGCACTTTGCTGCCGTACTTCTCGCGGTTGCTTGAAGCACCGGCGACGCCAAAGCTTGACGCGGCAAGAAAATCCTCGATGTCGCTCATGTATCAGCTCTCTCGTTCGTTGTTCGTTTAACGGCAAGCCGCAGGCGACTGCGTCCGCTCCTCGCAGTCGCCTGCGGCTTGCCGCTAAACAAACTCGTTGGAACAACGAGGAGCGTACCAGCGGTCCCGCATTCAACCCAATTTCAATCCGTTTTCCGTGATCTCGAACGGGACGATCGACTCGTCGCAGGCACTGCCTCGGTGTTTCGCGACGTGCAGCGATCGTCCCATCTTGTTTCCGTCGCGTGTTTTTCCCATCAGGATGATCGTATTGGCATTGGACAAAGCATCGCCACTTTGAATCGGCCGCGTAATCAAGTCGTCCAGCATCACTTCATGACTCGTGTAAAGCAGCAGGCACCCAACGTCATTGTGGTCGTAGGCGTGTTGGCCGACCTTGTCCGCGTTTTCTCGAAAACCGATGCGAAACAGGTCGCGGGCAACCCAGTCGTGCTCCTTCCGCAAGATTTGGTGGTAGATGTACTCGAACATCTCGAACTGGATCGAGTCGGCCGCTTTGTTTGCCGGTTCGACGCCATCGATGACGCAGCGCCGGACCCCATGTGAGAAGTTGCCAAAAAAGAACGCGATCGCCTGGTCCAACTTCCTTGCTTGCTCGTACTTCCACTCACGCCATTGGTCCGAATCCATGTCGCTGGCGGTGACGCGTCGACCGCTGTGACGAAAGATGTGCATGTAATCCCGCCGCGCCAGCGAGCGATCCCAAGCATGCTCGGCGATGACCATTTGGCCGGCAGGTTGATCGGACAACTCCCAATCAAACAACCGAGCAGCGTAGTCCGCGTGGTTCTGCGAATCGCCCCGCGCCGTCAGATCAAACAGAATCCCCGCTTCTCCTTCTTGCCGACGACCCTGATTCGCGAAAGCCAGCCCGAGTTGTGTCTTGCCGATCCCGGTCGCACCCATCACCACCGTCAGCGTCCCGGGCAGCAAGCCGCCGCCGAGCAATTGATCGAGTTCCGCGATTCCTGTTTCAAGTCTAGTCATGCAGCATCTGTTTCATGCACAAAGGTGGGACGAGTTGCCTGCGCGATCCGATCATCTCGCTATGCGCCGCTCTGCAGGCAGTGTCGGTTTGCCATGCTGATGCCGCTGACGATCGCTCCGACAATGCCGACGAAACCTTGGTCCGTTCCACACAGGAAAAGGTTCGGCAAGTGCGTCGTTCCATCCAGCTGTTTGTCGGGCGCGCCGTAGACCGCGCCGTTGTCATGCCAAGTGAAGCGACGAATCGTCTTGGGCGTGAAGACGTCGGTGTCGACAACGTAGCGGCGGAAGTCCGGCATGAATCGAACAGAGGACTCGACGGCGTTGTCGTATTGGGCAACCTTGGCGGCTTGATACTTTTCATCCGGAAGTTCACACCAACGATCGTGATTGGCGAGAGTCGTGATGCGGACCACGCCATCAGGCAATTCGCCTTCCTCGGCATCGTAGATGTAGTTGTTCGGTGAACAGATCACGCCCGTGCGCGCGTCGCACAGCGAGTCTTCCGGCCGTTCCCAATGAAACTTGTCGCTATCGTTGTAAAAAACGATCGTGCGATCAAAACCAAAGTCGGCCGGCTTGCGATCGAGGATCGAGATCGATTCGATGAACGACAGCTTACCGGCTTTGGCGACTTCGACTTTGCTGATGTCGTCGCACATCCGAAGCGTTTCGACATTCCCCGCCGAAGACAAAATCCGTTTTCCGACGATCTCGGTACCATCATCCAGGACAACTCCGGTCGCCTGCCCGTTCTCGACGTGGATTTTCGACACGCCGCTGCGCAGTTTCAACTCGCCGCCCAGACCGCGGAAACGGCGAACCAGGTTTTTCAGAATGACTCGCACGCCTTTGAACGGACGCCCAAAGCCTTCCAAATAACACGCGCGAAACATGATGCAGAATTGGCCGAAGTCCATGTCGTTTTCGCGAGCATTTCCGTACCACATCAGCGGACAGATCAGCATCTCGATCAACAGCGGATCACTGATGTGCTCGGCCATCACCGCTCGAGCCGAACGCATGAAATTCGGATCGGCGCCGTCCATGTCGCTGTAGTCCAGCAGCGAGGCACACAGCGATCGGAACCCATCGACCTGGTCGGGGAACTTGTCCGCGATCTCGGATTCGAAAAACTTGATGTCGTTGGTGAAGTCGAGCGAAACATCGGGAAAGCGAATGGACGACCCGACTTGCTCGGCCAACTTGAAGTCTTCCCAGCGAAATCGGAGCTGGCGAATCAGCTTCGCCAGCGGACCCTTTTTCGTTCCTTTGCGGGCGAAGTTCGTCATCGCGTGCAGCCCGACATCGTAGTCACGACCGCCCATTCGATAAAAGGAATTCAAGCCGCCGATCGTGTAATGACGTTCGAGAATACACACCCGCTGATCAAAGTGGGCCAGTCGGATGCCGGCAGCCAAGCCGCTCATCCCCGCGCCGATAATGATCGTGTCGTATTCGGAACTCATGCAATGATCGAAACGCGAAGGGAAAGCCTCTGACAGGTGACCGACAAGTGACCGACAGCCAGCGTGGGGAGCGACAAAGACATGCCGTCACCTGCCCAGAATACGTCAAGCGACTGAAATCGACAACGAGGACGCCTCTGCGCGACGATTGCCAGCGGAGTAGAATACGCGGGTCAATCCTTGGCTCGTATCGCTTTGCATTGGAAGCGTTGAAAGCCACTTCGGTGTTTCAGCATCACCTCGCGAGAGTGAGCTTAACGGGAAGGGGCGAACCTCCGCCCGTCACGCCGACCTCCCGCAAGCGAGAGGGTGCCGAAGCAACGAAGTATTCAACAGTCGCCTGCGGCTTGCCGTTAAACGAACGATGCCAAAGGCCCAATTGAATGAGTAATGACGCGAAAACCCAGTTCGTGCTGATCGGCGGATTCCTGGGCGCGGGCAAAACGACGCTGATCGGTGAACTCGCGCGGCGTTATGTTGCGGCCGGAAAACGAGTCGGGATCATCACCAACGACCAAGCCGACAACCTGGTCGATACGCAGAATTTGCGTTCGCAAGGGTTTGACGTCGGTGAAGTCGCCGGTGCATGCTTCTGCTGCAGCTTTGACGATCTGGTGTCGACAGCCGACATGCTGGCCACCGATCAGGCCCCCGATGTATTGCTGGCCGAGCCGGTAGGCAGTTGCACCGACTTGGTCGCCACCGTGATTCTGCCGCTGCAGCAGTTGTTGGGTGATCGTTTCGAGCTCGCCCCGTTTGGCGTGATCCTGAAACCGTCGCATGGTCGCCGGATCCTGGCCGGACAATCCTCGCAGCGTGCGGAGCGGCTTTTCACCTCAAGCCGAATACATCTTTCGAAAGCAGTTGGAAGAAGCGGACTATTTGATGATTGGTCGTCGTGACCAACTCAGCGACGCAGAAGTTGCCGGCCTCGAAAGTGAGCTTGCCAAGTTTGCCAGCGATGTGCCGGTGATCGCCGTCAGCCCCCGCAGTGGAGCCGGTGTCGACGAAGTGCTCGCGCATCATCGAGTCTCCGATGATCGCCGGGCGCCGGCTCTTGGAGATTGACTATGACATTTACGCCGACGGGGAAGCCGAACTCGGCTGGGTCAACCTGAGTGCGATTCTGCGTACCAATCAAGCCATCGACCTGGATCGATTGGCCGCGGAACTGGTGGCCGCGATCGCCGCCGATGTTGTGAACAACCAAGGCGGGCAGATTGCGCACTTGAAAGTGTCGGTCTTGGGAGGCGATACGCAGGCGGTCGCCAATGTTGTCAGCAATGATTCGGGCGTCGATGTTGGCTTGTCCGCAAATCGCGAGGTGACTGGATCCATTCAGACGATCGTTAACGCCCGCGTCGCGATGGACCCCGCGGTGCTGCAAGAGGCATGCCAAGGCAGCCTCGAGACGATTGCCAGGCAAAGAGGTCTCGAGATAGAAACGGTTTCTTCGCAATCACTCCGGCCAGGTCGCCCAGTGCCGACCCATCGAGTGAGCTAGATTGTCGCTCGTTTGTCCCAAACGAGATGCAAACAAGGACTCGGTTGGGACAACCGAGCAACAATGACAACCGAGCAACTCATTCAATCGTCGCCCTTGATCTCCAATAAAGTCTTCTTCAAGCGTTCGAAGACTTCTGGGTTCTCCTCCGCTACGTTCTTTTGTTCGCCTGGGTCGGCCGACAGATCAAACAGCATCCATGGCTGGTCGAACGGTTTTCCCGCTGGCTTCTCGCGGCCACCGCTGCCGTTGCCCGCGATCAACTTCCATCGACCGTCACGGATCGCGAACATTCCGCTTACCGAATGACAGATCAACGGAGGTCGCGTCGACTCGCTTGCCGGATCTACCAGCACCGATGCGAAACTGATCGAGTCCCCCGCCGGCTGCTTGTGGTAATTCGACACCAAGCGTCTCGGCAAGCGTTGCCATCACGTCAACCAATCCAACAACCCGCGAGACTCGTTTGCCGGCATGTTCGCCTTTGGGCATCCGCACGAAGAAGGGAACACGATGCCCCGCTTCCCAGATGTCCGCTTTGGTACCACGCCACTGAGCGTTCGCCGTATGATGCTCGGGACGATAACCTTGGATCGTTGAATCGTCCACATGATCCTGTTCCGCGGCATCCAAGCGGTACATGAACGAACCGTTGTCGCTGGTCACGATCAATAGCGTGTTGTCGAGTTGCCCTTCGGACTCTAACGCATCGATCACGCGCCCACGGTCGCGTCGACTTGCCGCAGAAAATCACCGTAAGGTCCCAGTTTGGTGCTGCCGGTAAACTTCTCGTTGGGAAGGACCGGCTTATGCGGCGCCGTCAACGGGAAATACAAAAACGTCGGCTTGCTGGATTCCTTCATCTTGCCGATCACGCTCACCGCTTCGTCGGTCAGCCGATCCAGGCAACCTCGCAGGTCAAAGTCCGCCGCCCGCGGTCCCTTCCGCGTGAATGCCGGAAACTTGACGCCTGCTTGGTCCACCGTGTCGGTCGTGGTCGCTTTGCCATTGCGAAAGTAGACGTAGGGCGGAAAATCAAGTGAGGCGGGAATGATGAACGAATCATCAAAACCAACGCTGCCCGGATGATGCGAAAGAGGTTGACTTAGATCGAGTGATTGCTCGTCACCATGCAAGCCCAGCCCGAGATGCCACTTACCGACAATGGCGGTGCGGTATCCAGCACTCCGCATGATTGTCCCCAGCGTCGCGCGATCCTCTTCAATCAGCGGTGGTCCATAACCGTTCTGGACGCCTCGTTTCAAACGCGTTCGCCAACAGTACCGACCGGTCAGGAGTCCGTATCGAGTTGGCGTGCAAACCGCCGAAGGTGTGTGCGCGTCAGTGAAGGTGATCCCTTCGGTCGCCAGACGGTTGAAGGCGGGAGTAGGAATTGTCGATCGAGGATTCAGTGGTTGGACGTCGCCGTAGCCAAGATCATCGGCCATCACCAAGACGACGTTTGGACGGCGCCGAGGAATCGGCGCAAACCGGCTGCGCGTGGATGACCTGCGAGATCAATACGGCAACTGTCAAAAGAGCGGGTGCAGGGAATTGAATCATGTCGAATCCACTTGGTGTTCGGATGTGGGCATTGCATCTTCATTTTCACCACATTCTCTGGCCTCGGATTGCACAGGTCAATTCTGGGGTGAGCCGATCGAGCCTGAGGCGAGCGTCGGCGTAACCCGCTCGGGGGTATCGATGGGGCTGAAGTGGCACTTATGATGAGTCTTGTTTTGACGGCCGTTGCGATTCGCGCCTGGGTTGACCGACTATGTCCTCGGAAGCAGAGACAACCAACGAGTGGAATGCGCGAATCGCTTTCATCCGACAACGGTTTGAGGCGGCATTGCGTGCGGGCGAGACGATCAAAGAGTTCGATGATTGGCTTCAACAGGTTCCCGAACATGTCCGCCCAGAACTCCGTGAGCAACTTGAACAATGCTGCGTGGATGTGAGCCCTCAATCGGTGGAAACACACATCCTCGCTCCGGATACCGC
This sequence comes from Pirellulaceae bacterium, assembly GCA_963704055.1. Taxonomy (GTDB): domain Bacteria; phylum Planctomycetota; class Planctomycetia; order Pirellulales; family Pirellulaceae; genus Rubripirellula. The sequence continues at coordinate 202,815 of CAVPGW010000018.1, read as the reverse complement.
GGCCGGATGCGCTGCTGAGCAAGACAACCTGTTCTCGCCCCAAAGATCGGCCAGCGCCGATGAGGTTCGGGAATATCGCACGTTTCGAGGGTTGTCGAGATCGGCATGCGAAGCACTGCATCGGCGTCTGCGGCCCAAGTCATTCCCGGCCGGCACAGAGTTGTTGCGGCAAGGCGAAGCGGCTCGCGGTTTATACTTGATCCTCAGCGGTTCGGTGGACATCGTCGATGCGAAGTCCGACGAGAGGATCGATTTTGACGGAGCCGGATCGGTGCTGGGCGAAATGTCACTGCTGACCGGCCAGCCTTGCTCGGCGGAAGTGGTGGCCACGAGCAACGTGGAGGCGTTGGTGCTGTCGACGGAAGGTTACGAAGAACTGCGTCGGCAACACCCGGAGCTGGAAATCGCACTTAGCCAACTCGTCAGTGACCGGCTCGGCGGTCGCAAGCATGATGCATTGTGCGGAAAGACGATCGGCCAATACCAGCTGGTCCGCTGTATCAATCGTGGCGGGATGGGAGTTGTCTACGAAGCAATACGAATTGGCCGAAACGAGCCAGTTGCTTTGAAGATGCTCCGCCACAGATTCATCTACGACGACGTCATGCAAAGTCGTTTCGACCAAGAAGCGGAACTCCTGAAGGACTTGCGGCATCCCAACATCGTGTCATTGCGCGATCATTTCCTGGCTTATCGAACTCGATTTCTGGTGCTCGATTTGTGTGACGGATCGGACCTCTTCCGAGTCGTTCGTACTCGTGGGCCCTTCGGCGAGGCGACCGTCCGAGCGATCGTGGGGCAGATTGCCGAGGGATTGCTTTACGCGCACCAATCAGGCGTGATTCATCGTGATTTGAAGCCGGGGAATGTTCTGGTCGACCGCAGCGGACGGGTCAAGCTGACCGATTTTGGGCTCAGCAAGTTGCTGGAGGCGGAAGTCCCCGATAACGCGGCGGTCGGCACGCCTGCGTACATGCCGCCCGAGCAGTTTTACGGCGCAGACGTTGGACCACAGTGCGATTGGTACGCCTGGGATGCCTGACTTGTGAGATGCTGACCGGCAATATCCTGTTTCCTGGCGGCCAGTGGATGGAAATGCTGGAAAAGAAACGAGGCAAAGCTCCGTCACAGGACTGGCCCAAAATCAACGTTAGCCGCGAACTGCGAGATTTGATCCACGGAGCCCTGCAGCCGGATGTAAAGGATCGAAAACTCGATCTCGAAGCGATCAGCCAGTGGGCGGAGACCGTCGAGGGGTTGTTTGGGAGTGAGGAGTCAGGAGTAGGAGTAGGAGTCAGGAGTGGGACATACGCAGCAGAAGTCACATTTTCGAGGCACGGTTCCTAAAGCGCACCCGTCCCACTATCAATATCAATTGGTTCGGTTCTCACTCCTCACTCCTCACTCCTCACTCCTCACTCCTCACTCATGCTGATTGACCCGACCTTTCTGTTCCGGTTCGAGGTCACGATTTGCAAGAATGCATGCAAGTGGACCGATAAAGGGCTGAAGCTGCCCACGTCCTGTCGGCTGCCTTCATTCGGTGCTTTGGCTGATCGACCGGTTTTCGCGGACGTTCGGATGGCCTGGTCGAAGATCGGAATCGGGCTTCACGTGCTGGTCAACGGGAAAAGGCAGCTTCCCTGGTGCCGTGACTCGCGACTGGAGGATAGCGACGGGTTTCACATTTGGATCGATACACGCTGTAGCCCCGGTATCCATCGGGCAACACAGTACTGCCATCGCTTTCTGTGGATGCCCGCAGGAGGTGGTCCCAAGCGTGAAAAGCCGGTGGCGTCACTCATTCCGATCAATCGTGCCCGCAGCCATCCCAAACCCCTTGCCGCGGATCAACTGAAGATTGCCGCCTATCCGCGGCACGACGGCTACGAGTTGTCTGGTTTCATTCCCGCTGCGGCGTTGACCGGATTCGATGCTAGCGAGCAACCGCGTATTGGTTTGTACTATGCGGTAGTCGATCGAGAGCTGGGCTGGCAGACGCTTGCGTTGGGGCCGGAGTTTCCTGTGATGGATGATCCAAGCCTGTGGGGCGAAGCTGTCCTTGCCGACGCTTGCGCAGGCAACGCCGACGCTTGACGCACAGCGCTTGACGCAGCAACGCCACCTTGCGCAGGCTCTTTTTGATGTTTCTGGGTAAATTCGCGAAATCGCCGGCCAAAGGCAGTTACGAATCGAGCCGGTATTTATAGAATTTCGGTAAGTTTCGGATTCGGAACGATCGATACAACCCCTAAAGTCCCGCCCATCTACGCCTAAAACGAGGCGTCATTCGACGCTTCTCATTTCTCTATGACGGTCTCCCCATCGACTTCCAAAGACGTCCAGTCTGTTTCGGGTATCACGGTCCGGCTGGCTGGCGACTCTGGTGACGGCATGCAATTGCTTGGCACTCAGCTGACCAACACCGGCGCTCTGGCCGGCAACGACGTCGCAACGTTCCCGGACTTCCCTGCTGAAATCCGTGCGCCGCGGGGCACGCGCGCGGGCGTGTCGGGCTTCCAAGTTCAATTTGCCAGTGAAGAGATCTTCACGCCGGGCGATACGCTTGATGCGTTGGTGGTGATGAACCCCGCGGCGATGGTGACGAATCTGAGCGACCTGCGAAAAGGCGGCATCCTGATCGCCAACGAAGACGGGTTCAACGACAAAGAGTTCAAGCTGGCCAAAGTCGAATCGAATCCGCTCGATGCGAGCGTGATCGAAGAGACCTATCGTGTGGTCAAGGTCCCGATGACGAAGCTGACCCGCGAAGCGGTTGCCGAGTTCGGACTTGGGCACCAAGATCGCTGATCGCTGCAAGAACTTCTTTGCGATGGGATTGGTGTATTGGCTGTTCGGTCGATCGCTCGAACCGACGCTGCGGTTCATCAACGACAAGTTTGGTCGCAAGCCCGAAGTCGCTGCGGCCAACGAAGCCGCCCTCCGCGCCGGATGGGCGTTTGGTGAAACGACCGAAGCATTCGGTGAAAGCTACCAAGTCGAAGCGGCGGAACTTGTCGCCGGAACCTACCGCAACATCATGGGTAACCAGGCATTGGCCTGGGGATTGATCGCCGCCTCGAAGTTGAGCGGCAAGGATCTGTTTTACGGAACCTATCCGATCACGCCGGCCAGCGACATTCTTCACGAGCTGACCAAGTACAAGAATTTTGGCGTTCGAACGTTTCAAGCCGAAGACGAAATCGCGGCGGTCTGCGCCACCATCGGTGCCGCCTTCGGCGGAACGATGGCCGTGACGGCAAGTAGTGGTCCCGGCATCGCGTTGAAAGGCGAGGGCATGGGCTTGGGCATGATCCTCGAATTGCCGATGATCGTGATCAACGTCCAACGCGGTGGTCCCAGCACCGGTCTGCCGACCAAAACCGAACAGAGTGATTTGCTGCAGGCAATGTTTGGCCGCAATGGCGAGTCACCGCTGCCGATTCTCGCGCCTTGCTCTCCCGGCGATTGTTTCGACATGGCCATCGAAGCATGGCGGATCGCGACCGAATGCATGGTTCCGGTGATGGTGCTGTCGGATGGTTACATCGCCAACGGCAGCGAACCATGGCGAATTCCCAAGATGTCCGAGCTGCCAAAGATCGATGATCAAACACCCCGCGGGGACCGACCCGGACGAGCCGTTCATGCCCTACGCACGTGACGAGTATTTGGCACGTCCCTGGGCGATCCCCGGCACTCCCGGTCTGATGCATCGTGTCGGCGGATTGGAAAAGGAAGATGGGACCGGCAACGTCAGCTACGATCCCGACAACCACCAACACATGACCGACACGCGGGCAGCGAAGGTCAAGATGATCGCCGAGCGAATTCCGGAACAGGAAGTCTTTGGCGAATCCAGCGGCGATGTGCTGGTCGTTTCTTGGGGTGGCACCTACGGGGCATGCCACACCGCCGTTCAACGTTGCCAAAACGCGGGCATCGAAGTCAGCCACGCACACATCCGCTATCTCAATCCGTTGCCCCGCGAACTCGGCGAAATCCTGCGGTCGTATCGAACAGTCTTGGTTCCCGAGTTGAACACGGGCCAGTTGCGGATGCTGCTGCGAGCCGAATACTTGGTCGACTGCGTCGGCGTCAACAAGGTGCAAGGCAAACCGTTCGCGGTGACCGAATTGGTCGAAGCAATCGAGGGCCACGCTCCAGCCCAAGCCGCCCCACGACGCAAGAGCAAAGCGGGCTGACCCGGCGGCAGTCGCTTCGCATCGCCACGCTGAAACCTGAACTGATAACTGTTTCACTGACAACTGTTAACTGACAACCAATAATGTCTCTACCCGTCCTCAAGCCTGCTGACTTCGCATCCGACCAAGATGTTCGATGGTGCCCTGGTTGCGGCGACTATTCGATCCTGGCGCAGATGAAGAAGGTGCTGCCCGAGCTAGGTGTGCCGCGAGAAAAGATTGTGTTCATCAGCGGTATCGGCTGCAGCAGCCGATTTCCGTACTACATGAACACCTACGGCATGCACAGCATTCACGGGCGCGCCCCGGCGTTTGCGACCGGGCTGAAATCGACGCGGCCCGACTTGATGGTCTGGGTGATTACCGGTGATGGCGATGCTCTGTCGATCGGCGGGAACCACTTCATCCACGCTGCTGCGACGCAACGTGGACCTCAACATCGTGCTGTTCAACAACCGCATCTACGGGCTGACCAAGGGGCAGTACAGTCCGACCAGCGTCGAAGGCCAGGTGACCAAAAGTACGCCGATGGGTTCGATCGACCATCCGCTCAGTCCGTTGTCGGTCGCGCTGGCGGCCGAGGCGACGTTCGTGGCACGGAGCATCGATGCACACGTCAAGCACTTGGGCGAAACGTTGAAGCGCGCGGCCGACCACAAGGGAACCTCATTGGTCGAGGTCTACCAGAACTGCAATGTCTTCAACGACGGCGCGATGGCTTATGCGCAAGAGAAAAAGCAGCGGGCCGAGAATGTGGTCGAGATCGAGCATGGCAAACCGTTGATCTTCGCCAACGGTGAAAAGGGTGTTCGCCTGGTCGGCACTCACCTGGAGGTCGTCAATACCGCCGACGTTCCCGCGGACGACCTGCTGATCCACGACGAAAAGGATCCCAACCCATCGATCCACATGATGATGGCACGCATGAGCTATCCGACGATGCCCGAACCGATTGGCGTGTTGCGCGCCGTCGAGGGTGTTTCGACCTACGACGATTCGATCAACGCGCAAGTCGAAAAGGCAACCAGATCCAAGGGCGAAGGCGACCTCGACGCACTTTTCACCGCAGGTGATACCTGGGAGGTCAGTTGATCGTTAACAGTTGACAGTCATCAGTCGATCAGTTAACAGTAGGAAGGCTCATCGGAGGAATCGTAATGGCGGGCAGGTCATTCGAGGATTTGGAGGTCTGGAAACGGGGCTGTCAACTGGCGGTTTGCGTGTATACGATTCTTCGCGATGTAAGCGACTACGGCTTACGTGACCAAATGCAAAGAGCTGCAATGATCGGTGGCTGGTCGGTCGAGCGTCAGCGAGCCTCAGACGCGAGCAAATGGAATTCCGGAGGCTCGCTGACGCTCGACCGCCGGCCACCCTGCGAAGGCAACTCTCAATCTGCCACCAGAACACCGGAAGAACCATCCGACATTGCGGCGAAAGTCGAACTAATCGACAATGATGACATGTTAGCAATCGTTGAAGAAACGAAGCAGCTTGCCAAGATGATCCAGGCGCTCATCAACAAGCTCGATTCCTGATACTTCTTACTGTCAACTGTTCACTGGCAACCGTCAACTGAGGTCCCAATGCCCCGTGATAAAACCTACGCCGACGTATCGAAAGCGATCGGCGAGACGCCGATGATTCAAATCAATCGCCTCGGACCCGCGGGTGGCGCGACGATCTTTGCGAAGTGCGAGTTCTTTCAACCGCTCAACAGCGTCAAGGACCGCATCGGCGTGGCGATGATCGAAGCGGCCGAACGCGACGGAAAAATCAACCCTGACACTCACGTGATCGAGCCGACCAGCGGTAACACCGGCATTGCTCTGGCGTTCGTGTGTGCAGCCAAGGGGTACAAGCTGACCTTGACGATGCCTGAATCGATGTCGGTCGAGCGGCGCGCGTTGCTACGCGCCATGGGAGCCAACCTGGTTCTGACGCCAGCTGGCGAAGGGATGAAGGGAGCCATCACCCGGGCCCAGGAACTGACCGACAGCACCGCCAATTCCTTCATGCCGCAACAGTTCGAGAACCCGGCCAACCCCGCCATTCACGAGGCGACGACGGGACCGGAAATCTGGGCCGACAGTGGCCAAAAGATCGACGCGATCGTGGCCGGTGTGGGCACCGGCGGCACGATCACCGGCGCCACCCGCTTCTTGAGAAAGCAGAACCCCGATTTCAAAGCGATCGCCGTCGAACCGAAGCACTCGCCCGTGATCAGTGGCGGTGATCCTGGCAAGCATCGGATTCAAGGCATTGGCGCTGGATTCGTTCCGAAGAATCTTGATACGTCGCTCGTTGACGACGTGGTGCAAGTCGATGACGAAGATGCTTTCGCGTGGGGACGAAGGCTTGCCAAGGAAGAGGGCATCGTGGCTGGCATCAGCAGCGGAGCAAACATGTGGGCGGCGGCCCAAGTCGCCGCGCGGCCCGAGATGAAAGGCAAGCGGATCGTCACGATCATGTGCAGCCTCGGTGAACGCTACTTGAGCACACCGCTGTTCGATGATCTCGGGCTGTAGAACTTCAGTTTACCGCAAATCGAGAACTCGGCGAATTCGGAAGGCCACGGTGGGGTCGCGTTCGTCAACCAGATGCGCTCTGAGCCGACTGCCGACCTCAGGGTCATTCATCGTCGCCAAGACGGAAATGACCCTGAGCCGTACCTCGCGACTCTTGTCGCCGAGCATCATCAGCAACCATGGCCGGGGATCCATCGAATCGGAGCGTGCGATCGCATCGATCAGGGCAATTCGTGTTTGCAGATCGCCCGATGCGATCTGAGTCGCGATATTCAGCTGTGAACTGTCATAGCCCCGGCTGAGCAATTCGAGTCTTGCCTTGTCGCGCAGCACTTGATGAGGACTGCCGAGCCAATGCATCACCGATTTGTCGTCGAAGGTCTCCATCGGCGAATCGACAAGATGGGTCACCGATTGAATTTCGGCGACCTGCTGACCGCCACTGGATTGAAAAGAGGTCTCGCGAGGCCGCCCGACCTCACGCAGAATCACGGGCTCGCCCGATGCGATCGGCTGCAGAGGTGTGGATGAAGAACGGTAAACCGATGGCGCGTCGGCGGACTGCTGTAATGCCAAGTCTTGGTCGATCGTCGTGGACTGCGATACGATTGTGGCAACCGCCCCTTGGTCAGCCGAGTCGATGTCGTCCAGCGGCAGCGGCAGCGGCCGGGACCGAACCGTCAGCCTCTTCGGGGCCAGCGGATCGAGCGGCTCGGCACCCAAGATGCTTGGTCCGCTGCGATCGGAAAGCGACAACATCTCGAGCGCGTGTCTGGCGTCACGACAAAGACCACGTGACTGATCGTCTCCACGTTCGACAGTGACCAAGATGGTTTGGTGCAACAGACTGGTGCCCCAGACCGTTCGATCGTCCGCCAGTTGAACCGCGATCGATCTCAGGGCGTCGACCATCGACGCATGGCGACGTTGCTGTTCCTGGTAATCGAGTACTGTCCAGCTGAGTTGTGACTGACGCAGTAAATCGTACGCGGTGCGAGCGACGTTGATGTCGTCATCGGCGAGCGTCTTGACTAGCGGTTCGATCGCCAACGCATCAAGATCCGCGATTTGAATCAGCCGCGCCTGCTTGGCTTCACCAGAAAGCGAATCGAAGTCATCAACCAATCGGTGAACTAGCCAACGGCGGCTTTGGCTGCTGATCAACAGTGTTACCACAAAGCAGACCGCTACCAGCAACAAGAATTTGAGCGCGGACACAACCGACTTGCGCCGCACACGCTTCGGTTGGCTCAATTCAAGAGCGAACGGATTATGGGATAGGTCGCCAAAGTCCATTTGGGTTCAATACATTCGAAGGGGCGGCATTACGACTGAGCATCGTGCAGGGTGGCTGCGGATTGTCGCGAGCCCAGGCCGATCAAGGCAAGGTCAGTTGCGGGAAACCGTTTCCTGGCTCAACACACGGCGGTAGGCCAAAACCTGCTCTTTCCACTGGTCGCGGATCCGCCTCGGCACGTCGACACCGTCAAGCACATCGCCAATAACCGCACCCAGCTGAGTCATCGCCTGTGGCAACACGTCCTCCTGCGTCCAGGCCACGATCCCTCTGGCATCCAGAATCACTAGACCGCCGGAGCCAAGTCGAAGTGACTTTGCAGCCGCCTCTTGTTGGTCCACGACAAGCGGAAGTGCTAACTCTCGTGGCACTTGGTTGCCAGCTTGCTCGTCCACCAAAATGACGACACGCACACGTCGCCGCAGCGATTCGGGCATGCTGTCATTCCAACTTTGGATCGTCGCCGCCGACGCCAGCGATCGCTCGTCACCGCTGAAACGAACGACCAGCGTCAACTCGCGATCGCCGCCGCTATCGCTCAATGTGAACTCGCCTCTGCTATCCCTCAAACGAAACGAAGATGCGCGCGAACCCAGGATTCCGGGGGGCTCGATGGGCGGCAACGGTATGAATCGACGCACATATTTGGCCTGGGCCGGAAGTGGTTGAATGTCGGGCCTGCCGGTCGGTTCACTGAAGCTGGCGCCGGTGAGTTCCAGGCTCAATTGGATTGCCTGATGCGGTTCGCCTGGTATTGGCGGCGCCACGATTGCTGGCAGATCGACGCGGCGCACAAGTCCGGCCTGCTGGTCGACCCAAAACTGATACTGGTCGCCTCCCACATTGACGCGAACGCTTCGACAAAGACGCCGGTCAATCGAACGTGACGGACCAAACTCGAATTGATGCTCGGCATGAAACAGATGTTTCATTGGCTCGGGCGAGAACAACCATTCCAACTGTGGTGGCGGCCCAGCCAATCCGGCGGCAATCCGCTGGACAAGAATCGGATCGGCCAATAAGCGTTTGACCATCGGACGCCCTTGAATCGCGGGCAATGTTAGCACTTGAGAATCGAAATTCTGGGTCGACTCATCACTGATCCACGCCATCATCGCGTGAGCATCCGAACCCAAACAAACATCGTAAGCTTCAACGTACAACTGCTGATGATCCAGCCAAACGCTAAGCGGCGCGGTCTTACTCTGCTGACGCCCCGCATCGAGGTAGCTGAGTCGAACCATGCCGCGATCGTGGTAGGACGCAGCATTGCGATAACGAGAAAAAACGGCTGCCAGGTACTGTTCGGGCGATGGGTCGCGGTACGCTGCCGACTGAGCTTCCATCACGCTTTGCGATTGGGTCTCGCCCCGCGGCTGACCACACCCAGCAGCCAGTACCGCCAACAAAGTGACGATCGCGGCCCCGATTCGGGCTAAAAACACGGATGGGCCTCGTCGGTTTTCGGGGGGAATCTCTGGGTCGCGCGACCGCTGTGATTGTGGCCGCAGCCTTCTGTAACTCCGGCGAGGGTACTAAAACAGGGATTGCCGCGACAATCGCATCCGGCTGCCACTTCCCGAAGGAGGTTCTGCCGGAGTTTTCGTGGCAGATGCAGAATTGCGTTGAAGGGGTGGCCGGCGGTCGAGCGTCAGCGAGCCCCCGGAATTCCATTGGCTCGCACTGGGGGCTCGCTGACGCTCGACCACCAGCCACCCCATCGTTGCGGTCCAACCACTAAATTCGCGGAAGAATCCCGCAGGAAAACGACAACGTCCATGAATCGTCCAGCCAACAACCGAATCAACTTTGCTGAGACCACAAGCGTGCTGGCGAGCAAGCAGCTTTGGGAATATGAAACAGGCACTCGCGATGACTGTCCGGACGCGGCAAGACAGGCATTCAACGCTCTGCAGCAGCCTGACGATTTTCCGCCGATTGCTGCAGCGATCGTACCAGGCGACCGCGTCGCCATCGCTGCCGACCCAAACGTCCCAGGAATTGTCGAAGTCATCCGCGGCACCATGAAAGCGTTGCAGCAAACCGGGGCCGGCGAAATCGACATTGTGTTGTGGGACGAAGCCAGTGACGAAACGCTCGCGGCGATTCAAAGCGAAGTGGGCGATTCGGCTCGGGTCGTGCGACATCAATCGTCTCGTCGCGAGTCACTTCGCTATTTGGCTGCCGACGAAGGCGCTGATCCGATCTACCTGAATCGGTTCCTGGTGGATGCCGACTTCGTGCTACCGATCGTCGCTGGCCGACCGCTCGACACGTGCTGCAAACACGATCTGACCGGCGTGTTTCCCGCCTTTGCCGATTCGAGATCCCGCAATCGTCATCGTGCACAGAATGCCGCGAGGGCGGCAGACGCGATCAACGATTCGCCCTACCTGCCCGAGACAGCCTGGTTGCTTGGAGTTCACATCATGACCTGCGTGACCGCCAGCACGAGCGGTCAAGCCGGCATGATCATCTCAGGAACTCCCGACGCGATCCGCAAGCGATTGACGCCGCCTAGCCGATTGCCAGACGACTTTCCTCCGCCTGCATCATTGGTGATCGCGTCGCTCGATGGCGATGCCCAGCAACAGACCTGGTACAACGCCGCACGAGCAATCACGGCGGCAAGCCGTTACGCACAGCCCGGCGGGACGATCGTGCTGTGGAGCGCCATCGACGAACCGCCCCGCGGCGAAATGCTGATGCTCGGTGACAACGATTTCTCAGACGCCGACGACGAGCAGCCCGACGACGACTTTCCGCGTTGGGATGGGGCGACCGATTCGGCTCGAACACTGGCCAGAATCGCGGCGGAATATCGCCTGTTGATCCACAGCAGTTTGGACGACGAGACGATCGAGTCGATGGGATTGGGCTCGGTCGCCTCCACCGCCGAACTCGCTCGGCTGAGCAAATCGTTCAATGATTGCGGCGTATTGCGGGCCGCCCAGTTCGCTGGAACGACGATCGATATGCCGTACCAGGTTGTTTAGCATCGTGCGGGAAATAAGTGTCGGCCTGCTCTCGCACAAAAAACCCACAGCTATTTCCCGCCCGATGCTTTCTCAGCGGCGAGCAAGTTTCGCATGCTCTCGGTCACCAGAGTCTCGATGCCTGGCGTGTAGTCGAACACTTCGACGCTGACCCAATCGTCGTAACCGATCTCGCGCAGTGCCTCAAAGATTGGCACAAAATCAACCTCACCCATTCCGGGTCCCTGACGATTGGGATCATTGGCATGAAAGTGAATCATGGCGTCGGCATTGTCGCGAATGATCTGCGGTGTCGGCGTTGACTCGTCGCTCATCGCCTTCACATCCAAATGCAATTGGACCTGCGGACTGTCGATCATCGCCTGCAGTTCTCGACCGTCGGCCGCGGTATTGAGAAAATTTCCTTCTTCGTGACCGAGCGGCTCAATGGCGATTCGTACCGATTGCTTCTCCAACTCTGGGACTGCGGCCCTGATGACCTCGGCAGCATTCTCCATCGCCGATTCCATCGATTGGCCCTCGGGCACATTGCGTTGCTGCGGCGAACCGAGCACCATGATTTTGCCGCCCAAGTCGTGGCACAGCCGCGCAAGCTCGCACAGATACTCAGTCGTGCGCTGACGAGCCTGCGGGTCCATGGATGTCAAATGCAATCCGGTTGTTTTGGCCAACAACCAATGCAGACCAATAATCTCAAATCCAGCATCCTCGACCTGTTGGCGATAGGCCGCACGCTCACTCGCCGAATAAGCAAAGATGTCGTCGGTCAACATGAATGGCGCTACTTCCCATCCGGTGTAGCCAACTTCATGGGCCAACGCCAACGCCTTCGCAAGCGGCCAATCGCCAAACGTTTCGTTGCAAATCGCATACTTCATGCGCTATCCGACCAAACTCTTGAGCATGGGAACTTTGCTAAGGATTTGATCCACAACATCATCGCCAACTTTCTCTCTCAGAAAAGCAACGATGGTCGATGCAAAGCCGCTGATCTGGTCGGGCTGCAGGCCGGCCGAGCTCAGCATGGCACCCAACTCCAAACCGCTTCCCGCAGAACCGCCCAGCGCGCTCGACGCCATGCCGGCCAGTTTGCCGAGTAAACCGCCACCGCCAGCGGCGGCTTGCGCAGGTGCCTCAGCCGCTTGCTGGGCCGCTTCGCTGACGCCGGGTACGGCGGCCGAGACCTTGTCGAAAAGATCGTCGCCAGCGTATTCCTTGACCATCGCCATCGCCTTGCCGGTGGCGGCGCTGGCGACTGACGCGTCGATGCCAAACTTGCTGGTCAGTTGTTCAATCAGTTCGTCCATTACAATGCTCTCCAGGAAAAGAAGGTTCTGTGAATACCTTCGTACGCGTATCATCGCGTCAAAACCCGCACTCGAAAACCCGGCAGATTAAGAGCCTTCGGCGGCAGGCGCGGCTTCCAAGATTTTATCGATCTTGGCTCGTGCTGCTTTTCTTGCTTTTGCGCCGTCAACGGGAAAACCGATGTCGGTCAACACGAAACCGCGTACCGGATGCTTGGCTGCTTCGCCGAATCCAACTTCGGAAAGAGGGACATCGCACAAGATCGCGATGGTCGCCATCGCAATGTCACCGAGTTGAGCCCGAATCATTTCGCCGCCCGCGAAACCTTGCTCCGCCGAGGGACGCGTGTCGCTGATCAGTGGCCGCACGAATTCCACATGCGATGGATCTCCGAAACGCGCGATCGCCTGCAAAGCGATGGCCAGCGTCTCGGTCTGATTCGCTTCACCGAGTGTCACCACCGCAAGAGGTAACGTGGCCTCGAGGTCCCATTCCATCCCCAGCAATAAGACCTCTTCGCGGCTCGCAAGCGTGCTCCGCAACACCCACCTGTTCAACAAAGACTGAAACGGACGAGCGAGCTGAGCATCGCCACGAATTCTGTTTGCTGCGTCTTTTTGCAATACTGACAGCAGGAGGTTCTCGAAGGTGGCGTTCAAGGGAACGTTCGGATACACCGTCGGCAGCAGCAGAGCGAACGCATCGGCTCGCGTCGGGAACTTGCGTTCGATCAGCATCCTGTTTTGGACCCGATTGACGACTGCTTCCATCGCCAAAGCGCAGTCGCGCGGGGTACCCTCAAGCGACGCGGCAAGGCCTGGGTGCGCCTTTAACATTTCGACGAAGATCTCGCGAATTGCGCCGGAATCGCCAAGGATCGCGTGCGTGATTCGCCAACCCTCGAAATCAACATCCTGCCCAGCCAAGAAATCTTCGATGCGAGACTTCAGGTCTCCCTGAGTCAGTTGCTCGACGATCTGGTCAGCGCGAAGCCGGACTTCCGGGTCGTCTGAGTTCTTAGCGACTTGGCGAAGCTCCGCAAGAATCGGGAAACCAGTTTCCAGCAAATGAGTGGCAGCTCTCTCGCGCGCGGCAAATTCGCCGGCCCCAAGTTCCTCGATCCAGATTCTCACCTGAACCATCTTCTCGACCGACAGGACGACCGCTTCTGGTTCTCCATCTCTCTGTTCAGTTTGCGGCAACGGGGATGGAAAGAACGAAGGCTCAGGTGCTTGCCCAAAGAGGCATCGCTGCGACAGCACCGCCAGCGCGGCGACCGCAAAAGGAATGACGACTGTGATGCGATAGTTCGACATGCGATACCTGAAGGAGCGCGGATTCCGCCAGCCTATCTTACACATTCCGCTTGGATTGGTGATAGCCAGAACAGGTAGAGGATCGGCCCGCATTTGGCCGCCTGATTTGCAGTGACGCGATTCATCGGGTTTCTTGCGAGGCAACCGCATGAATGCGTTCACTGCGACCGAAAAAGTAACGTTGGAAAACTGTAACGACCAGCGAAACGGATCAGGTGCTGCCGGTTTCCCGCCACTTTGCCAGCCTGTGAAAGAAAGCCGAGGCAAAAACGGTTGTCAAGCTGCGAATCGGTGGCTACCATTCACTTAGACGCTGGCGAGACGGTTCGCCAAAAACGCGTCCCTTTTAGGGATTTGCGGCCGATTGCAGCCTTTAACTGCTAAAGAGCCATGCCAACAAACATGTCGATTGATGCTGACGCGACCAATGCTGGTTGTACTTCGGATTCTGAGTTGGACCCTTCGATCCAAACTTCCAAGTCCGATTCGCCCTCTTCTCAATTGAGTCCTGACTTGGACGTTGATCCTGCTCGGTCAGACACTCCACAGCAGAGTTCTCCACAGGGATTCTCTACCAAGAGCGTCCATGCCGGCGAACGACGCCAGAAACCCGAAGGCTCCATCACCGCTCCGATCTTTACCGCCTCGACCTACACGTTCGAGTCGACCGACGCATTGCTACGATTCGTCGAGGGAAAGGAACAACGCGAGGAGTATGGCCGATACGGGAGTCCGAACGAGCGCAGCGTTGAAGCGAAGCTGGCGGAACTGGAAGGTGCGGAAGACGCAATCCTCTACAGTTCGGGCATGGCAGCGATCGTCGGGTTGCTGATGAGTCGTCTGAACTCGGGCGACGAAATCGTTTTCTTTGACCAGTGTTATCATCGCAGCCGAGAGTTCTGTTCCAAGCACCTTTCGCGTTTCGGCGTCGTCACGCATCAAGTACCGACCGGTGACTTCGACGCCATGGAAGCAGCGATCACGCCGCGGACAAAAATGTTGGTCAGCGAATCACCGACGAATCCTCATTTGACGGCCGTCGATCTGGAGAAATTCGTGGCTGTCGGAAAGGCGAACGAAGTCGAAACACTGATCGATGCGACATTGGCGACTCCGTACAATCTGCGTCCGATCGAATTCGGTGTCGATTTCGTGCTGCACTCGGCGACGAAGTACTTGGGCGGGCACAACGATTTGTTAGCCGGTGTGTTGTGCGGTGGCCGCGAAGCGTTGGAACCCGTACGGTCGCTCCGCGGCATCTTGGGCAGTATCAATTCGGCCCACAATATGTATCTGCTCGAGCGAGGCCTGAAAACGTTCGAGCTTCGCATGCAACGACACAACGAGAACGGACAACGCGTCGCTGAATTCTTGGATGCCCATCCGCGTGTAGATCGAGTCTATTACCCAGGCCTGAAGTCGCATCCGACCCACGAGATCGCTGCTGCTCAGATGCGCGGCTTCGGCGGCTTGATCACATTCACGATCAAGGATGCCGATTGGAAAGCAACTTCGCGGATCGTTGACGCCGCAAGAATTCCGCGGATCGCGCCCAGTCTTGGTGGTGTCGAGTCATTGATCGAGCAGCCGATGGTGATGAGCTACTATCATTGCACGCCGCAAGAGCGAGTGCAGTTTGGCATCGATGACAACATGATTCGGATGTCGTGCGGAATTGAGAACACCGACGATTTGATCGCGGATTTGAAGCAAGCGCTCGAGCTATGAGCGACCACTCGGGCGATTCGTTTCGCACGCGAGCGATTCACGTCGGTAACGAAATCGATCCAGCTACCGGTGCCGTCGTACCGCCAATCCACCTTGCCAGCACTTTTCGCCAACCTGGTGCCGGCAAATGGGGGGCCTTCGATTATTCGCGGAGTGGAAACCCAACACGCAGCAACCTGCAAGACACCGTCGCGTCGCTCGAACGCGGCTGCGGTGCACTGGCGTTCTCGTCCGGCATGGCCGCAATCCACGCCGTCACCATGATGCTGCGGACTGGCGACCACGTTGTCGCCGGTTGTGATCTTTACGGCGGCGCTTATCGTCTGCTGCACAAAATCTGCAACCGATCCGGCATCGCAGTCACATTGGTCGACATGACCGAGCCGCCGGCGGTCGAGGCCGCAATCACCGAAAAAACCCGGCTGGTTTGGGCCGAAACGATCGGCAATCCGCGAATGACGATTCCCGATTTGGACGCGTTAGCGAACATCGCTCACGCTCATGGATGCCACGATTGGAGTCGACAATACGTTCGGCACACCCGCGTTGATTCGGCCGTTGGAACATGGCATCGATATCGTGATGCATTCGGCCACAAAGTACTTGGGCGGTCACAGCGATTGCCTGGGAGGAACCTTGGCAGTTTCGGATCAGTCGCTGCTTGATGATCTCTACTTCATCCAAAACTCGACCGGTGCGGTGTTGGATCCGCTCAGCAGTTTCTTGATCGCACGCGGCATCAAAACGCTTGACCTGCGCGTTCGCGAACAATCGAAGACGGCGTTGCGTTTGGCCCAGTGGTTGCAATCACATCCGCGGGTCAAAGAGGTCTTGTACCCGGGTTTGACGACTCATCCGCAACACGAACTGGCGACCAGGTTGTTCGATGGCGGTTACGGCGCGATGCTGACCTTCGAGCTGGATGGGTCGATCGAGCAGACGGCCAAGGTGTGCGAGTCGACTCGTTTGTTTCATCTTGCGGTCAGCCTTGGCGCGGTCGAATCATTGATCGAGCAGCCGGCGACAATGTCGCACGCCAGTTACGACGCCGAGGATCGGGCAAAATTCGGTATCACCGACGGTCTGATCCGACTTTCGGTCGGGCTGGAATCGTTCGAGGACCTGCAAGCCGATCTCGATCAAGCGATCGCGGGAGTGTAGAAAGATACTACCGAACCGGCTTCAGCAATCCGAGTCGCCATTGGAATTGGCCGTAGCCTTTTTTCGCCTTGTCTTTGTCGAACATCCCCTGAAACAGAAACTGCCAGTGCGTCGGATCGATCGTTAACGTCTGATCATGACTGTCTCTTATCAGTTCACCGTGGCTGATGTTGTCTGTCCAGGCTTCGACTCCTTCGGCGGGCCGCACGTTCTTCCAGCCGGCAAATGGTTGCTCCGGCGTATCAGCGAGCGGTCGCCATGGGCCGTCCAGGCGATCAGCGACATACGCTTTGTAGAAGCGACGGCCATTCTCTTCGATCACCGTCAAGAACTTGTTGGTACCTTTGACTCGATAGGTGTGGCTGGCCTCGAAAATCTTCGCCTCCAACGCAACTTCACAGTGAGCAAAACCGTCGGGAAAGTCTTTCAGGTCAGTCCACAGCCGCCACATCTTGCCGTTCAAGCTGGTGTAAAACAAATACGCCCGCTGGTCGTCGCAAATGATCCAATAGTCGAGCCCGCCGACGATTCGCGGATCGTCGGGGCCTCCATCCAACATCGGTTTTGCCCGCGTCCAGGAGGCCGGATCCGCGATGTCGGTGGTCGTCGAGAAGGCGACCCACATTTTTTTGGATGTTGGCACGCCCATCTGATAGACGAGATACCATTTGTTGTGTGGCGTGAAGTAAAAGACCTGCGGCGCGCAAAAGTAATCGCTGTCGCTGACCGCAAGCAATGTCCGTGGTGACGCATCGGCATCTTCCCAGCGTTCAAAACTGCAATACTCGATTGCCGATCGGTTTGGCAGCTTGACCGTCATGAACAGGTGCCAGCGATCGTCGTGATAGACGATGGTCGGATCCTTTTGAGCGTGGCTGGGAAGCGTTTCGCGGATCTCCGGTGAAACCAACGGCGCCGTGTACTCCCACGCTCTGGGGATCTCCAACTCGGCGGGCGAAGGCTCGTCCGCCGCTGCGGGCAAGAAACTGAGGATCAAAATAACGGCAGTCGCGAATCGCATCGCAAGAGACCTCGAAGGAAAAGGTTGCTCGAACCAGTCGCCGCATTTTAACCGACGGCCGCAGGTTCGTAGTGACCGAAGTTCGTGAGGTTGATCGCACGAAAAGTACCTAAAGTAGCCGTCACGCTCCGTCGTGACGAAAGCCCGACAGTAAGTCTGATCAGCGTGCTCGATTCGTATCGGAGACGTGATGATCTGGGGACGCCCGTTTTACGATCAGCCGATTCGGATCGGTTGGACACAATGTCGGGCATCATCACGACGGAGCGTGATGGCTACTTTTTACGAACGGCGAAAACCCGATGAATCGGGTTACTACGAACCGCTGCCCCGTTAAGATGAACGGTTGACTGAGAGAAAAGCCGGGAACACGCTCACTAACGTTCATGATCCAACGACTGTTGTCAGCACCGATGATCTACTTGATCCGCTTCTATCAGATGGGAATCAGTCCGTTGATCGGGCCGAGCTGTCGTTTCACGCCGACGTGCAGTCAATACGCGATCGAGGTGATCCGCAAGGACGGCCCGATCAAAGGCCTTTGGCGAGCGGTCAGGCGGATTCTGCGCTGCCATCCCTGGAACCCCGGCGGTTATGACCCGCCATAACCATCAAGATCGACCGCTCACTGATCGCGTTGCACCACTTCGTGGCTGGCCCGGGTCCCCATCGCCTGCCAGAGGGTGCGGTCGACCGAGTCGCTGATCGACGTGATCGAGCCATCCAAGAACGCGACGTTGACAAGCCCAGCGTGATGACTACGCGACGTGATGGAAGCATACGTCGGCTCTCCCGCGATTCCGTTCTTGCCTTCTTGCCACGAGTTGTAATCGATGTCGTACTGGATCCCTCCACGCAGATAGTTGACTCGCGTGTTGGGAGTCATCGTCGTCGTCATCCCGGTGTGATGCACACGCCCGTCCGGCCATTCGGTGTGTCCGGTGTTTTTGAACTGCGACGCGGTACTGGCAACCAAGGCAACCGCAGACGCGTCCGCTGGAGTCGCTGTATTCGGCGGGCCACCGTTCCGCAGGTACGGCGTCCAAGCTTTTACCTCTGCCGACAACAACGTCGTGCTCGTCCCATCCAAGCAGTCGCGGAATCGCAAGAACTTGTTCGGATAAAACATCCCGTCACCACCTTTGCGAGAAGCCGGATCAAAGACAAACCAAGTGCCAAAGTTAAAACCGTAGTTCGTCGGATACAACTTGGGACGCCCATTTCCAGGGTCGCGAATCTGGTCGCTGCCGGGGTCGCTGGGGCACGCATAGACCTCGATCTTCACACCATCGATCGCCGATTGATTGTCCCAAGCAATTGACAGATCAACCTGTTCGTACAGATTCCCCTGCTCGTGAAATGGCAAGATCCGACCATGGACTCCCCACGACCCATTGTTGCCCGTCGACGTTGCCGTCAGATCGATCGTGGCGGAGGTCGGGAATCTTTTGAAGGCGCTGTGGTAGTTGTGACAGGCCAACGCGACTTGCTTCAAATGGTTCTGACACTGCATACGACGCGCCGCCTCGCGCACAGCCTGCACCGCCGGCAGCAAAAGCCCAACCATGATGCCAATGATCGAGATCACCACCAACAATTCGACTAGCGTAAATCCCTTTACTCGAGATTGCATCGTCTTCAACCAGGGAATAAAAGTACGTTCAACGGACAACCTAATCGAAGCATCTCGCGTGCCAAACCGTCGTCACCATTGAGTGGCGGCAAAACATGAAGATCCGCGAATCCCCTCGACGGAATATCCATCGTCGCGTCGATAATTCCGCCGTCTGGCGGGCCAAACAAAATAGCATTCGTATTTCAGCATCGATCCAGCCAGATTGTCTGGGCTCGGTCGGTGCAACAGCGTGGGCTACGATGTTGGCAATCCAGCTCCGCTCTGCCCTCCCGAAAAGTTGCGTCATTGCATAACCAGTTTCGTCCTCTGCGCACTCGGTTGTTGCTTCCGCTGCTGGCGGTTGCATTGCTCGCATCCGTCGCGGTCGCTGTCGGTTCCTACGTTCTGGGAGATCGCTGGGCTCGCGACGAGGTGACCGCGCGGTACCAGGCTATTGAAACGACGCTATCTCGGGCAGCATTTCCGCTGAACCGCCAGGTCATCAACTTGATCGCGGACTTGACTGATACGGAACTGATAACGCTTGACGCCGGCGGACACGTGATCGCGACATCAATCGAGGTTCCGAGGCGACGCGAACTCGCGGGCGGTTCGATCTCCGCGACCTCGGTTCAGTTGGTGACGATTAACGATCAAGTTTTTCGGTACGGCGTCTTTGGTCGACAAGCCGAAGTCAACGATCGGGCAGCGAAGGTCGCCGTGTTATTCGATGAAGCCGACCTGCGATCTGCGAAACTGCGCGCAGGCTTTCCTGCCGCTCGCTACTGGACTTTCTACGGTGATCCTGCTGACATCGGTGACCTTGGTGGTCGCCAGCCGCCTGGTTCGCCGGCTCTCCCGCTTGCAGCAACACGTCAATCGAATTGCCGAGGGCGACTTCGAGACCACCGTTCCGATGGGAGTCAACGACGAAGTCGGGATGCTGGGATCCGCGGTGACACAAATGAGTGCCCAGTTGCGGAATATGTGGATGACGCTGCAGCGACAACAGGGCCAGAAACTGCTGCATCAAATCGCTGGTGGGCTCGCTCACCAACTGCGTAATGGCATCACGGGTGCTCGGATGGCGGTCGAGTTGCATGCGAAGGATTGCGGGCAAACGGACGAGTCCCTTTCAGTCGCGCTCCGCCAACTGGAACAAACCGAGTCGCAGATCCACCGATTGCTGCAAGTTGCTGCCGGCAGGCAAGACCAAGATCACAAACAAGCTGTCGGGCAATGCATTGACGACATCCGCAGCACGCTTTCATCGACCGCGAAGCACCTCAGTGTCGATTTGAATTGGCAAGTGGCGGATAGCTTACGAGATTACGAAATCGCCGATGGCCGGAGTCTTAGCTCTGCCATCTCGAACCTTGTTCTCAACGCCCTGCAGGAGGCAAAACGGGTCGACGTTTCGATGGTGCGCTTTCAGGCCGATCAACTCCGAATCGACGTGATCGACAATGGCAATGGGCCGCCCAGGGAGTCGCCGAGGAGATTTTTGAACCCTTTGTGACCTCGAAACCTGAAGGCCTAGGGCTCGGACTACCGTTGGTCGCGCGATCGGCTCAGCGTTTGGGCGGGACCGTAGAATGGAAACGCGAGGACGATCAGACTCGCTTTACCTTATTCGTGAATTCGAAAGCTCCGACGTCGTGACATCAACGCCATCTTCTGTTGTTCTTGTCGTCGATGATGAACCATCGATCTGTTGGGGGTTCGAGCGGTTATTGGGCGAGCAAGGACACACCGTTCTGACCGCTTCGTCAGCCGAAGAAGGTTTGAAACGGGCAACCGAACACAATGTCTCTCTGGTTCTGCTTGACGTCCGCCTTCCCGGTGAAGACGGCATCGCACCCTGCCGAAGTTTCGCGAAGCAACCGCCGGCGCCCCGATCGTCGTCATGACAGCGTTTGGAGACCTCGAAACCGCAGTCGCCGCGATCCGGGGCGGGGCGCTCGATTATCTGACGAAGCCGTTTCGAATCGAAGACGCAGCCCGAACCTGTCGTCAGGCGATGCGACCAAAACCGGGCGATCCCGATACGACCGACGATGCCGGCGATGACTTGACGGCACATCCTTCCGATGCCTCGGTCCTGGTTGGACAGTCGCCAGTCATGCAGCAAGTGTTTCGGAAAATCGCATTGATCGCCGATAGTGATTTGTCCGTCTTGATCACCGGCGAAACCGGGACTGGCAAAGAGCTTGTGGCAGCCGCCATCCATCGTCATAGTTCACGATGCGAGAAAGCCTATATCCCGGTAGCGCCGGTGACGTTTAACGCGGCGGTCATCGAAAGCGAACTATTCGGGCATGTCAAAGGCGCCTTCACCGGCGCCAGCGAGCAGCGCAAGGGATTGTTCGAACTGGCCGACGGCGGAACCGTTTTGTTGGACGAGATCGGCGATTTGCCGATGTCCGCGCAGGTGAAACTGCTACGTGTGATCGAGCAGGGTGAGTTCACTGCTGTCGGAGATGTTCGGCCGCGAAAGTCGGATGTGCGCATCATTGCGGCAACCAATCGAGATCTGCAAACCGCCGTCACCGAGGGGACGTTTCGCGAAGACTTGTTGTATCGACTAACTGCGGTGTCACTTGAGCTGCCGCCGCTTCGGCAACGCCCAGAAGATATCCCGTTGTTGTGCGAGTACTTCCTTCGTCGGATTGGCTACGCGGCGCCGAAGCAAGCGATTGGCAGTGAATTGGCCGAGGAGTTGCAGCAGCGTCAGTGGCTGGGCAACGTTCGCGAGCTTCGAAACGCGATTGAACATGCGTCGGTGATCGCCCGAGGCCGGCCTCTCGAGTTTACCGATTTTCCACCGCCCCAATCCAGCACGGTGGTTACCGCGGATGCCGAGGCTGTTTCGCTGGATGCAATCGTCGAATCCTGGGGCGCGAGGTCAACTTGGTTCCGCCGGCGACGAGATCACCGACCTGCATGACCGAATGTTGGCGGCCACGGAACCGGCGCTGCTGCGAGTGGTACTGGAATTCACCGGAGGCAACCGCGCGGCCGCCGCTCAACTCCTGGGCATCCATCGCGGAACGCTACGTGAACGGATGAAGCGGTACGGTTCGGAGTAGCTTTTCGGATCGGGCAACCCTAAATTGTAGCTTGGTTGTCATGGTTGCTCGCTTGTCCCAACCGAGAACTCTACGCACATCTCGGTTGGGACAACCGAGCAACAATCACGCTGAGCGACTATCCCGTCATGAAAGAAGACCCCATGCATCGCTTCATCCTCTGCTTCGCATTCGCTTGCATCACCGCGAACCAGCTTCTCGCAGCCGAACCGCCGTCGAACGTACTGTTCATTGCGATTGATGACATGAAAACGATCGGCACACTGTATGCCGAAGAACCGGGGAACTTCTTGCAGCGCGTCTATCCGGACAAGGCATTGCGGACCGAGATCGCAGAGCGGATGACTCCTAACATTCAGCGACTGGCCGATCGCGGAGTGACTTTCATGAGTGCGTATTGCGCCGCCCCGGCCTGCAATCCGTCCCGCGCCGCGTTGATGACGGGGGTCCGTCCTCACGTCACCGGGTTGACCACCAACGCCGGCGGCATCTTCTTCCGCGACTATGAATACGACGGCAAGAAAGCACTGGCCGATGCTGTGACGCTGCCCGAGCTGTTGCAAAAGCATGGCTGGTACACCGCCGAGACGGGAAAGATCTTCCACTCCGGTAGCTCGTTCAAACACGCCGATGGACACCGATCGTGGACTGCCTGGACCGACGTCAAAGGAAACGCCGGCCCGTCCTCGCGAGATCGGTTCAGCCCCAAAAGTCTCGATTGGGGTCAGGAAGGCGGCGACAATGCGACCTACAAGTCTTTGAACGATTACCGCAAAGCTGACTTCATCGCACGCGTGTTAAGCGACGGCAAGGCGACAGACAACCAAACGACGTTCGCCATCAAACCGGACCAACCGTTCTTCCTCGCCTGCGGTATTTTTCGACCGCATTTGCCCTTTTACGCGACCAAGGATCTGTTGAATCTATTCCCCACCTCCGAAATGACGATCACCCGCGAGCTGCTCAACGAGTTCACCCAGGACGCCGACGACTTGCCCCCACAGGCTTTCAAGTGGTCGGGCCTTTCCGTGGACGCCAACGGGCATCCGCAAATCGGCAAAGACCGCTTTGTCGATATCCTCAATCATGGAAAACGACAACAGCCCACTGACGGGGACCTCCAGGGTTGGAAACAAATGCTGCAGCATTACTTTGCCAGCTGTGCGATCGCGGACCGCAGTGTCGGGCGTTTACTCGATGGGCTTGAACAAAGCCCAGTACAACGACAACACCATGATCATTCTCTGGAGTGATCATGGGTACCATCTCGGCGAGAAGTTGCACGAGACCAAGTTCACGCTCTGGGATGACGGAGCTAACGTCAACTTCATCATCTCGGACCCGAGAAATCGTAACAACGCGGGCAAACGTTGTCGGCGGCCCGTCACCTTGACTGACATCTACCCGACGGTCGCCGCCGTGGCAGGAGTCGGACTGCCCGACGCTCGCATTCGAGGAAACGACCTGACACCGTTGTTGTCCGATCCCAGCCGCGCCTGGGCCACCCCCGCGCATTCGACCTATCAAGAGGTCAGCAACAACATGGTGCGAACAGATCGCTACAAGCTAATTCGCTACGGCAACGACAACGAAGCAGTCGAGCTGTACGACATGCAAGCAGACCCCGAAGAGTTCACGAACTTGGCCGGCAAGCCAGAACAGGAATCGACCGAAGCCAATTTGAAAACGCTCCTTGACGAGGCGATCCGGTGAAATTTGCTGCGAAGCGCGTCGTGCGTAGGCCAGGCCCTGTCCTGGCAATTCGACGCCGCCAGGACGGATCCTGGCCTACGTGCTGCGCACCGTGGCCGTGACACCGCTAAACTGGATGTCTTTCGGGCGGGGACGAGTTCGCCAAATGGTTGGACGACCGCGGACGCCAAGTATGGCGCGAGCCGCCCGAAGCGTGTGATGATCTGACTTTCGCGCGGCGATTGTACTTGGATGTGCTGGGCCGGGTTCCAAGTGTTTCGGAACTCCGTGACTTGCAAGATCTGGGCGACAACCGCCGTAAGATGCTGGTCGAGTACTTGGTGTTTGGCGAGGGCCCGCGGGCGGCGACTTGTCCAGCGCGGCGTACCGTGCGTCGAAGTCACGTTGGACGCCGCGGCAGGAGCAAGCCGGGATTCGCACTTGGACAATTTCCGCACGGTGAGTTCCTTGTGCGAGGTACTGGATCCGGCCTGGTCGACCTTGCTAACGGATTTGCGCGAGCGCGGTTTGCTGGAGTCGACATCAGTAAAGTGAACATTGCTCGTAATTCGGCCAATGACAGAGCGGATTCGGAGCCGGCCGCGAAGATTGAATGGATCGAAAGCGAGTTGTTGCCCGTGAAGCCTAACGAGGGCGAAGACACAGCAGAGCCGTCGGAAGCAAACCAGGCAGTTCCCGATCCGATTACGAGCAACAGCCTGGATGGGTTCCTGTCACGTCACGTTTTGTTGAGGGAATCCGAATAACTGATCGGCTCGACGTCAACGCTGACTTTCAGTTCGGTGGAGCCACCGCCCAGCACGACTCCCCGCATCGGACTGACGTCGCTGTAGTCTCGTCCAACGCAGATCGGAATATGATTCGTATCGGAGGGACGAGCATTGGTGGGGTCGAAATCGATCCACCCAAAGTCGTCACCGGCGTACAGACTGACCCATGCGTGAGACTCATCGGCGCCTACCATTCGCTGTTCGCCTGGCCGCGGCGTGGTTCTTAGATAGCCACTGACGTACCGAGCCGGCAATCCAATCGAACGCAAGCACGCAATTTCGATGTGGGCAAAGTCTTGGCACACTCCCGCTCGCAATTTGAATGCTTCTTCGGTGGTTGAATGAACGTGCGTGGCAGTCGTGTCATATTTAAAATCGCCGTGGATCCGTTTTGTCAATTCCAGTGCCGCCTCCATGATCGGTCGCCCGGGTGTGAAAGACTTTTTGGCGTACAAGGCGAAAGGTTCATCACGACGTACGCGTGGTGAGTTCGTCATGTACTCTTGGGCCTCGAACCACCTGGGGTCCTCGAATTGCTTGATCGCGCCCGACACCTGTTCCCATGGCGTCGAGGACTCTCCCAATGACAATTCGCGTTGGTGAACCGTGACCTCACTTCGCACCGTGACCACAAGCTTGCGATGCAACGATTCGATCGAGAACGAGATGACTCGATTGCCAAAGTAATCGGTATGTTCATGGACCACGTCCGGTTCGGGATCGATCGTGGTAGCGACTGAGTGGCAGTCGACTCCCGAGAACCTTCGCGAGATGGAGCGTGGCGTCATCCGCAGTTGGTTTTGACAGATCGCTACCGGGTCAGAGTATTGGTAACGCGTCTCATGGACGATTCGATAGCTGGCTGACGTGGACAATCTGGATCAAACGAGTTTTTGGGGGAGGTGGATCGCGGACTGGTGTAGAACGCGATATCGCCAAGAACGTATTGGAAAAAGGGGTCTAAGGCGCCGGTGCTGCATCAATCCGCCCGGTCAGCGTTTGCGTTTGTCCAGTGTGGATCAAGTACCGCGCGGTGATCTGGTTCGACAGGTTGGGTAGTTCATCGATCAATTGCTGCAATAGTTCGCTCAATTCGTGGCGTTGCCCGTCGGAGTTGGCCAGCGCGAGCCTGGACGGTTCTGACATGCGGACACGGTGCAACAGTATTTCCGCGGTGCGCTGGTCCTGGCCCATGCCCGGATCCGACGAATCGGTCGGTAACTGGTGAAGTAACTGGTTGATCGACTTCAGCTGAAACACGATCGACCGAGGATTCGTGTCATCTGTGATCAACAGGTCGATCACTGCAATGGGGCGCAGTTGCAGGAGATAGCGTGAGCGATAGGTCATGATACTATCGGTCGTGCGCAATACCGATTCCAACAAAGGCCTCTCGTCAGCAATCGGGTGAGTCAGCGTCGCGGCGAGCAGTTCCGCGGTCTGGAACCCGCGTTCGATTCGTCGCCCGAGGTGCAGAAAACGCCAACCGTGTGTTCTCGTCATGCTTTCATGCGCCAGACCTGACAAAGCGAGCAAATCCGTGATTAAACGATTCACCCGTTCGATCGTCGCTCCCACGTCCTTTCTGCCAACCGGACCTGGATCGGTTAGATCGCTGCCAATGCGGGTGATGATGCGGTAACCATCGGTCGAGATTCGGTCTCGCGCGGACTTTGCTTTGCCCACCATGTTGATCACGCTGGCCTGCAATCCACGGGGCTGGTTTCGATCGAATACGGAATTTGGCAGGACAGCTTCCAACGTGGGCAATGATCCGCCGAACTCTTTGATCGCATAACCAGGTTCGATTTGACCGACCGCCGCCAAGCCTGCGAGCAAACGGGGCAAATCAGGCACATCTTCGACCGCGTTTTCCCCCGCGATGCGGTCCATCGTGGTTCGCAACAGTCGTGCGACCGCTTCGGTTCGCTCGGCATTACGTCCCAGCCAAAACAGATTCTCTGCAACACGACTGGGCAATTCCTCGCCACCGCGCGTCAATCGAATCGGGCCATCAGGTGGTAGCAAGGTCGCCTCATGATCAACCGGCTCACTGGCAACAATCCAGCAATCTTGTCCGAGCCTGCCGCTATTCGGGCTGTGGTCCAGCGACGGAGCGTCGGGACTGACACGCACCAGCCCGCCGGGCAGCACATCGATGCCCGACGATGTCTGCACATGAAACGATCGCATCGCGACATGCCAGGAACACAACCGACCGTCGTGCCAAACCGGCGTGGTACTTCGCGAGGGCCGATGCTGCGCCACGAAATCGTGTGGGCTTGCATTGATCTGCGCGATCAACTCCTCTCTTTCCCGGGCCGCCAATTCAGCCGGCACGATGGGCGGCTCGCCGGACACTCTGAAAGCGGGGCGGAGCACCAAGTCATTCAAGTGTTCGAGCACATACCGTCGTTCCTTCGCACCTCCGCACCAGTACGTCGCGATGCTTGGCAGGGACATTTCCGTTTGAAAAAAGAACTTGGACGCCGCCGGCAAAAACGGCAATAGCGCCGGCATCTGCGCCAGCGAGCTACCGATGCTGTTGGCGACAGCCACCGTGCCGCCACGGATCGCTTGCAACAAACCAGTGACGCCCTGCGTGGCAGTCGGATCCAATTCCAAAGGATCGCATTTCTGATCCGAGACATGACGCCAAAGAACTTCGATCGGCAGCAGGCCGCCGAGCGTTTTCAAATGCAAACGATTGCCGCGAACAGCAAGGTCGCGCCCTTGAACAAGCGTGTACCCGAGGTACCGCGCCAAATACGCGTCCTCGACGTAACGATAGCTTTGCTCGCCCGGCGTCAGTATCGCCACGCGCGGGTTGTCACGCATCCGAGGGGCCAGTGAATTGAGGTGCCCCTGCAGCGATGCGAAAAAAGCGGCCAAGCGAGTGACGTTACTGCGGCGAATCAGCTGCGGCAACACCCTGCTGGTGATCACTCGATTCTCGAGCGCGTAACCAAGTCCACTTGGAGCTCGTGTTCGGTCTCCCGTCACCCACCACGAACCGTCTTTGTCACGGGCCAAGTCCGTGGCGGTCAGTGTCAAGCGATTGCCACTGGCGGGCAGCTCGTGAAAAGCACGCGCATACTCTGGATTCGCACTCAGCAGCTCGGCCGGCAGGATCCGTTCCTTGATCAAGCGTTGTTCGCCAAGCAGATCCGCCAGCACCCGCTCGAGCAGTCGCATGCGTTGCTGCAAGCCCGATTCCAGCTTGTCCCAACTCACGCCGTCCAGAACCAGGGGCACAATCGCCAGCTGCCACGGCCGCGACTTCTCGTTGCCGTCCCCGGTGACCTGAAAGTTAGCTCCACTCTCGCGAACCAATCGCTCGGCTTCCGCAGCGCAGGCCTGAATGCCTTGGGCACCAAGCCGATCCAGATAGGCGGCTACCGGTTGCCAAACACCCCCCGTGCTACCGCCAGCCGAAACATACTCGTCGTATCGATCGCTGGCCGGTTGATAGTCCGAGAACGGCGCGGGCGGAGGTGCAGTCGAATTTAATTCCACAACGGCCAACCCATGAGAACGAAAAACATACCACCAACTCGGTAGTGCAACCGGTCATCATAGATCGGATCGAGCGATTTCAACAGCCGGACTGAACCATTCAGACGCGTCTCAAGTCCAAGGTCACGGGGTAGGGATTGGGGCCTGTCGCAGGGGGTAAATCGGTGATTTCGATCTGGCCACCGGTCATTCCCAATGTATCGAACCGCGCCGCTCGCCTCGCTTCGGCTTCATTCGCATTGATCGGGAAGCGGTCGGTTCCGCGCCCACCGGGATGAACCACATGGTAAGTGCATGCGCCAATCGAGCGAGCATTGCCGACATCGACGATATCAAAGCGAAGCGGACAGTGGATTCCGATCGTCGGATGCAGACAGCGAGGCGGTTGCCAAGCTCGGAAGCGGACCCCCGCAACGTACTGGCCCTGGACGCCGGTCGCATGAACAGGAACGTTGATGCCATTACATAACACGCGGAATCGAGTCGTCTCGAGACCATCCAACAGCAGTTCCAAACGTTCCACCGATGAATCAACGCACCGCACCGTGCCGCCGCCGCCCGGTTCTTCTCCCATCACATACCAGGGCTCGATCGCCGAACGAATCCGCAAATTGATGCCCTCGCAATTTAACTCGCCGACTCTGGGAAACCGAAACTCGTGATGTGGCACGAACCAGGCCGGATCGATCTCGATGCCAGGTCGCCGGAGTTCGCCGATCGCGTCGCACAAGTCTTGCCAGGCAAAATGCGGCAACATGAACCGATCATGCAAGGCGCTTTCCCAGTGCACCAGTGGCCGGCTGTACGGCTGCTCCCAGAACACCGCGACGATGGCACGAATCAACAATTGCTGGGCGAGACTCATGCGGGCGTGCGGCGGCATCTCG
Organism: Pirellulaceae bacterium; assembly: GCA_963704055.1. GTDB lineage: Bacteria > Planctomycetota > Planctomycetia > Pirellulales > Pirellulaceae > Rubripirellula. The sequence continues at coordinate 173,665 of CAVPGW010000018.1, read as the reverse complement.
AATCCGCGTAATTCGACCAAACCCAGCCGACCGGTCGAACTGTCGGGCGAATACAACTTGTCGATGCAGATTTCCGCACGGTGAGTGTTCCCGGTCAAGTCGACCAGCAGATCGCGGAACAAGCGATCGACCATCCACGGTGGCGTGTACTGATCGCGCGACGGCAATTGACCCAACGCGATCTCCATCTCGTAAACCGCATCGCGGCGGCTTTCATCGAAACGAGGTGCCTGACTGGTGGGCCCAATGAATCGACTGCTGAACAGATACGATAGCGAAGGATGGTTATTCCAAAACGCAATCAGACTGCCAAGCAAATCGGGACGCCGGATGAACGGACTGTCACTTGGCTTCTTGCCGCCCAACACCACGTGGTTCCCGCCACCGGTTCCAGTATGCCGACCATCCAGGTCGAACTTGTCTGTCCCCAGCCGACAGAGCCTTGCTTCGGAATACAGCGTCTCTGTCAAATCGACCAACTCTTCCCACGTTTCGGTGGGCTGCGAGTTGACTTCGATGACGCCTGGATCCGGAGTCACCTTGAACAACTCGACGCGATCATCGGGCGGCGGCGGATAGCCCTCGACCAGTACCGGTAGCTTCAGTTCTTTACAGGTCTCTTCGATCGCGGAGACCAAATCGAGAAAGTCCTCGATCCGCTGACACGGCGGCATGAACACGTAAATTCTTCCATGCCGGCATTCGACGCAGAGCGCCGTGCGGACAACATCCTCGCTGGTGGGAAGATCATCTTCGTCTTCCTCGTCCAGGACCTGTTCGTTGATCGGCAGTTGACCCAAACCAGCAAATCCCTGACCGCCGGGGTCGGCGTGCGCGTCCCGCAAAACGTCTCGCTCGTTTCCTTTGGGGACCGATGGATGCCGGGGAAGTGGTCCGCGCGGAGCGGTGGGATCCATCGGCGCCGTGTAAATCCCGCTCGAGGCAACGCTGCTATAAGGCAACGTCTCGAGCGGCAATCGCAATCCCACCGGGGACTCACCGGGCAACAAGAAGACCTTCTCGCTGCGGATGGGCCAGCGTCCGCCGATCCAACCCGGTCGGGCCTGCCACCAGGCACGACGCAACGGCAGCACGAACCCGACCGGAGTCCCCAAACCGCTGCGAAAGGTCCGAATCATCATGGCACGTTCGTTGGGGTCGTCCAACTTCGGATCGGTCGGATCGATATCCATCGGCAGCTGATTTTCGCGCCACAAATAATGAAACGTGTCCTCGTACACCGGGAATGTCATCTTGGCGCTCACGTTCAGCTCGCGGGCAAGATGTCTGACAAACCGCTTGGCGTCATCTGGCGTATGCCCGTAGTCCCGGCCTTCATCGGCTGTCCATTGCGGATCCTTCCAAATCGGTTCGCCGTCGCGACGCCAAATGCAGGAGAACGCCCAACGCGGCAGCGATTCGCCTGGGTACCATTTTCCTTGGCCGTAGTGCAGCAATCCGCCGGGTGCGAACTTCTCGCGGAGCCGAAGCAGCAGCAGGTTGCTGAGCACGCGTTTCTCGGCCCCCACCGCGTCGGTGTTCCATTGTGGGTCGTCCATGTCGTCGATCGAAACAAACGTTGGCTCACCACCCATCGTCAGCCGCACGTCGTGCTGCTGAAGCTGTTGATCGACGTCGCGACCGGTCTTCATGATCGCGTCCCACTGGCCGTCGGTGTACGGCTTGGTGACCCGCGGGTCTTCATGGAATCGCTTCACCGACATGGCGTGGTGGAACTCAACCTCGCACGGTTCATGTCCGCCAGTGATCGGTGCAGCACCTTTGTAGGAGGGCGTGCAGGCCAAGGGGATGTGCCCCTCGCCGGCAAACAGGCCACTGGTCGGATCGAGCCCCACCCAGCCTGCACCCGGCAAGTAAACTTCCGTCCAAGCGTGCAAATCGCAGAAATCTTCTTCGGGGCCCGAGGGACCGTCCAGCGATTTTTCGTCGGCGGTCAACTGAATCAGGTAACCGGATACAAACCGCGCCGCCAAGCCAATCTGCCGAAAGGTCTCGACCATCAGCCAGGCCGAATCACGACACGATCCACTACCGATCGTCAGCGTCTCCTCAGGAGTTTGCACACCCGGTTCAAGTCTCACCAGATACTCCACGCGCTCCTTCAGCAACTGGTTGACCTCGACCAGAAAGTCAACAATTCGCTCGGCTGACGTTGGCAATACGCCAATCCATTTCTGCAGCAGCGGTGTGGGCTCTGACTTGACCAAATAAGGCGCAAGCTGAAGTTTCAGTGCCTCGTCGTAAACGAACGGCCAGCAATCCGCATTGTCCTCGATAAAGAAATCGAAGGGGTTGATCACCGTCATGTCCGCGATCAAATCGACCGTGATCTTGAGGTGATTGCACGGTTTTTGAAAGACAAATCGAGCAATCGGATTTCCGAACGGATCTTGCTGCCAATTGCGAAAATGATCGCTCGGCTCGACAGCCAAACTGTACGCGTCAATCGGCGTCCGTCCATGATAGGCGGGCCGCAATCGAACCAATTGCGGCCCGAGTGAAATCGGGCGGTCATATTGGTACTGCGTTTCGTGGTGCAGAGCAACGCGGATGGCCATTAGTGGGTAACCGAGTAAAAGTAATCTTGATTCATCGCGTCGCCAATTCGATTCAGTTCCGTTTGCAGCAGATCGACAAACTGGTGCATCCCGCCCGCCAAAACTTCCTGGACACTGGTTGCACTCAGTCGATGTCGCAGCTTGGCGGTAATGATACTCGCTTGCCCCTCGGTATCCGAGTTAGAGATCTGTTCGATTTCGCCAAAGGACCAATCGGCACCGGCAACACAGTACAAAACCGACCGCGGAAAGGTGCGGTGGAATAGAAAGAACTCGACGACCTTTTCGATATCGACCAGGTGGTGTTCACGGCGGTAGGCCTCGAAGCCGCTGATGGCAAGCAATAGAGCCGACCATTGCAAGTCGTCCACTGCCGTGCCAATGTCGTCCACTTGCGGCAACAGGTTAAAGTACTTGACGTCCAGCACCCGCGATGTTTTATCCGCTCGTTCGATCAATCGACCCACGTTGGCAAAGTGCCAACCGATGTCATGCGCCATCGTGCTGTCCAGCACGCCTGTCCACTGGATGGCAATGCGTCTGACGGCATCGAAAAATTCATTGGGAGATGCAAGCGAGGGAGTTTGTGCGGCAGCATCAACAAAATGAAAGAACTCGTTCAGCTGCTCAAATGTCTCCGACGAGAGTGATTCGCGAACACCACGAGCGTTTTCCCGTGCATAGCGAAGCGACGAAATCATTGAATTCGGATAGGAACTGTCGAAGGCGAGAAACTGCGTGACCGTTTCCGCATTGGCTTCGCCATATTTCTCCTCGAACAACTCTTGGTTCGCCGTGACTTGAATCAGCGGTTCCCAGGGATCGACCAGGTTTTCAGGCTGGTCCAAGATCAGGTTATGAGTGACTTCCAAAAAACGAGCGAGGTTTTCAGCCCGTTCGACCTGGCGACTCATCCAGTAGATTGATTCTGCAACGCGGGAAAGCATGAAGGAAGACTTTGAAAAACAGAGCGAAAGGGTGTTGACGACGAAGCTGGAACGGATGGGCTGGAACGGATGGGCTGGAACGGATGGGCTGGGGCTCAATCGCGTCAGGGCGTGGCGACGTCTTGACCGGGCTCGGCGGCAACCCAGGTGTCTTTGCTGCCGCCCCCCTGCGAAGAGTTCACGACCAGCGATCCTTTGCGAAGAGCAACCCGGGTCAATCCACCGGGCAAAACCCAGATCTCCTTTCCGCCACACAGAATGTACGGACGCAGATCAACATGCCTCCCCTCAATCGACTCACCGATCATCGTGGGCATGCGCGATAGCGACAATGTGGGCTGGGCAACGAAGTTGCGCGGGTCGTCTTGAATCTGTCTGGCAAATTCGCTGCGTTCCGCCTCCGTCGCATGCGGACCGATCAGAATCCCGTAGCCGCCCGATTCATTCGCGGCCTTGATCACCAACTCATCCATGTGTTCAAGCACATAACGCCGATCATCTTCACGAAGACAAACGTAAGTCGGCACGTTCGGCAGAATCTGCTCTTCGCCCAGGTAGTAGCGAATCATTTCGGGAACGTAGGCGTAGATGACCTTGTCGTCGGCAATTCCCGTTCCCGGCGCGTTGGCCAGCGAAACATTGCCGGTGCGGTACGCTCGCATCAATCCGGCAACACCCAGCACCGAGTCGTCTCGAAAGACTTCCGGATCCAAGAACGTGTCGTCAACTCGCCGGTAGATCATATCGACGCGTTGCAGGCCATCGGTCGTGCGCATGAAGACGCTGTCATCTTCCACCACCAAGTCGCGGCCTTCGACCAACTCGACGCCCATTTGCTGGGCTAGGAAGGAGTGTTCGTAGTAAGCGCTGTTATAGATTCCCGGCGTCAACACGACGACCGTCGGATCGTTCACCTGAGGCGGCGCCATCTCGCACAGCATCTGATACAGCCTGGCGGGATAGTCGTTCACCGGACGCACTTGCGACGCCTTGAAGACCTGCGGAAAATTCTTCTTCATCACCTGGCGGTTCTGCAGCACGTACGACACGCCCGATGGGCAACGCAAATTGTCCTCCAGCACAAACACCGCGCCCGAATCATCACGAACCAAGTCCGTGCCGGTAATGTGGCACCACACATCATTGAAGGGCTTTAAACCCAAACATTGCGGCAGGAAAGTTGGCGCCGTATCGATCAATTCGCGGGGCACAATCCCTTCTTTGATGATCTGCTGATCCGAGTAGACATCGGAGAGAAAACAATTGAGCGCCTTGATGCGTTGCTTCAAACCGGCATCGATATGATGCCACAGGACTGATGAAACGATCCTTGGAATGATGTCGAAGGGCATGATCTTTTCCGTGCCCGCATCGTCGCTATAGACAGTGAACGTAATCCCCATTTGATAGAGCGAACGTTCGATCGCTCTTTGACGTCGAACCAGTTCGCTGGCGGGCATTCGATTGATCAGGTTGACGAGTTCCCGAGCATCGGGTCGAGGCTGACCATCTTGCTCGACGAGTTCGTCGAAAAAGCCCTCGGTCTGATAATCGTCCAGGACCGGACTTACGCGAAGCTGAGATTGAGACTGAGATTGAGACTGTGTTGACATGGAGGTCAGCTGCGGACTTTCGTTCGGAGTCATTGAGCGAGCGCGCTTTACTCTTGCGCGATCCACCGAAACCGGGGCAAACAACTCGGCCTGCGTCCCGCCGCCTGACGGAAGGCTTACAGTCTAGAGCATCGCGTCGCAGATCAAAGGGTAGATCGCGACTTCTCTGCAACCGCAATTCGTCACAACCTTGAAAACGTGTTTTGACATTGGGAGAGATGAGGCTCCTGCCGAACCGATGGGTCGAGGACTATGCCGATTTCGGCTCGGCAGGAGCCTCGCTCTCCCCATCACCAGCCTTCCCCGATATCCGCAAACCCAACATCTGCTGCCCAACCCCTAAGCACTGATGCCGCGCTGCGATGCACCAAATGGACGTGAAAGTGTGGGTAGCCGATCAACGCCAGCAATAAAGGAACTTCGATTCCTGGACTCTGGACCGCAGACGGGCGGAAATTGACACGTTCCTGACGTGAGCTGGAGCTTTAACTCCCCCACCTGCCCCCTTGCAGCACCGCGAGCAAATGCCCGAAAGGTTTTGGCACAAGTCTTGCTTCGACTCCTCACCGTGATCAAAGAGAGGGGAGGCCGGCCGCGAGATGGGAGTCTCGCGGCCGGTCACTTTCTAGTGATCCCGTTTTTCAACGCCATTCCTCGAACTCGGCTCGAAATCATGTCGTTACTGGTTGCTGCTCCAAAACAGGGGATGGAAGTACGTGATCTTGAGTTCAATTGGTTAAATGAAGCGCACCACAGCGTCGACGAAACCGATGATCCGATCTTCGCGGTAGATCTCGCCGCGATCGACACGATTTGCAGCGAAGACCTCAATGGTCTGATTCGCTTACAGTCCAGACTTCGTAGCGCAGGTCGGACGTTGATTCTAGAGAACGTGTCAGAAAATCTGTGGCAAGTTTTTATCGTGACGCGGCTGAATCGACTCATCGAAATGAGAAAGTCCACTGCTGTCTAAAATACCGACCAAAAAGCTCTGCTGGGCCTTGCTTCATCAATTGTTTGGCCGCTGATCGCCGCTTTCAGTTCGTAGTCACCCGATTCATCGGGTATTTTGCAACAACCGCATGAATGCGGTCACTACGATCAAGAATGCAGAAGCGGAGCAAGCGCGGATGATTGAGGTTGCCGAACATCCACTCCTCGAGATGCGGGCGTTCTTGACTCGCTTCCATCGCCCGCTCGGCGAGATCGCTGTGTCGCCAGAGCTGACACAACATCTCAATCTCGATTACGCCGCTCCCCTCTCCGCGTCAGATGATGTTCGCAAAACGGTGCGTGACCTGTTGCGATACAGTGGCTTCAAACCGACCGGTCGCAGCAAACCAGCATCGGAATATCTGATCAAAGCTGCCACCGCGGGCTCATTGAGCAGTATCAACCTTGCCGTCGACGCCTGTAATGTTGTTTCGCTGCACAGCGGCCTGCCCATCAGCGTCGTGGACTACGACCTGCTGACGCCTCCGCTTCGTGTTGACATCGCGAAGCAAGGATCAGCTTATTTATTTAACATTTCGGGACAGTCGATTGAGATCGGTGGTTTGCCTTGCCTGTTTGATGCGGATGGACCATGCGCCAACGCCGTGAAGGATTCGCAGCGAACCAAGACACAGGCAACGACACGCTGCACGTTGTCGATTATCTGGGGTACCAGGCAGCTGCCGGGTCGAGCGCAGCAGGCCGAATCGTGGTATCGCGACCTGCTACAATCAGGCGACTGTGTTACCACCGACGTTTAGCTCCTCGCCCGTCTTCGATTGGCGACATTCGTAGGCCAGGACCTGTATTGGCAGCCTGACGAATGCGGTTTGTCGCCAGGACAGGTGCTGGCCTACGCCTACTTGGTTTACGGCAAGCCGCAGGCGACAGCGTATGCCCGTAACAGTCGCCTGCGGCTTGCCGTTAAACGATCTTGTTCAGCACGACGACTCAATCAGCAACCACTCCAAACTCGATCCACGCATGCAATTCCAAATCATCCACCGTTTCGTAACCGCAACTGTCGCTTGTGCGTTTTTTGGATCGATTGCCAGTGGCGCCGGTCCATTACAAGTATTTATCCTCGCCGGTCAGTCGAACATGGAAGGTCACGCGAGAGTCGAAACGTTTGACTACATCGGCGATGACCCAGCAACCGCGCCGCTTCTTACCCAAATGATTGGCCCCGACGGCAAGCCCGATGTTTGCACGGGAGCATGGATTTCTTACCTGACCGGGAGTCAAGATAACATCGGCGAAGGCTTTGGCAAGTTGACTGCAGGCTATGGAGCGAGAAAGAACCCGTCAGAAGATGGCGGAAAGATTGGACCGGAACTCACGTTTGGCATCACGATGGACCATCAGTTTGAGCAACCGGTACTGATCATCAAGACCGCATGGGGCGGCAAGTCGCTGTTCCACGATTTTCGCCCACCCAGCGCCGGGCCCTATCAGCAAACCGAGAAAGACATCGAGAAGGATCGCTACCGCAGCGAAGACAGCGGGCGTTACTATCGCTTGATGATCGATCATGTGAAGCACATCTTGGCGGATCCCATGCGAGTGTGCCCACAGTACGATCCGGCGCAAGGCTGCGAGCTTGCCGGGTTCGTTTGGTTTCAGGGTTGGAACGACATGGTCAATAGCGACGTCTATCCTGAGCTGAAATCCGGGCAGGGGAAAGCGAATCGCTTTGCAAAGTACAGTGAATGGCTCGGTGATTTCATCCGCGATGTTCGCAGGGATTTGAATGCACCCGAATTGCCGTTCGTAATCGGCGTCATGGGTGTTGGGGGCGTTGAGCCGAACGAAAAGAACCTCGAATTCCGCAAAGCCATGGCGGCCCCGGCAGCTGACCGCGAATTCAAAGGATCCGTCGTGGCGGTCGAAACCGGTCCGTGCTGGGATGCCCGCCTGGGAGCCATCGACGACAAGCGTGGCCAGGTCCGCCAGATGGCTTACCTACTACGCACAAAAAACAAAGATCATGCGAACAAGGACGGCAACATGACTCAACAAGAGCAGCGGGATTACTTGAAGCAATTCGAGGCCGACTTGATTTCGCCCGAGGAAGCGGCGCTGTTTCAACGTGGGGCCTCCAATGCCGGCTATCACTATCTGGGCTGCGCCAAGACCTTCGCCTTGATCGGCAAGGCATTCGCCGATGCACTGATCGAAATGCAAAACCGGTAGCGAACCATTCGTGCTGGTTTCTCTCGCCCTGCAATTGTTGGTCATTCTGGCGTCGTTGTCGCAAACCGGGCATGCTGTGCCGGGGCGGATGGTGGTCAAGCGTCAGCACCGCTGCGTTGACGCATGCCGTGGATCGTGTGCCAACCCAGACTGCCTCTGGCCTTTTGGCACGACGCACCGCTGATGTTGTTTTATCCGATAATCCGCTTGTATAGCTTGCAATCAATGTCAAGAGAGCAGTAGACTTTGGGTTCAAGCCACCGAGTTGCGGCTCGTAGTGAGGTGCAGCCACCGTGGCATCAAGCAATCTCTTAGGGAGAACGGACGATGGCCAAGAAGAAAGCTGCCAAGAAGAAAGCTGCCAAGAAGAAGGCTACTAAGAAGAAGGCTGCTAAGAAGAAAGCCACGAAGAAGAAAGCTACGAAAAAGAAGGCTGCCAAGAAGAAACCAGCTAAGAAAAAGACTCCCAAGAAGAAGTCTGCCTAAAGCAGTCGCGAGCTGGAGGGCAATTGATTTTGCCGAGCTTGATCAAGCAAAACAGAAAACGACGAGGCCGGTGATTTGTCGCCGCCTCGTCGCTAGGTCTTCCCTGTGTTGGCATTCACGGTCCCTTTGTCGTTAGAGTTTCAGGCGACTCGCCATGAAACCTAGCCTGGCGCCTCCGGAAATGGTGCAAGCGGAACAACGCCTTGGGCTTGCTCTCCATACACACGAATCGCAGTGCATTTGGTGAAATCGGCGAAAAACGCTCGCTCGACGCCTACTCCGTATGATTCCAACTCGGCCTCGATGCGGTTAGTGAACTCGGCAGTGAGCTGATTGCTGTGCATTGATTTTTCTAGCTCGTTGCATGTCTTGGATGCCACAACGCTGACGACGACGAACTGTGCCACATCTTGAATGGTTTGCTGAAAATCAAAGGTCTTGCAAACTGCCAGTCGGATATCGTCAACGACGAAAACGACCTCCCCACGTACCGCGACACTTTGAAGATCCGCCGTCCAGAGAGTCTGCACAGGCAGGTCAAGTGTTTGGCGTTCGACCGGAAGCACTTCAATCTCCGTGGTCTTCGGCCAGTACCAGTGAATGCCCGGGCCAAGTGTGAGAGTTCTACACCATGATTGCGACTTCTTCGTGAAAGGAATGTAACAAACGAAGAATTTTACAATTGGCAAGGGCAGCAACCGCAATAGCGATCTTGGAACGAGTTGGAACCTAAATCGATGCTGAAACGCGATCGCCCGGTGTGTTGTCCGAATTCGAACCGGCCAAGGCGAGAACGTGACCAGCCATTGCGCAAAGGCGCTAATCGTCTCACTAATGGTTTGCAAGTTCTTACGGCTCCAAAATTCATCGCACGCTGCGGGTCTTGGCTAGGTACGCATGTGGCTCAATCACAGTCGAAGTTCTTTTCGCGTCAATAGTCGCCGACTATTTTTCGATCATTCGGGTCGGCAAGCCTCCGCAATGTCTCGGTATCAATGCTTGTCCCGATAAACCGGACGCTGCCATCGCAAAGCGTGATATGGGAACCACCCGGATGGTAGCTGCTCAGATAATCCCAATCCTGCTCGGGCGGTATGGTAATGCCCGTGCAGTCGAGGGTCGTCCAAAAGTCGCGTTCGATCGAGCCACCCTCGCTCGAGGAGATACTGCAAGCCCAAGTGACATGCCAGTACCACTGCGCATCTATCTCATCGGAGACTGTAAAGGGCGTTGTCTCGCCGAGCATCGTGGTATTACTCAAGCCGTCTTCGATGTCAGCGAAACGCCAGCATTCGGAGCCATCAGGATGGAGCAGGTCTAATGGTTCGTTGATACCATAGTTATCGTTTGGCAGGCTAATCTTCACTTTTTCGTAGCCATCCCAAACTTCTGTAAATTGATCTCGAAGAGCTATCTCCGAAGGGCAGCGAAAAATGGGCAAGGCTGTCTGGACAACTTGAATGTTCGGCTCCTCGGCGGGCCAGAGATCGAAGTCGCATCGATCGTGGAGGGCATTCTGCTCGATGAAAGGCAACACCCTCGCACCCCAACTCCACTCGCCGGACTCAGAGATCCACTCAGGATCATGCGATGAGCAAGGAAGACGCTTGTACGCGCTTTCGTAGTGGTGCAAGCCTTGCCCCAACTGTTTCAGGTTGTTCATGCAGGAGAGCGTGCGGGCTGCAGCACGGGTCGCCTGCACAGCGGGCAACAAAAGGGCTACGAGGATCCCGATGATTGCAAACACAATGAGCAACTCGATGAGCGTAAGCGCGCGTCTTTGTCTGTCAACGCAGTAGCATTCAGCGTCCATCGGGACAGGCTCCTTGTTGCGATTGCAGTTAAATCCAAGCTTCACTTGCGTTCACCCCTGCGCAGTCGGTAATTGTAGCATGGCGCGAGACGACTCCTTTACACTTTTATTTCTTTGTGTAGCCGTCGTCGCCAGACTTCGAGGCGGTGGCGATTGACGGGCCTGAGAGCCGAAACTGCCCCACAAGCGTTCTCTTAGGCCAGATCAACGATGCCGGTGCTCGTTCCGAACTGGTCGACTTCCACGCGCATGCGTTGCATCATCGTGCGATACAGATTACACAACGGTGTCTTTTCGGGGGCGGTCAGACGCCGTCCGGTTTGCGCGTTGCCAAACATGAAAGTCGAAGATTGGAAGCGGTTCAATGCCATAGTGCCTGGCAATCCGTCGGTTAACGACCACGTAGTCGCAATCGAGCCACTCCGTCAGCGGACGATTCTTCTTGATCATGCTGTGCATTGTCTCGCCAACCTGTCGACGCAAATCAGTTACCATTTCCGTTGTGTAGACCGGTTTGAAATGATCAGCCGGAGGCATGGTGCGGTTGCGAGGCTGTTCCGCAGCACTCGCCCAAACGCTTCGACGCTTGTCCACTGTCAACTGACTACTTTCCCTGCCCTCTCCAGGCCTGAGAGCCCGACGCTCTCGGAGGGAGAGTGTTGATGGGTGATTTCGAATTGCGACGTGTTTCGCTGAGCAAGACAGATACTCCACGCCCAATAACGCAGCCTCAAGACTGATGCTCGACCGTCGGCCGCCCCAAGAATGTAACTCACGCCATCCCCACGAGATCACGCCGATTTGTTGTCAGCTTCCGTAGCACTTACACTTTGGTGGCATTACGTTCGCACTCCATTCCGCTTCCCGCGAGATCTGACCATATGAAACTCTACTCAGTCACCTTTGCCGTCGCCATTTTTGCCTCCGTCGCGATGGCCGCCGAGCCGACCTCCGAACCATTTGGCAAGACCATAGACGGAACCGCCGTTGAACTCTACACACTCAAGAGTGAAAAAGGATTGGTCGCCAAGCTGATGACGCGAGGCGCCACGTTGGTCCAGCTGCACGTGCCCGACGCCAGCGGCAAGACCGCCGACGTGATCTGGGGTTTCGACGACGTTTCGGGATACGAGAGCGAAGGCAACCCGTACTTTGGATGCACTGTCGGTCGCGTCGGCAATCGGATTGCCAAAGGCAAGTTCACGCTCGACGGAAAAGAGTATACGTTGGCGATCAATAATGATCCGAATCATTTGCACGGCGGTGTCGAACGAAGCTTGGACAAAGTCGTTTGGAAGGCGAAGCCATTCTCGAATGAAAAAGGCGAAGGCGTGACCTTCAGCTACACCAGCCCTGATGGCGAAGAAGGCTATCCGGGAAACCTGGACGTCACCGTTCGCTTCTTTGTTCCCAAGGATGCCAACCGCCTGGCCATCATCTACACGGCGAAGACCGACAAGGCAACGCCGGTCAATTTGACGAATCATGCCTACTTCAACTTGGCCGGCGAAGGTAGCGATACGGTGCTGGATCATGTCTTGAAGCTGAACGCCGACAGCTACACGCCGGTTGACGATACGCTGATTCCGACCGGCGAAATCAAAAGTGTCGAAGGCACTGAACTTGATTTCAGAAAACCAACCAAGGTTGGCAAGCGAATCGATCCGTTGACCGAAACTGCAGCTCTCGGATACGACCACAATTTCGTTTTGAACGAGCCTGAAGAAGGCAAGAAGTACCGATTTGCCGCCTCGTTGAAAGATCCAAAGTCAGGACGGACGTTACGGATCAGCACTACCGAGATCGGCATTCAGTTTTATTCGGGCAATTTCCTGGATGGGACGGTCAAAGGGAAAGGAGGCAAGACCTACGCACATCGAAGTGCACTGTGCTTGGAAACACAGCACTTCCCCGATAGCGTGAACCAAGACAATTTCCCGTCAACGATCCTGAAGCCCGGCGAAGAGTATAAGTCGAGCACGATCTGGAGTTTCGTGACTGAATAGCCGTAGCGTGGGCAAAGAGCGACAGCGATGCCGATCCACCATGGACGACTGCGTCGTAGCCGCAGTCGCCTGCGGCTTGCCGTTCAACGAAAAATTCGCATGCTGCTACTCTGATCCCCTGATGCAATAGATCCGAGCGGCGGTGCGGATTAGCAGCCGATCCCCCGCGACCGCCGGCGTCGCCATTCCCATGTCATCGTCGGCCAACGCGTTGGTTCGCAGGACCTCGAATTCGTCACCCGCTTTGAAGACGAACGTCGTGCCGTCCTCGTTCAAACAGAAAATTTTTCCGTCGCAAGCCCAAGGCGACGACGTGAACGCACCTCCCTTGGGAATACGTGTCTTGGAATAGACTGGCGTGCCGTCGATTGCGTTGTAAGTGGCAAAAAATCCAAAGTCATACAACACATAGATAATTCCGTCATAGGCGATCGTCGTCGGATTGTAGGGGCCGCCGATCGGCTGACTCCAGACAATCGAACTGTTGGAGGTTTGATCGCCTTGCAATGAGATGTCACCCTTTGCACCCGAGCGAATCGCATACAGTGGACGGTACTGGTCACCAACATAGCCGCTGCTGACATACAGCAACCCCTGGTGTTGATACGGTGTGGCAATCGTGATGCTCGACATTCCTGAAAACGACCATAACTCTTCTCCGTCAAGACCGTATGATCGGACTTTCCCCGTGCCCGCGCGTGACGATTTCGGTACGCAGTTCGTTTTGCCAAATGTAGGGTGTCGCCCAGTTGCTTTTTTCGTCGCGATGAACCCGCCAAATCTGTTCGCCGGTTTGCTTGTCGAGTGCTTGCAGGTAGGAGTCTTCATCATTGTCGTTGATCACGAACAGGCGATCAGCCATGCAACACGGGCGAGGCTGCCGTGCCCCATCCGTACCTCATCTTCACGGGATCAAGGCTCTTCATCCAGATTTCGTTGCCATCAAAGTCAAAGCAATAAATCCCAACACCGCCGAAGAGCACGTACAAGTGTTTTCCATCGGTGACCGGCGTTTCGGATGCGTAACTGTTTTTGAGGTGAATGGGAGTCTTCGGAATTGCCTCATGCACTTGCTTTTTCCAGAGCACCTCGCCGCTTGCTAAATCGAGACAGAGGACGATCCACTCGTGCTTGGATTGCGGCGGCAGCGGCCGATCTCCGCCAAAGTAGAGTCCCTTCTTTGGCTCCTCGGATTGCCCGCTATTGACGACCGTGGTCAGAAAGACGCGATCTCCCCAAACCACGGGAGACGACCAACCTCGACCGGGAATGTCCGTTTTCCAGACAACGTTTTCCGTATCGCTCCAGGTATCGGGCAAGTCGGCGGCTCCGCTGATCACGCCGGTTGAATCCGCACCGCGAAACTGTGGCCAGTTGTCATCGGCAACCGCAGGGCTGAATTGAGCCGAGAGCAGAGCGATCAACGGCAACGCAAAATTTGTTTCGAATCTGGACATGAACGGAATACCTGTGGCCAAACAATACTCTTGCATCGCTGATGCCGATGGCAAGTGACTCTTACGGCCGTATTGTAGACCATCCGCGCCGCCGCGGACGCAATCGCGATTGGTGGCCGGCTAGAATATCACCAGCAAAATGATCTCTCTGCGATGGCGACTGCGAATCAGTGACGCAGTCGCCCGAGTTACTCGTTTAACGGCAAGCCGCAGGCGACTGCGAACAAGGACGAAAGTCGCCCGAGTTACTCGTTTAACGGCAAGCCGCAGGCGACTACAAGTGAGTGACGCAGTCGCCCGAGTTTCTCGTTTAACGGCAAGCCGCAGGCGACTACAAGTGAGTGACGCAGTCGCCCCGTTTCTCGTTTAACGGCAAGCCGCAGGCGACTACAAGTGAGTGACGCAGTCGCCCCGTTTCTCGTTTAACGGCAAGCCGCAGGCGACTACAAGTGAGTGACGCAGTCGCCCCGTTTCTCGTTTAACGGCAAGCCGCAGGCGACTACAAGTGAGTGACGCAGGCGCCCGAGTTTCTCGTTTAACGGCAAGCCGCAGGCGACTACAAGTGAGTGACGCAGTCGCCCCGTTTCTCGTTTAACGGCAAGCCGCAGGCGACTACAAGTGAGTGACGCAGTCGCCTGCGGCTTGCCGTTAAACGATTGCGCTCAAACGATGCTGGCCCGGTCGACCAGGCTGCTGCCGGTCAACTGTTAGTGATAGGTGGTCCATCCAGCACGATTGATTCCCGCGAACGGTGTCACGAATGACCAATGCTGTCTCGCCTTGCCTTCCTTGACCGGATTCTCCTCGACGTAGCAAATTGCTTTTTCAATCGCTTCTTCGTTATCGAGGTATTGCTTCCATTCATGAACGGACCACATTCGAGGAGGACGCTCGCCTGCTTTCGCGTAGGACCTTAGCGGATGATTTTGCCGGTCTATCATTTCACGCGTCGCCGCCCCCTTGAGCAGATTTGCCATCTGCTCGACTTTGTAGGTGTGGCGAGCGAGCACCAAATGCGTATGCTCAGGCAGAATCGAACATGCCCAAATCGTGTAATTGCTTTTTGAGCGTTGTCGCGAGAATCCATGCGCGATCGTCAATGCCTGTGAACCGCTGATGGAAACCGGTGGGTAGAATAGTGCTTTCTTGGCCGCAACCCGAGCCGCGTTCTCCTTCACGCTGAGACTATCGATATCTTTGCGTTCGAATGATTTGAGGCTTGGACCAAACCGGGCGAGTTCCCATCTTCGGACGAAATCCGACCATGAACCGCGAGGGTCATTTGGCAACCAGAATCCGTACATAGGAAGGATTAGGTGGTAACCGTGAACCATTGCGATGCCCCTCGCGAACGTTCGACTTTACACCACGAGTTTAGCGGAAACAATCGTTTAACGGCAAGCCGCAGGCGACTGCGAATCAGTGACGCAGTCGCCCGAGTTACTCGTTTAACGGCAAGCCGCAGGCGACTGCGAACAAGTGACAAAGTCGCCCGAGTTACTCGTTTAACGGCAAGCCGCAGGCGACTACGAATCAGTGACAAAGTCGCCCCGTTTCTCGTTTAACGGCAAGCCGCAGGCGACTGCGAACAAGTGACAAAGTCGCCCGAGTTACTCGTTTAACGGCAAGCCGCAGGCGACTACGAATCAGTGACAAAGTCGCCTGCGGCTTGCCGTTAAACGATTGCGCAGACGCCAGACTACAAATAGATACAGGAAACAGAGCGTAACAACGCTTATAATCGTGTGGCGTCAGGCGTCACGGAAGCCTGCCCCCGCCCCGGTGCAATCGATAGCGAGGTAAACCATGTGGATTCCTAAATGGCAGCGTGACCAAAACAAGGGAGTCGACTCACCGATCCCGACTCAGGCCGTCTCAAACGAGGAGTTCGTGCCGCGGCCGCAAACGCAACAGCAGCGTCAGTGGGAGCAACTGATCGGCGAACTCGCTGAGCAAAAGTCTCGCAAGCTTGGCATGCAGCGGCGAGATTTCATGAGGTCGTCGATGGGACTCGCGACAGCATTCCTGGCTTCGAACATGGTCTATGGTCGCAATTGGGTCGTCGACGAAGAGGAAACGGTCGACGAAGCGGTGACTGCCGAGAAGTTTCCCAAGGGAGAGTACTTCATCGTTGATGTGCAGACTCATTTCACCGATGGGATCGCGATCGGATTTCGCAAAGCCACGTTCATCCGCAACATGGGATTCGACTTGAAGGACAATCCCGATGCCTACAGCTTCACCAACTTTGTCAAAGAGATCTTCTTCGACAGCGAAACCAGCATCGCCGTCATCTCAGGAGTCCCCGGTCGGGAAACCAACAAGAACCTGGCCGGCAAGGTGCTGGAAGGGCGTGATCGGAAAGGAGGTATCCTGCCGAGCTGGCTGATGTCGCGCCGCAAGAACGAGCTGAACGAACTGGCGGGCGGCACACGCGCGTTCTGCCAAGGCAATTGCGCGCCGAATCACTACTGGGATCGTCAATCCAACTCGCCCGACTTCAACGCACTGTTCGAGCAGATGGAGCGTGAGGTCAAAACGTACGGAATCGACAGCTGGAAATGGTACTGCCACACCGACCCTGGCCGGTCCGGCAACGGATTCCGGATGGATGATGAGAAGATGGCCTATCCGTTCTACGAAAAGTCGAAAGAACTCGGCCTCAAGGTCTTCAGTGTGCACAAAGGTTTCGCAGCGCAGTCGCGGACCCTCGGCCATTTCGCACATCCCGGCGACCTCGAAAAGGCAGCCAAGGATCATCCCGATCTGACTTTCATCTGCTATCACTCGGCGTTGAAGCATGGGCCGGGAGAACCTCAGTTTAGCGCCGACGGGTTTTACGACCCGACAACCGGCGACTTCGCCTGGCATGCGGATCTGATGAAGATCAAACAGCGCAACCCCGACATGAACAACGTTTACGCGGAAATCGGATCGTCGTTTGGTTTGCTGGCGATTGCGAACCCCGAGATGTGTCAGCATCTGATTGGCAAGAACGTGCAACACTTCGGGGCCGATCATGTGGTCTGGGGAACCGATTGTCTGTGGTGGGGATCGCCGCAGTGGGTGATCGATGCGATGAAGCGATTTCAGATTAGCGATGAACTATGCGAGAAGTTTGGATACAAGAAGCTGACGAAAGAGGACAAAGCAAAGATCTTCGGTTTGAATGCTGCCAAGCTGTATGGCTTTGACGTCAGCCAGAAAATGAAGTCGCTGCCGGCTGACTCGTTGACCCGATTGAAGACGGCGTACTTGGAAAAAGGCGGCCAACGTGACAATGCGGCCGCGGGCTGGGTCCGCGCCGATGCGTAACTGGAAAGTGCCACTCTCCGTTCGTAGTGAGCCGATTCATCGGGTATGCGCTGGACAACCGCATCAATGCGGCCACTACGAACAAGACCGTGTCAAACGCAGGTTGGAAATTTGCCTCTTACTTGCGGCGTATTGCCTGACTGTTTCGGTAGCTGTGGCCGATGAAAACTCGCTTCGCGTCAGCGTCACGGCCTGGGGTGCCGACCATGTGGGAGAATCTTTTCCCGAGTACATGACCGGGGATGAATGCTTATTCTGCCATCGAGACATTGGCGCAACATGGCAAGAAAACCGTCACCAGCTAACCATTCGAATGCCACAACCGAAGGACGATGCCCTGAACTTGCTTGGCAAGCAGCGTGGACAAGAGTTCGTCAACGATGTGAATTTGCTGATGGGATCTCATCGAGTTACGCGGTTCATGAAACGGTCGCCGGAGTACGGCAAGCTGGAGGTTCTGAGCTACTTGGTTCGCTTCACGGGCGAAGAGCATGGAGCCATGGGGAAAGACTCTGCAGCACAACCTCACTGGAACGCGAAAATTTTCGGTGATCGATGTGCGGGCTGTCACACGACTGCGGTTGACGTCACGTCGCGCGCCTTTTCGGCTGTATCGCTCGACTGTTTTACTTGCCACGGCGATGTCCAGACGGATCACACGACAGAGACCAGCCATGCATTGCTTTCAGACCGCAACAGAGAGTCCCGGTAAGTAACTTCGATTTGTGGGCAGTGTCATTTGCGCGGCGGCAGGTCAAAATCCAGCGGTCTACCCTACGCAAATACTTTTGTCCCTGGCGACAATCTTTTTCGAGACTTCGAGGTTGAATTCTCGGATGAAGGCATTCACTCACGACCGGCGACGGATCAACATATCTTTTGCAATTCGCGTGATGTGGCGGTGCTGGGCAGATTGGAAACAAATTGCTTAAGTTGTCACGACGTCCATGGCCAAAGCACCGACAAGCACCGGGAATTAGAACACTCGGCAATCTGTGCGACCTGCCATGTTGCAGGATCGGACAATGGCAAGATTCACGATACGATATTGCCGGCAAGCCGGCGCAAAGAACGCAGTCGCGTGTGCGACTACTAGAGAGCAAGCAAATGACAGATTCTGATCTCGAACGGCCCATTGACGGAACCTCGCCTGACGAAACCGACATCAACTTGTGCGCCTACTTTTCAAGGATGAGCGACGAGCGGTTGCGTGAATACGATCCGCGGTGGAGCGACGAGCAGATCATCGCCTGGGATGGCAACTTCCGCGCCGACGGAGCACTGATGCTGGTTTGCTGCGAACGAGACATCGAAATCGAAGAGTACCGCACGGTGATCGACGAACACATTCGTCGTCGAGGACTGTAGATGGTTGCTCGTTTGTCCCAAACGAGATTGTGAGGATTCCTCGGTTGGGACAACCGAGCGACAACGATTTCTCGGTCGGGACAACCGAGCGACAATATGAGAAAAGAACCGAATGCAAGTTTTGTTGATTGTGATTGCCAGCGTCGTTGGCGTCCTGACGCTGATCGGCGCGATTGTTTACGCGGCCCATAAGTACGAGCAAGCGCGCACTGAGCAGTTTCAGAAGGTGGCGGAAGATCTCGGGCTAGAGTTCTTTCCGACAGGTAATCCAGCTGTTCAGGACGCCATCGGACACCTACGACTGTTCAATCAGGGACACGGGCGCAAGACTCAAAACATGCTCAGCGGGCAAACCGACGACATCGAGATTGCGATCTTCGGGTATCGGTTCATCACTGGCGGTGGCAAGAACCAACAAACTCACCAGCAAACGGTGATCAGTTTTCAGTCGCCGCATCTGGCGCTGACGGAATTCGAATTGCGACCGGAGCACATTTTTCACAAGATCGGCCAAGCGTTCGGTTACAAAGACATCGACTTCGATTCGCACCCGGTCTTCTCGAAGCGGTTCCTGTTGCGGGGTCCTGACGAGGCCGCCATCCGAGAATTTTTCAAGCCGGACTTGCTCGAATTCTTCGAAGCACATCAGGGAATCAGCGTCGAGGCCACGGGTGATCGGCTGATTTACTATCGTGCCGGCAAGCGGATTAAGCCCGAGGAAGTGCGATCCTTCATGGAGGAAGGATTTGGTGTCTACGCAGTGATGAAAGGGCGTTAGCCGCCTGCTGATTTTAGAGCATTTTCATCAATGATGTGGGATCTTCGGTAGGGCAGGACTTGGAGACTGTCCGGCTTAGGAATTGTTAGTTCAACACGAAGAATAAGAACCGCGGAGCGGTGGCAGCATAAAGCCTGGGGTCAACCAACGAGCGACAGCGAGGCTGGTGTAACCCCAGGTCACCGAAACCGAAAAACCCTCCCCGCGGCGATTTGGCGGCTACGCCGCCAAATCGCCGCGGGGAGAATTGGGTCGGATGTGACAATTCCTGGGGCTGCGGCTTGCTCGCTGAGACGAGCAAGCCTGGCCCCAGGCTAGATGCGATCACTGCTCCGCAGTTGTCGGATTGTTGTAAGGAGTCAGAATGTTCGTGCCTACCGCTGACGGGAATCGCACCAAAACTCAGTCTCGCATTGCCATCTAAGCCGGACGACCTCCCTGTCCTGGCGGAAGTGACGCCAGGACAAGTCCTGGCCTACGAGAAACATGAAAATGCTCTAAAACAAGGGCTTGGAGAGTCGCCGTTGGCTCCGCAAACGTGGCGTTTTCGGACGCTACGATCGAGCAGCGATTATCAAGAATCAAATGGTCTCACAACTCGATCAACGCCATTAAGCCTGCTGGTTTTCCTATTCTGATTGTCCAGCCATCTCCATTTTTCTCAACGGGCCACTGCTCACCTGTTGGTTTACCCAGCGCATCAAGCACATTCACCGTGGGGCGTTTACCTTTTTGCAGACCCCACAAGCTGATGTTCCCTGAGACAGGTCGAATCGAAGCAGGGCCAGTACCCCACTGGGCAACCGTTTGAAAATCGTCGCGCCATGTCATATCCGAATCCCGATGCGACGGAAAACACAGCGGGCCCCAAGATTGACTCCCCACATGCGAAAGCGCTTGCCAAACGCGAACGAAGGGGACAGCGCCACCGGAACGGAAATCCCAACCCGAAGCGTCAGCAAGGCCGTGATTCACTGTATTTCCTCGCTCACGCTTCGGGTTAGGAAGCAAAAGTCAACTCCAGAGTTCAGCACTAGATGCTGTCGCCGCTTTGCGGCTAAAAATCGTGGCCCGCGGATCGATCGCCGCAGCGAATGCTACATCTGGATTTCGTAGCCCTTGCGGTTTTCACGTGACAGGAACGAGTTCGCCTGGGCGTCGCCGACGATCTCTCGCTTGATCGGGTCCCACTTGAGTTCTCGATCCAAACGCATGGCGATGTTCGAGAGGTGGCAGATTTCCAGCATGCGGTTGTGCGACCAGACATCGGAGATCGGTTGCTTTCGAGACTTCATGGCTTCGATGAAGTTCTCAGTATGGTTGTCTGCTGAGCTTTCCTCCGTAAACTTCTTCGAGCGCTCCGTCCGGCAGCGGATTGTCCTTCAGGTCCTCGACAGGCTTCCCGACAATCTTGCCGCGGTTGACGAAGAACCGCCCCTCCGTGCCTTCGAAGAGAATACCGTTGTCACCTTTGCTGGTGATAATCATTTCGACATTGTTGGGCATTTCGACCCGCAGCGTGAACTCGGTCGCGGCGTTGTACTGATCGTCCACAACCGGATGTCCATCCTTGTACTCGACCGGCAATGTGAATTCGACCGGCGTCACTTTGCTGGGCCCCGTATCGCTGGCCCCGAGTGCCCAACATGCGATGTCGACGTGATGGGCACCCCAGTCGGTAAGTTTTCCACCGGAGTATTCGTGCCAGTTTCGGAACGAGTAGTGGCAATTGCTGTACAGCGGTACTCCACCGCCGTAACCTTCTCGCAGTTCGGGAAGAGCCCGATAATCGACTTTCGGCGCTGGTCCGAGCCAGACTTCCCAATCGAGTTCTTCAGGAACGGGAGCAACCGGAATGACGGGCGAAGCCTCCATGCCGTTGATGCCGCATGTCACCTTCTTGACCGTGCCGATGCGTCCATGTCTTCACCATGGCGATCGCCTGCAGGAAGCGATGATCACATTCGGTTCGCTGCATGGTGCCCACCTGGAAGACACGGCCTGTCTCTTTCACGACCTTCTCAATCAACTTGCCTTCATCGATCGTCAGCGTGAGCGGTTTTTCGCAGTAGACGTCTTTTCCCGCGTACATCGCTTCGACCGCGATCTTCGTGTGCCAGTGGTCGGGCGTGGCGATCATGACCGCGTCGATGTCTTTGCGATCGAGGATCTTCCGATAGTCCTTGTAGGCATCAGGTTTCTTGCCCTGTCTCTTTTCCGTGTTTTCGACGTTGGTCCCCAAGTACCTTCGAATCAACATCGGCTAGGGCTGCGAAATCGGCAAAACCAAATGACTTCTGGGTGATGGTCCAGCCCTGATTTCGAAGGCCGATGGTCGCAAATACAGGGCGGTCGTTCGGCGACTCGAAAGCCGACGGCTCGGTTGGCTGGACGGGAGCAACATGCTTGCGGCGCCGCCCGCAGCCAGACCTTGAATGAACCGACGGCGAGTTGTTTGGCGAGAAGTTGACATCGTGTGAAATCCTTCTGGAGAAATGAACCAAGAGTGTTGGCAGGCAAGATTGAATTGGGTAGCACACCGACAGCGGGCTTGTCGCATGGCCGCGAAATGACCGCTCAGGCCTCGACCAGTTTAGCAGTTTCGCTCGAGATTTGCTTCTTGCGGGCATCCGGAAAGAAAACGACAGAGGCAGGTCTGATTTCGACGGACTGTGTTGATCTGTCACATCCGCCCGATTAAGCCTGAAGAAGCACGGTGTAGGTGACACCGGCGGCCGCCATCAGGTCGCCCTCGTAGGTGGTGTCAACGAACATCTTCGCGCGGACCGACCGGCCATCGTCGGTCAACAGTGCCGCGATGCGAGCCCCTCTTTGTTGACGGACTTCAATCGCGCTTCGCGGCGGACGATGACTCCAGCTTCAGATGCCATTTCGTCGAAAAGGTTTTCGGCAACATGCGGTTCGATCGAATAGGCGCCACCGGTGGCCGGTCCTCCTTGGCTTTGGAAGGGCTGGCCCCAGTTCAACTTCTTGCCATAGCTGTCGACCAGTCGTCCCTTGTGTTGGCCCCTGGTCAACTGCATGGCATGCGACGGTCCGGTGGCGATCACCTTCCAGTCACACTCGCCACGGAACTGCTGGAACGTTTCTGTGATCTCGACGGGTTCAGTCCAGCTCAATCCGTCATCGTCACTACGGATGTAGAAGCATCGCATGTACTCCAGGCAATACAAAAAATGGATGGCGCCGGATTCGTGATCGACGATTGCCACGGGATTGTTGACCGTGCCATTCGGGTCAGGTACCAAGAGCCGGAACGGCTCTTCGGGTGCTTCGCACTTTTGGTTACCCGCCCCCTTTTCCCGAAGCAAATTGAACCCCCATTCTTAGTCGTGACAAAGCACTAGGCGATGATTTCGCTGGCGACTCGTCCGTAGACATCGGTCAGGCGGAAGTCGCGACCGGCGTAGCGGTAGGTCAGCTTGGTGTGATCGAGACCCAACAGATGAAGTGTGGTGGCGTGCAGATCGTGCACGTGCATCTTGTCTTCGACGGCGGCGATCCCGAAATCGTCGGTCGATCCGTATCGCATGCCCCCTTTCACTCCGCCGCCGGCCAGCCAAACTGTGAAGCCGGTGGAGTTGTGGTCACGCCCGTCTTCACGACGCACTGCCGGCGTGCGGCCGAATTCGCCGCTCCAGACAATCAGCGTGTCCTTCAGCATGTCGCGATCTTTCAGGTCACTGATCAACGCCGCAATCGGCTGGTCGGTGGCACCGCAATTGGCGGTCAGTCTCGCCTTCAACGCGTTGTGCTGGTCCCAGCCTTCGTGCGTCAATTCGATGAAGCGCACTCCTGCCTGAGCGAATCGTCTGGCCATCAAGCACTGACGCCCGAAATCGTCGGTCGGTCCCTTGCCGACGCCGTACTTCTTCAATGTCTCGGGGGACTCGTCGGTCAAGTTCATCACCTCCGGCACAGCACTCTGCATGCGGTACCCGAGTTCGTACGATTCGATCACACCTTCGAGTTCGCTGTTCGATGGATTGCGGCTGACTGCGCTGCGATTCATCGACTGCAATAAATCGAGCTGCTTGCGTTGCAGCTCGCCCGCGAATTGCAGGTTCTTGATGTTGTCGACGCTGGCGTTTTCAAGGCTACCGCCTTGGCCGATCGGTGTTCCTTGGTAGACGGCCGGCAGGAACGCACTTCCGTAGTTCTGTGCTCCGCCCAATCGCGCGGGCGGTTTGATGGTGATGAACCCCGGCAAGTCTTGGTTTTCGGTTCCCAATCCGTACAACACCCAAGCACCCATCGATGGACGCACAAATTGGAAGTTGCCGGTATGGAGTTGAACCAACGCTTGCGGGTGGTTTGGAATGTCGGTGTGCGAACCGTTCAACAAGCAGAGTTCATCGGCGTGCTTTGACAGGTGCGGATACAGTTCTGAAATCGGCAAGCCGCTGTCACCATGCGGATTGAACTTCCATGGCGACTGCTTCAGCGTGCGGCCTTTTTGTGCATTGAGTCCCTTGCCGACGGAACCAGGCTCCTTGCCATCGAACTTGGCCAGTTCTGGTTTGTAGTCAAACGTGTCGACATGCGATGGGCCGCCGCGCATGCACAAGAAGATCACACGTTTCGCTTTCGCGGGAAAATGGGTCTCTTTGGGGGCAAGCGGGCCCGAAGTTTCGCGTATCGCGGCCTGCGTTGTCAGTCCCGAGAAGGCGAGGTAGCCGAAACCACAGCCGGCGTTTCTCAGTGCGTCACGTCGTGAAAACATGATTCGGATTCCTGGAGGGTGATAGTTTTCGTTTAACGGCAAGCCGCAGGCGACGAAGTCTCGCAAACACAGTCGCCTGCGGCTTGCCGTTAAACGAGGCGGTTCGGGTTAGTTGACACAAACACAGTCGCCTGCGGCTTGCCGTTAAACGAGGCGGTTCGGGTTAGTTGACACAAACACAGTCGCCTGCGGCTTGCCGTTAAACGAGGCGGTTCGGGTTAGTTGACGCAAACACAGTCGCCTGCGGCTTGCCGTTAAACGAGGCGGTTCGGGTTAGTTGACGTAGCGGAATTCGCTCGATGCGAAAAGCGACTGGCAGAAGCTGGCCCACGCGAGCTGCTCGGCTGCTGTCTTGGTCGTGCTTTTTCTGCTTCTTTAGAATCGAGTCCATTTCGTCGATATAGCCGACCGCGGTTCTGCACCTCTTCGTCTGAGGGTTCACGCGTTACGGTCAGCCGATAGGCGAGACGAACGCGGTCACCCTGCATCCATTTGTTCCTCGTCGATCAGACGTTCGGCCAACTTGGCGGCGGACTCGACGACGAATTCGTTGTTCATCATGTACAGCGCCTGAGTCGGCACGGTGGTGACGTCGCGCACGCCGCCGATGATGCTCGGTTCGGGAAAATCGAAGATGCGGAGGATCTCCGGGAGTGCGCCGCGCACGATCGGCAGGTAGATGCTGCGTTTGTTCCCATCGGTCAAAAGCTGCTCGGCTTTGACAGTTTGTCCGACCAGTCCATTGCCGACCTTGGCGACCACCGACGCTTCGCCGGGAACCAGATCGATCTGGCCGCTGGCAACGAGCATCGCATCGCGGATCGCCTCAGCCTCGAGCCGCCGCTGGTTCATTTTCCACAGCAGATGGTTATCGGGGTCAGCGTTCAAACCGTCCTCGCTATCAAGCGACGCCAGGCGGTAAACGCGGCTGAGCATGATCCGGCGAACCAATTGCTTGACCGACCAACCATCAGCGACAAACTGAGTGGCTAAGTGGTCGAGCAACAACGGATGCGTTGGACGGTCGCCGTTGGCACCGAAATTGTTGACTGTCGAAACGATGCCCCGTCCGAACAGATGCTGCCATACACGGTTGACCATCACTCGTGCCGTAAGCGGGTTACTGGGATCGGTGATCCATTGGGCAAGTTCAGCTCGCCCACTGCGGTCTTCGCCAATCTTCGGGTTCTCACCCAGTGACGCGATTGTCAGGAAACCGCGGGGCACCGTGCCGCCATGTTCGTTCGGCTCACCGCGAATCCGCAGCTTCGTGTCTTCAATTTCCTTTCCCTCGACTACGGCCATCACCAGCTTCGCGTGTGCATCTGGCTTTTGCTCAGGCTCGGAAACCTGCCTGATGCGGTTGGACAGTTTTCGAATTTCCTGTTTCGACTCTTCAATCCGCTTCTCGGCGACTTTCTTGGCATTCTCGTTCTTGGCTCGTTCCAGCTGCTTCTCGAAAGCAGCAAGCTTGTTCTTTTCGCTCTTCAGCTGACTCTGATAGCGTTTCTTGAGTTTCGCATTGCCGCCGGCGCCGCTGGTTGCGATCGGCTGGACCTTGTCACCGGAGATGGCCAACACGCGGCCTGGGTTGCGATTGCCGTTAGTCTTGCCCGTGCCATACAGCGTTTCGGTACTGGTCAGGATGCCGGCAAGCGCGTAGTACTCGGACTGTGGGATCGGATCAAACTTGTGATCGTGGCAGCGAGCACAACTGGCCGTCAGCCCGAGGAATCCGCGAGTCACGACGTCGATCTGTTCGTCGACCACGTCCATCTTGAACTTTTCTTTGTTGTTTTCGTTCAGCGACTTTGGTCCGATCGCCAGCAGTCCGGTGGCAACAAAGTTGGCGTCGCGATCAACATGGCTGTCGTGAGGCAGCAGGTCGCCTGCGATCTGTTGATGAACGAAGTCGACGTAGGATCGATCGCGATTGATGGCATCGATGACCCAGTCGCGATAGCGCCAGGCTTGCGGGTAGGTTCCATTGCGCTCCATACCTGTCGATTCGGCATAGCGGACCACATCCATCCAGTGCCGAGCCCAACGCTCGCCAAAGTGCGGGCTGTCGAGCAATCGATCGACGAGCGCCGCGATCGCCGCATCTGCGTCGCTGGCGTACGATGCAGCAAACTCTATCGCCTCTGCGGGTGATGGTTGCATGCCGACGAGATCAAAGTAGATCCGTCTGGCAAGGTCGATTCCACCAGCATCGCTGACGGGAGTAATATTCTCGGCTTCCAGTTTTGCTGCAATGAAGGCGTCGATTTCGGACCGCAACCACTGGCTATTTGTGACGCTTGGAACCGCGGGATTGGCGATCGGTTGGAAAGACCAAAACTCGCGTGCACGTTCGAAGTCGATTTGTCGGCGGATCGGTGCGCTCTTGCCATCACGCGGATCTTGCGCACCCATGCGAATCCACTTCTCGAAATCGGCAATCACGCGTTCGGGAAGCTGCTCGTCCGGAGGCATCTCGAACGATTCGTACTTGATCGCGGCCAGGATCAAACTCTCGTCCACATCGCCCGGCACAACCGCGTGCCCGCTTTCGCCACCCCGCCGGATGCCTTCCCGCGTGTCAAGCAACAGGTCACCGCCAGGCTCCTTGCTTGATGCCGCATGGCACTCATAGCACTGCGAAACCAGCACCGGCCGAATTTTCGCTTCAAAGAACTCTTCTTTTGCCTGGTCGTCCTCGGCGGCGACGGCAAAGCGAGAGGGCATCTCGATGGTGACCGCGATGCAGGCAGTCACGAACAACATGAATCGTGTCATACTTGATTCCGATACGGGGCGGGGACCACGGAGGTGGTTGAAGGAATCATTCCGTGATGGAGCAGCCCCGCATTGTACCCGAATCGAATTCGTTCTCGCTAGCTTGAACGAGAATGGTTACGAGGGTGGCTGGTGGTCGAGCGTCAGCGAGCCCCCAGAACTCCTCCCGATCATCGCAGAATGCACCTGAACACTGCGGGCACTTTAACTTTACTGGGGGGCAACTGAAACACTGGGGGCTCGCTGACGCTCGACCACCAGCCACCCTAAACCCCACCTGAAACACTGGGGGCTCGCTGACGCTCGACCACCAGCCACCCCAGCCTAGCCCGCCCCACCACTTCATCTTCGATCGCTGCCATTCTCGATTTGGGACAAACGAGCAACCATTCAGTTCTTGGCTACGCTTTCGGGTGCGATAGCTGGGGCGTATCCCTCTGGCAAGCGGAAGGGACAGTAGCCGTGGTAGGTTCGCTTGGCGCTGGTCACATCCCCACCGAGATCGCTGGATTCAAAGTCAATCGTCTCCGAGAAACCGTTCACCGGATCCTTCCAACGAAGATCGATAGAGGCGAGACCTGCGGATGCGAGTTGTTTTTCTTCAGCGAGCAGTCGCCATTCCTTCAGCATCTTCACAACTTCGCGTGGCAACACCAATCCGTCGCTGTTTCCCTGGTCAACGACTGCAAAGGATGCATCGCGAATTGTCTGAACATCATAAATGTTCGCAAGTGAGATTGCCTTGCTTTCGCCTTGCGGCAAATCCAGCAGCAACCAGCACTCGCCATCCAGGATATAGGTCGCCAACACCGGCTGGGCAAGATCCGACTTCACGTATCGCGTGCCCGTCGTCGCCTCCGATTGAATTTCCAGCAAATCCAGCACGTGTTTCGGAGGGTTGATCGGATCCAGTTTGGCTCGCATGACCGCGTCGTAGTAAGGACGGAGATAAGCCGTGGACTCCGTCGCGTATCTACGATCCTCGAATTGGTACGGATTCAACGCGATCCGACAGAATGTCAACAGGAGATAGGAATCCTCAAGATTCTGAAATCGATTCTGCTCGTTGCCATGTTCCAAAAGAACTTTCGTGGCGAACAACAGGATTTCGAGTTGGTCGCGATGCGGATACTGGCCAACCTCATCACGGCAGTGCAGAGATTGCAGCTCGAAGTGCCTCACGCGGCGTCTGTGCTGCTGGCTCTCCGTCCACCGCATTTCCTTGGTCGTGCAGCAGCGTGACGATTTTGGTGGAGAGGTTACCAAGCGCCCAATACAATCCATTGGCGGTCTCTTCGTTCTCGGCATAAATCCTATCCGCCTGTAAACACATTTCCATCGCAAGTTCTGTGTCCTGGATGGGAGACGGCATCGCCAGTGCAATGGCATTCTTGTAAAGCAGTGTGGAGTTGACGCGATCGCGTTTGTTGGCCGGAACCCGATGAACCAAACTACGGGCTCGGCGATAATCATCAACCGCTTCCTTGATGTCCCGCTTCGAAGGATCTCCGAACAGATTGCAATCGCCGAGTCGCTCCTGAGTGTTGATGGATCGAGTGATGAATTGATCCTCGAGGTTCTCGTCGGTCATCGTCTCGATCAGGTCAGAGTACGTCCCTTCAACGTGTCTGGCCAGTTTGCGATATTGCTCAGCCGCCCCCAGCGTGTCCCCCTGGAATCGTTGTGCCATGTCGATCCCATGCAGATTGTGAAGGTAGGCGATCTTCGACGCGAAGTCTCTCGATTCCCGAAACGCATCGTCAAACAATGACATGGATGCATTCTTCAGGTGAGGTTGCGATACCGCGTCGTCATCGGAGGCTTCCATGTCTCGTTTGCTGCGGAACAGATTCGCCAAAATCTCGTTGGACTTCTCGAACGAACGCTTTGCATCTCGCATTTGCCACTGAATGATCTGGGCCCAAGCTCTGCGGCGATGCACGTGAGCGGAGAAGTAGGAATCGGCGGCGAAACTATCAGCCAGGTCGAGTGCGTCATCGAGCAGCCGGTTTGCTTCGGGCCATCGGTTCACGCCGAGATAGGCGTCCGCTTCGCGACACAACACCGAAAGTCGAAAGACCGCGCCGGCATCCTGGTTGGAGGCCAACGTCCGGATGCCGGTATCCGCGGCGCGAAATTGCTTGGCTGCTTCCTGCGATTTTTCCATTTCGGTGAGCAGCAATTCGCCGTAGTCGGCACGGCAAAGGGAGGCCGGGATCTGATACGCCGGGTCTTCCGATTGACGGAACAAGTCCTCGTATTTTTCGATCGCTTCCTGGTAAAACTCTTGAGCCTCTTCCTCGTTGCCCAATGCATGTTGGACGATCGCCAACAAATGCATGTCGGCAGCGGGAAACGTGTCCGCCGAAGCAACACTCGGAGCCGGCACTGAGTCGTGCTTCTTGAAGTTCAGCGGCAATCGACTCCAACGCTGGTTTGAAGTTGTTGGTGCCGTGCGTGCGGGCAATCAAGTCGTAATACCGTTTGACCGATTCACGATAGGAGTTCTTATTCTTGAACGCCTCGGCAGCGGCATTTCGCAAAGCGTCCTCGTCAATGTGGAATACTTGTTCGGCACCGCGAGGGGTCACGTTGGTCAGCGCCCATTGACGGAGGATCAATTCACGGACGCCCGGAATGAACCATGGCCGTTCGTCGAACCACCAACCTCCCTGACGACTTGCCATCGCGGTCAGCAAGTTGCGATCACCGGCATCGATGCGAAATTTCGTAAAGTCGGCGTCCGGATCCGGGATGAAGCTGAACTCGCCCTCGGTGCCAACCAGGTTGCGACAGTCCGGCTTTTGGGACGCGACGTCAAACCTTGGCACGATGTACGACAGCAGCCGGCTCGCCCAAACACGATCGTATTTGTGGCCGTTGGCCGGCAACCGAGTCAAACCTGCAATCAATGCTTCGGTGAATGGCGAGTTCCCCACGCCTTGATCGCCGTCGAGAGCAACTTGGGTCGCGCGGCAGGAAGCCATCGCCTGGAACGCGCTGGTCTGCAACAGTTCTCTGTCGCTACGATCCTGATGGCTTTGAGGTTGAAACCCCACATTGAAAATATCGCCGGAGTAACAGTGGTCCAGGATCACCAGTTTGTGCTTCGCGGGACACTGCTTCAGCAACTCGATCACGTCGTGATGCAGCCTCAGATGACCGGCGACCGGTTTGCCTTGAGCGAGCGTGACGTTGTGGGCGAGAAAGGTCGTACCCTGATGAGTACGGACTCCGTGCCCTGAAAAATAGACCAACACGCTATCGTCTTCTGAAATCTTGCTGCCGTCGCACAACGATCCGAGGACACCTTCGATCGCCGCTTTGGTGGCGTCTTTCTCGGTTAGCAACACGAGTCGCTCGTCATCGTAGCTGTAGTAGGTCTTAAGAACGTGCGCGAACTGTTCCGCGTCCTTGACCGCATTCTGCAGTGGTGGCAGCGCGGCTTTGTCTTGGACGGACTCGCGCACGTCGTCGCGATGTGTGTAATTGATGCCAACAATCAACGCCCACTTCTTGCCATAAGATGGTTGGCTCTTGGTCGGCGCAAGTCGTGTGTCACCACGTGTAACAGGATTCGATTCCTGTTCTTGTTCTTGTTCTTGAGCCGCATCTTGGGCCGCATCCTGAGCGGTGTCTTGGGCCGCATCCTGAGCGGTGTCTTGGGCCGTGCATGTTGTGGTGCGATCCATCAAGGTCGCAACACAGGTCAGCGTCAGAAAGGCTGCGGCGAGTGCGAATGTGGAATGCGTTTTCATCGTTGTGTTCCCAGACATGATTGCCGCATGTTGGCGTGAATCGGCATCGTGCCACGTTCCCTCCTCAGACTATTTCCGAGACATCGCTGCTTTCGATCGACGCGGATCTTGCGCCCGAATATCGGGATTGTTTGACGGCAAGCCGCAGGCGACTGCGTCCATCTCTCGCAGTCGCCTGCGGCTTGCCGTTAAACGAAAAACGAACATGGTGGGCCTGTAGGACCCCCTCTCCATCATAGGCGTTTTTCACCGAAGTAATAGCCAAAAACCGGGCAAGTGTGATCGTCCGATCATTCGTGGCGTTCTCCGGTCACCGCAACCGGCAAACTCCGTTGCATCAATTGCCTGATTCCCCAGCGAGATGCCGAAATGCGATCGCGTGAATCTCGACTCCGCGCTGCTCACAGAGGTCCGCCAGCAGCACGAATCTTTCTGAGAGGGCGGCAAGAGACGGGTCTATTTCGACCTCCTCGCCCAGCTTTCTGGAGCCGCCGGCAAGCCTGTCGCTCTGCGCCCCGTCCACTGCAAAGTCTGGCATGGCGGCCTGGCGGACTTGCCCATTTTGCAAGGTCAACACGATCGATTCAGGGATGAGCGGCCATGCGCTGGCTGCGACGGGTGACCTGTGCCAGCGTCTCATCGATTGATTCGCTCGAATCGCCCAACAGAATCGCGATCACTTCCGTTCCCGGATCACCAACCAAGGGAATCGCCTTGGCTTGGATCACTCGGGTGATGGAATTCGCGGCCAGCGGCCTGCCTGTCAAACCGAGCGATGTTCTGCACGGTTCCATCGGGGGCGAAGCTCGACAAGACCGCTGCTTTCTCAGCCGGAATGTACCCCTGCAGACGGAGCTTGTCGCCGGAACGCAATGGCACTCTCATCGCCAGGTCAACGAAGCGGTCTCCCTCAATGCCTACCGAAATTTCAAGAGGCCGATTGGACTCGGTTTCGGATTTGACGACGGGCGCGATGTTGGGATCACTCTCAGGGCGGAAGGCCCACAGACCGGCGCCCAGCAAAACGACGATCGATGCGGCCATCGCCCAAGGCAGGAACTTGGTCAAGCGATGACTTTCGGCCTGATTCGCCGACGAGCCAGTGTGGTGTGATGTGGCGATCCGCTCGAGATCCGTGGCAATTTCGCTACATGATTGGTAACGATCGGCTGGATCTGCTGCCAACGCACGGGAGACAACCGCTTTCATTTCCTCAGGGAAACCAGCGGCATCCAGTAACTCAGCACGCCATTGACAGCGTTTGATCGGTAACAGGTCGTCCCTGGTTTCCGGAGGATCGTAGGGCGCGCGTCCGACCCACCCCATGAACAGGGTCGCGCCGAGACCGAAGATATCCGAACATGGCCCAATCCTCTCGGCATCGCCCAGCAACTGTTCCGGCGACATGAATTGCAGTGTGCCGCGGATGACGCCCTCTTCGATATTGTCTTGTTGATGTGCATTGGCGACGACGGACAATCCGAAGTCGATCAAGTAGGGCTCTTGGTTTTCATCGACAACGATGTTGCGTGGCTTGACGTCCAGATGCAGCGTTCCGTGCTCATGCGCACTGGCAAGCCCGCGGGCGATTTTCGCTAGCAGCGCGGCAACCACCTGTGGCTGTGGTTTGCTTGAGCTCACCCACTGATCAAAGGTGCGACCGCGGATATATCGGCTGACCGAGAACCTTCGCCCTTGATGGTCTCCCGCGTCCAACGCCGGCGCGATATTCGGATGATTCAAGTTGGCCGTAATGATCGCTTCGCTATCGGAAAACAGTCGATGCGAAGCTGAATCTTGTCGCGCCTCGATCTTGATCACGACGTCGCGGCGGAGTGCCGGATCATAGGCACGATAGACTTCGGCCTGGGCACCGTGTTTCAGCTCATTAACAACTACATAGCGACCGATTTTGGTGTGGCTTGCCGACGCGAGGGGTTCCGGCAAGAACTCGGGCGGTGCCGACTGCTCCAACAATGTTTCCTGACTATTCGGGTCGCTGTCGTGATTGGTTTCTTCGTCGTCGTTTCCGTAGTCGATCACGTCGGAGAGCGCGTCATCGATCGTGAATTGGCGGGCAAGTTGCTCGGCGGCGTCGGGGTACCGCTGCAAAAACTGCTCGGACGTCACGTCTTGTCCGCTATCACGACTCAACAGAAATTCGCAGTACACCAAATCCGCGGTCTGCTGGGGACTTGGGTTGGGGATCATCGAGATATATCGATCGGCATCGAATGCTGCTCCGCTGCTTGCGCGGGTCCGCATGTCGTGCCAGCAGGCTTCGATCCAAGTCGGCGACCCCACCTCGCTATCGGAAAGCGAAGAAGTGACTTGCGGGTTTGGCGATGGCGTGTCGGTCATGACCTTGCCCCGACTCGGTGGGCTGCCGACTCGATGATGCGGGCGACGCGTTTGCGGACCGCATCGGGGGTCCCGCCAAATTCCGCAGCGAGATCGCTCCACGGGCGTCCACCCAGGCGAGCGTCGACCAGTGTTCGTTCTTCGGCGGTCATTTCCCTGCGGACAGCTTCGAGCATTTCCTCGGCCGCCATCGTTTCGCTGGGCGTTTGATCTTCATAGTAGGCCTGGTCGATGGCGGTTTCACTCGCATCGACTCGGCGGACATCGCGTTTGGCCGCGTTGTGTCGGCGTACGAAGTCACAGATTTTATGTCGTGCCATCGTCAACAGTAATGTCCGCAGTTGTTGGGGAGATTGGGGGCAAACAGTCGCTCGTTGTATATCAACGAAGAATTTGGCAAAAACGGACTGAGAAATATCGACCGATTCCACCAGCCGCCGCATTCGCGGGGAACTCAAGCGAATCCGGATGAACCGCCGGATCTCCGGCTCGTAAGCGGCCACCAGTTCCTCGGCCGCCAACGCATCGCCTTGGCGGAGGCGCTCAATCAGGGTGGAAAGGTCATCATTCATCGGATCAGAGACTTCAAAAACGAGCGGAAAACTCGCGGGCGTGCGTATTCACACTGGCCGCACACTTCCTCCGTGCGCTGCACGCGGGCCGCCCAGCTGGACAGCGTCAGTTTTGGTCCCCCCTCCCCCATTTCATTCGTGGGGGAAACTCTGCCATGGCAACGATCGCGGCCGCGAATGCCGCGAACGACTTGGGGGAGGAAGATAGGGGGAGGGGCCAGCGTCGTGAAACGAATTCCCCCTCTCCGTAACCCTCTCCTCAAGAATTCGGATGACCCTAAATTGCTTCGGCAACACGTGTTTTTCCGAATTCTTGGGGAGAGGGGGGACCAAAAGTGGCGCTGTCCAGCTAGCGGCGACCCGCTGATCGCGAAGGGGCAACGAACGGTCACGAGCAGCGAAAAAAAAACCATCGAAACTGAACCCGAGGTTCATGCGTGCTCTGCAGGAAAACCTTAACATCTTAGCATACCGCGGAACTGGAAACAGCTCCGCCGGACCGGACCAATTTCGACTTCGGTTCGGATTATGCTTAAAGTACGACGACTTTGCACCACAACCTGGTTTAGCTTTCGGTCATTTGCACCAGCTAATGCAACGAGGCGACCACCGATGGATTTAGCAGCGGAAAGAGTAAGTTGAAAAATTCTTGTCCGGCTTTCGGCGACTTTCCGTTTGTGCTGTCGACGGTACGTTTCTCAACCCACCATTCACGAAAGGCATTTCAAATGAATTTTCTCTGCATCCGCAGTGCCGCCCTCAGGCTTGTCCTGTGCGCGACGATCGCATCCGTCACGTTGGCCGGCACGCAAGTGAGCGCGCAGGATGCGACGGACGATCAGACGGCTCAACCGCCTGTTTCAGAAATGTATGACGCAGACTTTGCGGAACACGTTGACCTTCGCCTACTCGGGATCGCATGGCAGAGCTTGGACGCCAAACTGATGACGGACGTCGCGCTGCAATTGCGTGAAGGCGAAAAAGTTTTGGGCCGCAAGCACCCCAAGATCACCTCCGATCAGATTCTCGCGATGGCTAGCAAGGTTGCCGCGGACAGCGAGGACCTGGCGACGCTCGAGCGTTTGACTCGCGTGGCCGAAGCGAGCGGCAACAAGGATCAGGTTGCCAAGATGAAACAGATCGGGTCGCTGGCGGCGAAGTCACGGGACCTCAAAGGCGACCTCAAGACGGTCCCCATGTTCTCTGCCGAGGACGTCAACAACGGTGCTTTGGCTGCTTTCGCCAATCTTATTCTGCAGATTCGTGCCGCCAAAGTCTCAGGTGACAAAGACGCGTTGGGGAATTTGAAGGAGGCAACTGACCTGCTGACATCGTTGCAAGACAGTCACCGCAGCCGGTTGAAAGGGCTGATCGATGACGCGATGGACTCCATTGGTGACCCGGACGATGCCGCTGTTGCGTTGGAAAAACTGACAGGTCCGTCACGTGATCTCAGTACCCGAGCCGCGGTTCAGGTGGCCCCGAACTCCGACTATGTGAGTGCGAATCCGCCGGTTGCTTCCGCGATGATCGTGACGCCGCCCGTTGGAGTTGGAGTTGGAGTTGGGATCACGCCGCCACCTCCCTCGAGCGGACCCCAGGTTTCCTATGCGACGGGCGGAATGCAATACCTGATGACCCCCTCGGGCGCCGTCGTGCAAAGCTACGGTCGGCTCGGTTCGATCCTGTTCGAGCCAGGCGACGTGATCCTGTCGATCGGCGGATACCCGATGGGCTATGGCGCCACGGTTGATTCGGCCATCAACGCCGGATACGTCAGTCAACAGCGTCGCGTCACCGTACGAGATCGCAACAGCGGGCGTGTGCTCAATCTTTTCTATTGAACCGCCGGCTCGCCAAATCAACCGTTGCCGAGGAACCGATGGTTCTTCGCCTGCTAAATCAAATCACCAATCAATTATCGGATAAGAAACAATGAAAACCCCTACCTGCCTGACGGCATTGGCGCTCGTCGCACTGTGTGCGGCACCCCTTCGCGGTCAGGATGCTGTTGACAACGCGGCCATGGAAACGGCGGTCGCACTGATTGCCAACACCGACGACCCTATCTTTGCCCAGTACGTGAACTTAGACGAACTGGACTATGCCTGGACCTTTCTTGACGCCGAAGCGCTGGCTGATATTGGCATCAATCTCGCAAAGGCCGAGCGAATTCTGTTTCGCACACACCCGGCGATCACCTCGAAAGATGTTTTGAAGATTGCGGTCCGCACCGCCAGCGTCACCGGGGCAACCGACGCCCTTGAGAAACTGCAAGCGTTTGCCGAGAAAACCGACCGAGGCGACATGGTCCAGGAAATCAAGCTGGCCAGGCAATTGGCCGGCAAGTCCCGTAGTATCGCTCCCTCCTTGTCATTGGACGACGTCAGCCTCGGCGCGTTCATCGCCTACAAGCAAGCACAGCATGACTTGAAGACTGGCTTGGTAATCGGTGACATCGAAATCCTGAAAGAACTTCAAGAACGTGTCAATCAATGGACCGAGAAAGAGCCTGCGATCTGGTCGAAGCTGAATGACGAAGTCAACGAACAGGTCAAGACCATGGCCGCCTTGGGTGCCCCCAGTCGCGGAGGTCCGGATGACATGTCGGGTGCCTCGTCAGCCTTGAACAAGCTTTCCGGTGCCAGCCGTCAGTGGCCTGGGTCGGGCTATGGTTATCAACCAGGCTACGGTGGTTATCAGTCGGGTGGTAACTACGGAAATCAGTCGAGGACGAACTTCCAGTACCAGAACGGCATGCGAGTTCAGGATCCAGGCGCCGCTGTGCTGGGTGGCCTGTTCCAGGGAATCGCCGGTGGGCTGAACGCGAAAAACCCTCAAAAGAATGCGGTTGCCGCCGGGATCCTGCAGGGACTCGGGCAAGGCTTCACACAGGCTTCCCAGCCGACCTACTTTGGATCTGGGTCGATCCAGCAAACGAACCAGGGTTGGAACAACAATTGGGGGCAAGGCTTCGGCAACTAGTCCTCACGAGTCGTGCGGGCCAGGGCCATGTGGCTCTGGCTCGCTTCTTCCACTTCACTTCATTTCAGTTTTTTTATTGCAAGTCGATGTCCGCTTGATTTCAACTTCGCGTTTAGATTGGTGACGCACAATGAACCCGCTCAGGCGTCACTCCCACCGGAGCATCAACCTCCATCGACCCCATCCATCGACCCCGTTAACAAGGAATCTCACCATGAAAAAATGCATTCGGAAAAGACTCGCTCTGACCTTCGCCTTTGGTTTGGCCGCCAGCGTCATGTTCTCGGACATCGCCAACGCACAGTGGGGCTCCTCGAGTTCCTGGAGCAGCCAACGCTCTTCCTCCTGGAGTTCTTCCTCCGGATTTGGGCCGGGCGGTTACTACAACAACAGCAGTAGCCAGAGCCAGGGGAGCAGCACATCGAGCAACAGGAGTTGGTCGCCTTGGGGTGTTTCCGGCTCAACCAATTCCAGCGGGTGGAGCAATTCCAGCAACCGCAGCAGCGGGTGGAACCCGTGGGGTGGTTCGTACAGCAACCAAGGTGGTTCGTCGAATCAATGGAGCTCAGGAAGCAACTTCAACAACTCTTGGGGCTGGGGAAACTAAGCACCGCGAAAACTTAGATTCGACGACGAGATCTCAAATGACTCGTCGTCGATTCCGGCAGGAAGCGTGAGAGTAGCCATCAACACCCAATCTCGGATGCACCAAAATGAAGATTTCGAACTACCTCGGGGCATTGGCGGTACTTGCCGTCTTAGCCAGCTCACTGCGAGGCGATGACCCTGAGTCGACCGTGCCAGACAAGGAAATGATGGACGCGGCCATCAAAGAGATTGCCGCCGCCAATGACGTGATCTTTAACCAGTACGTTGACTTGAGCGAGTTGGACGACGCATGGACCTATCTGGATGCGGAGGCGTTGGCGGACATCGGTATCAAATTGGCCGAGGCCGAGCGAATCCTGTTTCGCACCCACGACGCGGTCAAATCAGAAGACGTGCTGAAGATCGCCGTGCGCACGGCCAGTATCGAGGGCATCGCCCCCGCCCTCGAAAAACTGAAGGCCTATGCAGAGAAAACCGAGAACGGCGAGATGCTCCAACAAATCAAGCTCGCATCGCAGCTGGGCGGTAAGTCTCGCTCGGTAGCACCCACGTTGTCGTTGGACGACGTTAGCATTGGTGCCTTCATTGCTTACAAGCAAGCACAGCTCGACCTCAAGACTGCCTTGGTCACCAGCGACATCAAAATGCTCGAGGACCTGCAGAGCCGTGTCGGCAAGTACGCGGAAAAGGAGCCGGCGGTTTGGAAAAAGCTGAGCAGTCAGGTCATGGAGCAGTACAAGAACATGAAGGCACTGGGAGCACCCAGTCGTGGCGGCCCGGATGACATGTCAGGGGCCAGCGAGACGCTCAATAAGCTCAGTGGCGTCAGTCGCGGGAATCCTTCGAGTGCCTTTTCGCCGCAAAAGACTGCGGTTGCCGCTGGCGTCGCCAACGCTCTGAGCAGAACCATTATCCGTACGAACCCTCGCTACGGTGGTTGGGGATACCCGTACGTGCCACAAAATCCCTGGACCTATCCGGTCTACCCGCCGTATCCGCCGAGTATTACGTACCCGCCAAGTAATCCGTACCCACCGACTCAATCCCTGGACGAATCCTTGGGGTGGTCCAATTGGGCCCGGTTGGGCGAATTGATCGCGAACTGCAAGATTTGAAGAAGTCCCGCGATCGGCGTTCGCTTGCCGTGCTCAAGCTTCCTTTTGAAAAAGTGCAATCGGCATCGATCTAAATGGCATGTCGATTGCGCACGAGTGGTCGAGGCGCGTTGCGAAACAGACGTGCAACGATTCGACCAACCTCAGTGCAGCTATCTCGTACGAGCTGCCCGGCCTCAAGTAACTCGCTCCAACAGGACATCGTTCGATGAAGGCATCTCACACTATTTTGATGATCACTGCAGCTAGCGCCTTGATCACACTTCTGCAGGAATCGGCGATGGCTCAAACGACCAGCTCGTCCAGTTCCTCCTCCTACTCCAGTAGTTCAAGCACTGGCCCAGAAGGAACGACCTATTCGAGTTCGTCCAACTCAGTCACGCTCAAAGACACGCCAGTGCTGGAAGCACTCGTTACCGTTTCACGCACAACCGGGACAGCGATTTTCGTCAGTACCAAAGCGGCTGATGTGCTTAACAAATCGAGTCACAAAGTGACGGTTTCGGAGCAGAATCTGAGTCCAGAAAAACTGTTCGCAAAAATGCTCACAGGCACCCATCTGTTAGCCGTTCCGATCGGAAGCAACGTCTGTGTTTTGACGGAGCAGGACTCGGTCGACGAGTTGAAAGCGAATGTCGCTGCCGCGATCAAAGCAAGAACGGCGGCCGTCAAGGGACTGGTCCCGCTTTCGGTCATTCATCTCGACAACGCGCTCCGCAGCCCCATCACGCTGACGATGGTTCAGACGCCCGTCCCATTTGTGATTCAAATGCTGGAAGGTCTGGCGAAGGTGAAAATCGCACTCCCGCCCGAATACCAAGACCAGTTTTTTACGCGACAACCGGTCATCAGCATCAATGCACGAGGCGAATCCCTGGGAACGGTTTTGCAGTCGGTCGCCAAGCAGTTGAACTGCGAGCTGGACGTCTCCGAAGGTGTGATCGCGATCCGCAAACCTGGGGCGGCCGCCGCCAGGTGAGCAGCACTGGGTTGAACGAATTGTGAGCCGACGGGGCTCGTTAGGTGAGCCGTAGGCACAGCCTCCGGCGCGTTGAGTTCGTGTCTTATGAATGAAAGGCCGACGGCTATGCCGCAGCTCAGAACAAAACAATCGAATCGAGATGCGACTGGGCTTGCGTCTACGATTGACGGGAATGAAGACCATGAAAACGAATTCGATGCTTCGACAGTCAGTGACGCTCGCTGCGGTGCTGTTGGGCCTGCTAACAGTCGTGACGACGGCACAAAATGCCTCCGCTCAGGATGCTGCCGCCAATCAAGACCACGCGAAGCTCAGCGGTCAATCGCGGAAGCTGACGGGACCGGTTCGCTCGTTCGGCAGCGACAGCGGCGGGACCACATTGCCCAAGTCAATCATCCTGCGGCTCGCCGACGGTGACATCAAAATCGACTCATCGGCAGAGGCCACCACATCGCCGGACGCGATTTCCTTTTCGCGGTCGTACGACGGCGAAAGCTGGCAGGTCGGCAATGGCCAGCCGACTCTGGGCGGGGCTTCGCGCGGCGTGGGTGGCAATGCACCTGCGAGCGAAGTCGTTTCCGTCGCCGCCGCGTCGATCAGCCTCGACCAATTGTTGGGGCAGTCGGTGTTTCGAGGAAAGTCGTTTCTGACGCCGGCACCGAATTCACGATTGCTGTCCGGGGCATTCACGATTCGGCGTGCTGTCGACGGCGACAGCAAGCTCGACAGGACACCGTCGAAATCGTCGTCAGGAAATCAAACCGTACTCTCGTTCACCTTTCCCGAAGGCAAAGATACGATCGCTTGGGCAGACATCAGCGGACTCCCTGATTCGCTCGTCGATGGCCTGACGTCGGGCGAGTACTCGATTCGCGTTGCCGGCCAAGCAGGCACGGCGTTCACGATCGAGGACGAGGATCTGGTCCAGTGGATTCGTGAGCCGATGGATCTGTTCGCCGATCTCGTTGGTGAAGATTCACCATCGAACCTCGTTTATTCGGTCGAGTACCTGCTGTCACAAACCGACGAAGAAGGCCGCCCGGCACCCTATTTCTGTGATGCACTTGATCTGATCGATGCCGCCGAGCAAGAAACGGACTACACGCGGTCGAGACGAACGCTGATCCTGAAGTCATTGGGCAAGAAAACGGAGCCAGCAGCCGACCCGTCGCAAACCGGGATCGCGGAAATTGATTCGCTTCGGGCCATGATTCGCGACGGACGCTGGTCAGCGGCGAAAGAGCAGGCCGCCGAACTTGCGGAATCTGACGATCAACGAACCGCGGCATTGGCAAAGCTCTATCTGGCGGTGATCACCGGCGAGTCGTCGATTGCCTCGGTCTACCTTGACGACCCCGCGGCAGACGCGTTTCAGAACGCCATCGCAGCAATCAATGCTCAAAACACATCGGATGCGTTCCGCGCTCATATCAACTTTGCAAACTACTTGTCCAGCAAAGTTCAGTCACGGATCTACAACTATGCACTGCAATCGGCAACCGAATTGCAGAATCCGCTGCTAACCTCTCTGTGGCAGTGGAATACGGCTCGCGACCACTACGTGATCGCCGAGCAGCTTGCCGCGACGATGCCCAAAAGCGATCAAGCTGCCAGCGCGATCAACCAGGCCCGGCACTATGTCGTGATCGGCGACTTTGTCCGCAACCTCGGCTCGCAGGATGCCTATAGCCAACAACTCGTTCAAACGGCCGATGAAATTGCGAAAGCTTTCGCCACAAAAACAGTCGGGCTTGCCGAGGATGAGCCCGCGACGCGCGGCGCGGCATTGGAGGTCTTGGCGCACATCGATTACCGACAAGGAGCGATCGAAACGGCTGGGCAACTGGCGACCGACGCGCTGGCGGCCTACGAGCAGGCGGGCTCGTTGG
Source organism: Pirellulaceae bacterium (assembly GCA_963704055.1). Lineage (GTDB taxonomy): Bacteria > Planctomycetota > Planctomycetia > Pirellulales > Pirellulaceae > Rubripirellula. Next base: position 132,324 of record CAVPGW010000018.1, on the reverse strand, counting down.
CCGGCATCGAGAGCTGTCATCGCACCCTCGGTTTGATCGCGTCGCAAGATCCCGAGCAGGCGGATCAAGCCATCAATCACTTCGAGGTCACGTTGCAAATCAGCGAGTTGCTCCGGGATCAGATCGAGTTGAACGAATCGGGATCGGACCGCGCGGGGTTCTTCGCTCGCCATGCCTACACGAACGAGCGACTGATCGACCTGTTGGTCCAAAAAGGCGACGCGACACGCGCGTTGGAGGTCGCCGAAATGGCCAAGGCACGCAGCTTTCAAGATCTGCTGTCGCAAAACAGCGCGGACGACGAGCAGGGAGACGAGAGTGAGTTTCCTAACGCTCGAGGAGGTGTTGGAGCAATGGCCTGACGATTCCTGTGCGGTCGAGTTCTTCATCGGATCACGGTACGCCTATGCCTTCTGCGTCTTGCCGTCGGGCGAGGTATCGGCACATCGAATCAGTGATCCTGACGGCACGCCGCTTGCGGCCAGCGAACTGGTCGGCCGTATTTCCAGTTTCTTATCGTCGATGGAACTGCGTGCCCGCAAGATGTACCGCGAGGCAGTTTCGGGTCGCGGCTTCGACAAGACCTGGCAAGACACGCTGCATCGTTTCTATCAAGAATTGATCCCCGAGGAATTGCAGACATCGCTTGGCGAGTGCGAGCACCTGGTGATCATTCCTCACCATGTCCTGCACTATTTTCCCTTCGCCGCCTTGGTCACCGAGCCTGATCAAACCGAGCGAGGGAAAATGGAATTGTCACAGCCGAGCTTCCTGATTGAACGTCCCATCGACATCACCGTCGCTCCCTCGCTGCTGACGTACACCTACTTGATCGATTCGCCTTCACAGGTCGAACAGGCCAATGCGGTTGGAATCGCCGATTTTGAAAACGCGCCACGCTTGGCAGGGGTCGAGCAGGACTTGAAGAATTTCCAAGATGTGTTCGGAGATTCCGTCGGAGTCATCGTGCAAGCAAAGCCGATCACGGAACCGGATATCACCTCGGTGTTTGGCAAGCCCGGTTTGCTGTTGATTGGAACGCATGGGCAAAACGAAGCCGACCGACCGTTGACTAGCTTCCTGCTTTGCAATTCTGGTGGAGCTGATGATGGACGATTGACCGCTCTGGAACTTTTTAAACTGCCGATTGCGTCGGACGTCGTTGTCTTGAGTGCCTGTTACTCCGGCCTGGCGGACCGTTCTCCGCTGCCGGGTGACGACTTGTTCGGTCTGCAGCGAGCGATCCTGCAATCGGGTGCGAAATCGATCATTTCCGGGCTGTGGGATGTCTATGACGACACAGCTCCGGAGTTAATTAAGTCAACCATGACTCACTTCAAAGCTGGCGAGTCGATCAGTCGGTCGCTCGCCGATGCCCAACGGGAATTCCTGCAAAAGCGAAAGGAAGCAGGCCCCAGTGACCCGTGGATTCACCCCTATTTTTGGGCGGTTTATACCTGCAGCGGTGGCGGGCACTCCAAGATCGCCTCGCGATAAGATGGAGTGATGCAAGTGATGAACTGTCCCCCGCGAAGTTGGCGACTGCCGATCACAGGGATCGTGATGTGGTGGATGATGACAGCTGTAACGTTGGCCCAGGAAACAAAGCCTCGGTTTGCCTTGTTGATCGGAGTCAGCGAGTACCCGCAGCTATCCGCAGCCGAGCAACTGGAGGGGAGCATCAACGACGTGTCGCTGATGAAGGAGATCTTGACCTCGCGGTTTGCGTTTGACGAGAGCCAAATCACGACCTTGACGGGCCAGCATGCCACAGGAGATGCGATTCGCGCGGGCCTCCAAAACATTGTCAGCGAGGTGTCAAAACTACCCGACGATTCGCCGCAAGCTCAAGTCGTGTTTCATTTCAGCGGTCACGGGGCTCAGCTTCCTGACCAGGAAGACGAGAACCGCGACGAGCCCGATGGTTTGGATGAGACGTTGGTTCCCTCGGACGCGACCAAGCAGGGCGGCAGTGCCGACATCCGTGACGACGAGCTGAATGATTTCGCACATCAATTGTGCGATGACGGGAAAGCACACCTGTGGATGGTGCTGGATTGCTGTCACAGCGGCACCGGAACTCGTGGGATGCACAAAGCCGGTACGCCCGGTCTGACCCGATATCGAAAACTCGATCGCAATGTTGCAGCGACTTCCAGCGAGCTTCCTCGGAACATCAAAACATTGCCCGATGGCGTGATCGCGCTGTACGCTTGCCGCGACAAGGAATTGGAACCGGAGTACAGCGATGGCGAAAACAAATATGGATTGTTGACACGATTTCTGACCCAAGTCATCAACGAACAAGAAAAGCTGGCCGATTGTACTTACGGCATTTTGCGAGACGCGATCGCCGCGCGCTATCGTCAAGATCGAAGCGTCTCTTACAACGCGCCGGTCCCGCAGCTGGAAGGATCGTCCGAGTTTTTCGAGAGTTCGGTGCTTGGATCGATCGGGAAACCTCGCTCACGTTACTGGGAGGTCCGTGCCGACGGCTCAGCAACCGTCTTGCTAGCCGGTGCCTTTCACGGAATGACCAAGGGTTCCATTTTCGAGATCTACGCAGCACCCGATCAAGTTGTCTTGGATCCACCCACGGACATCTCCCAAACGCAAGGAGATTCGCTTGGTTGGATCGAAATTGAACAGGTCGACGGATCGGCCTGCAAGGCAAACTTCGTGACCTGGAACGGCGACCAAACCAGCAAACAGCGGTTGCCCCGCGATTTCAAAACGGGTTACGCGGTGGAGCGATTTCACGGGCGAGACGATTTTGACCTGCGTTTGAAGGTCGTCCGGGCGGGGCAGGAAGCCGTTGCCCTGAAGCTCTCTGACCCGCAGGTATCGGAGGGCATCCGCACGGCATTGCAAACGATTCGTAAACAGAACGAGTCGGAGTGGCTGACGGTGGTCGAAGATGACCAGCCAGCCGATCTGCTGCTGAAAATCGCCGATGCACGTGCGGCGCTTTTTCCAAGCACGGGCAAGCCGTTGCTGACGCTGGACGAGGATCTCCAACCCGATTCGCAAACGAATCCACTGCGTGGTGGTTGGGGACCATTCGATCTGAACTCGGAAGAAATCGTTGACGAACTGCAGTCGAGCATTCGCCATGTCACGCGAGCAAGAAACTTGCTGAGGATCGCAAACCTTCGCAACAGCGGCGGCAAGAAGGGGATTGACGTGAAGATTGAGCTGCTCCGCGTGCCCGACCCAACCAACTTTTATAAAACCGTTCCTTGGCCGCCCAGTGATCAGGACGCCGAGCGTCTGCCCGCACCGCTGGAAATGAAGACAGGCGACATCTACAAATATCGAATTACCAACCAAGAAAGCTCGGGCGAGCCGGTCTACATTTCCGTCTTACATATCAATTCGGACATGGGAATCGAACAAGTCTTTCCTTACCAGGATGGAAAAGGCATTCAGGGACTCTCCGATGCAATGCTGGGCCCGGGCAAGTCGCGAGACGAGGGACCGTTCGCTTGCAATGGCGAACCGCCATACAGTTTCGGTGAGCGGACCACGGTTGTCTTGGCGACTCGGGAACCGAATCACTTCTATACACTCAAGCAGAACGCACTTCCCAAGGTGCGGGCATTGCGTGAACGTTCATCGCTTGAGGAATTATTGCTGCAAGACGCCTACTTCCGCACACGCCGGCGCGACGTCGACCTGTTTCGTTGTACGACAATTCGTGGGGCACCAGCACGGTGCAGTGGACGGTCATCCCCTAAGCTCGAAGTCAACACGCTTGGTCGGGTCAGTTCGTAGCATCGCGTCAGTTCGTAGTAACCCGATTCATCGGGTCCAGCGGTCACGACGAACATGGATGCATTGCGCTGCATCGACAGAAACTTGATATGCTGGCGGAGCTGCCTGCCAGGTGGTTCACTTGGCCGCCGCACTTGCTCATTCCGTCAACCGTTCACTGCCCACTGCCCACTGCCCACTGCCCACTGCCCACTGCCCACTGCCCACTGCCCACTGCCCACTGCCCACTGATTGCGGATCGATGTCAGACCATTCACCAACAGCAGAGTCTTCGCCGAAGGAACTGACGATCCGCGCTGTCGTTTTGGGGCTTGTGCTTTCGGTCGTGATGGGTGCGGCCAACGTTTACGTTGGATTGAAAGCGGGCATGACCGTTTCGGCTTCGATCCCCGCGGCCGTGATGGCGATGTTGCTGTTCCGGTTGTTCTTTAAGGACTCCAGTATCCTGGAGGCGAACCAGGTTCAGACTTGTGCCTCCGCTGGTGAATCTCTGGCCGCGGGAATCATCTTTACGATGCCCGCGCTGATTCTGATCGGCCATTGGCAATCATTTGACTTCTGGATTGTATCGCTGGTCGCACTGTCGGGCGGCTTGCTGGGGATTCTGTTCATGATTCCGATGCGCCGCGTGTTTGTCGTCGACAATGATGACTTACCCTACCCGGAAGGTGTCGCGTGCGCGGCGGTGTTGGAAGCCGGCGACAGCGGACATGCCGATCATCGTGCAGCGACCAGCTTGATCGCCGGCGGGGCCGTTGGATTGCTGTTCAAAGTCGCGGGCGGGCTGATGGGCTTGCTGCTGGATACGTTAGAAATCGCGCGCAGCGTGGGTGGTCGGATTTTTTACTTTGGTGGTGACTTGTCGCCGATGCTGGTCGCGGTTGGGTTTATCGTGCGTCTGAATGTGGCCGTGTTGATCTTCATCGGCGGCGCATTGGGGTGGCTGATTGGAATTCCACTTTACGGCGGCGCCGATGACACGTCCGATCCTGTTTCGGCCGCCTACGGAATTTGGAGCAGCCAGATTCGATACGTTGGTGTCGGTGCGATGGTGATGGGTGGGATCAGTTCGTTGTTCTCCGTTCGGGCTGGCCTGATAGCGGCAATTCGAGAGCTTCGCAATGGTTTGAAGACCTCGAAGGAGATTGTCTCAACCACGGCTCGCGACATACCGACCAAAGTGATTCTCGCGATCGGCTGTTTGTGCGTCGCAATCCTGATCGTGATCAATTATCGGTTCACCGGGGCAGTTGGGCTCACTGCGTTATCAACTGTCGTGATGCTTGTCATGGGGTTCTTTTTCACGGCGGTCGCCAGTTACATTGTGGGACTGGTCGGCAACTCGAACAGTCCCGTCTCGGGGATGACCATCACCGCCGTGCTCGTTTCGGGCGGCATGCTGTGGTTGTTCAATTACTCGGGAGTCCAAGCGATGGTCGCAACGTTGGGTGTCGCCGCCATCGTTTGCTGCGTCGCCTGCACAGCCGGTGATGTATGCAACGACTTGAAAACCGGCTCGCTTGTCGGTGCGGCACCGTTTCGTCAACAGACGATGCAGATTGGCGGCGTCTTCGTGGCGGCATTTGTGATGGCACCGGTTTTGACTTTACTGCACGACTACACGCCCGGCGGAATCGGCGGCGAAAAACTTTCCGCTCCGCAGGCGAGCCTGTTTGCCAGTTTGGCGCGGGGGTTTTCCGGTGAAGGCGAATTGCCGTGGGGGATGATTGGAATCGGCGTCGGCTTGGGCGTCGTGATCTTGGTCATCGATGCGATGCTGCAGGCAAGTGGATCGAAACAGCGGGCGCACCTGATGCCGATCGCGGTGGGCATGTACCTGCCATTTGGATTGGCGACGCCAATCTTGATCGGAGGCCTGATCGCGCACTTCCATTCACGCGGTGTGGCCACTGAAAACCACGATCGAGTTTTGCATCGAGGCGTGCTGTTTTCGTCTGGAGTCATCGCAGGCGAAGCGTTGACTGCGGTTGCGATCGCTGGGTTGGCGGCATTTGGCATCTCCGCGCTGGACCTGGGACTTTCGTCGGTTGCCACGACTGCCTTGTCGGTTGCCGTCGCCATCGGGATCGTGTCGAGTTTCATTCTGTTCGCAAAACCAAGCCGTGACCAAGTACAAAAAGACTCGATCCAATGATGAACACCCGCGCTGCTTGGCTGTTGACTTTGCTGTTCCCGCTCGTGGTCGCTGGTCAAGATTCCACGGTCACGAAGTCGCCCGACGTGGAGGCGACTTTGTCGCGGCAGGCTCAGGCAGATCGATGCCGCCGATTGCTCGATTCGTCGGTCATCGACTTCTATTTGCCGCACAGTATCGATCGCGAGAATGGCGGCTATTTGGAAGTGATTGATGCGGGCGGTCGATTCGTCTCGGGCGAAAAGTTTCTAACACTGCAAGCTCGCCAGCTCTGGTTCTTCAGCACCCTAGCCGTTGCCGGCATTCGAGCAGACGAGACTCGCGCGGCGGCGAAGACGGGGTACGAGTTTTTGCGAGACAAGTTCTTTGATGAAAGCCATGGAGGGTATTTCACCAAGGTCTCGCCAACCGGCGATGTTATCGATGCCCGTAAGCATGTCTATCCGAGTGCTTTTGTGATCTACGCCCTGGTCGAGTATCACCGGGCTACCGGACAGCGCGAGTCATTGCAGTTGGCGATGAAGCTGTTTCAAACGCTCGAAAAACACTCTCACGACAAGACAAATGGAGGCTACAATGAGTTCTTCTATGCCGACTGGACTGCGGTCACCGATCCAAAGGAATCGGGTTACATCGGAGCGATTGGGACGAAGACCTACAACTCGCATCTGCACTTGCTGGAAGCTTTTGCACAGCTGTACCGTGAAACGGATGACGAACTTGTTGGCAAGCGATTGGCGGAGCTAATCGACATCAACGTCGACAAGGTCCGGCATCCCGAATATCCCTGCAATATTGATGGCTGGACTCCGGACTGGACAATGCTCAAGACTGAACGCAATTTGCGAGCCAGTTATGGGCATGATGTCGAATGCGCGTGGCTGGTTTTGGACGCGGCCGATGGGCTCGGCAGTGATCCCAAAACATTGATACCGTGGGCAAAGGAGATCGTTGATTACTCCCTCGAATACGGCTACGATGCCAAGCACCACGGTTTCTTCTACACCGGGCCGCTCGGCAAACAAGCCGATGACCGTAAGAAGGAGTGGTGGACACAGTCAGAGGCGCTCGTCTCGATGCTGACGATGGAGAAACTGACTGGCGATTCAGCGTATTATCGGTACTTCGCCGAGACGCTTGACTTCATCGAGCAGAAGCAAATCGCCGACCAGGGCGGTTGGTGGGCAACGTTGAACGAAGACGGCAGTTTGGGCCAATCGCGTTCGCGGACCAGCATGTGGCAGGGCGCCTATCACAACGGACGAGCTTTGCTGCGGTGCGAACAACTGCTGCGGCGTTGATCGGAATTCGCCCGATGCAATCGATCTTGCGAGTGCTTTGTCAAAGCTTGATTTTGGGGTTGGCCGGGAAAAGGGTTCGGGTACCAAAAGCCGGAACGGCCCTTCGGGTGCTTCGCACTCTTGGTACCTGACCCCTTTTCCCGAAACAAATTGAACCTTCATTCTTAGTCGTGACAAAGCACTAGACTGACGGCATGTTCCCAACCTCATTTCTTCGAAGCCTGGCCGCAGCTAGCCTGCTGATTTTTGGCTGTCTTTGCCTACGGCATTTGCTTGCCGATTCCAACAGGCCGGCATCGAAAACTCCTGCTGATGCGGATGCGTTCACTTTTGTCCGCATCAAGTACGACAGCACGGGCGGATTTGGTGAATCGTGGTATCGGTACGAAGGTCGTGACTGGGAACGCTGGGAGACAGATTACCCGCGTGCCGAACAGAATTTGATCATTCGGCTGACCGAACTGACGTCGATGCGCGTGAATCCGGAGCCGATTGTGTTGCGGCTGACCGATAAAGAACTGTTGGACCATCCGTTCATTTTTATGAGCGACGTTGGATGGCAACGGTTGTCAGCCGATGAGCGGTCATCGCTGGAGAGGTATCTGGAATCGGGCGGGTTCCTCTGGGTTGACGATTTTTGGGGGCAGGCCGAATGGAGCAACTTCGCACGCAATGTCGGTACATTGCGACCAGGCTGGACGTGGCGAGCGATACCGGAGGACCATCCGATTCTGACGATCGTCTATCCGCTGAAGGCATGTCCTCAGGTTCCTGCACGCGTTTTTTATCAGCAATCGGGGCTGTCGTGGGATCCTCCACAGGTGCATCGTTATCCCAGTGGCGGTGACGTCGGAGTCAAGACCGTTCATTTCATGGGGCTGTTTGACACGGCTGACAACTTGCTGGCAGTGGCCACGCACAACACCGATATCGCCGATGGCTGGGAACGCGAGGGTGAATCAGAAGAGTTCTTCGAACGATTCTCGATCAAGTCTTACGCGGTCACGATCAACATCCTGTTCTACGCGCTCACGCACTAGCAGCTGCGTCGCTCAGAGTGTCGCCTTTCATCAAACACACAAACACAACCAAACACTCAAGCTCGCGCGAGCGGGAAAAGCAGCTACCTCGCTACGGCTGGCGAGGAAACCGCCCAGCGGGGATTGGATCCGCGGCCTGACGAATCGAATCAATTCGAGCCAGCTCGCTGAGCCGTGCGAATCAACAATTGATTCTCGTTATAGTACTCCGTCACTTCGCCGGAGACGGCCCAACGGTCGTCCGAACCGTCCGCACGAATCGCCTCGGCAATCCGCTGCAGCATTAGATTCTCAACCAGCAGAACCTGGGGCAAGACCGACTGAACTTTTTCACCCTTGGATGATGCTGTGCCGACAAGTGTTGTACTCTCGTTTGCATAGGGTGAAGCTGAAACCGATGTGGTGGCTGCTCCCAAACGCACGGGATGTGATTTCCTGGTGAAGCTGACCATGGAGGAGACGACTCGGTCCGCCCCGGACGTGACCAGATCGTCGTTCGTCTCGGGCTCCGCGCTGACTGGAATGAATGCCCAGCGTCGGCCCAGCAACACGATCCGTCCCACCGTTGGTGGAATCAAGGTTCCTTCGCGGAGGAGATCGGCGTTGAGTTTGACTTTGGCAGCCGGCTCAAACTTCGCTGCTCCCTTGCCGCGTTCCAGTCGCTCCTCGGCAATTGCAGTGGTGCCCTGCGTGCCACAAGAAATCATGATGGCGGCGAGGATCGCAACAATGAGCGCGATCCGACCAGCGGCAAGTCGCATCGGTGACCGCGCCAACCAGAAGATCAATAGCATCAATAGCATGGACGAATTGCCGGTAAAGGAAACAGTTTCAGTGAACTCGAAACAGCTCCGCGGACGACGGCTTCCATGCTGGCCGGGAACACGGTGACATACTCTTGATGATAGGGATGATCAGTCGCGTGCGGATGGGAGGGGCGGTCCGCACGCGACCGATCATTTGATATCCGAGGGAAGTGGTGGCTCGGGATATCAGGTGTAGTTGATGGTGGTGGTTTGGTTGAGTTGGTTTGCAATTGGTGACCGGCGGGTTGCCTTCATAACACTTACTCCGAGCCGTGCCGCGGGATTGCGACCGCGTGGAAACTGATAATCGCGCCAACCGTGATCATCGCCAGTCCGATCCACCGAGGCGGCTCAATGCGTTTGGTGGGATTTGGATAGACCTGCATCAACATCGAGGACATGCCTGAGTTGTCGGCCACCGGTGTGCTCTTGGTAAATCGAGCCAAAACGCGGGTGGTAGGCTCATTGAGTACGAACGAATGAACCATCCGAAACTGAACGCCGAGAAGAATCAGCAAGACCCCAACGAAAAAATATCGGTTACGGTAGAGCGACATGAGTTTCTGAATTCCTTCGTGCCAGCGGGAGGAAGGCATTGTCACGGGAGCATCGAAGGCCTCTTTGGACTGGGAGGCCGATCTAGGAACGTGTTTGAAAAAGGGGTCTGACCCTCCGCAAGTTCTCTCGGAAAAGGTCAGACTCCTTTTTCAAACATGCCTAACAATCGCATCGGCGTTTTCCCAAGCGAGACTCGATCGGATTCGCATTTGGGCGCGTCGCAAGTTGTGGCGCGATGCTGCACAGCGAAGCGATGTTGCGTGGCGAATCAATCGTTCGCAGCAATCCAGTCATGCATAGCGATGCAGTGCTGCCCCGCACAGCGAACGTGAGGCGCATGACGGTTACGCCGAGCGGCGCCGCGAAAAAGATTGCGAAAGCACGCTGCTGTCTCTCGAAGAGTTGTCGCCGAGTGTGAATCGCAGCGAGCAATTAACGATTGCTGAAGAGTCCGTCAACCAAGCCCTGCATTGAGTCGCGAAATGAATTCAACGAAGAATCTCCCAACAAATGGGACTGGTCACTTTGCATGACCGCCGCAGCCAACGGTTTATGGTTCTGCCAATCGCTCAGCCCAAACTCGCGGGTGTCCACATAAACGTCCGACAGGTTATTGCTGATCTTGGTGACCAGAAACACGCCATCGTTCCCGCGAACAACGTGGTAGTGCATCGCGACAAAAAGCAAAACGGCGCCTGTAACCATTCCGAGCAAAAATCGAGACATTGGGTAACCTGAAAAGTTCGCACAAACTAGATCCGATCAAATGGATATACGCATCACGGCTCACAGCGGCAAGTCAGATTCGCGACTGCGTTGAGCCGCAATACCGCGGGTATCTCACCGTCGATCCAACGAAATCGTTTAACGGCAAGCCGCAGGCGACTCAGTTTGGGCAGGAAAAAACGCCTGCGGCTTGCCGTGAAACGAAAAATGATCGGTTTTTCCTGTAATCCGGGAACTGCTGCCCTCCTACTCCGTGAGTGACATCAATATGAGTTGCCGGGCGAGGCCAGTGTTTTTTAAAAAGATTTGCTTCGCGGGCGAAAAAACGTCATAACGAATGACCTCGTCACTCTCCGAACTCTCTCTCTTTTCTTATGGGGAGCAGATCTCATGGCTCGAGCGTTCAAATTACGTGGTCTCCGTCAGGGGCTGTTGCTAATCTTGGCCGTGATCCTTCCTATTCTTTGTGGCGGCTATCTGTTCGCCAGCGAAGGTCGGTGGAGTCACAAGGGCAAAGAACTGTTCCAACGCGAGTGGGTTCATGAGCCACCGGTGATTCCTGACCGGGGTGAAATGAATCGTGACGAATACACAGCACTTTTGAAACAGCTTCCGGGCGACGGACTTGGCCCGATGTTCAACGCGACGTCCTGCGAGAGTTGTCATGTCGGTGGTGGCGGCGCAGGCATCGACCGCAACGTGACGCTGTTGACGCTTGATCCGCGAAACAATTGGATCGTTGCAGGAGATGAGGGCGGACAAAAGTCTCGACGAGCATTGCTGGACCTCTACCCCGGCGTGCTATCTCCGGCGGGAGTGGTATCGCTGGATGTCGTGGTTCACGAGAAGTCGAGCCGACCCTTCTACGATGGAATTCGCGAGGGCATTGGCAAGCATGTTTATGGCGGTGCCGCAGACCAGTGGTTTAAGTCAAGTCACAGGACGGTCGAGGCAGTCGCGGAGAATCCAGTCTTGGCAGGACGTGTCGGTCAAATTGACTTCTATCTAAGCCAACGCAACTCACCGCCGCTACATGGACTCGGATTGATTGACAGGATCGACGTTTCACGTTTGAGGCTGATTGCCCGCACGCAGGCACGACGAACCAACGGTGCCGTGACAGGGCGGCTAGGCGCTGGCAAGTTCGGTTGGCGAGCTCAAACGCCAACCTTGGACGGATTCGTGCGCGGTGCATGTGCGGGCGAACTCGGCTTACAAGTTGGCACGACGCCACAGTCGGCCGACCTGGCCGACGCCTCCTACGTCAGTCTGGGCTTGGATATGAATCAACAGGAGGTCTCGGCACTGACCAGCTACGTGCGTTCACTTCCCGAGCCACAACAACAGACCCGACTGCCCGAGCACGCGATGTTGGCTCGCGAGGGGAAGGAGTTGTTTATGAAGATTGGCTGCAACAACTGCCATGTGGAGCATATCAGTCCTGCGCGCGGAATCTTTAGCGATTTGCTGCTGCATGACATGGGTGAGTTGCTGCAAGCACCCTCGCCCGCACCAGCCGGTCCGTCGACAAAGCTTGCGTCGCGTATTCGCATCCCCACGTTTCCTCCGAATCGGGAGCCGATCGGTTCGCGCGCGTCGATCGGCAGCTACTACAGCAACACGTCTCCTCCGATGCCCTATCCGCTGCCACGTCCATTGGAGCCACGGTTCCCCCGCGGAAAGCTGCCCAGTGAAGCCGTCATGGCGTTGCCGGTGACTTGGGATTCATTGCAGCGTGAGTGGCGAACTCCGCCGCTGTGGGGAGTCGCCGACTCGGCGCCCTATCTTCATGATGGAAGAGCGGCGACGTTGGACGCGGCAATTCGCTGGCACGGTGGGGAGGCCTCCGAGGCGGCAACCAAGTACCGCACACTCACACGTGAGGATCGCAAAAGCGTGATTGCGTTCCTCGCGTCTCTGCGTTCGCCAACCAAAGCCAACTGGCAAGAGGTCGACCGATCGGTCGAGCCAACGCTGGTCAGCACGAAAACGCCGAACGCAGAGCAGCATGAAAAGACGATGGCGCCATTGAGCGTCTTTGATCCGGAATATTAGGCGCGACCGTCAGTTCGTAGTAACTCGATTGATCTGGTGTTTGTGGGAATAACCGCATGAATGCGGTTGCTGCGAACAAGGACGGGCTATGCAGCGAAGGGCACAACTATTCGGCCGCGAAATCGCTGGCGTCGCCGTAGGACCATGTGATCGTGGTTGGGGGCGTTAGAGTGATGCTACCGATTCCCTCGTTCGCGAACTCGCCATCGACTTTGAATGTCCAGCCCTCGCTGCCACTGGTTGATCGGTCGTCAATGCCGTCGACAAAGGCCGTCAATCCAGAACCCTGAATTGACACCGGAACCTGATCGATCGATCGCATCAGCGACTCGAGCGTCGTTCCCGCAGCGACGTCTTTGATCTCAAAAGTTGCCGTGTCATCATCGCTTTCGATTTCAATTGTGACGGTGCCTGTGCCCCGTCCGGTCGTCGGAGCAGGCGGGAGCAGTGTTTTTTGGCAACCGAGAAAAAACACGCATGCCAAGAGAAAGACGGAGCGAAGGTTCGACGTAGCCATGGCGGTTCTGGTTGAAACGAAGTTAAAAGTCAGATCGGCGCATAAAAAACGACCGGCGTTGTTGGACCGGTCGCGAATCCTGAAACATGGAAACGCTGTTAGCATCGTGCGGGAAATAACTATCCTGTATTTCCGGCCATCATCACGACGGAGCGTGATGGCTACTTTGAATTCGCGACAGTTATTTGCCGCACGATGCTTAGCGGCGGGTCTTTTTGACTTTGGCTCCGCCTTGGCGCACCTTAAACTTTGGATTGCTCTTGCAAATCACGTAGATTCGGCCACGTCGCTTCACGACTTGGCAATCGGGATGGCGGTACTTCAACGCGCCAATGCTGCTGACAACTTTCATCGGATCGATCTCGCCGGACGTATCGTATAGGTTGTTATTTGAGATGTTGTGAAGGAGCGGAGTATAGCGACTCGCCAGAATCCTTCAACGCCAACCACCACCAGGAAACCTCGAAAATGGCCCGAATCGCCTACTTTGACTGTCTCAGCGGAATCAGCGGCGATATGACGCTGGGGGCTCTAGTTGATCTGGGGGTCGAGACGGCAGCGATCGAATCTGCCGTTCAATCGATGGGTTTGCCCGATGTGTCGATCACCAGCGAAACCGTGAAAAAGTGTGGCTTCCGTGCCATTTCCGTCAGGATCGAGCATCCCCCCGAGCACGCTCATCGGCATCTTCACCACATCACAGAGATGATCGACAGATCCAGCGAGATCGATCCGGCAGCCAAAGCGATCGCTCATCGAATCTTTCGCCACGTCGCCGAGGCCGAGGCAAAGGTGCACGGCACGACAATCGAGAAAGTCCATTTTCATGAGGTCGGGGCCATCGATTCGATTGCCGATATCGTCGGATCCGCGGTCGCGATGCATGCACTGGGTATCGATGCGGTCATTGCTTCGCCAGTTCCCACCGGTTGCGGATCGATCACGATCGCTCATGGCCGAGTCGCTGTGCCGGCACCGGCGACCGCCGAATTGCTGTGTGGAATTCCGATCGCGGAATCGGATATCGAAGCGGAACTGACCACGCCGACGGGGGCTGCCATCTTGAAGTCGTGTGCCCGCAGTTTCGGCCCTGTTCCTTCCATGATTACAGCAGGCGTCGGCTACGGCGCGGGCAACAAAGATCTGGAGGGCCAGGCAAACGTGCTGCGTGTGTTGCTGGGCGAGTTGGTCGATGACGATGTTTCTCTGGGCCGCCACATCGAGTCCGATCGTGTAGTAGTGATGGAGTCAAATGTGGACGATTCGACCCCTGAGCAATTGGCGGATTGTGCCGATCGCCTGTTGACCGCCGGGGCGCTCGATGTCTTTCAGACCCCGTGCACGATGAAGAAAGGACGTGCCGGCGTGTTGCTGACCGTCGTTGCGACAGCGTCAAGGATAGCGATGTTGGAAGGAATCATCTTCGAGCACTCGACATCGATTGGTGTTCGCCGGCACATGGTCGACCGTCACAAGCTGAGTCGACACAGCACGGTCGTCGAGACGAAGTTCGGTCCGGTTCGCGGCAAAGTGGTCACCCTGCCCAGTGGACAGTCTCGCTTTACGATCGAGGACGACGACGCACGCGCACTGGCAACGTCGAATCAGACGACCGCCGCCGAAGTACGCAAACACGCCGCCACGTCGTGGGAACAAAGCGAATGAGTCGAGCGAGTCTTTCGTGTCAGGCGATCGCATTGTTGTTGGCGATGACCGCCTGTCGTGCCGACGCTGAAAACTGGCATCGCTGGCGCGGGCCCAACGCGGACGGATCGTCATCCACCGCTGAGCCGCCGATTCATTGGGGAGAGGACAACAACATCAAATGGAAAGTCGAGATACCTGGCAAAGGAAGCTCGACTCCGATCATTTGGGAGGACAGCGTCTTCGTGCTAACCGCGGTCCCCACCGATCGCCAGGATCGTTCGCAGAAGCCATCGCCTGCCGCCGAGCAATTTCAATTTGGGACCGGTCCGCAGCCCACGCATTTCCACCAATTCGTGTTGCTCTGTTACGACCGGGCAACGGGTGCGGAGAGATGGCGATCCATCGCCGTCGAACGGGTTCCGCATGAACCAGGTCACACCACCAATACCTACGCTTCGTCTTCGCCAGTCACTGACGGGAAGCACGTTTTTGTTTCCTTTGGTTCGCACGGCATTTTCTGTTTCGATTTCAACGGACGTCCGATATGGAAGCGTGACCTGGGACAGATGCGGACGCGACGCGGTTTCGGCGAAGCGACCTCGCCGGCATTGCACGCCGGAGTCCTGGTCATTCAATGGGACCACGAGGACCAGTCGTTCATTGGCAGCGCTCGACGCACAGACAGGTCAGGTGAAATGGCAGGTGGATCGGGATGAACCGACCACGTGGTCGACGCCTCGGATTGTCGATCACGGCGGCAAGACCCAGATCATCACCAACGGCAGCACCGTGCGAAGTTACGACCTGGAAACAGGCAAGCTGATTTGGCAATGCGGTGGCCAGGTCTCCAACCCAATTCCCGCGCCGCTGGTCACCGAGGGAGTCGCCTATTGCATGACCGGATACCGCGGCAATGCGGCCTACGCGATCTCATTGGACGCCGAAGGAGACGTGACGAACTCCGATAGCGTGTTGTGGTCACGAGACGACGCGGCGCCCTACGTGGCGTCGCCGGTGCTTTACAAAGGACAACTCTACTTCACGAAGTCTCTCAGCAACATTCTGACGTCGGTCGACGCAAAGACTGGTGAAACACTGATCGAGCAGACTCGGATCAACGGGATCAATCGGATTTACGCGTCCCCCGTTGCGGCTGCCGACCGGATCTACATCACCAGCCGCGAGGGGACGACCGTGGTGATTCGCCATGCGGAGCGTCTTGAGGTGTTGGCCACGAACCGGCTTGGCGAGACGATCGACGCGTCACCCGCGATCGTTGGTAACGAGATGTTTCTGCGAGGCGAAAAACACCTGTTTTGTCTGGTCGAAGAGGAATAGCCTTCCTCCATCGACTTCCCCTTGATCGTCTGGATACAATGTTCGCAGTCAACCTTCACCATCTCTCCCTTGGAGTCAGACCATGAAACGATCCTCGATCGTCTGTCAGTTCGCTCTGCTAGCTGCCGTTGGATGCTCGGGCAAAGTTGCCCCTGTCGTCGACGCACCCGCCGCGGCAGAATCGACAGCCACAATGCAAACCGAGAACAGCGACACGTCAATGACGTTCGTCAGCCTGAAAGTCCCGAACATGTTCTGAAGTGCCTGTGCCGCCTCGGTCCGAGGCGACTTGGCCAAAATCGCTGGCGTCAGTGATATCCAAACCGACATCCCTGGCAGGACGTGCTCATTCAAGGTGCCCGCTTCGAACGTTGACTACAAAGCGCAGCTGGCAAAGTTCGCGGAAACCAACAGCCACCTGGCGGAATACACGATCCAGTAGCAAATGAACTTCGCCGCGTGGTAAATTGCTCACTTCGACAATCTTGTTGAAGGGGCATACTGTGAGCGAACAACGACGAAAGCGTTTGGAATCTGTCCTCCAGCCGTTGATTGACCTGGACGATTTCACGTCCGCCGACGCGAAACAACATTGCTCGGAGTCGACACCGTCCTACGTGACTCTCACCTTGGGCAACCTGGTGCGCGATGGAGTTCTGCAGGAATGCAAGGTCGAACAGCAGATTCGATATCGCTGGGTTGCCCCCAGGACGGCTTTCCAGCCAGGCGAATGGATTGACCGGCAGATTCACGGCGTTCAGGTCAAAGAAACGCCCGAGAAGCAGCGTCCTCGTGAACGGTTGCTGCGTGAAGGCGCGAAGTCTCTCAGCGAGGCGGACTTGTTGGCGATTTTGATTCGCGTTGGCGTACCGAAAGAGTCCGCGGTCGTTGGTGCCCAGCGAATCGCCAATCGCTTTTCCTCGCGGCTCCACGACCTTCCCAAATGCAGCCCCGCAGAGCTAAAGCAGATCAGCCCTGCCGCAACGCAATCCAGCTACGCACAGATCATGGCCGGAATCGAACTTGGTCGACGGATCGCACGAATGGAGGCACATCAGATCGAGGCGAGCGTCAAGATCACTAGCACCAGAGAAGCGATTGAATACTGTGCCAACGAGTTTGCGCGTTTGGCTGCCGACGGAGTGCAAGAAGAATTTCACATAGTCACACTCGACACCAAACACAAACCGATCCATCCGCACTGCATCACCGTGGGTACGCTCGACGCCAGCCTGGTTCATCCGCGCGAAGTCTTCCGTCCCGCCATCCGCGATGCGGCCTCGGCAATCCTTTTGATTCACAACCACCCCAGCGGTGATCCGACGCCGAGTCGCGAAGACCATCAAGTGACCGAGCAACTGACCGAAGCAGGTAAGTTGCTCGGGATCAGCGTGTTGGATCACATCATCGTCGCCAAACAACGCTGTCTGAGTATCCGCGAGTCTACGTAAGCTGCGTCGTTTTTCGAATCGACTTCTATCAAGTCAAGCATTCGATCCCACGCGAGTCTCCATCGTTTAACGGCAAGCCGCAGGCGACTGCGTCGCCCTTCGCAGTCGCCTGCGGCTTACCGTTAAACGATTGCGGCGACACAACTACCTCCGCGCAAACACGCTCGCTTTGCCGATCTCGCGTCGGATTTCGCTGACGCGGTACCCGAAACCGGGGCCGGCGATGCTCGTCAGATCGAGTTGACCATCGCGGCGACGATAAATCCCCGGATGAACCTTTTCTTCCGGCGCCGAAGCTGCTGGATAGAACTGCATCCCATTGGATTCCACACCCATGATCGTGCCGGCGTGAGCCGCCAGACGGACATGCGGGATTTGCGCCAACATCGGGTTGGTCAGGTCCTGCACCATCAGCGGCATCCCGTGAGCCTTCGCCCAACAGAGACTCAGCAGCGCACCGGTTTGAGTCTTGCAGGTTTTCAAAGCCACGCCGGTCCATCCAAGCTTGCGACCCAAGGCCACGAATTTCCAATCGTGCGCGCTCTCGTCCAAGAACAACGGCTTACGCTTCGACACGCTGCTCACGTCGATCTGATTCTTCTCCAGTTCGTACGGAAACGGTTGCTCGACATACAGAATCATGTCGAAGATATCGGGGCGCTCGGATTTCAACCGATCGAGAATTGAATTGACGTACTGCGGATCGGTCACGGTGCAATTGAAGTCAGCCGACAGCGATCGCACCTTCAACTCGATCGACATCTCGCCGACATCGATCAGTCGCTGGTAGTCCCACTCCTGGTCGTTCCCGCGCAGCTTGATCTTCAGGCAATCGAGTCCGTCTCGAACGATCCACTGACGCAACGTGACGGGGTAATCATCATCCGGCTCGCCACCCGTTAAGTCAGCTTCGTCCAATGGATCAAGCCCGCCGACCAGATGCCACACCGGCAACACCGTGGGCACCTCGTCAACCAGATAATCGCAGGGAAACTTACCTGCGAAACCCACCGATTTGTCGTCCGGCGTCAAGATAGTGCGACAGATCGTCGGACAGATACTGATCGTTATAAGTGTCATAGACATCGACGTCGTGCAACACGCCGTAGGCATCATGGGTCGCCAGGTCGAATGCGCTGGCAGCGATCAGGGCAGCCAAGTGCGGCATCGCCCGATCGCCGCGGCTGGAGTTGAAGTCATCCAGCATCCCTGGCAAAGTCTCATTCAAAAACGCATGACCGATTTCGATCGGATGCCCGACAGCCTCCGCGTCCGCCCAGGCTTGTGCGAGCAGAGAGCAAAACTCCTCCATCGCCTCGTATCGCTCGGCGTATGTCATCGACGCGCTGGGCCAAGCCCAAGTCACCGACAGCGGCGTCTCACCCCATCCAGTCGCAGTCTTCCCGTTTTCGTCTTTTACGGTGACCGCAACGCGGATGCAATTGACCGACGAGACCGATTCGGCGCCGAACTTCAGCGGCATACGCATTTCCACTGGCAAGTAGTGGATGGCGACAGACTCAACGCGAACATCGGTCGGTTTTCGGTACTTCGGCATGGCGGTTTCCTGAGAAATGAGCGGCCAGAGGCCGACATTCTACAGATCTTCGCGGAGTCCGCTGAGTAGCTCTTTTAGATTCCGTGGGTTCTGGCCCAGGTCACCTTTGCCGAACCGTGATTGACTTTCGGCCTCGATTCGCGTTCCGCCGCCATCGGCCTCCAGACGCACGTGAATGTCATCGGTAAACCGCATGACCAGAGTCCGCCGCGTCAAGTGGATCAAGATTGCATCCTGTTGTTGATCGCGGGACTCGATCGACCATCTCGAGTGTTTTTCCACCCATCGCTCGATCAGCCCGGCAACCTGTTCCGGCGACTGTGACACCACGAGCGGGCGTAGCAGCGGATCGCTGGCTTGTGGATCGAGCTTTGCGTAGTTGAGCGTAAAATCCCGCTTCCAGTTTTCGATTCGGGAAAAGATGCTCATTATCATTGCGGCTGAGACGGCCAGAACCATCACGATGATGGCTCGACGCAGACGCTTGCTTTGACCTTTGCTGTCTATAGTCCGCGGTCTTTTTCAAGTTGCTCTCGGTACTCGTCGCGCTCGCGGCGGGTCGCTTCGAGATCGAAGATCAAGTACTTCATGTCCAATCGCAATTGCGAGAGCGCTTCTTGGACAAGATTCAGGATTCGGCGTCGACGGGTGCTGCACTCGACCACTCGCTGCAAAGCGGGAGTGACCGCATCTCGATAACGAGCGGGAAGTGCGTTGATCGCCTTCGCCATCTCTTGAAGCTCGATGGGGGTCTCGTCGTTCAGCTTGTGGGTGGATCCGATTGTTTTCGGCATACAGGTCACTCCGAGGGGTCTGCGTTGATGCTTGTTGGTTGATTGCCTTCCATTGCATCTGCGGTGCCGCTCTCCCTCAGCGGACTCCACCAGGCGGTCAAAACTCCTTTCCCCCCAAAGACTTAGGATGATTGGCACGGGGCCGATGTCAAAACACAACGTTGAATTTTCTCAACGCGCTTTCGACTTGGCCTGGAACCCTAAATCTTGGTATGGAAAGACCTTACGCCATTGGTGGCGGCCTGCGACAGCTTGTGGACTTTTTTCAACGCCACGTCGCATTCACCACACACCCTGATCAGCGCTCGCCTGGGAACTTGTTCGCAGTGCGGTTCCGAGGCTGCGTGAGAGCGATTGTTCCGTGGTCAGACTTCTGGGTCAACAACCTATGTCCTTGCAAACTCCATCAGAGCGAAAACCGCCGTCGGATGTACCGACTCGGCAAACGGTGCGTTCACTGGCGCAGTTTGCCGCGTTGGGCTGGCTGCTTTATGCGTCGACCGCTCTTGCCCAGATCTATGATTCGCTCGATGTGCATCCGCCCCGCTGGTACCTCGACACTTCGGATTGCGAAGCCCGCGTCACCTCACAAGGACACTTGGCCGACGGTGGGATATCCGGTGGTGCTTGTGAGTCGATCACCTTCGTCGCGAAGCATGGAACGGAAGCACTTTTGGTTTACCCAATCGAACCGGTCCGTCCGCTCGACGCCTTGACCGCCAACGTCTCGGTCATGAGTGCGAGGCGTGGGGCCAGCATCGGATTACGTGTTCGCTATCCCTACCTTCGTGATCAAGAAACGCATCGGCCGGTTTCCGTCGTCGTTTATGGCGCCAGCTATCAATCACCGGGCGAATTCGCATCGATCGGCATCGGGGCGATTGAGCGTCCGCTACGAATGAAAAATGTGACGCTGCGAGGCGAGTATGGAAGTACTGCCGACCTGAGCGATCCCTACGTCGATGCGATCGTGATCAATGCCTACAGCGGTCCGGGAACCGGTTCGCTACGGATGGACGAACTTCGCGTCGATGGATTGATTCCCGTCGGCGACGACATCGTCAGTGGAAACCTTTCCAGTGGTGATGCGCGGAAATCTGCACTGCTTCGTCGTGTTGCCGACGACAGACCGAGCGGATCGCAGCCGAGCGCAACACGCCATCTATCCGCATTCCCGCTGGGCAAGGTGACGCGAATCCTACAGCACAACGGAGAACCTCTTTCCTGGGTCCGATCGCTTGGATTCGATGCGGTTCTGCTATCCGGGCCTCCCGACGCAGCAATCTTGAGCGAGGCAATACGCGCTCGTATGCTGCTTTACGCACCGCCGCCCTCATCGCCCGATCCGTCGCTTCAGCCGTTGCTCGAGCCGGTCGCCGGTTGGTACGTCGGATCGGGAGAGGCGCTCGATAGTCGGCAAGTCGATCAAACCTCCATCACATCCCAGCGACTGCGTGCCTGGCCCTCGCTTTGGCAGCGACCGTTGGTGGGAGCACCGTCGGAAACCTGGCGAAGTTACGCGCCGCTGCTGGATGCGATCATCGATGACTTGCCGCCACGAGTACGAGGCATCCGCGGTGGCGAAGAAGTTGCTCAGATGACCGACAACTCGGCGACAAGTCGGCGACCGGGTCGAAACCGCCGTGGGAATCTTGAGCATGCCGGCCGAATCAATGGTCGGTCAGATCGAAGCGATCGCTGATTCGATCGGTGCGCCTCGGGCGACCGGCTTTCGCTGGCATTCGATGTGGTTGCAGACGATGCGTTCGCTTGAATCAACGCCAGCCGCAATCCTGTATCGCTCCACCCGTTCGCTCGCCTCCGGTTCGCCGTTCGATAATCAACGATCGATGGCGCTTAGCTACGTCAATCGGATGGTGGCGATGATTGCGCCTTGGGTCGCTTCCGCGACGCCGTTACCAGCCCCCGATGTGGTTGGTGCGCCGTACCGTTGCACACGTCTGACCAATGACGGAACCGACTTCTTGATTCTGACATCGATCTCCACACGCGGTTCGGAAGTCCTGGCGGGTGATGGCGAGACGCTCGACATCCTGCTGACGCCTGCCGATGCTGCAAAGACTGTCTGGCGTTTGACCCACTTTTCAGCTGAACGAATCACCCCCCAACGCACATCGACCGGCGCGCACCTGCAGATCGTCTCGCCCGACGCGGCGGAAATCGTTGTGCTCAGCAGCGACCCCAGCGTGGGCGGCCAACTGAGTGTATCGGCACAACGTTTCGCGCGGCAAGCAGCACTCGACCGCTGGCAGTTGGCAAGTGAATTGGTCGAGCGGAATAACGAGAATTGGATCACTGCCACGACCACTCGAGCCTCGGATCGCCAGCGCCAACGAACCTGGTTGACGTGGCCCAGCGCACCCTGGCCGACGCCGAACCGCTGTACCGCGCCGGCGACACCGATGGAAGTCTGCGGATGGCGCGCCGCGCCGACGCCTGGGCGCTGCGCAGTGAATGGCAGCTGGCCGAAGCACTGATGCCCGATTGGCCTCGTCCGACCAGTTGTCCGCCGATGGACTGCGGAGCGGCCGAGATCCAGATTTTTTGGCGACCGCTGATGAGCGATGAAGGCTGGGGAAAGAACCGCTTGACCACCGGTAATCTTGATGATGCGAGACTGATTGGAGCGAACCGATGGAGCTTTGGTCGGCGGATGGCCAGCCGAGCCAATAGCGAAGTCATGCACGTCAACCGCGGAACCTACCGAGGGCCGGGCGCCCTGCGGGCCCGCGTGACCCCGCTGGCCGATGACGCATTGCCGGGCGGCTACGAAGGAACCGTCATTCAAATCCGCAGTCCGGGGGTCATCGTCCCCGCAGGCACGGCAATCCGTATCGACGCCATGGTTCGCACGCTGGGGTTCGGTGGTCCCCATCAAGGCTTGCTGGTTTACGACACCATCGGCGGCCAAGAAATGGGCGTGCTGGTACGCGGTCGATCCGAATGGACCCCCGTCCGTTTGTACCGGCAGTCGCTCCGGGATAGCGAAATCAACGTCATGTTCGAGCTGATCGGTGCGGGCGAGGCAACCATCGACGATGTGGAATTGAGTTTGTGGAGACCCCAGCAGCAAGCAAGACCAGTACTCAGCCCGATCGCGGAATTTGAAACCGAAGAGTCGACAAGAAGGTAGTCTTCGGGCGATAATCTTGTCTGCATTTGCCTGATGACGGATCCGGTGATCGGTGACTGGCCATCGTTTAACGGCAAGCCGCAGGCGACTGCGTTTGCGTGGCACAGTCGCCTGCGGCTTGCCGTTAGACGATCTCATTGGATCGAAAGTGTCCTTTTCCAGAACATGCTGTTTGCCCGCAATTGAAAGATCGACTCATGCAACAAGTCAAAATCTTTAAGAGTGTCGACACTGAGATTTCAGAGATGGAACACCAAATCAATCGCTGGATGCGAAAGAGTGGTGCATGAGTGTTGTCGATCACAGGCAATCTGGCCGCCAACCCGAACGTGGGCTCGGGCCCGCTGAATTCGTTCGCCGCCAGCGACATTCTGATCATCGTGCTGTACGAAATCGACAAGCCGAGCGCCTGACGAATCAGGGGAATTGGCTGTTTTTCTGCGGAGCCGCGAACCCATGCGTGTCTGGTGGCGTCGTACCAGAACGACAGAAATTTCTCTTGCCAGATTGTTGATCGGGAAAGATAATAGCCCTGTCGGTTCGCGATGACGCGTCGCGAAAGACCCCTTCCGTACGAGGACTGGCCCCTTCTGGTTGGCACCTGGGTCGGGAATCGTCACACCGAAGTTTTGAAAGGAGGTGAGCAAGTGGAATATTGCTGTACTAGCCAACGGGGTGGTAACCCGTAGTTGAAGTCGGCGGGCCGATGCTTCGGCATGGCCACCCCCACTCGCCCATCCTAGTGATAGCGCGAGATACAGCCCCGTCTGTCGAGATGCACCTTGGTCTCGGCAGACGGGTTTTTTTGTGTTTCTTCCGGAATTTGAGTGGCAGATGGAAAATTGCCTTCAAAGGGTGGCCGGCGGTCGAGCTTCAGCGAGCCCCCGGAATTCCATTGGCTCGCACCTGGGGGCTCGCTGACGCTCGACCACCAGCCACCCAATCGTTACAGATCAGCCACTAAATTCGCGGAAGAACTTTTTTTGTTGGGCCGGCGAAGCGTTCTTGTTGCTCGCTTGTCCCAAACGAGATCTGTTCGGTCGCTCGGTTGGGACAACCGAGCAACAATCCGACATCCTAGCTCTCGCTGACTTCGGCTTCCCGGTTCTTGGCCAATTCGTTGGCTTTGGCCTCGTACTTTTTGGTCAGCTCTTGGACGTCCTCTTTCAGCTTGTCGCGATCGTCTTCGCTGATCTCCTTGTCCTTTTCAGCAGTGATCGGCCGCTTTGTTGGCATCGCGGCGAATATTGCGGATTGCGATCTTGCATCTTCGGTCAGCTCCTTGATTCGCGAAACCATTTTCTTGCGAACTTCGGTCGATAAGCGGCGGCACGTTCAGGCGGATGATGCGTCCATCGTTCTGCGGGTTCAAACCAGGTCCCCCGCGACAATCGCCTTTTCGATTTCTTTGATCGTACCGGCGTCGTAAGGTCGAATCACGATCTGCTGCGGCTCTGGTGTGCCGATCGATGCGAGTTGTTTCAGCGGCGTGGATCGAACCGTAGACTTCGACTTTGAGCGAATCGACCAGGCCAGGATTTGCGCGACCGGTGCGAATGCCGGACAAGTTGATTGCCGAGAACCGAAATCGCTTTCTCCATTCGTTCTTCGGTGTCCATCAGTGTTTCGTCGACTGACATGGTGGCTTCCTTGGTCAAGGGACTCGTGTATGGGCAGTTGTAGGTTTGGTGTGTTGTGCGGAACGATGTTGTTTTGAGCTGCAGTATTTTGCGCTCGGCAAATTCGTTACGTTCGCGGCGATCGCCGAACGTGTTTTCGATCCGATCCAGGTGCCGACGGTTTCACCGGAGATCGCTTTGACAATATTTCCGTCTTTCTTGAAGTTGAAGACGAGGATCGGCTTTTCATGTTCCTGGCACAGTGCGATCGCGGTGGCGTCCATGACCCTCAAGTTCTTTTCGCACGACATCGCTGTAGCTTAGCGAGTCGTACAGAACCGCGTGGGGATTCTTTTCGGGATCGTCGCTGTAAACGCCATCGACGCGAGTCGCCTTCAGGACGACATCGGCCTCCAGTTCCAAGGCGCGCTGGGCTGCCGCCGTATCGGTGGTGACAAAGGGATTACCGATGCCGCCGGCCAAAATCACCACACGTCCCTTTTCCAAGTGACGGATGGCCCGGCGGCGAATGAACGTCTCGGCGATCTTGTCCATCGGCACAGCCGACATCACCCGCGTCTGCAAGCCGACCGATTCGAGCGCGTCCTGCATGGCCAACGAGTTGATGACCGTTGCCAGCATTCCCATGTAGTGCGCAGTCGCTTCCTGCACCAGTGCGTTGCTGCCGGAGAACTGGGCACCACGCAGAATGTTGCCGCCGCCAATCACGATCGCAATCTGGCATCCGGAATCGTGAGCGAGCTTGATCTGCCGGGATATATCGCCCGCTTCCTCCGCCGCTGATTCCACGCCCTCCGCCGTCGGCCAGGCTCTCGCCGCTTAGCTTCAGGATCACGCGCCGGTAGCGAAGTGATCCGTTGTTGTCAGATTCGTCAGGCATGCTGGAAAGTTGGGCTGTTGGAGTGAGAACCATCGAGGCGTTGTTCGGATCAGGCTATCGCCACGGTTTTCGAGGCCGCCGGAGCAGATCCGTCGTGCATCATGATACGAAAAAACCTCGTCGATCCGATGGGGATCAACGAGGCCATGTAGCAATTTTGGCTCCGCCTCCTCGGCTGGAATCACCCGACCGCCACCCGTTTGAACTCAACGATCTCGGCTTCGGGGCTGAATTCCTCGACCGCAGCTTCGACCGTCTTGGTAGTCGTCCAGAGCATACAATTGGCTCAGCAGGCATCGCTCGTGGTCCAAAAGGGTGTTGTCGGCGATGAAGCGATCGAGCTTTCCGGGGACGATCTTGTCCCAGATCTTTTCGGGTTTTCCTTCGGCCTTGCAGTTCCGCCTTGATCGCTTCCTCGGCCGCCGCCATGACTTCCGGAGTCAATTGCCGTCGACTGACATACTGCGGCACGTTCTTCTGCGGTTTGCCGAGATTTTCGCGTTCGTTCACTTCGTTTTCGGCAATGATTTGAGCGCGAATCGCTTCGGTTTCTTTGGCGACGAATTCCTCGTCGAACTCCTCCGGGCGAAGAATCGAAGGATTCATCGCAGCGATGTGCATCGCGACGCTTCGGAAGAACTTTGGCGCGTCCGCTTTGCCGCCATCCTTGTAAGAAACAAGCACTCCGATCTTGCTGCCGGCGTGAATGTAGGACGCAATGTTGATCGCCTGAGACCGTCTGGAAATCGGCGATCTCGATTTTCTCGCCGATGATGCCCGTCTTCTCGACCAACTTTTCGGCGACGGTTGCGCCGTCGAAAGGAAGCGCCAGCAGACGCTTCCTTGGATTCGACCTGATTGTCCACCGCCAACTTCGCCAGATCATTGGCAAAGGCGATGAATTCATCGTTCTTGGCGACGAAATCGGTTTCGCTGCTGAGGGCCAGTAGCAAGAGCTTTGTTTCCAGCATCGTTGACCAGCGCGACGACGACACCTTCGTTGGCTTCGCGATCGGCTCGCTTGGCCGCGACTTTCTGGCCCTTCTTGCGCAGGAAGTCCAAGGCTCCTTCGAAGTCGCCACCAGACTCCTTCAGAGCTTCCTTGCAGTCCATCATCCCGGCACCAGTGGCCTTTCTCAATTCACTGACGTCTTTTGCTGAAATAGACATTTTCTTCCTTCAAGGGATCCTAACGCGACTTCACGCGAATGAGTTGGGTTCTTGTTACGCGGCGACTACTCATCCAGTCATGAATGAGATCTGAAGTTTGGACGTTCGCCGTTTCATTGGGGTTCGGATACGAGGTCCGAATCAGCGTTGGGCCAAAAATCACGACCCGGTTGATTGAAAGTCAAATCAGGGGCACCAACACAAACCGATTTAGCCCTCCGTCGGCGCTTCCTCGGTGGGTCCGGCGGCGGCAGGTGCTTCCGCAGCGGCAGGTGTTTCGGCAGCCGCGGTGCTTCGGCAGCCGGTGCTCGGCAGCCGTGCCGCCGGCGCCGGCTTGGGCTCGGAAACCTTGTTCATTGCCAATTGTCCTTTGCCGGTGTTGACCGCATCTGCCAACTGACGCATGATCAATTCGATGCTGCGAATCCCATCATCGTTGCCAGGAATCGGCAGATCGATTTGACTAGGGTCACTGTCGGTATCGATCAGTGCGACCGTGGTAATCCCCAACCGCTTTGCCTCGCGGACCGCGTTACGTTCCTTGCCAGGGTCAACAATGAACAAGCACTCGGGCAACCGATTCATCGTTCGCAATCCGTTCAAGTTGCGATACATCTTGCGGTATTCGCGATTCAGCGACGACTGCATCTTCTTGCTGTACTCGTTGATGCGTTCGCTGGAACGCAACTCTTCCAATTCTTCCAGACGTCCAGACGACTGCGAATGGTACGGAAATTGGTCAGCGTGCCGCCCAGCCATCGCTCGCTGACGAACGGCATGCCGCAGCGTATCGCCTGCGCTTCGATCGCTTCGCCTGCTTGACGCTTGGTACCGACGAACAGGATCAGACTGCCGCCGGCGGCGACCTGGCTGAGGTACTTCTTGGCACGCAACATTCCGCGAAGCGTCTCGCGGATGTCCATGATGTGGATTTGGTTTTTTCGGCCGAAGATGTAAGGTGCCATCTTCGGATTCCAGAGACTGGTGCGGTGTCCGAAGTGAACGCCAGCTTCAATCATCTCTTGTACGATCGCGTTTGCCACGTGAGCGAATCCTTGGTTTTTCCAGGGCGGGCTACGAGAGACGGACCAGTTTGGTCACACATGTCTCCAGGGCATCGGATCGACGAATCGATCGCTCGCCCTTCGTCCCAACTGCCATGGGAGGGGGGGATATAGCGTGGGCCGCAACGACTGCGGCCCTCTGCTTCAAGAGGGAGAGATTAGCGAAACCACCGGAAATCGGCAAGGGAGAGGTGATCGGTGGCCCGTGGCGGAGCGCACCTGGTAGTAAGCAAACGAGTGCTTTGTCAAAGCTTGATTTTGGGGTTGGCCGGGAAAAGGGTCAGGTACCAATGGCACGGGCATAGCGAGCGTTCGTGCCGCGACATGCTGGTGTCTAGCCTTGAGGCGATCTTCAGGGCGAGGAATCGGCTAAAGCCTACACACCAACTCCCAATGCCCGTGCCATTCGTACCAGACCCCTTTTCCCGAAGCACATTGAACCCTCATTCTTAGTCGTGACAAAGCACTAGACTGAAAGTCGCGATGGAGTTGTCGATGACTGCCCCGAAATCCAGACTGTCGGTTGAGAGCTTCAGTTCCAACCGTTGCAGTTGCGGGAGAGTGTTGACGGGACGCTTCGGGAGTCGATGCTTTTGTCGGAGAGCCTGCATTGAAAGATCGCCTGAGTACCATCACCGTGTTGCTGATCGAGGACAGCCCGACCGAAGCTGTGCTGATCCAAAGACATCTTGCGGCACGCACGTGTCCGTCATTCACACTGTTTCATGAAACGACTCTCGAAGCCGGGCTCTCGCATCTGCAGACCTCCCCTGTTGACATCGTGGTCCTTGATTTGACGTTGCCCGATAGCAGCGGTTTGGACACCTTTCTAACCCTCAGCGCATCGGTCCGTGGGATTCCAATCGTGATCCATTCCGGTGTGAAGGACGAGTGGATCGCTGTGGAAGCGGTCCGCCGGGGGGCTCAAGACTTTTTTCACAAGGGGGAGATGGTTTCGGAATCGCTGGGGCGTTTGTTGCAGTATGCCATCGAACGTTTTCATCGGCAGCAGGCCGAACGCGAGATTGCCTGGGCTGGGACCGTGCAGAGCCGACTCTTTCCGAAACGGCCGCCACCGATCTCTGGATTCGACATCGCCGGCAGATGTGACCCCGCCAATCACGTCGGCGGCGACTACTTTGACTATTTCGTGGTCGACAACGGAGATTTGATCGTTGTGATTGGGGATGTGTCTGGACACGGTTTGGGACCGTCCCTCGTGATGGCCGAGACCCGCGCGGCGCTGCGGACAGCCGCGGCCACAACGGAGGATATCGCCCTGATGATGCGGCGGACAAACGAGTTGCTCTGCGAGGATGAGGTGGGTTTGTTCGTGACGCTGTTTCTAGGCCGGATCAATACAAACACCGGTGCTTTCTCCTACGCGTCGGCGGGGCATCCAGGCGAGTTGCTGCGGCAGGATGGGTCGTTCGTACTGCTTTCGACCGATGAGCCACCTTTGGGCATCGAATCGGATACGCGGTTCGCGGTTCGCCAAACGAATCTTTGCATTGGCGACACAATGTTCTTGTACACCGATGGTATCTCCGAGCGATTGTCGGAGTCGCGTGAGCAATTTGGCACATCACGAATTCGTGATCTGATGGCCACAACCGCGCGTCGGACGGCCGCCCAATCGATTGATCTCTTGTTCGACCATGCCAACTTTTTCGCCAGTCACGGTCCCGGACTGGACGACATGACGGCCGTTGTTGTGAAAGTCGTCCAGCGCATCTGACGCACACTATTAACGGCAATACTGTTCGTATTTCAGCATCGATCCGGCGAGATTGTTTAACGGCAAGCCGCAGGCGACTACTAGGGGCATACGAAGTCGCCTGCGGCTTGCCGTTAAACGAAAAATGAACGGTATTGCTTTTAGCGGTAAGCCTTCGCGACTTCTTCTGCGATGATTCGGAAACCGTCTCGCACGATTTGCTCGGGCATGGTGAAACTGACGCGCAGGCACTCGTTGCGATGCGGCCAGGTTTCGTCGTCGAGGCCAAAGAAGAAATAGTTTCCCGGCACGACCAGCACGTCACGCTCCTTCAATCGCTCGTACAGTTCGCGCGAGCTAATCGGCAACCCTTCGAACCACATCCACAAAAAGAAAGCACCTTCGCTGCGATGGACTCGGTAAGGCAGGTCGTCATCAAAAAACTCGTGAACCCACGCCTGCGCTTGCTGTGACTTATCGCGGTAATAGGGCTGAACGATTTGATTGCTGAGTCGCAAAATTTCGCCGCTTTCGATCAACGGCCTGACGATTTCTTGACCCACATTCGTATTGGCCAGCCCGATAATCGATGTCATGGAGGACAGCGATCGGATCGCCTCTTGCTGTGCCACGACGATACCGGTGCGTGTGCCTGGCAATCCGATCTTAGACAAGCTGAGCGTGAGGATGATGTTCTCGCTCCAAACAGACGTCGCCTCCGTGAAGATTGCGTTTGGAAAGGGGGCGCCGTAGGCGTTGTCGATGATCAGCGGTATCTCATGCCCTTCGGCCAGATCTGCCAACCTGGAAATCTCATTGTCGGTCAGCACGTTGCCGGTTGGATTGGTTGGTCGTGAAACGCTGATCGCCGCAACATCATCGCTCACGTTCAAGTTGTCAAAATCGACGCGATACTTGAACTCGTGATCGCCCGTCATCTCAATCCGCGGCTTGATGGCTTGAAACATCTCGCCCCCCACCGATTGATTCGCATAGCCGATGTATTCGGGAACGAGTGGCAACAGGATTTTTTTTCGGCGGCCGTCCCGAAACTCGCCCGCGAGCGCATTGAACAGAAAAAAGAAGGCAGCCTGACCGCCGATGGTAACGCCAATGTTCTCAGGACCGACGGGCCAGCCGAATTCGCGGCGAAATAGTCCGGCGACCGCTTCGCGAAAACCTGGATTCCCAGCCGGCGGCTCGTAGTTGCCCAACATGCTTTCCAGACGCGTGCCGTCGGCCACGATTTCTTCGACCCGCCGACGCCAAATCGCGTCCATCTCGGGAATGTGAGCCGGTTGGCCGCCGCCGAGCATACGAACACGGTCGCCACCTCTGGCCAACGCGTGCCCCAGATCGTCCATCAACTCGCCAATGCCGCTGCCGCCGCAAAGATGATGTCCAAACTCTGACAATTCCCAATTCATCACTCACCTACCGCGATCGCAATTCAAGTCTCTACCGCAGATGGTATCCGAACTCGCGGCCGTTCGGACCGACCCTTCGGCGGACCGCGGAGAACTGCGATGCTGGGCTGGGCGCCGCCAGGATTACAAAAAGGATGTAAGTCTTTCCAATCGCATCACAGCTCGCTCGAAGCAAATGCGGGCGTTCACGAAGGAATACGCATTTCCGCTTTGCAATTTCTGCTTTGGCACGATCTCTGCGTAAGTGCGAATCGTCAACCTGGTTGTTTCCGGTTGATGTGCTCGCTGGTCACTTGGGTGGCGTTGGTTTCACCGTGAAAGGTTTCACGGAGTGTCTTCGTGTCCGGCGACTCTCCGCCGAGAGATCGATGGTTCGCGCGTCGCGAACAACATTGATCCTCGTTTCTGTCGCAAGAGAAGGATATTGCATATGAAACGTTCGTCAAAAAAGCGTGCACGTTTGTCGCTTCAAACACTTGAGTCTCGAAAGTTAATGGCAGCCGATTTCGGTCTGGCCGATTCAACGCTGGCGATCCAAGGATCGCCAATGGATGATGTCGCGGAAGTCTATCTCGAATCCGATCGAGTCATCGTCAAAGTCTCGACTTACGACGATGCGGGCCAGGTTGTCGGTGAGAAAGAAGACAATTTTGCTGCCGGCTCGATCGATCGGATCGTCTTTCAGGGCCTCGACGGCGACGACCTTTTGGTCAACGATTCGCCGATCGCTGCAGTCGCTCGCGGCGGCGCCGGCAACGACACGTTGATGGGCGGGACCGGCGATGACCTGCTCATCGGTGGCGTCGGTGATGACTTGATCTTGGGTGGCGGCGGCAACGATCGCATGCTTCCCGGTCCGGGTGAGGACGTGTCGGTTGAAACGATCCTCCAGAGCGGCGAGGAGGCAGTGGATCCAGCCGTTGCTGAAGAGCAGCCAACAAGCGAACTCCAACCTACCGGCGAAGAGGAAGCGACAGCCGAGCTCGATTCGTCACCGGAAATCACTGACGTTGATGACGAACAGGAACCAAACGATGCACTCGTCGAGGCTGAAGTCGAGGAGACGAAGGAGGCGTTGCAGCAAGACGAGAGCGAACCGTTGATCGCTGCCGAAGAGGCAACTGGCCACGATGACGTCACGTCGCTTTGTCCGGAAGTGGAACCAAGCGATGAATCGATCGTGGATGTCGAGCCGCAAATGCCTGCTGAAGATGTTGCTGAAACAGCCCCCGAAAGTGAGCAACCAACGGCCAACGAAATCGAATCCGATACGGAAGTCACGAACACGGAAAACGAAATGGATGCGACAGCAACATCACCAGTTTCCACCATCGAAATCGCGCCGGTCAATGATCCCGTCGGCTTGGACATCGAAGATATCTCGCTTCCCGCGGAGGATCCGATCGAGGAAACCAACGAGGAAACCGATCCAAGTTCTGTTACCGATGACGCCCCATTCAGCGGCGAAACCGACGACGCTGTCGACGTTCCGACCGCAGTGGCTGATCAACCGGAAACGGACCATGACGTCATTTTTGGTGGATCGGGAGACGATTGGATCTTTGGCGGAGGTGGTCACGATCTGATCTTTGGCAACAGTTCGCCTTTGGATGACGCGCTGCTT
This sequence comes from Pirellulaceae bacterium, assembly GCA_963704055.1. GTDB lineage: Bacteria > Planctomycetota > Planctomycetia > Pirellulales > Pirellulaceae > Rubripirellula. The sequence goes on along the minus strand of CAVPGW010000018.1, from coordinate 99,928 downwards.
CGCTGCGTGATCGCGGGTCGACTTCGTCTGTAGGAGTCTGTCGACTGACGACAATACCATTCGTATCTCACGATCGGTTCGTCGAAATTGTTTAACGGCAAGCCGCAGGCGACTGCGTCCGCCGTTAGTAGTCGCCTGCTGCTTGCCGTTCAACGAAAAACGAACGGCATTGCGGCGTGCGAGCATTCGGCGACAGATTGGAATCGCGTGCCAGGGACCGGCAACGCGATGCCGCTGCACGCAAAGCTCTTTTACTGGACGGGCAAAATCTGAATCGCATCCAGAATCACGTGGCCGTCCGTCCCCTCGTTCGAGACCGTGACGTCGTAGGCTTGACCAGCTTGGAAACGAAAGGTCCCCAGCGGATGAAAAAGACGATCAACGGCGGGCGTCTTCTGCTGATTCACAATCAGCTTCGCTTCGCCATCCGCATGCCGCACCGAGACCGGCACATTCGTCGCTCGATTGGGGAACGCGGTATAACCGAGCCGGACTTCATAACGTCCACTCTCTTTGACACGAATCGAGAACCGAGCGACTTGGTGTCCTTTTTCGGTGTCACCGTCGTGCCGGTATCCGCTGCCGACGTACGGGGACACCGTGTGCCCGGCCATGCTGAAACCGCGTAGCTGGGCATCGTCGTCGTCGATCACCGTGCCAGGCAGTTTACTCGGGTCGAGCCCCGGTCTTGGCCCCGTTTTCTTGGGGCCGGTCCACGCCAGGACTTGCTTGTCGGCAAGCAAACGCTGCTTGAGTCGATCGTAGTTGATGTCTTGGACCGCTTGATCGGCTTCGACGGCATGCACCGCCGCCGTCGCCGCCGACTGGCCCAACACCATAAAGACGGGCTCCATCCGAATCGAGCCAAACGCGATATGTGATGCCGACAAGCAAACGGGGACCAGCAGGTTCGAGCACTCCTGCTTCTTCGGCACGATCGAACGGTAGCTAATCGGATAGGGCGAGAAGCCGCCGACTTGCACGTCACCTTCGTTACGGACGTGCCGCTGTTCATCAACGTAACGTTGCTGGTTATGAGAATCCATGGTGTAGGCTGCCAGCCCAACGGCGTCGTCGGCCTCTTTTCGACCCTGGCAATCGTGCTGCGTCATCACGTAGTCGCCGATCATCCGGCGAGCCTCGCGAACGTAAAGCTGCTGTTGCCAGCCATTGCCGTCGGTGAACTCGTCTTTACACATGCCCCAACGCGAACACTCATCGCGAACGTGCTGCGGGACTCGCGGGTGATTGGCCAACGTCCACATCAGTCCTTGTTGGTACAGACGATGCTCCGCGACGATACGCCCGCGCTCGGCGTACGAGGCTTCGGGATATTCGTAATTCTGCCCGATAAAGTCAGTGGAGAACCCGAGCCGGTTGTTGGTGTCGGTTTTGCGATTGGGCATGTCCGAGTTGATCCAAGGAACTCCACTCTCGCCCGCTTCGAAGTTCCGCAGCAGCAACTCGTACCACAGACCGTTGTAGCCCTTCGGCTTCTCAAACGGGATTCGATTCTCCGGATGATCGGTCAAGCACATGCGGAAGCAATAAGCTTGGACTCGATGATCCGCGTCACCTTCAACGCCCGGTCCATCGGGGTCGATGTGCGGCAGCAAACCGCTCGAAGCGTCGCCGGGGCTGATGTACGGATCGATGCCGGGCATCAATTGGTGTGAACGCGCGTGCTTGACCTGCACACCGTTGAGCGTCTCGCCATAAGTCGCGTTCGCCTCCCGCCCAACCGTGTAGCTGATGTTGGCGGCGGCTGCCAGATCACCCTCGTAGGTGGCGTCGATGAATGTGCGGCCTCGGTAAGTCTCTCCCGATTCCATCCGGATGCTCAGGATCCGCCACGGCAACGATCGAGTCATCGCCACGCCTGCGGCGCGATCGAGTCGCCGGCCGTAATGAACCTCGATCTGATTGTCGCTCACCCAGCGATTGAAGATTGACAAGGCAACGCTCGGCTCGAACGTCCACATTGTTTCTTCATTCGCGGCGGTTTTCGATTGACCGCCGCCACGGTATTCAGCTTGTGTCTGCCACCGCCAGGCGCTGGGCTGCGTGTAGTGACGTCTAACGTCCCGATAGAACTCGCGAGCAACGCCTCCGATCGCCGCCTTATTGCCAATATCGGTTTGCCCGAGACCGCCGCTGGTTAACCCCCCAAGACGATTCGTTGGCTCGATCAGGATCACCGATCGCCCCATTCGCCTCACCTGCACGGCTGCCGCCACACCGGCTGAGGTACCGCCGTAAATCACGACATCGTAGACCGGGTCGTCAGCCCGGACGGGCGAAACAGCGACAACCAACAACGAAACAAGCAAAATTCGGCAATACATCGATGCAACTCTCAAAGCAAGCGAGCAATCCGGTTCCCCCCACAATTCTACAACACCACCAATCGTAAGGTGAAACCGCTGCCGATGTGAACGTGTTCTGCTAATATGGCGGCGTCCGCCTTGGGAGGCCGCCAGGTTTGGCAGTGCTGTGACTGCTCGTAGTGACCGCATTCATGCGGTTGATCCCAAGTAAGACGCGACGGCAATTGTATCCCGATGACAGGTACGACCCGATAAATCGGGTTACTACGAACAAGAAACTGGATAAAGATGAAGACGACGGTTACCGCATGGATCCTTCTTGGTAGTCTGCTCAGCGGCGCAGCGGGTGCCGCAGAACAACCTAATCTTCTGTTCATCATTGCCGACGACTGCACGTTCCGAGACATCGGCTGCTACGGAGGACAAGCTCATACGCCCAACATCGATAAGCTTGCGACCGAAGGGATGCGTTTCACGCACTGCTTTCAATGTGCGCCAATGTGCTCGCCGACACGCCACAACATTTATACCGGCCAGTACCCGGTCAAGACCGGTGCCTACCCAAACCACACCGAAACGTTTGATCACGTCAAGAACATCACGCATTATTTGAAGCCGCTCGGCTATCGCGTGGCGCTGTCGGGAAAAACACACATTGGACCGAAGGAGCTGTTTCCGTTCGAGTACAGCGGAGCGAAGAACCCCGACATGGAGGCGATCGACAAACTGCTGGACGAATGTGTCGCCAGCGAAACTCCGTTTTGTTTGTTTGCCTGCAGCAACGAGCCGCACACGCCTTGGAACAAAGGCGACCCGTCACGGTACCCACCCGGAAAGATCAAACTGCCGCCCTACATTCCTGATACGCCCGTCGTGCGCGATGGATACAGTCGTTATCTGGCCGAGATCACCTACTATGATGACCAGGTTGGGCAGCTGATGGGTCTGCTCGATCAGCATCAACTTGCCGACAACACTTTGGTGGTCGTCGTATCGGAGCAGGGCAATTCGATGCCGTTTGCGAAATGGACTTGTTACGACAACGGCTTGCAGTCGGCGATGATCGTACGCTGGCCCGGTAAGGTGAAAGCCGGTTCGGTCAGCGATGCGATGGTCGAGTACGTTGACGTGACTCCCACCTTCGTCGATGTTGCGGGCGGAGATCTGGCGGCCGAGCTAGATGGCCGCAGTTTCCAGGACGTGCTGACAGGCAAGGCGACCGAACACAAATCGCACGTCTTCGGCGAAATGACCACCAAGGGAATCATCAACGGCAATGACTGTTACCCAATCCGCAGCGTTCGTTCTCGCACTCATAAGCTGATTCTGAATTTGCAGCACGATCAAGAGTTTACCAATGCCTGCACCAAGAGTCCTGAATTCGTTTCGATGGTCGAAGCAGCCGAGGCCGGTGACGCACACGCGAAAGCGGCCGTGACTCGGTACCAGCATCGGCCGGCAGTGGAACTGTACGACGTCGTAGCTGATCCGCTGGAGATGAACAACCTGGCGGATCAAGCCAAGTATTCGTCAACGATCGCGGAACTACGCAAAGAGCTGGATGCTTGGATGGACTCGCAGGGCGACAAGGGTGTCGAGACTGAACTGATCGCCAACCAGCACAAACAGAAACGAACGAAGAGGTCGAAATAGTCTGCGGCGGTTTGTCCAGTTCAGAGTCCAGAATTCAAAGGGTGGCTGGTGGTCGAGCGTCAGCGAGCCCCCAGTAATCGAGTGATACCGACTGGGGGCTCGCTGACGCTCGACCACCAGCCACCCCACTCAGCCAGTTAGTCACCCAACCACTCCCTTTCATCAACAGAAAACTCGAACACTTCTTGGAGTCATGATGAGCAAGACAGTCAACGTTGCGATGATCGGCCTCGGCTTCGGCGGCGAGTTCATTCCGATCTACCAAGCCCATCCCAACACCAATGTGATCGCGATTTGTCGCCGCAACGAAGTCGAACTGAACAAGGCGGGCGATCAATTCGGCATCGAGCGACGGTACAACAACTACGACGACGTGTTGGCCGATCCCGATGTCGATTTTGTACACATCAACAGCCCGATTTCCGATCACGCCTGGATGTCACTCAAGGCACTCGACGCCGGCAAACACGTGATGTGCACCGTGCCGATGGCGACCACGATCGATGAATGCCGCCAGATCGTCGAAAAAGTGAAACAGACGGGCCTCAAGTACATGATGGCGGAAACCGTCGTCTATAGCCGCGAGTTTCTGTTCATCAAGGATATGTACGACAAAGGCGAACTTGGCAAGATCCAACATCTGGCCGCGTCCCATCCGCAGGACATGGATGGATGGCCGGAGTACTGGCAGACGAATGATCCCGATGCACTACGCGACTCACGTCGTCAGCCCGTGCCTGGGATTGATCAACGGACTTGCGGAGTACGTGAGTTGCTTTGGCTCGGGAACGGTTCGCGACGACATCGCAGAAGAAGTCGGGCAATTCGTTTGCCGTCGAATCGTGTCACATCAAAGTCAAGGACAGCGACATCACGGCGCACATCTGGCGGTTCCTGTACGACGTTGCCAGACAGTACCGCGAGAGCTTCGATGTGTATGGAACGAAGAAGAGCTTTGAGTGGACGTTGATCGAAAATGAACCGCATGTGATCCACACCGCAAAGAAGCCTGAGCCGGAAATCCCCGAAAAGGTCGAAGTGCCCGATTTCGCTCACCTGCTGCCTGCCGAGATCCAGAAGTTCACACTTCCGCAGGAAATCCACGACGCGGAACACTTGTCGTTCATCCAAGGCGGTGGCCACGGTGGCTCGCATCCGCATTTGGTGAACGAGTTCGCCAATGCGTTGCTGGAGGACCGCGATCCCTGGCCCAACGCAGTGACAAGCGCCAATTGGACCTGCGTCGGAATCTGTGCCCACGAGTCGGCATTGAAGGGGGGCGAAAGAGTCGACCTTCCCGAATTCACGCAGGCATAGTCGCACGACGGACTTCCCGTTCGTAGTCACCCGATTCATCGGGTCGTCGCAGAACAACCGCGCGAATGCGGTCACGACGAACAGGAACCAGCCGATCGAGAATCAGAATGAACACCAAAAAGTAACGCCAGAGATGGGCAAATCAAATGAATCTTTACTTCAAAGCAGCCATCCTAAGTCTGCTGACTTGTGTTACGCCGGCCGCCGGGGCCGCCGAGCCAAACGCGAGGCTCAAGCTGTTGTTCCTTGGCGACAATGGCCACCATCAGCCGGCGCGTTGCGCGACAGAGCTGCTTCCCGCTCTCGCCGCGCGCGGGATTGACGTTGAATACACCGACGACATCGCCGGGACGCTCAACCCGGACCGGCTGAGCCAGTTGGACGGATTGATCGTTTACGCGAATATCGATGAGATCGCCGACGACCAAGCCCAGGCTTTGCTCGATTTCGTCAACAACGGTGGCGGGTTCATCCCGTTGCACTGTGCATCCTACTGTTTTCGCAATAACGAGGAGATCGTCGCCTTGATCGGAGCGCAGTTCAAGCGACATGGCACCGGTGTCTTCACCGTCGATTCGTCGGAGGCCGCGACGACCCACCCGATCATGCAAGGCTACAACAGCTTCGAGAGTTGGGATGAGACCTATGTACATGACAAGCACAACGAAGAGAACCGCACGGTGTTGGAGTATCGCGCCGAAGGCGATCAGCGCGAGCCTTGGACGTGGGTACGAACTCATGGGAAGGGCCGCGTGTTCTATACCGCTTGGGGTCACGACACGCGAACCTTCGCCAATCCTGGCTTCCACAATTTGGTCGAGCGCGGCATTCGCTGGGCGTGCGGTGCAGACCCGTCAGTCGTTCCCGACTTTGCCGGCATCAAGAAAGAGGAATTGGCGGAAGTCAAGATGACTCCCCAACGCACGGATGTGGAACCGTTTGCATACATCGATGTGGGACCCAAGATTCCCAACTACGTCGTCAGTACAAAATGGGGAGTCCAAGAACCTCCCAAGACAACGATGCAGAAGCCGCTCGATCCGGCCGAGTCGATCAAGCACTACGTAGTGCCGGAAGGTTTTCAACTTGAGTTGTTCGCGTCCGAACCGGACATCGGAGGCAAACCGATCTGCATGACTTGGGACGAGCGTGGGCGGTTGTGGGTCGCCGAAACGTACGACTACCCGAACGAGAAGCAGCCCGAGGGACAAGGCCGCGACCGCATTCGCATTTGTGAGGACACCGACGGAGATGGCAAGGCGGACAAGTTCACCGTCTTCGCAGAAAAGCTGAGCATTCCAACCAGCCTGGCGATCTCGCATGGCGGCGTGATCGTTCACCAGGCACCCGACACGCTGTTCCTGAAAGACACCGATGGTGACGATGTCGCCGACGTGCGGGAAGTTCTGTTCACCGGATGGAGCACTCGAGATACGCACGCGGGCCCGAGTAATCTGAACTATGGTCCCGACAACTGGTTCTACGGGATCGTCGGTTACGCTGGATTCGAGGGCGAGATTGCTGGCGAGACGCGTTCGTTCCGGACCGGCTTCTATCGATTCAAAGTCGAAGAAGTTGACGGCCACGTCGCGGTCACCGACTTTGAGTTTCTGAGGAACACCAACAACAATTCTTGGGGCGTCGGTTTCAGCGAGGAGGGGCTGCTGTTCGGCTCCACGGCGAACCGCAATCCCAGCGAGTTCATGCCGATCGCCAACCGACACTACGAACGGGTTCGCGGCTGGACCTCATCGGTGCTAGCGGGAATTGCCGACACGCACCTGTTCAAACCGATTACCGACAAAGTCCGGCAAGTCGATCATCACGGTGGCTACACAGCCGCGGCCGGCCATGCGCTCTACACGGCCCGCCGCTATCCGCAGGCCTACTGGAATCGCACCGCGTTTGTGACTGGACCGACCGGGCACTTGGTCGGCACGTTTGTGTTGAATCGTGACGGTGCAGGGTTCAAGTCGAGCAGTCCCGCGAACCTGATCGCCAGCGACGACGAGTGGGCGGCGCCGATCATGGCGGAAGTCGGCCCCGACGGAAATGTTTGGGTGATCGACTGGTACAACTACATCGTCCAGCACAATCCGACGCCAAACGGTTTTCAGACCGGCCCCGGAAACGCCTACGTGACCGACCTGCGCGACAAAAAGCATGGTCGGGTCTATCGGGTTGTGCATGGCAGTGAGCCTACCGCGGACGAACCACGTTCGCTGCAGGACGCCACGCCGGAGCAACTCGTTGCCGCTCTTCATCTTCCAACATGTTCTGGCGGCGACACGCTCAACGCTTGCTGGTCCAGCGGGGCCAGCTGAGTGTTATTCCACAACTGCGGGAGTTGGTGCGGCGGAACGAAGTTGATTCGATTGGCTTGGACGTCGGTGCGATCCACGCACTGCGAACACTCGATGGCCTGGGCGAGTTTGCGTCGGCGGAGTCTCGTGAGGTTTTGCAGTCGGCGTTATCGCATCCTTCCAGTGGTGTCGTGCGAACCGCGATTGAGGTGCTGCCCCGTGATGAGGCGGGGCGAGATTTACTGCTGGGCTCGGATGCTTTTGAATCGGCCGATGCACAAGTTCGTTTGTCGGCGTTGTTGGCAATCGCGGAGTCGCCCGCTGCCAAGGAGTCGGCATCTCAGGCGTTACGAGCGCTGGTCGATTCAAAAAATCAGAATGATCGCTGGATGCTGGACGCGGCAACCAGCGCGGCGGCGACCAGCGGCGGTGACTTTCTGAGCGTTGGTTTGCGGCCAGACGTCGGCGTCGCCCGCATTGCGTCAGGCGACGTCGGTGGTCGCCGAGCACGTCGCCCGCTCACGAGACGGTGAAACAATTCAAAAAGTGGTCCGCATGATGGTCAATGCGCCCTCGGATGTAACCGGCGCGATCATTGACGGTTGGTCGAAGGGCTGGCCGAGGGCTGTCTCAGATCAGCTTCCATCCTGCAGCCGAGGATTCGTTGCTTGAACTGTTTGACCGACTTGCCCCAGGATCGAAGGGCCAATTGATTCGCCTGGCGAAGTCTTTTGGCAGCCAAAAGTTGGCCAAGAACGCCGAGAAGATCGCGGCGACGTTGTTAGAAATTGCAGGTGACGAGAACGAGCAGGAAGAGACGCGAATTGACGCTGCGGCGCAGTTGATTGGCTTGATGAGTGAGGATGACTCGGCGGCCGCCGATCTGCTGCAGGCCATCACGCCTCGAACGGCTCAAACAACCGCCGTCGGCATGATCGATGCTTTGCGAGACAGCCGCGCGGAAAACGTCGGCGACGTGCTGTTGACGGAGATGGATCGATTCACACCGACGACTCGTGCCGCCGGACTCCGCGTGATGTTGGCTCGTCCGGAGACGACCAAGACATTGCTGAGGGCACTCGACGAAAAAAGAGTTGCCCGCGAAGAGCTGACCTTGGATCAGCAGCAAGCTCTACTCGCATCCCAGCGACGAAATTCGCGATCGCGCGACAAAGGTGCTCTCCGGATCTGGTGGGCTGCCCAGTCCCGATCGCGCCAAAGTCCTCACCTCGCTGAAGCATGTGACGCAGCAAACGGGTGACGCCGAGCGTGGAAAGCAGATCTTCGTGAAGAACTGTGCCAACTGCCATATGCATCGCGGCGAGGGGAACAAGGTTGGACCCGACTTGACCGGCATGGCCGTTCATCCGAAAGCAGAGTTGTTGACGCATATCCTTGACCCAAGTCAAAGCGTTGAAGGCAACTATCGCAGTTACGCTGTGCTGACACTCGATGGCTTCGTGATCACCGGGATGCTGGCATCGGAAACGCGAACGGCGATCGAGATTTTCGATGCCCAAGGCAAGAAGCAAGTCATTCTTCGCGAGGACATTGACCAGTTGGTCGCGTCCAAGAAATCGGTGATGCCCGAAGGATTCGAGAAGCAGATCGATGAGCAGGGATTCATCGACCTGCTAGAGTTCCTAACCTCGAAAGGACAGTACCTGCCGTTAGCGCTGGAGAAAGTTGCGACAGCGATCAGCACGAAGGGTCTGTTCCATGATGGCGACAACGGTCCCGATCGAATCGTCTTCGATGATTGGTCCCCCAAGATGGTCGGCCAGGTTCCGTTTCAACTGGTCGATCCGCGTGGCAAACGGATTCCCAATATTGTTTTGCTCAACGGTCCGCGAGGCACGATGCCACCGAAGATGCCAAAGTCAGTACGGATCACATGCAACTCGAAGGTCGCAGCGATTCATCTGCTTAGCGGCGTCAGTGGCTGGGGGTTTCCGGCGCACCAAGCAAAGACGGTTTCGATGACAGTCCGACTGCACTTGGCCGACGGAACGACCGAAGACCATCCGCTGACCAACGGAGTCCATTTTTCCGACTATATTCGCCGAGTTGACGTGCCAGGTTCCGAGTTTGCAATGGCTGCGGGAGGCCAACAACTGCGACACGTCGTGATTCGTCCGGAATCCGCCGCGGCGATCGAAGAAATCGAGTTGATCAAAGGTGACGACCCAACCGCCCCGATCGTCGTCGCAGTCACAATCGAGTCGGCTCAACACTAGGCGAAACGCCGTCCCTTTCTCGTTTAACGGCAAGCCGCAGGCGACTGCGTCCCCCCCATCGCAGTCGCTGCGGCTTGGCGATAAGTCCAGTCGCCTGCGGCTTGCCGTTAAACGAATTGGCTGGGTCGATGCTGAAATGCGAAGGGCATGGCGTCTCATCAAAATAGTTGGACGAGGACCGAATCGTTCGGGTAGCCATGGTTGCCTGAGGCAAATCCGCCGCCCTCGCCAAGCCGGATTGAATCGGAGGCGACAAACCAGACCCGCATTCCATCCGTACCGCTGTTATCACTCCGAAAACGTGAACGATAATTTGGCCGCAGGTGGTCATTTCTTGGCGTTATTGTGTAAGCTAAGGGCGTCTTGATTGCGCCCTTCGGCCCGACTGAAGGATCTTTCCTCCCCCCCTTCCACTGGACCTAACCTTTCGTGAAGTTTCTGACGTTTCCGCTTCGTCTTTGTGTTGGTTGGGGTTTATCGCCGCGACTGTTGGGTCTGATTGGTGTCACGATGCTGGTGTTGCTGCGCCTCACGATCGGTTGGCACTTTTACAGCGAGGGAGTCGTCAAAGTCGCGGAAGGGGATTGGACAGCCGCTCCATTCTTTGCCAATGCGCGGGGCCCGCTGGCCGATCAGTACCGCAAGATGGTCTGGGATGCCGACGGGAAGTTTCGGCTCGATCGGGACGCGACGATGCTCAATTGGGCGACGTTTCGCGATGATGCCGCCCTCCATTACGGCTTTAGCGAAGAGCAAAAGCGACAGGCGCAGGAGAACTACACCAGAGCCGTCGAGCTGTACGATTCGGTGTTGTCCGAGAACGCTACCGAGATCGAGGAATACGAGTTGGGGCGTGAACGAGTCGTGATGCTTGACACGGACGAGGAAGAGAAACAGCTGCGAGACGGTGTTGCCAGCCTTGGCGGACAACGTGATACGATTCGCCGTGAATGGAATCAGAAAGCGGCATCGGCTCTCAGCCAGATCGATACGATCTGGAAAAGCTATGAAGCGGCTCAGAACGCATTGGCCACTGACGAGCAGATGGCGGCACAGCGGAGGTCATTCAATCTGATCAAACCGCGGACATTTCTGATGGATACCAGCATCATCGACCAGCTCCTTCCCTATTTCGACATCGTGGTCGGGCTGTGTCTGCTGTTGGGACTGTTCACACCGATATCCGCGTTAGCCGCAGCCGGATTTCTCGGTTCAGTGTTTTTGAGCCAGTATCCTCCTGCCACCGGACCAAGTTCGACCATCTATCAGTTAATCGAGAGCATGGCGTGCTTGGTGCTGGCCGGAACCGGCGCCGGGCGATTCGCCGGACTCGACTATTTCCTGCATTTGATCATTCGCAAGGTTTGGGGCGTACATCCGCACAACTGAGACAACCCATCTCACACAACAAATACACATCTCCCAAGCATAGGACAAAACCATGGTTGACAAACTTTCCAGCGAACAACGCGAAGTCGGCAAGGAAAACTACTACTCGGCCGTCGGCAGTTACTACGACGTCAACCGACGCGACTTTTTGCGAGGCATTGTTGCAGCCGGTGCAGTCAGCGGCGCCGGCCTGGGTGCTGCCTACTTTGGCTACGGCAAGGTCAATGACCCGGTCCGCATCGCGGTCATTGGCACCGGCGACGAAGGAAACGTGCTGATCGGCGGCTGCAATCCCGAATATGTCGATGTCAAAGCGATTTGTGACATCCGACCTTTCGGTCAACACCGCGCCTTCCACGGCGACTGGTCCAGTCCATCCGCACTGGTGCGGCGACCAGGATTGATCAACGTCGTTGGCTACAAGGACGAAGCCGAAGCAAGACGGAATGTCAAAGTCTACGACGGTAGCAACGGCGGCATCATGGCTTGCCTTGACGATCCCGACATCGAAGCGGTGATCATCGCTTTACCACTTTGGTTGCACGCTCCCGTGGCGGCTCACGCGATGAAGAAAGGGCTTCACGTGCTGACCGAAAAACTGATGGCCCACAACGTGGCGCAGTGCAAAGTGATGGCTCGCATGGCCGAGGAGTTGAGCGATCCGGCTGGGAATCCGCTGCATCTGGCGACAGGCCATCAACGCCATTACAACGTCAAGTACGACAACGCGATCAACTTGATTCGATGGGGATTGCTCGGCCAGTTGCATCATATTCGCGCGCAGTGGCATCGCAGCAACCTGCCCGGCGGCGATTCCTGGAAGATGCCGATCCCAGGTGGGCCTGATGGACAAAATCGTCGCTGACATCAACAACCGAAAAGGAAAATTGAGGACAGCGACGAATCCCAATGAAATCGTCAAGCTGCAGGCCGAACTTGCCCAATTGCTCGCTTGGGACGCAGACAAGGAAGTTGATCCGAAACAGTTTGGCTACGAAGATTTCACACATGGCGGCCAGATCTTTACCGCGATGGAAGAACTGCATCGTTGGCGTTTGTTCGAGCCGAACCGGTGCCGGCTTGATGGCCGAACTGGGCAGTCACCAACTTGATGCCGTCAGTATCTTCCTCAGCTCGCTTCGCGATGACGGCAAGAAAGTTCATCCGCTCAGCGTGCATGCCGTGGGCGGACGTCACATCATGCCGATGGACCGTGACTGCAACGATCACGTTTATTGCACGTTCGAATTCCCAGGGCCAGAGTATTCCAAGACGTTTGACGTCGGGTACTACGACCCGGAAGCAAACTATCCCGCCAGCGTCAAACGCGGCAGGAACTGGGAACGCACAGGAGCGGTTCCCGGATACGAAACCGATCCGAACAAGAAGGTCGTCGTCACCTATTCGTCCATCAACGGCAACGGCTTTGGCGGTTGGGGCGAAGTCGTGCTGGGAAGCAAGGGTACGTTGATCCTGGACAAAGAGACCGATGTGCTGTTGTATCGCAACAGTGATACCAGCAGCAAAGTGGGCGTGGCGAAACAAGAAGGCGGCTACGTTTTGGATACCAGCGCCAGTGGTGATTACTCCGCACCGGTCGCCAAGGCCGCCGATTCCGGACCAGTCAGCCGCGGTTATCGCGAAGAGATCGAGCACTGGGCGTACTGCATTCGCAACCCGGCGGACGAGAATCGTCCGCGATGCTATCCCGAAGTCGCCATGGGAGATGCCGTGATCGCGCTGGGTACGAACGTCGCTTTCAAGAATGCGGCTGACCGGCAAAGGCGGTTACCTGGAGTTCCAGGAAGAGTGGTTTGACATCGCCAACGATGCAACGCCCGACGGCAGCAGCATCGACATCGAAACCGAGTTCATGAAGAAACCCGTTGCATAGCTGGTTCGCGATGCGTTCGGAACCGCCCACTCTGTTCACACATCTCGACGCACGCTTTCGGCGTGCGTCGATTTTTTGTGCGCCCTGCTGGATCGAAGAGAAGCCTCCGAAAGTGTCTTTGAAACGTGAACCGTCGGCTCACCAGATGCATGATCGAAATAACCGGCAGTTTCCGCACGTGACGCCGCCAACCTCAGCGGCAAATCGGTGTCGCCGTGCAGTTCCCTTTCGCGACTGGCCGATTCCAGACTTGATGGTCCCAAGTTCCGTCCCACCACTGGCTGTGTGAAGTTTCATGAATGTTCGTCGCTTTTTGCTGATTGCCGCTTCGACCGCTTTGCTCTCGAGCGGAGCTTTTTGTGGCACATCCCTCTTCGCACAAGACCCGTTTCGCAGTTGACGATGATTCGATCGATCGCGTCCATCTGTTTGACTCGCTGGAAAAGCCCGCCGCCGCAGATAGCAAGTCGGTGGTCAGCAAGTCAGATGTGCGGAAATCGAAAATGTCCGTCGCGGAGCTTCGTCAAGCTCGAGCGTTGTATCGTTCCAACCAACGAGTCGCTCGGCTGGAGTACAACCTTTGGATGCGATACGAGCCACTGCGTCCAAATTGGAACTCGATCCCAATGATGAGCAGTCGGTACACGAATCGGCAGCTGTACGTTCCTGTCTACATTCGCAACTAGTACGTGGCCAATCTTCGATTGGCAGCATTCGTAGGCCAGGACCTGGATCGCGGTAGGGACCGCCGTTGCCGGCGGCCCCCCGCACAGATCCGTACGTGAAGTATTCCCTCATACGGCTCCTGCTCTGAGTCGGGCGTGATGCCGGACGTTGGGACGGGGATGAATGATACGCGGACGGGGAAGGTACTTGCGCACCAAGCGTCCCATCCGACTCCAAGGCCAACGGGACTTACCCCGCTGACTGCGGCGTTGGAGTTGGCGACGCCAGAGCTTCGCCACCGCCACATCGAACTGTTCAAGGCGGTTGAAGTTGTCAGGAACACCGTGGTAACCCTGCCAACCGCGAACCACGCTCCTCAACCAGCGACCGGTCTGTCCCAGGGCGTCATGGCGACGACGACGGAGTTGCTCCTTGATCGCCGCCAGGGTCCGACGCATCCGTGAGGCTGTCGTAATCCGCTGCAGAGCGAATCGCTTGGCCCGACGCGTCTTCCCGCACAAATGCGTGAAGCCCAAAAAGTCAAACGTCTCACACTTACCTCGGCCTTCCCGTTCTCGCCGAGCCGCGCTGCCGCGGCCAAACTCGATCAGGCGAGTCTTCTTAGGATGAAGATTCAGGCCGAACTGCCCGAGTCTCTCGCCGAGAGCCTCCAGGCAGGCTCGTGCATCCGCTTCATGTTCAAAGCCAATCACGAAGTCATCCGCATAACGAATCACAACGCAAGTGCCGTTCGCATGTCGCTTTCGCCACTGGTTGATCCACAGATCAAACACGTAGTGCAAGAACACATTGGCAAGCAGCGGTGATAACACTGCCCCTTGCGGCGTGCCCTTGCCGTTATCACTCCAGTCGGTCCCTTCGATGATCCCGGCGGCGAGCCACCTTTGAATCAACCGAACGATCCGCTTGTCTCCGACGCGATGCTCAAGGAACTTCACCAACCAGTCACGGTCGATGTTGTCAAAGAAGCCTTCGATGTCGGCGTCCAAAATCCAGTTCACTCGCTTTTCGGTGATCGCAACGTACAACGCATCAAGTGCTTGATGCTGGCTGCGTTGCGGCCGGAAGCCATAGCTGAAACCGAAAAAGTCTTCCTCGTAGACACACTGTAAGACTGTGCGAACCGCGTGCTGGACGATCTTATCCTCCAAGGAAGAGATCCCCAGCGGTCGCTTTCGACCGTCAGCTTTTTCAATGTAAACCCGTTTGGATGGCTTCGCCCGGAAGGCTCCGCGGTGAATGCGACCGTGAAGATCATCGATGCGATCTTCCAGGTCTTGCTCATATTCATGCCATGTCATTTTGTCGATGCCGACGGCTGCTTTCTTCTTGAGCCGGTAAAAGCTCGAAGTCAGCAGTTCGACATTGACGTGATGTAGCAGGGCGGTGAACTTGAGGTCACGGCTCGTGCGAGCCGTCTCACGCACACCGTGCAGACCGCTTGACCTTCGACTGTTCCGACTCGGCGTTCGGTCGAGGTTAGACTGCCCGGCGTTCCTCCTTGCTGACCCCCTTCCCTCGGCCGACTCCGTGGATGGTTCAGTTCCATCGTTGTTCGTCGGACTCATCGGTACTACGGGGCCATCTGACTTCCCATCAGCGTTCATGTCCGCTTTACCTCCGGTGGAGTTTTCGGACCGCTGTCGGCGACTTTCTCCGACAGGCTTCTGGGATCTCCCGGTTCTCGTGTTTGAAGTTTCCACCCATGCTCTGGGTCTTCGACTCCGCCGAGCCCATGCAGGTCTTGCCAGTAGCGACCTGTGCGGTGTTGCCTTCCACTCGCTCTACGGTGTCGGCACTCGGGAAAAGCGTGCTTTCGGAGTTCAATGCCCAGGCCTAGGTGTACCCCTGCCGTTACCACACCCACGGTGTTACCACCGTCAGCGTACGACTCAGGGCCAACGTATTTGGCTAGAATTTCGTTGTAAGACTCTTTCATTCTCAACTTCAAACCGGTTTATCCCGGCGTTTTCAGAGCGTCCGGCTTAGGATGCCGGTTGTGATGAGATTTGGGTAACCGCGGAGCGGTGAAAGAGGGTAGCCTGGGGTGAACCAACGAGCGACAGCGAGGCTGGTGTAACCCCAGGTAAGCGAACCCGAAAGAACCTTTCCCCCGCGGCGTTTCGGCGGCGTACGCCGCCGAAACGCCGCGGGGGAAAAATGTCGTGGAGCAACCGCAACCTGGGGCTGCGGTTGCTCGCTTAAAGCTCGCACCCTTACCCCAGGCTACATGCTTCCGCCGCTCCGCGGCTGTCCAATCGAGTGATGTACTTTCTTCTCGGTGCCTATACCAAACGACGAGCGTCGGAAATCCTAACAAAAACGGAACGGCTAAGCCGGACGGTCTCCCTGTCCTGGCAGCCTGACGTATGCGGTTTGTCGCCAGGACAAGTCCTGGCCTACGTGTGCTTAGATCGCTGAGCAATCCTCGGTTGGGACAACCGAGCGACAATGCGACGCCGCGCCCAATCCGTTAGAATACGCCCTTGTCGATTTTGATCATGGCGTGGTTGGGAGTGAAACTGGTGAAGTTTTCGGTTCGTGTTTGCGCACTCGTCGCACTTTTGACGGCTGGTCGGATTCAGGCTCAGGACGGAATCGATGTCCTGCAAGACGTCGTTTATGGCAAAGGCGGAGAAGTTGATCTCCACTTGGATCTTGCTCGCCCAAAGAACCTGACCGCTCCCGCCCCTTGCATTGTTGTCATCCACGGCGGTGCTTGGCGGCAAGGCGACAAACGGCAGCACGCGAACGAAATTCGGTCGTTCGCCAGGCAAGGATTTGTTTCGGCGTCGGTGCAGTATCGCTTTTGTCCCCAATATCGCTTCCCCGCACAAGTCGAAGACGTCAAGTGCGCGGTTCGCTACCTGCGCGCGCATGCTGATAAGTACGGGATCGATCCTGATCGAATCGGCGCCGTGGGGTTCTCGGCCGGCGCTCACCTGTCGATGATGCTCGGCGCGATGGATCCTGATGACGGTCTCGAAGGCGACGGCGGCTGGGCAGACCAGCCAAGCAAGGTTCAAGCTGTGGTTTCCTTTTTCGGACCGACCGAGCTTGCCGCCGACGATATCCCCCTGCCCAGTATTCCGCTAGTCAACGCGCTGATTGGCGGACCCAAGGAAGAAAATCTCAAAGCGTTTCGCGATGCCTCTCCGCTCACTTACATCAGCAAGGGCGATGCTCCGATGCTGCTGTTTCAAGGCACCGAGGACGTTTTGGTTCCCTACTCGCAGGCGATGAAAATGGTCACGGCAATGACCGAGGCAGATGTGCCGGGAAGGGTCGAGTTTCTGATTGACGCTGGTCACGGATGGGGTGGTGCTGATCTCGAATTGACGGCCGAAGCCACCAATAAGTTCTTCCAACGGCACCTTCGCCTCAGTGACAAATAACTCGCCGCAATGAGTGGATGGCTGGTGGTCGAGCGTCAGCGAGCCACCAGTAGGTATCACTGGAGTACTGGGGGCTCGCTAAAGCTCGACCACCAGCCACCCCCGTCAGTATCGCTCCACTATCTGACGCTCGACCGCCGGCGACGCCGTGAATACGTCTCTCAGTCGATGAGCTTGTTGATCGGGTATTCAACGATTCCGGTCGCACCCATTGCTTTCAGTTGTGGCACGATGCTGCGGACAACGGACTCTTCGACAATCGTGATCACGTCGACCCAATCGGGATCCGAGAGCGCGGAGATGGTTGGCTTCTGAAGTGCCGGCAAGAGCGAGAGCACGTCTTGCAGATTCTGATGCGCAACGTTCATCATCAGTCCGACTTTGCCCTCGGCATGCAGGCAGGAAAGCAGCATCAGCGAAATATTGTCGAGCTTGGCCTTCTTCCAGGGATCCTGGTAAGCCACTTTGTTGGCAATGAAGCGAGTCGTACTCTGCATCACCTCGTCGACAATGCGCAAGTCATTGGCGCGTAACGAGCTGCCCGTCTCGGTGACTTCGACGATCGCGTCGGCAAGTTTCGGCGGCTTGACCTCGGTCGCACCCCAAGAAAACTCGACTCGCGCGTCAACGCCGTGTTTCGCCAAGTATGCTTTGGTCAACCCAACAGCCTCGGTGGCGATACGCTTTCCCTGCAAATCCTTGACGGAGGTGACCGGTGAGTCATTCGGCACGCAAAGCACCCAGCGCAC
Source organism: Pirellulaceae bacterium (assembly GCA_963704055.1). Classification (GTDB taxonomy): domain Bacteria; phylum Planctomycetota; class Planctomycetia; order Pirellulales; family Pirellulaceae; genus Rubripirellula. The sequence goes on along the minus strand of CAVPGW010000018.1, from coordinate 81,977 downwards.
AGGACGGCGGCTGACCTTGGAGAACACCAATTCGCAAACTTCGACGATGTCCGCCTCCGTTTCCACCACCCAATCGTGGCCGGTGATTCCTGCATCAAGCACACCTTGCTCGACGTATCGTGCCATCTCTTGAGCTCGAATCAGCAGGCACTCGATCTCATCGTCGTCAATGGTTGGAAAATACGACCGAGAAGAGAACTTGATGTTGTATCCTGCCCTCTCAAACAACTCCGCGGTCGACTGCTGCAGACTGCCGGCGGGAATCCCCAACTTCAATACGTTACTATTCGCTCATCACTTGTTTCTTGTAGACCTGCTTGGGATCGAACACACGCTCACCAACGATCGTCGCTTCATCTGCATCGGGAACGACTTGGCGAAAGAAGCAGCTGCGATAGCCCTCGTGACAGGCGGCTCCCCCGATTTGATTGACCTTGATCAGCAACGTGTCCGCGTCACAGTCAAAATAAATCGCCTTCACTTCCTGGACGTTGCCACTCTCTTCACCTTTCCGCCACAACCGCTCGCGACTGCGACTGTAATAACAGACACGACCGGTCTTCAATGTTTCGGCATAGGCTTGTTCGTTCATGTATGCCAGCATCAAAACGTCACCGGAGGTCTCGTCTTGTGCGATCACCGGTAGCAACTCACTCTTGCTGAAGTCGGGGCCGTTCACATTACGCTCCTGGAGGAAATTCGTCGAATAGCCCGACAGGATAGCAGTCGTGCGGTCGGCAGCCAACACGCGGTACAATGTCGTCGTTTGCTCCGCAAACGAACGTTGCTGAAACGCTCGCTCGCGGAGCGAACGACGACTTTCCTCACGCGCCGCTGTTCGCTTTCTGTATCAAGAAGTCGACGAGTTCTTGACAGTGAAAGAACCCGGGCCAGAAGTTGTGGCCCTGCCCGTCGACCCGGATCACCTTGATCAACTCACGGACGCCCTTCGCGTCGTAGACTTTCTCCAACGCCGCCGAATTTGCCGCCAAAGGGACGACCTTGTCATCGGTGCCGTGAATGATGAACACAGGAATCTTTGCGTCAGCCAACTCAGCGGCGCGCTTGATTGGATTCAGCTCGTCCTGCCGCGCAATGAGATCTGCTTCGCTGACACCGTAGGCGGGAGCGGCTCGCTTGAGTCCGGGATACGTGGTGAAGTCATAAACCGGATAAATCCCGCCGATTGCCGCGACGCGATCAGGATGCTCGAGCGCCCAACTACTGACCCACAGCCCACCGCGGCTGCGACCGAGCAGAGCCGGCTTCTTCGAGTAGCCCCGTTTTACCATCTCCTGGTAGAGCGCCTCGAAATGGGGGAATGCGTGAGGACTGCCATAAGCTTCGCCCACGTCAATTCCCGCGACCGCGATGCCGGCGTCGAGAAACTGCTGATGCATCCAGCTCTCTGCTTCGTCGGGGTAAGCCGACAAGGTTGGTCCGTAAAAGATCCAGGGTTTCGCGTGAGTCGCCTTTCGCTCCTCGATAGTCAGCCCGGCGCAACGCTACTTTCGCGGAGCGAAAGGCGACTATCGGGCGCCATCAGAAACGCGTGGCGTCCATTGACGAGAAATGATTTTCCACCGATCAGCACTTGTTTACGTTTGGGCCGCGCATCCGCTTGGGCTTTGCTCATGACGGGCGAGCGATCGTTCTGTCCCGTCGCTTTCTTCAAGGTATCCTCGGGAAGGTCTCGCGAGGCGAGTTCGATGAATGCCTCAAGATGCCGGTCCCACTCCCTGACCAGTTCGCCCAGCTTGTCCCGGCGGGCAACGGCAAGATCACTCGACTCAATCCGATCGTTGGCAAGGTTGTACAGTTCCCAAGGTTCGCCGATTGGCGCGACCGCTTTCCAGTCGCCGACGCGGATCGCTTTATGTCCATCGTGAAACCACCAGAGTGTTCTTTGCTCGCGGGGCGACTGGTCGGCCGATTGATCGCTGGCAAAAACCGGCACCAGACTCTTTCCTGGCGCGGGAGGCGCATCGGCGAGCGTCTTCGCATTGGCCAGTTCCAGCAATGTCGGAACAATGTCGATGACGTGTCCAGGCTTGCGGCGGAATTCTCCTCGGGCCTCAATCCCCTTTGGCCAAGACACCAACAAGGGCGTCGACGTACCTCCTTCGTGCGTCCATGTTTTGTGGCGGCGGAAGGGCGTGTTGCAGGTCGTGGACCAACCCGGTCCAAGGCACAGGTAAGTACCCGCCGCTCCCGGCGGCAGACTCGGATCGTGGCCATCGTCACGGACCATGATCTCGGCGCTGGCGCCGTTATCGGAAAGGAAGATCACCAGCGTGTTCTCCCACTGACCCATCTTCTTGATCTGATCAAACACACGCCCGATCTCGATATCCATCCGATGAATCATCGCTGCGTGGATCGACATTTTGGTAGCTTGGAATTGCTTCTGCCCGTCGCTAAGACTTTTCCATGGCAGCGGCTTATTGACCTCGCCTTCTCCCAGGATCTCAAACGCCTCGGGGAAGTGATACGGTGGCCCCAAGTCGCGTTCGACGCGGGAGAGTTGGCTGACCGCGTTTTCGTCGAGCAGGCCAATTTCCTTCATTCGCCGCCATCGTTTGGCCCGAATCGATTCCCAGCCTTCCGTGTAGGTGTCTTTGTAAGCCGCAATGTCTTCCGGCAAAGCATGGAGCGGAAAGTGGGGCGCGGCGAACGCGAGGTATTGGAAAAAAGGTGCGTCGGCATGCTGCTCGGCGTGATCGGTCAGAACCTCGATGACGTGGTCGGCAAGCGCCGTGGTCGCATAGAAGCCTGTGCCTTTCTGGACGGGCGGAAGTTGCACATCGTCTTTCCAGTGCCTGGTCGGATTGAAGAATCGTCCCTGGTCCTTGAGCAGATAGGAATGGTCGAAACCGTTCTCAATCGGCATGCCATCGATGTGCCACTTGCCGGTGTGGTACGAGCGGTAGCCAGCCGGCTTCAAGAGCTTGGGAAGCAGCACCGCCCAATCCGGTCGCTTCCCTCGATTGCCGCCGCCTGATGGAATGCCGGGTAACGCATCACGCCGAATCTGTTGCGCGTAGTAGCCCGTCATCAGAGCACCGCGCGTCGGCCAGCACCTTGCGGTGTTATAGAACTGAGTGAACCGCAGTCCGTTCTCCGCAATGGAGTCCAGATTCGGCGTCGCGATTTCCCCGCCGTAACAGCCCAGGTCCGAAAACCCCAAGTCGTCGGCCATGATCAGCAGCACGTTAGGATTGGATGAATCAGCGTGTGCAGATAGACAGACGAGGAGCACAGCCGCAAACGGCAGCAGGCATGTTTTCGAGATTGGGTTCATGATGGTTGTCAGCAATGTGGTTCTTGGGTGTTCTTGCTAGCAGATACAAGATTCACTGAAAGGGTGGCTGGCGGTCGAGCGTCAGCGAGCCCCCGGGATTCCTCGTTCGATTACTGGGGGCTCGCTGACGCTCGACCGCCAGCCACCCCACCAGCTGTCCTGGCCGGCCAGTTTAGATGTTTGTGAAGGAACTCGAACGATGCTTCGCCATGGATGCTGTGGCCTCCCTGGAAGAACTCGATCTCGAGGCGATCGGCCATCCCGAATTGTGCGTACAACCAACGGACCTTGGCGAATTCATGCGCGACCCAACGGTCTCGACCGACCCGGTCGTGGTGACCTCGCTCGACCATGAACGGTCGTGGAAACATCAGGTAAGTCATTTCGGCGTAATCGAATGTGTGGCCGAGATTCCAATACGGCATCTCCCATTCGATCGATCTCATGAACGAGAACGGTTGGTCGGTCGCGGCGACTTTGCGAGTCCACTGATTGAAGTCGCCCGAGCAAATCGACAGGCAATACTTCTCCAGAATCGTGGGCACCCGCACCGCCGTTTCTCCGCCGTAGCTGAGACCGTAAAAGGCAATACGGTCGCCATCGACCATCGGCAGCGAGTCTAACCAACGGAGTGTGGCGTCGTGCTGCGCGATGATGAACGAGAACAGCGTGCATCCGATCGTGTTCGCTTTGCGGTCGAGCCAGCGGTACCGGTCCTCGCCGCGGTACAGATTGTGCGGCGCGAACGTGATGAATCCACGTTCGGCCAGCTTCGCTGCAAAGTCGTTGTACGCCGTACTCTCAAAATCGATCGTATCTCGTGGAATGCCATTGCGACCGTGCTGGCAGACAACGACCGGACGTTTCTCATTGTGCTTCAGATCGTTGGGCAGAACCAAAACACCCCAGCTGAAGAGGCCTTCATGCACGTCGAGCACGACGTCATAGGCGGTCCATTCGTCGGTTTCCGCGACCTTGCGAGTGCGGGCATTGGGGGGCAGAAGTGATTCGTCAAAGCGGCCCATTGCCTGTTCGTAGAACTGTTGGCGATATGACGTGGACGCCTCGATGAATTTTCCAGAATCGACGGTAGGATGAACACGGTCGGTGCTCCAACGCGAATCGTTGAACTCGGGCATCGCTTTATAGAGGAAGAACTCGTCACGTACATGCTCGCTGCCGCGGACGAGCGACTGAACATGCGACTCCAATTGATCCATCGTGCGTTTCTGTCGCGCGCGGATCGCGTCGGCGGCCAAGGCTCTGCGATCAGTGAGTTCGTGTTCATCCGACGGAGACAATTTGCTCACGCCGAACTGCGACACAAATCGCTCGAGGGCACCATCCGACCAGGGACCTGCGGTCGTTCCATCAGGTCCGGCAACCAACGTGCAAAAGCTATCTCGCCGCGGAATCTTTTTGAATTCGGACTTCACCGCGTCGAAATCCGGCGTGGTCAATTCACCTTTGTGGCTGGAAACCTCCGGCAGCGGGCTGTGCTCGATCACCAGCTGCCGGGGAGCGACCAACGACGCGACCTCCGCATTGCCCAGTCGCTTCAATCGTGACCAGACGTTTCGATAGATAGGTTCCTTCCAAACCGCATCACTGCTATCGAAGTATCCGCTGACGAATGCCGCATCGATCCGAGTGTCGAGTGCGGCTGCATGCAGGGCGATCAGACCTCCTTCGCCATACCCGAGCACGCCAATCTGCGAGTCGCCGCTAACTTCTGAATCGAACCAATCAACAACCGCCAGCGCACGTTGAATTTCGTAACCGATCAGGTGCCTGCCCATGTGGAACGCCTGGCGGTAAATCCACTCTCGCTCGGTATAGTCGGCCCGCTGTATGCGTTCATCGTCCGTTTGCAGTTTATTTCGGCTGACAATTGCCATCACGACGACGTCAAATCCGCTGTCCGCCAATCGCCTGGCCACCGGTTGAAGCGTCTGCTCTGGCGATTGATCCGCATCGGGAATGACCACGACGCTGCCGATTGCGTTGCCGCGTTGCTTGATTAGCAGACCTTCGCCGGTGATGTTCGCAAACACGGGCCACCGCACCTGAAAGACCTGATAGGCATCCGTTTCGGCGATGATCGAAGGGTTCTTTGCATCGCCAAAGTGTTCCATCCGAGGCGGCAGCCGATCCTCGACCACGCCCAGGATTGTTCGTAATTCTTGGCGTCGTGAATCGGCGTCTTCCGCGTCACCGTGAAAGGCTCTGCGAGCGGTGTTCGCCCGCTCAATTTGTGCCTCGACAAACGTATGGGCGGTATCCATCAGTCGCTGCGAAAGATCAGCTTCGGGCCAATCAAGCGGTTTCGTTCCAGCCAATGTCTCGATCATCGGCGGCTGTTTTTCGGGAAGCGATTGCGACAGCGCGATCGTCGCCCATGCGGTAGCCGTTGTTGAAATGAACTGGTCCTCGCGGTGAGGAAAGCCCGTTTCAAAGTACTCTTGAAATGGTTTGCTCCGACTTTTTACCTGCCACGAACCATCATCGAGCTGTTCGTCCAGCAAATAGGCGACCCCCCGCTTCCAAACGACGTCTTTGTTGTCGATCGCGCCGGCATCACGCAGAGCATACAGCGCGGTCGCGGTGGCGTACGCATCGCTATCCATCTCGGGCCGCTGCGCCCAACCGCCATCGTCTCGCTGCTCTTGCTTGAGCCGAGAGATTGCAGCGTCGGTGACTTGATCGTCAACGTCGACGTAGCCGAGTGAAAGCAATCGGAACACCTGGTCTTCCGTGTCTTTGCCCTCGGCCGCGGCAAGCCAAGTCTCAGCTGCTGCGTTGGCCTTGTCGATCGGATCGCTTTGCTGATCGGTGCCGAACGCTCTCAGGGCCCGCAGGGCCAGATAAGTCGTCGTGAAGCTGCTCGCCTCGGAAGGGGGTCGATGACTCGAGTGCTTCCAAAATCCATCCTTGTGCTGTTTTTTCAGCAGCCAGTCGGTAACCATCGTTACAACTTCATCAGGCTCTCGCCCGCCCTCTTCCAGCGTCCATAATGCGTACCCGGCCGTATCGACGCCGCCACCCTGACCCTTGCCCTCTTCGTACGATTTTCGTCCGCGACGCAGGTGGTTGTAGGTATGGTCGATTTGTCGCTTCAGATTCTCGGCGTTCGCATGAAACCCGCGTCGCTGTGACTCGACGATCGCGAAGACCGGGAGGGCTTGGCTGTGACAAGTGAAGCAGATTCGTTGATCGGCCGAACCGGCGGAGGCTCTTTCCAGCAGTGGCAAAGCGCGAGTGACGGCGGACCGAATGGCATTCTCGCTCGGCGCAAGTTCTTCCGCGGCGAGCTGACTCGGCAGCAGAAAGCCTCCGGTCAGAAACAGAATTGTCGCGGCAATGTGTCGGCACACTTCAGGTCTCTTTTCGTAGGACGGGCACTCTCCCTCGCGGAGGTCGTTCAGCTTCTAAGTCGTTGCTTTGCATTGAGTTTCATCACCCTCGCGCGCAGCGGGAGGGTCGGACGTTTGAACGGCCGGGGAGGGTTTTCTTGCGTTTGGTAGACGTCAGACTGTTGCGAGCCGGATTACCCTCTCCGGGCCTTAGAGCCCGACTCTCCCAGAGGGCATTGGTATCTACACAAGTATTCGCTTCAAGCCAAACTTCACCGTAGCACGTGATAACTGCGGAGCAGTGGTAGCATAAAGCCTGGGGCTAGGTTTTGCGAGCTTCAGGCGAGCAAGCCGCAGCCCCAGGTTCGCGAGCAATTCCCCCTTTCGACCTGCGTCGGTTTGGCGGCGTAGCCGCCAAACCGACGCAGGTCGAGGTCTCGTGGTTGTGCTGTCTACCTGGGGTTTCACGAACGCTCGCTGTCGCTCGGTTCGTTGCACCCCAGGCTTTATGCTGACGCTGCTCCGCAGCTAGGAGCGTGAGCATCAGCGCGAGAGGCTCTGCTCTCGCCGAATATCCGAATACTTGTGTAGATACCAATGCCCCGAGGGAGAGTGATTTCATCCTCGTAAACCATTGCAAAACTGAAACTTAGCAGCTGCCTGACCCTCCCGTCGGGACGTAGACGGACAAACGCGACCGTCTTACAGTTTCTAGTCACATTGTCAGCTGGCCGCCGCACGGGGTCAATCAACTTCGCATGCTTACGATTACAAACCAGTTCGCGCGGCGGGTGATCTTGCATTTGCAGGGGCTCTCGCAGTCGCCCAGTCAAAAGCTGAACGCTGACCAACTGTACGAGTTGATTTGTCAGCTGGGATTGGTCCAGGTCGATTCGATCCGGTGGGTCGAGCGTGCTCAGCACATGATTCTGTTTTCTCGCAGCCAACATTATCGCCCCGAGGACTTGCGGCATCTGATCGAAGAGCGACAGTTGCTTTTCGAGAATTACACGCACGATGCCTCGGTGATTCCGTCGCAGTATTTTCGGTATTGGCGGCACCGATTCGCCCGCGACAAAGATCATTTGCGGCAGCGGCTGATTCGCTGGCAGGGTGATGGATTCGTCAAGCACTGCAATTCGCTCCATCGCAAGATTCGCCAGACGGGAGCCGTGCGGTCCCGCGACTTGAAACGAGCGAGCACAAAACAGCCGACGGAAATGTGGCAATGGCACGACGGCAAAGCAGCCCTCGAGTTTTTGTGGCGAACTGGGAAGCTGGGCATTGCTTCGCGCGATGGCTTTCAGAAAGTCTACAACCTGGCTGAGCGAGTGATCCCGCCCGAAGAATACGACGAGCGTTGTTCGCGGGCAGAATTCATGGATTGGTCGTGCCGCGAGGCAATTCGGCGACTTGGGTTCGCCACGCCAGCAGAAATCGCCGAATTCTGGAAGCATCTGTCGATTGCCGAGGTCAACCGTTGGCTCGACCGCCAAGATGATCGCACGATCACCAGACTGGCCATTGATCACGCGGACGGGTCACGCAGCGACGGTCTTTACGCACGAGCCGACATCGAGTCGGTTGTTGCCCAGGCGCCGAAGCCGCCAAATCGGATCCGAGTTCTGTCGCCATTCGATCCCGTGATCCGTAACCGTGATCGGCTGCAACGTCTGTTTGGATTTCAGTACCGAATCGAGATCTACGTTCCCGAGGCGAAAAGAAAGTATGGCTACTACGTCTTTCCATTGCTCGAAGGGAACAAGCTGATCGGGCGAATCGACATGCGTGCCGACCGCGCCGCAAACGCACTCGAGATCAAACGCCTGTGGATGGAAGACGGAGTGACCTTGACGCCGGCACGAAAAAGAAGACTCGACCAAGAACTGGCCCGCATCGCCAAGCTAGCCGACGTTGATCAGATCCAATGGTTGCGCGGTGCGTTCTGACGATGTGGGTTTGTTCGTAGTGACCGCATTCATGCGGTTGGTCGATAGCAGAACCCGATCGAATCGGGTTACTACGAACTGGCGGTTGATCGAAACCTATCCCTCAGACGACGGCATCGACGTCAAGACGCTGTTAGCGCCAACGAACAACCTTTGGCTGCCAGCTCTGTTCGATTTTTTCGTAAGCGATGATGTACCCGGAGGCTCCTGATTCGTTTGCCATTCGTACCTGGGCTTCCACTTCCGATGTTTTCACATCCCAGCCTTGCAGGACTGCAATCAACCGCGAAGCGGGGATTTCTGTGCCGCCATGTTGTGGCGGCATCTTCGCGAACGAGTCGATTGCAAATCGGACCCATCCAGCTTTTTCACCGTATACCGGTAGGTCACGTTGGAACTCGCGAAAAGGCGCCAGCACAGCAAGTCTCTTACACGTCTGCTGCAATGGCATCAGCTGTTTTGTGTAAGCCTTCCAGCAGATTCCATCGAAGCATCCGACGCCCGCACAGAGGCCATCTTTGGCACCATCGTGCTTCTCGCATTCGGTGGTCCAGACCGGAATGACGGTCGAGTTCGGTAGCACTGCTTTCACAGCGTTGACAAACAGCGTGGCGGCATCGTCGCCCAGCGGAACGGTTGTTCGCTTCTTTCCGTAATCACTTGTCCAGCGACACAAAGGGTTTCCGCAACCACAGGCGGAAGGTGCTCCTTGCAGATCATTCAAAAATACACTTGCTGCTTCGGGCTTATCGGCGAGCAAATTTTTTACTCGCAACAGCTGAGCCTTGAATGGCTGGCGTGAGAGGATCGGTACCCACGGATAGGTCTTGGCAACCTCGTCGGCCGCCGGCTTCGGCGTGTCCGGAAAAAAACGCTGCCATTCATCATGCGTCTGCAAGCTGGCCATCCACTCCGGATGTGCATTCGCCAACTCAGGGCAGCGGGCGACCTCGATCCAATAATGAAGTTCAAGGTCCGACTCCAAAACCATTTGAGCCGCGTCGCGTTGCGCATCGACCTCCTTTGTCGACGTCCCCTCAATGAGCAATACGATTGACGTCAGGCCGTCCGCTTTCAGTTTGACAAGCCTATCGGAAGTGACATCGGCGGCTGATAGCAGTGCCCCGCGGAATTTTTCCGTGGTCGATGACGTCGCCGCTTCTTCGGCGCTCGCACCCTTTGTCGCGATCGCAATCAGCACGATCGCACACAACGGCAACGATTTACTTCGCAGATTCATAAACTGCAGTCTCGGGATACTCGGACGACCAGGCGTACCAACGGCACTGAATGCTATTGATCCACGTCAACTCTTTGCCCCGTAATGGACCATCGATGCCGCGACCTGCCAATGTCCAGCGCGTGCCAGTTTCTTTGTCCTTGAAGGGAGCCGACTCGGGTGAGATTTCGTCAGCATAGAGCGTCAGAGTTTGCCCATCGACTCGGCGATCGAATGCCACCGCAGTTTCGGTTTTTCCGTACCAAAACACGGCGATCGGACGCTCGGCCGTTTCGTCAAGCAAGCATGCTCGTGCCGGCAATCGCTCTAACGGAAAAGCTTTTTGCTCCGCACCGACCTCGACTCCGAGTACCCGCTCCATGGCACCCATTCGATCATCGACGTTTCCTATGGAAGATTTTGCTTCTTCGCTCATCGACGTTGGCAGTGCATTCGTCGCATACTTCTTGCCATCAAACAAATCGTACGTCGTCGATTCGGGGTGCAGCATGAGCCAGTAACCCCAATTGGTGACCAGGCTCGGAATCCGTTTGAGTTGCTGACCTGCTTGCGGACCGGAGATGGCCTTTCCCGTCAAAGCTGACCATAGCGTCCCGTCTTTGCCCTGCACGACCATGACACCTCGCCGCCAGCCATGAAGCTTGTACCCGTAATCCTTTTCGTAGGCAGCAACGTAGCCGCCGTCCGGGTCATAAAAGAACAACCCGTAAGTGTCATTGACCACCCGCGGACCGGCAAGAAAATGCCGAATCGGGAAGGCTCCGCCATTGTGAGCCGCACGTAACCAAGCGATCACCCGGTCGTCTGGACTAATGAACGATTTCACGTGCTGTGTCGAACAATAGGAGCAGGGGGGTTCGGTGATCGGCTCAACGCTCCCTTGCATCAGTTTGATCGGGCTCGCTTCTTGGGCATTGGTAGCGACGGCCAGCAGTCCAGCTGTGACGACCATGGCTAAACAGTGCTGAAGGTAGATGCGAACGCAAACTGATTTTTTCATATTGACCTCTGATTCCGAATCCAAGCGATATTGTAGAGGTTTCAAGCGGAAAGGGCACGCAAAACGATGGATGAGTTTCGCGAGGCCCGCGTTGGGCGGAGTCAACGATAATCGGCGCCGGTGAGGCTGGTCAGAACGGATTGTTGCCAGTCCCGCAGTTGCTGCTGGAGTTGCTGCGCGCGACCAGGCTGGCTTTCGATCAAGTTGTTCTGTTCGGCCTGATCCTCACGCAAATTGAATAGCTCCTTGGTCACTTCACCGTTTTTGGCTTCATGGACGACCAGCTTGTAGTCGTTGTCGAGAACAACACGCGGGCCGGCGAAATCTTCGGGGACAATCTTGGGATGATAAAAGTTCTGGAAGTTGCGTGTGGGGATTCCACCCATCAGCTTCACCAACGGCGTTGTCCCTTTCTGCAATTCCGGCTCGATGTATGGCTTGGCGTCTTGCTCGCGGCGGACATTGTAGCTCCAGAAAAAGATCGGGCTCGGCCGCTCGTTCATGTCGCCGTCGATTAGCTGTTTCAGGCCGATTCCGTCCAGTGGTCGATTTGGAAGCGGTTGGCCGGCCAGCTCACAGATAGTGGGCAACATATCGCTGGTAACGGCGTTGACCTCGCTCACTCGAGGCTGTGGAATCCGCGCCGGCCATTCAATCACGCCTGGTACACGGATGCCGCCCTCGTACATTTGGCCTTTGTGGCCTCGCAGCGGCGATACCAGCAAACCCTCTTCGGGCGTACCGTTGTCGCCGCAATACCAAAGCAGCGTATTGTCCCGCAATCCACTCTCTTGCAGATACTTCCGCAAAGTTCCCATGGCACGGTCCATTGCAGTGATCTCGGCATAGCGTTCTCGCAACACCTCGCCTTGCGGTCGTTGCACACGTCCGCCGGTTTCGTTCGAGGTCAGAGATACCGTCTTCTCCTGGTAGGTTTTCGGCAGATCGTCATAAAGGGCAAGATCTTTCGGCAGACCGCTGTACGGTTCGTGCGGCGATCCGAACCAGACAACCGCCAAGAACGGTTTGTCGTCTTGCCTGGCATCGCGGATGAATTGAATTGTTTCTTCGATCACAATCTCCGAACTTTCACCCTCGAACTTTTCAGGCGGTCCGCCGTTGCGAGAAAAAGTCGGGTTCAGCTCGAAAAAATTGTCGTGCGATAGCCACTGATCGAAGCCCATCGCACCCGGACTGGTGGGTGAGGATGCCTTCACCGGTCCTACATGCCATTTCCCGAAATGTCCGCAGACGTAACCGGCCTTGCCAAGCAAATGCGCGATCGTAATCTCTTCCGGCCGCATCGAACAGTTTGGCGTGAACGTGCCATAGCGATTGGGATGTCGACCGGTAAGCACGCTGCCGCGAGTCGGCGAACAACTCGGATGCGCCGCGTAAAAACGATCGAGACGGAGACCGGTGGCAGCCATTTCGTCGAGCACCGGTGTCTTGAGATGAGGGTGACCGTTGTACCCGGTTTCCTCCCAGCCGTGATCGTCCCCCATGCAGAGGATGATGTTCGGTAGTGCGGTGTCCTGCGCCAACGCAGAAGCAGGGAAAAACAGGCCGAGACAAAACGCCACGAACCAGCGGAACGCGTTGTTTCCGAGAGTGATCATGATGATTCCAGATTCAGAATTTGGGATCTATGGCAACTGGGGACGCAATTCATTTCCGGCGTCATCAACGGGATACACTGCGTTGTGTTCTTCCAACGCGGTGATCAGACCTTTCATCATACGCCGAAGTTCTTGCGGCTTGGATTCCGCCAGGTTCGTTGACTCGAAAGGATCGTCTGCGAGGTTGAATAGTTCGTAATGCCCGCCCTCGAACTGGATGAATCCCCCCGTCGTCGGCTTCTCCGGCAAGGTGTGATAGATCACCTTCCAATCACCGTCCCGCCAGGTGGTGAAATAGTTGCTGCGATGCGGTCCATGCGGATAATGCATCAGAAACTGTGGAGCGCGCGTCGGATCGGATTTGCCGCTGAGCAGCGTCTCCAGCGGAAAACCATCGACCGAGTGACCGTCGGGAGACGAGGCGCCGGTGATGTCGAGAATGGTGGGAAACAGGTCCTGCACGGTGGCCACTTGGCTCTGGATCACGCCCGCGGGAATCGGAAGCTGCTGCTGAAACGCGTTACTGGCGTCGGGCTTTGCCCAAGCCGCGATCAAGGGAACCCGCATGCCGCCTTCGTAATGAGCCCCCTTCTTGCCACGCAGCGGAGCCGCGCAGGCGACTGCATGCTGATGCCCCAAGGGCGCGTCAGATCCGTTGTCACCGAGGAAAAAGACGAGCGTGTTTTCGGCGATGCCAAGTTCGTCGAATTGATCCAGCATGTCGCCGAGCGATTTGTCCATCCCTTCGATCAGCGTCGCGAATGCCTGGGCGCTGTCCGGCTTTCCCGAGTCCTTGTAGTGTTCGGCGAAACGCGGATCTGATTCGAACGGGGCATGCACCGCGTAGTGCGCAAAATAGAGGTAGAAAGGTTCTCCGGCCTTGACCGTTTCGGCGACATGCTTCTTGGCCTCAATCGTGAGCGCTTCGGACAAAAACGTTTCGGTGCCGTGGTATTTCTCCAAGTGAGGCACGGCATGATGGGCGCGCTTCGTGCCCAGTCCATAGTTCTGCTCGCCGTAGTAGCTTCCCGGTGCCCCAAAGGCCGCGCCCGCAACGTTCACATCAAAACCCAAATTGAGCGGTTCAGCGCCCTCATATCCTTCCGGTCCAAAGTGCCCCTTGCCGACGTGTATCGTCCGGTAGCCGTTATTCCGCAGGATACCCGGTAGCGTCACGTTGCTTTTCTTCAATCCCGCCCAATTCCAATCCGGCGCGCCATTTGGGCCTGCGTTGTTTTGACGTGGATTGATCCAGTTCGTGGCACGATGACGGGCGGCGTTTTGCCCGGTCATGATCGAAATCCGAGTCGGCGAACAGACGCTCATGGCGTAGAACTGGTTGAATCGAATCCCCAGATTCGCCAGCCGCTGCATGCCGGGCGTGCGATAATAATCGTTCAGCGGATAACGCTGCGGCTTCCCATCCTTGTCAGTCAGAAACGGCACGGACGTATCCATGACTCCCATGTCATCAACCAGAAAAACCATGATGTTGGGCTGCTCCGCCGCAGGGACCGACGATGCGTGTAAGAGTGCGACAACAGCAATAACAAAGGTGACGACGTTTCTCATGGCGCTTGGCGTACGGCTTTGACGAAGGGATCAAGAGGTGAGGAACCAGAGTACAAACCTTATCATAATCATATTGCCAGGGCGTCGGCGACAAACAAAACGCATGACCGGGGGCTAGCCATGCTGTCCAGCTTCGAAGAGAGGTGTTCAGCAGAGTTGTACCGTGACTCGACTTTCCAGTGTGCACGCACTTCTGGTTTGGTCATCAGCATCCGCCAACTGCGCAGCAGTGACAGCGTGTAGCCTGGGGTCAGGTCTGCTCGTCTCAGCGAGCATACCGCAGCCCCAGGATCGCCATCGCTCCGCCCACCTGTCCCTCGCGGCGATTTGGCGGCGTAGCCGCCAAATCGCCGCGAGGACAGGTTTTCGGTTTCGGTGACCTGGGGTTACACCAGCCTCGCTGTCGCTCGTTGGTTGACCCCAGGCTCTATGCTGCCACCGCTCCGCGGTTCGTTGCGACTTGTGTTTCATGACGCATCCCTGAGCCGAACGCTCACTAAAGCTCTGCGGCAGATGGGCGTCAGCCTATCGGTCATCGAGTGACCACAAGTGCATTTTGCCGTCATAGGATCCCGAAGCAAGGTATCGTCCGCGGGGCGAATACTCAACCGAAAGTATCGTTTCCTGAGGACCGTATCGTTCACCCACCAGCTGCAAATTGGGAACTTCCCAAATCCGAATCACGCGTTCCCGACCTGCTGTCACCAGGTGCTTTCCATCAGGGGAAAATGCAACTGCAAACAGCGCACTATGATCGGCTATGACCGCTTGTTTCTTCTCCTGACGCGACACGTCCCAAAGCGTTAGTCTGCCGTCGCTGCCGGCGGACGCCAACCACTTGCCATCCGACGAATACTTTACCTGGTAGATCATGCCTTTTTCAGCGACCAGGTCGCCCAAAGGTTTCGCATCAGAAACGTTGCAAAGATGAATCAAACCATCGGTGCCACACGCCAGAGTTTTCTGGTCGGGTGAAAACGCGATTGAGAAAAACAAATTTGAGTGGGGTGTCGACCAGACTTGTTTAACTCCTTTCCAAAGTTGGATATGGGATCCTGCGCTGGCCAGCAAACTCCCATCCGCGGAGTAGTCGACGTCGAGAATCGGATCACCATGTCCGGCTAGAACTGCTCGGCTTTCTCCACTGCCGACATCCCACGTGATGACCGTGCCATCACCGCTACAGGAAGCCAGCGACTTCCCATCGGGCGAAAAGCTCACCCGAAAGACTTGATCCGTGTGGCCAACAAGTGTGGCCAATAAACTCCTGTCAGTCAGATTCCAGAGCTTCACCGTCTTGTCATAGCTGCCCGAGGCCATCATCCGACCGTCAGGAGAAAACGTAACGTCGTAAACAGCGTCGCTGTGGCCAGTCAGTTCCACTGGTTGGCCCGCTTCGATTGTGAGTGCCGTGCCGACCCCCAGAAGAAGAATCAGGGCTCTACTCAGGCAAGTCGGTCGGATAATTCGCATGTTCACGGTAACGCCTCCAGGGCCAATCCGCGTGCAATTCTTGTGCCGCCAGTGGTGCGAAAGCTCATGATCAGGGGTGGCTGGTGGTCGAGCGTCGGCGAGCCCCCAGCAACAGGGCGAGAAATTCCGGGGAGGCTCTTAGAAACGACCAAAGCATGGTGTTTCATGGTATCGCACCAGCAAATGTTCACACCAACGTATTGATTGATCACTACATTTGATAACCGCTCCGCGGTTGTTCAAGCTCATACAAAACCGACCCGCTAAGCCGGACGCGATCCAAGTCCTGGCCTACGCCTAAGGAGCTGATGAATCGGGTTACTGCCAACAGGGGAACGGATTTTATCACTTCCAACAGCGGGTCGCTACTTGATGAAGTCGACGATGATCGAGATTGGCTTGCCCTCGGCACGCATGTCGCTGCGATGGACTTCGTTTGACGGGCATGCTACCGGCATCATAAGGGTTTACCACACACTGGGAATCGTTTCGCCAACAGTGCTGCCACTGAATCTTACGGCAAATTCGCAGGCCTGAGTCCATGATCGCTTTCATCACCAACTCGTAATTCGGAAACCATAAGTGGGCGCCGCCACCAGCAGTAAACCGCACGCCCGCTTCTCCTGTTTCGCGATTGTAGTAAACCTTGCCCCCCATCATCGTATCGCAAACGACGTTGCCATCGCGATCGTAGAGGCTGCGTTTGGCAAGAATCGGCGATCGATAATCGGGGACCGATAGCCGGAAATGACCTGCGGGCGACAGCACTCTCCAAGTGTCATTGAAGATTCGCGGAACCAAGGCGTATTCGACGTGCTCCAAGACTTCCTCCACTTGCACTTCCTGCACGGACTCATCGTCAAAAGGCAACGTGGTCGTCACATCGTGAAGAATCTCGCGATCATGCTTTGGATGGAGGCTCAAACCGATGAACCCCGATTCAAACTGCGGAAACTCGCGCGGCAGCGATCCAAAATAGAGCCTCGTCGCTTGGGTCGTATCAGCACCGTCTCGTTTGTCAGTCATTGAGCCACCTACAACGTATATCTCGCCAACACTCCAACGGTACCGGCACGACGCGATCCAGTTGTAACATTTTTGAACGGTGTAGAGAGACGCAACACAATTGGCGGCGACTCAAAGCCAGCATCGCCATGCAAGCCAGAAACAACGCTGCAGGGGATACCTAGGATTGATGACTCGTAAGTCAGCGTCATCAGAACCACGTGCAATGCCGCTTCTTCGATAGGGATCCGGCAGTCCCTCAACACAAACACCCTATCACTCATCGCAGTTAGAACAATGTGAACAGGTCTTCGTTCGCCTTCTTGTCCTTCACCTTATCCTTGTCGCCGCCGATCAGATCTGCAAAGAACAGGTCACGGCCTTTGTCGCCTTTGAGAGTGTCCTTTTCGCCATCGTCAAGAATCGAAACAGTCGGCTCCAGTAGTCCGCCTGAACCCGTCAGTGCGGCCACGCGATCGCTATAGCTGCTGAGGTCGGTCCATGCGTCGCGGACATCCTCCAGCATGCCCCGCTCGAGGACGACTCGAGCCCCGATGAGCACGTCGTCGCCGTCACCGCCCTTGAGATCGTCCCTGCCGTCACCGCCAATCAGGATATCCAGTCCTTTGCCTCCGCTGAGCTTGTCCGAGTCGTTGCCTCCGTCGAGCAAATCGTTCCCGTCACGGCCGCTCAGATTGTCGTTGCCACTACCACCGAGGAGAATGTCATTGCCGGAACCGCCCGTAAGGCGGTCATCGCCGGCATCCCCTTCGATCAGAGCGGGCACGCTCAGGTCTCGGCCGCCGTCCGAACCTCCGTCGCTGCCGCCACTGCCAACGTTGGCGTGGTCGTTGCCTTCACAAAGCACCATGTGAATCGAAGTAACGTCGTCGGGATCAAATAGAAAGATGTCAGCACCGCCATCGGAACCACCGTCCGACCCGCCGTCGGAACGGCCATCCGACCCGCCGTCGGATCCTCGGACGTTGAGCTTGGCGATGACTTTGATTTGTGGATCATCGTGCCCGCCATCGCTGCCGTGATGATGGTGTTTGTCGTGCTTACGGTCGTGTCCACCATCCGAGCCCCCATCGCTGCCGCCTCCGACGAGCTTGACGTTGACGATGTCCTTGCCGGAGGTGCCGACGATTTGCAGCTCGCCAGTATTCGGATCAAGACGCACACCGCTGACATAAACCTGCGTCGATCGGTCGACGGCCTCGCCTGTGTCATCGTCAGTCACCGTCACGGTGACGGTGAAGATGCCACCCGTGCTGTATGGATGATCGGCCGCAAAGGCACCAGCGTCATCCGCCGCGACCGTGATCACCGATCGGTCGTCGCTTGCGTCTGGCGCCGCGTCGCCAATCTCACCCCAATCAATCACAATCGTGTGGGTGTCCAGAATACCCGGATCGACGAAACTGCCACTGACGGTAACCGAGTCGCTGACAGTCGCTTTTTCAGCTCGTGATCCGAGACCGACCAGTGGGTCAACGATCAAAGTGGGAGCGACATTGCTGACGCTGACCAACAGCGTATCGGATGCTTTGCCGCCATCATCATCGGTGACCGTCAGGGTGACGACATAGTCGCCATTGTCCGCGAAGAGATGAGTGGGCGTGAGCGTTTCGGATGAGGTCTCTCCGTCGCCAAAGTCCCACACGATGGTGTGCGTATCCAATACGCCCAGATCCGTGAACGCGCCGGCAAACGAAACTCGTGAGCCTTCGGTTGTGGTCCGATCATCGCCAGCCTGCACATCCGGCGGACTATTCTCGATCGTGATCGTCGTGCTGACATCCGTGAAACCATCATCCTTGTCGACAATCCGTCCAACCACGATGTGCGTCCCGTCGTCCAGCAGGAAGTTTGCCGGAATGATATATCCTGGCGTGAGCAGCGAACCGGCGTAGGTCCCATCGCCAGCACCATCATCGAACACCCCGTTGTGGTCCAAATCGTAGGAGTATCGGAATCCAGCAGCGGTATCCGCAGCGGATGGATCGAGCGGATTGCTGAACGAGACGACCGCTGTGGTACCTTCGACAACAGGACCATCATTGGTGAACGTTGCGGAAGGATTGACGTTATTGATGCTGATCGTTGTCGTGTAATCGGTACCAACGCCATCCTTGTCTTCGATTCGTGCGCGTACAACGCGACGACTCTCCGCGTCGTCATCCAGGTAGCTCGCCGGTACGATCACAGACGAAGCACCACCACTCAGGTCGAATCTACCGTCGTTATCGAAGTCGTAACGGTAGGTGAAGCCGGCCAGCGTATCGGCGGCCGAAGGATCGAATTGTCCGGCAACCGTAACCATCGCCGACGATCCCTCCTCAACCGGTCCGTCGTTAGTCAGACTGGCGGTCGGTGCGACGCTGTTGATCACGATCTCAGTTGTGTATTCATTGCCTGCAAAGTCTTTGTCTTCGATCCGCACGCGCACCAGGTGCGGGCTTTCTGCATCGTCGTCGAGATAACTCGCTGGCACGGTCACTGGTCGGTTCATCACTGCTCTCGTCAAACGTGCCATCGTTGTCGAAGTCGTAGCGATAGATGAAACCTGACGCAGTATCAGCCGCCGACGGGTCAAATTGTCCTGCAACCGTTACCGTCGCAGGCGAACCTTCGTCGACCGGTCCGTCGTTCGTCAAACTGGCCGTCGGTGCAACGCTGTTGATCACGATCTCGGTCGTGTAATCGTTGCCAGCAAGATCCTTGTCTTCGATTCGCACGCGCACCACACGCGGGCTGTCGGCGTTGTCATCGAGATAACTCGCCAGCACGATCGCCGACGGATCGGTCGTACTCCGGTCAAACGTGCCATCGTTGTCGAAGTCGTAGTGGTATCTGAAACCGGCGCCGGTATCGGCCGTTGACGGATCGAATTGCCCTGCAACTGTTACCGTGGCCGGTGAGCCTTCGTCGACCGGGCCGCTGTTGGTCAGACTGGCCGTCGGTGCGACGCTGTTGATCACAATCTCGGTCGTGTAGTCGTTGCCGGCAAAGTCTTTGTCTTCGATTCGCACGCGCACCACGTGCGGGCTGTCCGCGTTGTCGTCGAGAAAACTCGCCGGCACGGTCACTGACGGTTCAACACTACTTTGATCAAACGTGCCGTTGTTGTCGAAGTCGTAGCGATAAGTGAACCCGGTGAGTGTATCCGCGGCCGACGGATCCAATTGACCAGCAACCGTTACCGTCGCCGGCGATCCTTCGTCGACCGGGCCGCTGTTGGTCAAGCTGGCCGTCGGTGCGACGCTGTTGATCACGATCTCAGTTGTGTATTCATTGCCTGCGAAGTCTTTGTCTTCGATCCGCACGCGCACCAGGTGCGGGCTTTCTGCATCGTCGTCGAGATAACTCGCCGGCACGGTCATGGTCGGTTCATCACTACTCTCGTCAAACGTGCCATCGTTGTCGAAGTCGTAGCGATAGATGAAACCGGCGGCGGTATCTTCGGTCGATGGATCGAACTGACCGCCAACCGTTACCGTCGCCGGTGATCCTTCGTCGACCGGCCCGCTGTTAGTCAAGCTGGCTGTCGGCGCGACGCTGTTGATCACGATCTCGGTGGTGTATTCATTGCCTGCGAAGTCGTTGTCTTCGATCCGCACGCGCACCACACGCGGGCTGTCGGCGTCGTCATCGAGATAACTCGCCGGCACGGTCACGGTCGGTTCATCACTACTCAGGTCAAACGTGCCATCGTTGTCGAAGTCGTAGCGATAGAGGAAACCGGCGGCTGTGTCTGCCGTCGATGGGTCGAACTGACCGGCAACGGTTACTGTCGCCGGCGATCCTTCGTCGACCGGGCCGCTGTTGGTCAAGCTAGCCGTCGGCGCAACGCTGTGGATCACGATCTCGGTCGTGTATTCGTTGCCGGCGAAGTCTTTGTCTTCGATTCGTACGCGAACCACACGCGGGCTGCCCGCGTTGTCATCCAGGTAACTGGCCGGAACAATCACCGATGGATCGGTCGTACTCAGGTCAAACGTGCCGTCGTTGTCGAAGTCGTAGCGATACGTGAACCCAGTGAGAGTGTCGGCTGATGACGGATCGAACTGATTTGCAACTGTTACTGTCGCCGGCGATCCTTCGTCGACCGGGCCGCTGTTGGTCAAGCTAGCCGTCGGCGCAACGCTGTGGATCACGATCTCGGTCGTGTATTCGGTGCTCGCGCCGTCCTTGTCTTCAATGACCGCTCTCACCACGCGCGGGCTATATGCGTCGTCATCGAGATAACTGGCCGGCACGATCGCCGACGGATCACTGCTGCTCAGATCGAACGTGCCGTCATCGTCAAAGTCGTAGCGGTACGTGAACCCGTCGAGCGTATCAGCGGTCGAGGGATCGAACTGGTTGCTGAACGACACAATGGCCGGGCTGCCCTCATCGACTGGTCCATTGTTGGCAAGGTCTGCCTTGGGAGCGACACTCGTGATCACGATCTCAGTGGTGTAATCGGCACCGCCACTATCCTTGTCTTGAATGCGAGCACGAACGGTCAGCGGGCTGTCAGCGTTGTCATCAAGATAAACAGCCGGCACGGTTGCGGACGGATCGCTACTGGTAAGGTCGAAGGTGCCATCGTCGTCAAAGTCGTACAGATAGGTAAAACCTACGTCAGTGTCGGCGGACGAAGGATCAAGTTGATTGCTGAAGGAGACGACAGCGGTCGCGCCCTCACTGACCGGACCGTCGCTGGCAAGTGCGGCGGTCGGAGGCGAGTTGAGTATCATCACAATCGCGGAGGCCTCACCAAAATCGCCGCTACCGTCATCAACACGCAAGCGAACCGTGAAGCTCCCCTGGTCGTCAATGCCGAGACCTTCAAGCTGGTCCCAGGGGAGAGTTGGCGCGACACCAGTGGCATCCGTAAAGACGCCATCCCCGTTGACATCCCAGGCAAAGGTCAGCGGATCACCATCGGCGTCCGACGATCCACCGGCACTGAGCACCAAATCGTCGCCCTCCACGATCTCATAAGGGCCGCCGGCGTTAGCGACCGGCGGCGCATTACCATTCGAGAAGCGAACGTCATCAATCGTGACGGTACTCGCGACGGAACCGAATCCCAGCAGATCGAAGTACAGCACTGCCTCGGTACCGGCGGGGATCGCCGACACATCAACGACGATCGTCAACGGTGTGACCAGTGACGACACATCGCCAGAAGCAGCGACGTCTGGCACGGTCACTTCGCTTCCGAAGAAGACTTCGCCACCAGCCTGAATGTTCAGTAGCGAGTCGGTGCTACTCAGTCCGGCCGCCGTCCCTACGAGAGGCGTCATCGCGTGAGCATCCAGCAACGCCACCTCAAAAGCATCCGACGGCGAATCGCTTTCCTGCACAAACCCTGTCTGCTCGATGGTGAATCGCAACTCGCTAACACCATCGGGAACGATGAACGCCTGCGAAATGCCGGAGGTCAATAACCCGTCTTCGGCCAACGTCAGTTTCCCGCCTGCAACCTCGGCATCCCCACGCGCATCCCAGAAAAATCCGGGGCTACCAACGTCAAAATCAAACGACCCGTTGGCAATGTCTTCAGCCAGAGCGGCATG
Organism: Pirellulaceae bacterium; assembly: GCA_963704055.1. Taxonomy (GTDB): domain Bacteria; phylum Planctomycetota; class Planctomycetia; order Pirellulales; family Pirellulaceae; genus Rubripirellula. The sequence continues at coordinate 59,892 of CAVPGW010000018.1, read as the reverse complement.
CAACGGCGCAGAAACTGGTTCGGTCATCAAGGCCGAGTCGTCGTCCAGATTATTGGCTTTCGGTAACCGTCGAGAACCGGTATCGAGAGAGCCTGTCATCAGGCTTGCGGACTGTTGGTCAGGTCGAATGTCCGCGAACCCCAAGGCGTGTCCCATTTCATGCATGACCACGGTTAGCAAGTCCATGCGTTGATTCGCAGGCAACGCCATTTGAGCACGCAATTCGTGATCGCTCGCGGGGTAGAACTCCGAGTTGTCGAGCGGAGTTGAATCAACAAACCAGCCGAAGCCGGCAGCGTTAGAGTCGACGAGCAATTCTCCTTGTCGATAGACGCCAAGAACGCCCGGCGCGAGATCAGCGAACTGCACATCGATGCTATTGAGCAGGTCAATCTGAATCCCCGAGATACCCTGCTGCGACCAGCGTTGAACGGCCGCCATGTGGATCGCGCGAACGTCGAGCTCGAGCGAATCATTCGCTGCAAGCTGAGCCGGTCTGCTAGCAACCAGCGTCGCCGGTGTGATCGTAATCGGAAAACTACGACTTGCCGATCCTCCATCATCATCCCGAATGGTGGCGGTGACGGTGTAGTTTCCGGGGGCGATATAGCCCGGATGAACAGCGCCAAAGCTGCCTTTCGTCGTTACCCCTTCCTTTCGAGTGATTGTCGGTGAGGAGCCGCTGAAGGCAAGAAATTCGAAGTCGACGGTGTAGTCCCACGTTTCTGTACTTGCGTATTCAGGATCCTCGAATTCGAATGCATCGGTGAAATTGATCTGTTCAAAAGTCTCGAACGTCGACCATGGTAGTGACTCAGTGAGCAGAATTGGATCTGCGTTTTTGACGGTGATTGCTTGCTCCGAAACACTCGGAGCTTCATCGAAATCGCTCACATAAACCTTGACGATAAAGACGTCGCCGTCTTGCGGGTCATCAGCATAAACATGGTGCGTCGCGGGGATGCGATACAAGTCTGTACCCGCCAAACGATCCGCGGGCCCGAGTTCTAGCGGCGTTGATTCCCCGTCACCCCAATCGACGACCACGACAAAGTGATCCAGAACACCGGGGTCAACAAAGGTGCCCTCCAAAACGATTTCCTCGGTCGCGGCCTGCACAGAAGTTGCTAATTCATCATCGACTTTGAAACTGACCGCCGCCGCGCTGGGTTGAACGTTCTGGACGTTGAGCCAAACGGTGCGGCTTTCAGGAGAGTCTCCATCAATTGTGATCACGATAGGATATTCGTACGCACGGATACCGGTCGGCCCTTGGTTTTGGTACGTGTGCGACAACTCGTAGTGCGAACTGCTATTCAATTCGAAGGTGTCGTGCAGCGTATTGTCACCCCAATTGATACGGAGCGTTCCAACATCGAGCGGTGCTACATCAAGCGAGAGAGTAAAAGGTTCGCCTTCCTCGATATATCCGTCCTCGTCATCTTCCGGGATCTGCACATTCAAGATCTGCGTCTCGATGCGGACATTGTCCAACAGGATAATCTGGCCGATGGAGTCCAGCAGGCCCGCTTCGATAGCCTCCGGATCTTCGTCGAATCCTGTCTCTTTAACGACCAGGCCTATCTGCTCGAACGATATCGTTACGACTTGACCACGCAGATCCAGATCCGGACCTGTTGGGATCGCGACGGAATAGGTATCGCGCTCATGAATGTCGGTTCCAACGGAACGATGATCGACTCAGAGCCCGACGTGCCAACTCGTTCAAATGTGACTTTGACAGCGGCATCGGGGGTAATGATCCAAGGCGAAATCACATCGAAAGCGATTTCGCGGGCGGTCTCGGGTATGTAGAGTCGATTATGGGTGATCTTGCTGATCGGATTGTCGAGGGCTTCGTGCACGTCGTCTGAGAACTTGTCGTCCGACGGCAGGAAGTCAACGATCTCGCGGAGCATGACGCCGCCACCTAGTAGCAACGCGTGATCCTCGCGCGGGTTGTCCAGATCTATGCCTGTCACGCCGAAAGCGGACTCGACGATTTCATTGATTCCTTCCTTGAGGTACGTCTTAATCATGTCGCCAACGGTGTCACCTAACTCAGACGCTTCCTTATACACCTTAAGCGCATCTCTTCGATACTCTCTATCTCGACTTTGGTGCTATCAGGGAATTTGAAAATCTCAGTGAACCGATCCGCTTTAACAGCACGTTTGAGTCTGCTCGACAGGTCAGCAAGTGTTTTCTCAAAGGCTGCGATATGCTCGGGCGGGTGTGGGTTGATTGATTCCGCCGCGCGGCGTAGCGCCTCAATGAGTTGATCTCCAAGTCGATCGACGATCTCATTCGCGATGATTTTGAATATGCCATCAGGGGATCGATCGAGAGTGAAGAACTCAGCGACATCGCCTAGCCCGGGAACTCTCAAAGCCTCTTCCGCCATGAAAACTCCATCCCGGAATCTCGAAGCTGAACGGGAAACGTCCTTTGTCTTCGTTATCATCATCTAGGATCCAACGCGTCATCGAAACACGCGTACCATATTCAAAATTGCCGTTGAAGATGGCCGGCACCGCCACGATGTCCTTGAGGCCCGGTTCGTCGGCGTTGTCGTAGCCAATCAACGTTCTTGACTGGCCGATGTCCGGGCGAAGACCTCGTCCACCTCCTTGTTCACTGAAGAACCAGCCAACCCCGGTTCCTTCCAGAATCAAGTCACCGTCTTTTTGAGTCTTGCCGACTTCGTCAGGCGACACTCTGCTGGGGTTTCTAGGTTCTGGCTGGAGTGTGTTGAATTCGTACCACGGGGTTTCTGTGAAGTTGTAGGTGGGGACTCCTCCGACGGTCAACGCAGTCAGTCCTTCATCGGATAATGAACGAAAGATCGGGTTGCCATCAAACTCCTGCAAGTTTACATCGGTCGTACCGGCGTACCACTGCCACACGCGACTATGTGGTCCACCGAATCCAATGTTGGCATCTCCTGACGAGACCAACTGGCCCGTTGCGGCTTCAAGTAATCCACCAGAGAACATGAGCGGGTCGGCAATTATATTGCGAATCGCACTTGCGGCGAAGCCTGAGAAATCATCGCCCGTGAATCCAGCTCGATGATCAAGTTGCACGTTGAACGCGTTTTCGATTTCCCTTCCGTTGGGCGTTAGCGTGAATTCCTCCTTCGCTGCTCGCGTCTGGTAGTAGTTGTCGGCGAAAGTAACGTTCTCCCATACATGAACGTCCGGATCTTTGAAATCAGCGTAGGGAATCGGATCCACTGCTAAGCCGAGTACGTTCAGTTCTGCTGTTGCTTGTTGAGCTTTAAGCAAAAGATCGACCGCCTTCAACCTGCTTTGAAGAGACGATGCTCCAACGGTGGCAGCCAAAAGAGCAGTTTCGGCGGTCGCTCGAATAGTGTCGCCCAACGGAACGTCCAGGGATCGCTGATTGAAATCATGCGGATCGAGCGTCGTCATTTGAAGACTTGGAATGTCTGGCAGTTCCGCCGCGTGAGTTCCCAATCGTTGGATGATTTCACTGTTGACAACCGTTCCCCGACTGTGCCCGATGAAGTGTATTGGAGATTTAAGCAAGTCATCGCCAGTCTTCAGGCTTAGGTCTACGATGCTCGCAAAAGATGCATCGGCCGCGGCTTCGGAGAAGCCGCTATCGCTGATGTCCGATTCCTTGTACCAGTCAAGCACGAGCACTAGCGGCTTGCCACGCGGAAGACTCGCGGCATCATCAACGGGCGTTTTCGATCCCAGCGGCAACCAGCCGCCTGTATTCTTGTTGTATAGCAAAACAGTGCCGCCGCCGCCTGCATTGCTAATCAGTTGCGCCAGCGCGATAAAAGCCTCGGGCTGCTGGAACGGCTGATCCGACAACGACGCCCAGGGTTGAAAGCCGTGCGTCAAAACGGTGACCGAGCTGAACGCAGTACCTGGCACTTTCGGTGCGGATTCAAAAACCAACGAGTCACGATAGGTACGATCGCCAACTGCTAACTCAACACCCCAATAATACTGTTGACCAGCGGTCAGCCCGATACGAATCTCATCCGGTAAGCTCAGCTCGTAGGTTTGGTTTGCTGAATTGAAAGTTGGATCGATTTTGTGCTTTTTGCTTGAGAATATTCGATTCGGATTGTTGTCGGAGTCTTTGAGACGTGAGCTGGAGTCGAGTGAAGGCTTTGACGAGATGGGAGAGAAATTCCGCTCGCGCGGCGGATCGCTGGGCCAGAGCCCCTTGCCGGGCGGTCGCGTGCTGACAAACAGTTCAAATTTTAGCGGAGCACTGCCGATCTCAGCTTCGTCAACGCGCCACCGAAAGACGACTTCATTCGCGTATACATCAATTGCTGTGTCAGGGGAGATCAGCTCCAGTGGATCGTTTGTCTGCAACACAAGTGCGCGACCACCACCATTGATCCGAACGGACGGCTTGGTGATCAAGCCGGATTCTGGGAACACATCGGTCAGATGATCGATTCCTGTTTCCTTTGATTCTTGCTCTCCAACAAACTTCTCCGCTGTGTTGACAAGATGCTCAACGTCGAAACGCAATATCTCGTTCGTTGCGCGATAAGGAACGTAGAGGGTACGCTCGTCAGAGGTGATCGCAATCTCTCTCGCGTCGCCCGAGTCGATTGGCGTGGTCACAGCCAGCAGTTCGAATCCCAGATCGCGTGCAAAACGGATCCTTGATGACACCGACTTTCGAGCCTAGATCATGGAAGTCCTCGAACCGAGTCGCCTGGCTTGGATAACCGATGAATTCCTCCGAGAACCCGACGGGCAACGAAGAATCGACGACAAAGGCGTATCTTAGGTCCGAAGTAACGACCACGCCGGCAGCGTTGCGGATGTCTGTCTGCACACGCTGGTCATCTTCCGCTCTGCCGTCTGCGCTACCGGTCGTCTTCTTGCGATAGGCTGGAGTAGGGCCAACTCGTTCACGCAGATCCAATTGATTCGGAATCCGTGTAACCATGGCGTGACCGCTAACCGGTTCCAAGTCGACCGTAAAAAAACCTGTCCGTTCTGATAGTTGAGCAGTGAATGCGAACTTTGTTGGATCCGAGGTAGCGGTCAAGATGCCGGGGTCAATTCCAGCCGGAGCCGAGATTAGCACGCGACTTGGCGAACTCACGCCAACCCGCACGCCGGTTAGGTCGATCACGTACAACTTGCCTTCGTCGCGGCCGTCTTCAACCCACGACTTATGCTCGCGAAGTCCTGCGGGGACGAGTTCTCCAAACTGATCATGTACCGGACTACCAGTAAACAGCCTTGTTGCCGGAGCCGTCAGGAGTAGGTTCGTACCGCTGGCGTCGACGACCATCGAGCTGATAATCCAGTCGGAGTCTCGAGTGGTCCAACTACATCGATGACTTTGTGGAATTGTTCGGAATCAGGGCGAATGTCGATCACGAACACGCTGTCGTAACTGGCGACATACAAAAACCGTTCGTGGGGATCGAGCGACAAGGGCATACGCCTCGGCCGCCAAGACGGGAACTGAGGATGCGTTGCTCTATCTGATTCAGAGAGTTTTGATCGAGTGAGACGAACTGGCCGTCGCTCGTCAGGTAACGCCTCAATTCCAGTGGAATGAGATCGGGCACGGGAGTGCTTGGATCAATGTCATGTTGTTCAAGAAGCACGCCATCGATGACGGCAACGCCGCCTTGAGCCGCGAAGTACGCTCTTGATCGGTCGGAGGTTGTCACGCCATCGCGAATTATCGGAGCAACATTCTCGATCAGCTTCGACGGACCAACCAACTCGGAGCCATTCAGTCCAGCCTCGATAGAGAACAGATCGAGCACGGCGATGTTCCCAGGGCCATGCTCCGCTCCTGCCACGAACCCGTTGGCAGTGGGGACGACGACGCGGGCTTCATTGCTTGCTACCCAATCCGTGGAAATGTCCGAGAACACATTGATCACAGGCCGCTCGACACGAATCGAGGCCGTTCCCAGCAACACACTCAGCGGTACCTTCACCAGGATTTTGTTGTCCGCGTAATCGAACTCGTCACCCTTGACGAACACTTCCTTTGAGCCGATCTGGAATACGACGCGGCATCAAATGGAGACTCTCCGACGCTGTCGGATACCATGGGAATAATCAAAACACGACTGTTCACGTCAAAACTGAGCCCGCTTTCTGCAATGACTGGCGGCTCGTGAACGCTGGGCGGCGGATCCGTCAGCTGCACGCGGACGGTGGAAACGTCTGGCTGAATCGGCACGACGTACGTCTCGAAGTAACTTGCATCGGGTATCAACACATCGTCACTGGTATCCTTTGGTGTGCCGTTATCGTCGTATCGCAGGTCGTGCCAGATTTCGAGATCCTCGGTCGCAAATCGAGAAAGAGCAGGGAACACGACGCTCGTCGTTGTCGTGAGCAGATGTACGGTGGCCGCGACTCCGAGGGGGCCGTACACTGCAGCATCCACGTTGATCCCGGCGAACGTACCGTCTTCGTTGAGTCGCGCTCGTTCCCAACGAGGAGAAGACAGATCGTAGATGACGGTATTGGCCGGTTGTGTAATACGCGCTACCAGCCACGTCCCTTGATCGGAAACTCCCGGGTAAGGGGGCGAGCCGGTACGCGCAACTCCATCGTCCCCAACCGTTCCGGAATCAACCATGAACCATACGTCGCGCACGCCACCTTCCTGAGTCGGAAGTTGACCTTCTCTCAGAAAGTAAACTTGCTCTCCGGCCGGAATCGATGAATCGACTGGCGCTGCAAGCTGCAGCGTTTGACTGACCTGGGCGCCCGTAATCTGGACCGACATTCCGGCCACGAACTCGAATGCCTCCGGGACAGGAATAGGCAGTGAGGCTTCGGAAAGACCGTCCACCTTTACCATCGCGTTATCGCTCAAAGCGTTCGGCCCGATCCAAACCTGATGTCCCTCGCCGCTCTCGACAATGGCTCCGTCTGCATCCACTCCTACAGTTCCCGTTTGCGGCCGATCCACTTTAACGGTGATCGTTTCCTCGGCTCCAAGATGAATGACGGTTACCGTTGTCATTCCCTCTGCGACCGCAATGATTTTCCCTTGCGCATCGACGTCAACGACCGAGCGATCGCCTGGAAAATACAGCGTCTCGGGGTCCTGCGTTATGAGTTCGCTGCCTCGCTGCACCACCGTTTGCTTTTCCCCAATCGCGTCGATCGTCACTGAGTTGGGATAAGCGTCGATGCCGAACAACTGAGAATACAACGCGGAGAACGATTCCGGTTCCCCAACGGCGATGGCCGTGGCTGCCGAAATTGGGCCGCGCGTGAGCACCAACGCTGTCGACCCGTCTGCTTGGCCGGTCAGGATTCCGCCGTCGTTGATCGATGCGACATCGGAATCAGCTGTACTCGCCGTGACATACCCGAATGGTAGCGGAACGTCTTGCTGATCACTGAAGTTTCCCGTGACCTCGATGACAACGGTCTCACCGACGGCAAGTCGGACTCTGCGTTGTTGGAAGTCCAGCGACTCTAACGGCGCGGCACTGACATTCACCGAGAATGTTGCCGTCGCGGAGCGATTCGATCCGTCATCCGCCACGAGTCGGACCGATGCCGGACCGTCATATCCGGACACTGGTGTGAACACGATCGACGTTCCGGTCGCATCCAATACCGCCGTCCCATTCGATACATCCGTGATGTGAAAGAAAATAGCGTCACCATCCGGATCTGCTGCATGTTGGTCGAGATCAATCGACAGTGGCAAATCGACGTGTGTAGATTGCGTCGGCAGGACATCATCGAAGACGGGGGCACGATTTGCACGGAAGCCAAAGTTCGCACCCAGAATCTGCTGGTCGACGCTGTTGGTCACACCGTCACCATCCACGTCGTAGACGGCAAGGCCGCCATCAAGTAACTGACTGTCGGCGCCATCGATTCGCCCGTCACGATTCACATCGGAGGCAGCCTGAATCTGCAGCACGAAATCGCCGGTCGTATTGCCTGGGACACTCAGTTGGTACAGCCCGCTACTTTCGATGTCATACAGGGCGACAACTTGCCCATCATGCGTTTGAACGGAAAGTGGCGAGTGTTCTCCGAGACTTGGTGTGGTTGCCACGAAGTCTGACCCAATGGTTGGCGCAACGGCAACGCGCAGAATGACGTGACCGGCTACGCCGAGTTCTGATTCACGAATGTTGAACGCGTAAAGCGTCCGGTCGCCTTGGGACACTGTTCCAATGATGTCATTTGCTGTGAACTGGGAGGCACCGCCCACGAAGGTATCGATCGGCTCAACGACTGGCGGAGCGTCGGGCGAATAGGAGATGGCCACGCCACCGTTTTCGTCCACGACAGTATTCATCAGCACCGAATCCGGACTCAGATAACCATATCGCGTTGTTGATGCCGAGCTTGCGTGACGAACCTCGGTCAGCCGAGCCTGATCATCGTATCGATAGGTGACGGAGTTTCCGCTTGGTGCTGTGATGGCGGTGATGCGATCAGCATGATCGCGTTGAATCTGGATACTCTGTCCACCACTGCTCGTAATTCCAGAATCGCTAAAGAAGAGCGTCGCTTGTCCGGGCGATCGCTGCTCGACAATCTGACCGATTGGATCCAGAAGATACTCGACTCCACTGGGAGCCGTTAAGGTGAACGCACTTGATCCCGAATCATGTACGTTGGCGTGATAGGGTTGGTGCGTTTCGGCAAGGAAGTACCGGGCACCGAACCTGACCAAAAGCTGCGTACTTGAGGCGAGTTCCCAACCGTGACCTTCAAACGCCGACCACGCGGGACGGTAGTAGGTCTCGCCGAATCGCGTTTCTTCTTGTGGCGTGAAGTCGAATCGAACACGCTCGCCCGTCGGCAGATCTAAATAGACCCGCGTATCATCACGAAACGGCTCGAATAAGCCAAGGTGCGCATGCGACGACGGTTCAACGTTCGTTGTTAACTGTAGTTCGCGATTCAGGAACGACCAGCCTTGGCCAAAGTCTCCGGTTCCTGAGTTGAGCGAACTATAGGTCCGCTGCATCACCATTGGAATTCCGTCAAGCGACGCGACAAGATCTTCTTCAACCCGTTTGTACTCTGTCGGTTTTTCACTCGTGTTTACTTCCACGAGTGCGTGCGTGCTGCTTTCGCGGCCGCCGATATCACTTGCGGTTAGTCTCAACTCGTAGAACCCATTTCGCAGCGTGGACGGATCAAACTGATCGACCAGCACACCGGTAAGCGGTGTCGCTCCCGTCGCCAATGTGCGGGATTCGCCCGTATCTCTGGCTTTCAATTCAAGACGCCAGAAATCGAGGTTCTGGTCTTCAATCGCCCCTTCAATCGGAAGCAGTTGATTCAGGAGCACATGCTCTAGCTCGGTCTGAAGCGAGACAACTGGAGCCTCTTTGTCGCCTCCTAGTCGGACTTTAAGCTCGCGCGTCGCAGTTCCGACCAAGTTATCTTCGTCTGTCGCCGTCGCCATCAATTCAACTTTGCCGGCGACCGGCCATGTGATTGTTGCCCGTCCGATGTCGTCTACGAGAATTGGTGTCCCGTTTGCTTCAAGCGACACGCTCGTGATCTCGGCAAAGCTGTCAGCAATCACATGAACAAGAACTTGTTGCCCTGGAAGTATCGGAAAACTCGGAGTCAGTTCGATGGTTACTTTGGGAAGCGTCCGTTCCCTTTCAACGCGAATTGCAACGACATCGGATACTACCGACTGCTGGTCTGACGCTGAAAATGTAACGAAGTGATCGCCGATTTGTCCGGCACCAGGCGTCCAAAGGAAATTACCGTTATCCCCATCCAAGACAGCCCCAGAGGGCAAATCCGTGGCGCTGAACGATAGGTTGGTCCCCAAATCCGCATCGGTTGCAGCCAACTTGAATTGCAGCGATTCCCCCACCACCGCGATGTGATTCGACGAGGACAGAATTGGCGGTCGATTGACATCTAAGACATCGATTTGAACCTCCATGTGGTCCAATCCACCACCAGGATCTTGCACCGCAAAGGTCACCACATGCGAACCGGCTTGCTCGTACGAAGGAGTCCAGAAGAACTCCCGCGAATTCGGATTGAACCCGGCACCATCCGACACGGGGGAAACGATTTGGAATAGAAGGGGATCCGCATCACCATCAGCGGCGTTGACCGTAAAGCGAATTTCGCGACCTTCCCGTCCCACTTGGTCAAACAAAGGTATGAACTGCGGCGGTTGGTTTGTATTAAGAACATCGATCGTAAATGTTTCGGTTGAATTCCGGTGCCAATCACTGGCCACGATTGTGATGTCATACTGGCCAGCATCCGAGAATCCGGGTTGCCAAGTCAGTAAGCCCGAATCTCGTTCGAGCACCGCGCCGGGTGGTAAGCCGGATGCGTCGAAGTGCACTGAGTCACCATTTGGGTCACTGGCGACGAGTTGTACGCTCAGAAGCTCGCCTTCAAATACTGCTTGGTTGCCGATACTTGCAAGTTGCGGGGCATGATTCGAGGTGCGTACTTCAATGGTCAAATCGGTAACAGCGGAGAGGATTTCCGCCCCCTGACCGCCCTGATCGAAAACGGTCACCATCGCATGGTGCGTGCCAAGGTCCGCCAATTCGGGCGTCCAGGAGAGATTCCATGTGCCGTAGACAACTCCAGGCGAAAAATTGGCTTCGTCAGGCAAACCGGAAACCGTGAAATTCAATTCCTCTTGATCTGGGTCTTCGGCTCGCAACAGAAGATTCAATGGCTGTCCAACCACGGCAACTGCATCCCCAGTAAAGTGCCAGCTCGGTGGCTCATTCAGGCTCTCAACCGTAAGGATGAAAGTACGCGAACTGGTCCGAACTTGATCGTCCGTCGCTTCGCTTGTTGCGTTCACCACGACAGCCCAGTCGCCTCGATCACCAGCTTGCGGCGCTATGTGCAGCGCGCCTGTACCATCACCCTGATCGACAAGCGTTATGAAGTCTGGAATTGGAACACCTTGGCTTTCTAATCCGACCGAGAAGCTGATCGGATCGCCATCCGGGTCTGTGGCCACAATCGGAATGTCCACGACGGTATCCTTCGTCACCGTGGCGTTGGCGATCTCTGTGAGTTGTGGCACCCGATTGAGATCCAGAACTTCGATTGGCACAGAAATCTGAGTACTCAATGGTACTCCCGTTCCGTCGCCATCATCCGTCGCCGTAAAGTCAATTTGGTAGCTGCCCGATTGCCCGAAATCTGGCGTCCACTGAAAAAATGTTGTATCTGGGTCGAAGATCGTGCCTTCGGGAGCACCGGACATTTGGACGGAAACGGACCGCGCGGTATTGGGGCCAGTTTCCGCTAGTCCGCCACTAGCCGTCACAATTGATGGCGAATAGAAGGGGTTGTCTGGGTCGGCAGCATGCGCGTAGAACGAGACAGTTTGACCTTCAAATACTTGCCACGGCCCCAACGTCACGAAACCGGGGGCACCGTTCGCATTCTCGACGTTGATTTCCGCGATCGTAGCAGCCGTTTGATTTCCGTTGGTCACAACGATCGGAATTCGATATTCGCCGGCCTGAATGAAATTGGGTTGCCAAGAAAAGAGGCCTGTTTGGGGGTCAAGCGTCGCGCCGCGTGGGAGGAACGGACTCGAGTAGCTCAGTTGCGAACTGACTTCCCCGTCGTTCTGCACGTAGAAGCGAATACGGTCGCCCTCGCGGATTGTTGTCTCCGCTGGCGCACGCAGCTGAAGTGGCGGTTCGTTTTCCGCGATGATGATGGTGACCTTCGTCTCCGTCGAAAGTAGTCCGTCGCTGGCGCTGAAGCGGACGTCGTTGTAGGTGCCGGCTGCTTCGTAGTCCGGTGTCCAGCTCAACGTCCGGGTGCGGGGGTCAAAGACGGCGCCCGGCGGTAGGTTGTCGACCCAGACCGCCAGACGATCGGCGTCGGGATCCGAAACAAGCAGTTGCAGCTCCAGCGGTTGACCCTCCGTTAATTCGATCTGTGTTTGGGCATTGTGGAAAACCGGTGGCCGGTTTCCTCCGAGTACATCAATCACAAACCGCTGCGTTGTGACGGCTCCCAAACTGTCGGCCGCCAACAACACCACAGGAGTGCTCGCCGCGGATGAGGCTGACGGCAACCAGGTGATCACTCCCGTGTCCCGGTCGACGGTCATCCCCTCCGGAGCTTCCGATAGCACGAACTCGACTGGATGTTCGTTCGGATCGATAGCATCGGCGTCGTAGATGTATTGTTCGTCGACCGCGGCGGTGATCAGCGGCGTCGTGGTGAAGATCGGCGCCTGGTTCGGAAGTGTCCTGCCGGCCAGACCATGGGCAAATCGAACTCGGCGGTCATCCGGATTGATGATCGTAACGGTACGTCCGACGATCCTGTCACCAGGTTCCAGACGCACGGTCTGCGACAGGCCTTGCGACAGATCGACCAGCCACTGCCCGTCGTCGGTCTGTCCGACTGCGCTGGTTGGCACGCCCGGGTAACCCAACGCTGGATCGAGCGTCAGCAGCACCGGCAGGACGATCGCGTTGTCACCAGTGTTGGTGACCGTCACGTCGTACGACACCGTTCCGCTTGCGCGATCGGAGCGAGCGTTGCTGAAGTCGAACTCGACCAGCGGCTGCAAATCGGCTGCGAGCGTGAATCGCACGTGATGGTCGCCGGTCAACGATTGACCCAGAAAGCTGCTCGCATCGCTGTCTACTATCAACGTATAGCTATCGGCCAGCAACTGATCGAAGAAGACGAGTGCCGTACGCGTTTGGGCGTCATAGACAACCGAGCGGACCGGTGCCACGCCAACGACTTCGCCCACAAGACGATAGTTGGCTGGGTTGATGACGCTGAGTGCAGAGGTCGGATCACCAGCGAACATGTCCTGGTCGAAGCTCACCGCGACTATCGGCAGAGGTAGCGGAAGTGTTGCCTGATCGGCGGGGCTGGTCGAGTTGACAATCGGCGCCACCGTCGGCGTGATCACGTCGACTTGATTGGACTGACTGAGCAGAACGCGTCCGTCGCTGGTCGTGATCAACACATCGCCGCGAGTGCCTCCACGAGCGATCACCGTACGACGCATCGTGGCAACGTCGACCATCGTCAACTGACTATCGGGATCGACCGCCAAATTCCCCCCCTCGTGACCGCGACTGCTGTTGTGGCTAATGAACAACAGTCCTTCCAAACTGGTACTGGCTTGGCCGAACGCGATCGAATCAATCTCGCTCTCGAACTCCAGCATCGTCTCGGCGCAGGCCGTCGGAGTGAACTTCACCACCTGATGCCGATCGGGCCAGGTCACCGCCCAGAGCGACTGCGTCGTTGTCAAAGGCCAGGCTACTGACACGCAGGTCGAGGTCGCGGCTAAAGTGTGAAAACGTTTCCGCCTCGGGATTGAAAATCTCAACGCCGCCATTGGAACCGACAAACACTTGCCCCGTGACCGGATGGATCGCCAAGGCAACGGTCAAGCCGTCGCCGTAGCGGTTCAGCACTTCGCCCGTGCTTGGCTCGAGCTGCAACAGCGGTCCGCCGCCGGTCGTCGCCCACAAGCGGCCGGACGAATCAAAAGCAAAGTTGAAAATTGGATCCGACAACTGGCTCAGTGGCGCATTGGCAGTTCCGCCTTCATGACCAAACTGATAGATCGCCCCTCGATTCCCGCCGCCACTGATCAGAACATCGCCGTCGGGTGTTTCCGCGATCGCCATGGGACCGATGTTGGCGTGGCTCTGGCCGATACCGTTTGCGAACGAGTAGGCAACAAAGGGACGAACGGTTTGATCGAACTCGGCAGCGCGCGAGGGCAACTGGGCTGCGGGAGTCTGTTGTTGAGCTTCGATGAAGAGCGCGCTGGCCGACGGATCGTCGCTCGGCTGAGGTGCGATTCCAAAGTCGGGTGGAGTTGTGGAGGGAAGGGTGGGCAGTGATCCTAGGTTGACACGCGAACCGTCATCCGCGACGGCTCGTCCGAGCACAGCTTGTTCTCGGTTACCGGCAACATCTGTGGCCAAGGCCAAAAATTCATAGCTGTGCCCCGATTCGCCTTCAAATACGAGCGTGCCACTCGGCTCGGCAACCTGACCTTGCCAGATCTTGAAATCGCCGCCGTCCTGTGCCACATACAACGTGACGTGTCGAAAGCCGGAACCGAGTTGGTCCTCGTTCACCGTCCACTCGACCCGGTAATCGCTGACATCCGGCGCGACGCGAGTCACGGCGACGTTTGAAATCGGCGCCACACCGTCCGCCGTTTGCACGAGAACTTGAGTCTCTTCCGGGGCGAGCCCGTTCATCAGAACTCGTGCCTGTGCAGAGATTTCAGTACCGGACTGAATCCCCAGAGGTGTCGCGATCGTGTAGCTGACCAACCCTGCACCCGAGTTGAGTCCATCGTTAGGAGCCAACAGACCGCGTGCGGGATCCTGCAGCACTTCCCCAGTTAGCGGATCGATTGCCTGTAACAGCCAGGTCGCGACGCCGGACGACAGGTCGACGCCCGCACTGACCCGCAGCACGAATCCCTGCGAATCGGTGAGATCGAAGTCGCCTTGGAATGAGGGGCGATCGCCGGGGACATGAACTGTGATCTCGCCAATCCTCATGTCGCCCAACGCAAAGCTGCGCATCCAGATCGCTGTCCAGCTCGGCAACGACTTGAATTTCGCTGACGTAGGTCGACGCGTTTTCGGCATTCTCCATTGCGATCGTGTAGGGCAGTGCTTGGCCGGCTGGTAGCCAACCAGCCGTATCGATCGTCAATGGTCCGGTGATCGACGCCAATCGATCACCTGCTTCACCGTCAAGCAATGCAGTGAGATTAAGGTCTTCCAATCCACCACCGTCGACCGCCGGAGGACCGTTGATCTGGAAATCGATCGGCAAACCGGCGCCGCGATCCTCGAACGGCAACCAGGGAACGAACACGCGAAAGGCCTCGAATCGCGTTGGATTGGATAGCTTCAGGTCGAAATCAGCGAACTCGGGTAGAGCCGGTACCGGGACCGTCCCCACACCACACTTGTCGCTACCACGATCTTCGAAATCGTCGATGTCTGCCATCGTTCGATCGTTGTGACCGTACCAGGATCGCAGCTGCTCGAAGAATCCGACCACGTCCCCGGTAGCGCGGATGTCGCTGCCGGCAGGCCCGAACAAGACACCAGAGGCAATCATCGACATCATGCTAACGACGTGTTGTTGTGTACGAATGGGCGGCTGCCCATCATCTGGTCGCAGCAGCCCCGCATCTTCCAGTGCGGCCAAGTGCAAGTCACCCCAGATGCGATCGTCCGCAGCCAGCGCGAGCAATGAGGCGGGAGCGTCGGAATCAGCGATGATCGACTCGCGCAGCTCGGATGCCTGCTGTCGCTGATGCGCAACGAACTCGTCGCGCGTCATCGATGTTGCCGCTGCGTAAACATGCGTACGGTTGGGAATAAATATCGCTTCACATTCGCCGGGAACTGCGACAGTGGACTCAAAGATTCCGGGGAAATCGATCGCACTGAGCAGGGCGGGTAGCGCCGGATCGATTTCAGCTGACGCTTCTATCTGCGCCTCCCACCAAGACTCCAGCCCGCCCGTACCATCTGCCAAGTACGGATCGAGGTCGGGGAACTTCTTGGCAACCTGATCGCGGAATTCGTCAAAGGCACGCTCCGACAATTCTCGCAGTCCGGGATAGGTGGCCAGGTTGAATGTGATGGCTCCGTGGCCATCGGCGCGCTGGTCCAACAGATACCCGGCAGTCTCCTGCTGGCCGCTGGTATTGGTGATCGAATCGAGGCTGACCCAGGGGACGTTTTCGTTGGGCGTGCCGATGGCACCCTCAGGTGTGCCGCGGACGTTCGTAAAGAGCTGCTGGTAGGGCAGACCGTACACCTTCGAATTCAAACCAAGCTCGGGCGTACCGACCTGAAAAAACGTATACGGAGCATCCAGATTGCTGATGTTCTGGAACGTCACTGAATACGTTCCGACGTCGCCGGCAAGGACGACCCTTGGACCACCGATGCCGATCGATACCTCTGGTTCAATCGCTCGCTGAACCAGGAATCGATAGGGAAGCACTGCCTGTTGGCCACCCGGGTTGATCACTTTCAAATCGTACAGACCGTGAGGCGCATCGGTCAGGTCGAACGTGGCGATGATCAGGCTGCTGTCGACAACTTCGTATGCGACCGGCTCTCGTTCGGCGATTCCGGGACGGACCAGCTTGACGACTGCACCTTCTTGGAACTGAGCACCCTCAATATGCGTGGTCACGTGCCGACTGTCGCCGCCGGTATCGGTGTGCACGTTGGTGATCGCCAATGGCAGCAGTTCGGCCAACAGGGTTACATCGCCGCCTTCCTCGGGACCGCTAAACCCGCGGACAAGAACAAAGTAGCGGCCGGGCTCGGTCGATGGGACGATGGCGATCAAGTTGTCTGCCAGCGGTCCGTTGTGTGTGGCGTCGAAACGGGCGGACGTCGGTGCGGCGTTGTGCCGGACAAAGACTTCATTGACCATCTGCCTGCTGCTGGCGTCGACCGACACACGCAGTGTCTGGTCGGGCGGCACGATGACCTCATACAAACGTTGCTGTCCCGGTGTCAACGATGTGGTCAACGGGATGCCAATTGTCAATTTGTCAATATCGACACGTATCGTGTCCGGTGACGCAAGGCGATTGTTTGCTTCGAACTCGGCTTCGTGGACTTGATTGAAAATGTCGGCACGAACGATCACGCGGAAATCGCCAGGTTCAGTTGGCGGCATCACTGCGTCGAGCGATAAATTGTATGACTGGCCAGGATCGAGCGTGCCGCTGAAGGAGGCCTTCCCCAACGGTATGTCGTTGATATCCCAGTTGGCGTCGCTCGACAGGTAAACGGAGTCGGCCCAGTTTCCCGCAGCGGGTTCGGTGGACGTATTGGTGACCTGCCATTGCACCGAGATCGGTTCGCCGGGTCTTGCCGTGTCGGGTACCGTGATATCGGTAATTTGCAGGTCTGCCGCTGGCGGCAACTCGATGATCAGTGGTATCCCGGTGAGGTCGTTATTGTTTTCATGACTCCCCTCCAAGACGTCGCCCTGCGATGAATAGCGGGCCGGATCGGTGACGATGAACACGTACCATGCGCCGAGCAGATCGCTGGGTAACTGCAAGGACATCGTGTTGAAATATCTTTCGTTGGGTCCCAGGCCACCGGTGTGTCGAGACCTGCCAAGATAGCGATCAGCGCGAAAATCCAAAAACTCATCGCGCGAAAGATAGAACAGGTCATCCCATCTGTCCTGACTGGCGGGCGTGCCGGCGGTAGATGAGTTCATGACCTGATACGTCACATTTACTAATTGGCCGCGCGTGGCTCGTTCAGCGTGCCCAATCTCGATGACTCGCAGATCTGGAGCGAGCGATGGCATCACGGTCGCAGCGGCTACAAGGATGTTATTGCCTTCGCCGCCCAGCTCCTCCACCTCACCGGTTCCAGTCCCGCTAACGCCTCGCAGCCCAATTCCAATGTTGCTGTGTCTCGTAGAACTGCTTCGAAACCGAAGTGTCCGCGAAGGCCAACAGGAAGAACTCGCCCTCGATTCCCAGTGGCATCGTGCCGTGGAACACAATCTCGTAAGACGCTCCCGGTTGCAGCACGCCGTCATGCGGCTCGCTCGCCAACATGTAATCCAGATTGTCGAGCGAGGAATCGGTCGACAACAACAACGCGTCGGTCCAGGCGGCAACAGCAGTTGCTCGCAGCCCGGTATTGGTGACCGTCGCGATGACCTCGATCGGTTGGCCCGCCACAATCGACGCGGGGAGCACAAGGTCGGTGACTTGCAGATCGGGTAGCTCAAGCACGATCGGCAGACTCGCCGAGGCGATGTTTCCCTGCGGATCCTCGAAAGCCCTCCGTGTGAAGTAACCTGCACTGCTTTCGTTGCCGCCCGACTCAAGCGGCCAACCACTCGGCGTCACTCTGCCTAGCCCATGCAGATTCACCAATACGTACGCGTAATAGTCACCTTCGAGTCCGTCAGGAAGCGTGACGTTCACAGTCGTGACATAGGACTCACCCGGACCCAGCGGTACCGCGTTGTCGTGAACGACGAATCCAACCCTCTCGGCCCGCTGATACAGGAACGTTGGGTCTTTCGAGACGAAGACTTCTTCGGTCCAGTAACTCGTTTTGTCCCAGATGGCGTGCGAAGATGAATTCGTGGTGGTGTACGTGATTTCGGTCGGCTGACCCGCGACTCCCAATGCAGCCGTCGAAACATCGGTGATCGTCAAGTCGGGGACGACTCGCGTGACGTTGGTTACCGCGGTTGCTTCGTTATTGGCCGCATCCGTGTCGCTATAGTCAGATCGGACGATCAGATACTGTCCCGCGGCGGCGGGGCTCAGCAGAGTCGTGTGCGATTGCGTGTAGGACTCGCCAGCAGCGAGTGGTGACGGTCTGGTGAATCGTCCCAGCAACCATCGATTGGCTCCGGGCGCGTCGTAACTCGGCTGATCGGACAGGTAGACGTCCTCCCGCCAATACCCCGATGTCTCTGTCTGACCAACATTTTCAACGGTCCAACCGAACGTGAATTCCTCGCCTGCGGCGGCAGCTGTGTCGAGCAGAATTGAATGGACCGCAATCTCGGCTGGCAGCGTGGGCGTCGGTGGCGTGCCGATGATACCAATCGGTCGCGCCTTGTAATTGTTGTTATCGATTTCGTTGGGATCGTCCGGATTGACGTTTTCTACCGCCGTCTGTTCCAACACTTGCGAGAACGGGTCAACCCACGGCGTGATATAGTAGGTGCCCGACGGCACGGTACCGGGCAGCGTCACCGATCGGATGCGGTCATAGCCGGCATTGCGTTGGAGCGCGCCTCCATCGTGATCGAACGTGGCTAGCAGAATATCGCTGCCGGGGTGTGGTCGGTTGCGATCGGTGGTCAGCCAGATTTGTTCTTGCCACGCATCGACGTCGGTGGGGCCGCTGCCCAAGTTCGTGACCGTGTATCGCACCTGCAGTTGGTTGCCTTCAAAGGCCTGGTCGGGCGCCACGACATCGCTGGTGACCAGATCCGCAAACGGCCAAGGGTTAACAAATACTTCCCGGACCAGCGTATTGTTCGTTTCGTGGGGCCATTCATCCATCCGCTGGTTGTGATCGCTGCTGACGAGCACGTACACCGTGCCACCGAACCGTTTGGGGACTTCGATGGATTCAGAAATTGTGCGGTAGCTCTCGCCGCTTGCGAGCACCGCGCCGTTGTCAAACGAACCGATCAGCAGATCGTCCGGCGTGACCTTGTCGTCGAGAGAAAGGTAGACGTTGTCGGTCCATTGCGGAACGGTCGTTGCGACTGGCCCGAGATTGATGATCACGTACTCGACTGAGAAGGCGGAACCAGCATCGACGGTGTCGGGTGCGACAATTTTCGATACCTGCAGATCCGGCCGAGACATGGCCGTGATCGTCATCGACTGATCATCGACCGTCGTGTTGTTGTCCTCGAATTCGTGCTCGTAGACTCGCCGACTTGTGTCCGTTTCGACGACGATTTCGTACAAACTGCTGACGTGCTGCGGCAGTCGGAACTGTTCCGACCGCGTGTAAAATTGCCCAGCAGCAAGAGTAAAGTCCGTAGTCAAATGAACCGAGTTTCTGGCGCTCACTCGTTCCGGTCCGTTGCAAATACACTCGGTCAGTCCATGGCCCTTCGGCACTACTTGTGCCGGCATTGCTGACCGTCCAGCTGACATCGATATTCGTGCCTTCATCGGCCGTCGCCGGCGCAGTGATATTGGTCACGACCAGGTCCGGCGGAGGACTCAGGCCAACGTGGAAAATATCGGAAACGCGTGTGTTGTTCTCTAGATAAATGAACTCAAACGGGAAGGACCGCACCGATGGTCCGCCAGGCTGTTGAACGACAAGGTAGTAGTCTCCCTCGATCCCTTCTGGAAGATCAACCGTTGCTGTGCGTATATAACTACCGCCAGGCTGCACAAAGCCCAGGTGTTCAAATGCTCCCAGTGAAATTCGTGAACTGCCGTCGGCATTTGGTGACAGATAGACCTTGTCGGACCAGCGATCGCGACTGGTCGTGCCGATCCCCTGATTGCTGATCGACCACTGAAGTGTCAACGGTTGGCCGCTCGCGGCCGGTGACAGAATCTCGATGGAATCGACGACCATGTCCGCATACGGGATTGGCATGACATCGAAGAAGTCGGGGGCCTGGGCAATGTTATTGGCCTCGACGCCGTTCTCAAAAATGGCATCCTCGACGTCGGTACGGACCGAGAGAGTGTGGCGGCCCAGGAACTCCGGCGGCAAGTAGAACGTATGCTGACGATCGATCGCTTGACCAGGTGGCAGCGACTCGGAAATCTCGAGTCGCGCGAGTTCGATGCCGGGTCCGGTTGAGTCCACTCGATTGGCGACGATCGTTTCATACCAGTTCCCGACGGGCACGGCGCATCTCCATCGTTATGGATCGTCCAGCCAACAGTGATCAGAGCGGGATCATCGACCACAAGCGTGGGCGCTACAACGTTCGAAACGGACAGCTCGGCGTGATCGATCAGCGTCACATCCAACGGCGAGGTGACTTGGTTATTTGCTTCTCCAGCGGACAGTTCCTGGAACGCCGCGTCCCAGTCGGTCACGACGATCAGATACCGTGAGCCGGTCAAATCGAGCGGCAGCGTGACGTCAATGGTGGTGTCAACCGACTCGCCGGGAACCAGCGAAGCGAATTGCGTCGTCTCGGTGAAGAGCAAATCGCCTGAATCAACCGTCTCGTCGTCGGACAGATAGAGGCGATCCGTCCAGGAGGCGGACGTGGTCGCGGTACCGTTGTTGCTGACCGTCCAGGTGACCGGGAACGTGGTTCCCGAAGTCGCTTCGGTCGGAGCCAAAGAGATGGCCGGAACGAGATCGACGTGCCGCATTCGGACCACCGCTCGTGCGATGTTGTTGTCCTCGTGAGGACCTTCGTAGATACGGTCGGTAGAGTCCGTCACGAGTTCGAATAGATAGTCGCCGTCTTCGAGTATCGGCAGGCGTCTTGAACGTGACACGGTGTAGCTTTCCCCGACCCCCAGCACTTGTTCGTAGTAAGAATCGGTCAGTGAACGGCGGCTGGCGCCTTCGTAGTAGTACAGCCGGTCGTACCAAAAGGCCCCGGACGCCGGCAGGATGGTCGCTTCGACGCCTAGATTGGTCACGGTCCACTGGGCGGTGATTTCCTGGCCTGGCTGGACTTCGATGGGAAGAGTCAAATCGGTGATCTGCAGGTCTGCAGATTCCTTTAACGCAATGCTGATTGGCTGGCTTACCTGGTTTGCGCTCCCCTCGTTCTGTTGTCGCTCCCAGAGTTCGTTCAATGCGTCGCTCACGACAAGAATGTGCCAGTCGCCAGTAGTCTCCAGCGAAATCCTCGCGTCCAAACGCAGGGTCGTCGCGTCACCGGGGGCAAGCGCATCGAGATGCGTGATCTCCCCGAGCAACTCCGTTTTGCTCGAGCCATCGACGGAAAGATAAACCCGGTCGACCCAAGAACTGGTCGTCGGCGCAGTGCCACGATTTTCGGTTCGCCACTCGATGGCGATCGTTTCGTCCGATTCGGCTGTCGCCGGTGCCGCTACGATCACTGGGACCAAGTCGACGTGACCTACGCTGAGGATCGTGGCCGACGTTGTTTCGTTATTATCTTCGGCAGTACCTTCGTGCACTTGGTCAAACACATCGGTTTCGACAACGATCTGGTAGTCACCATCAACAAGTTCATCGTCCAGTCGAATCTGCTCGGACCGCGTGTAACTTTGACCGACGTTCAGTGCGGCACCCTCGTAGCGATACGTTTTCAGCGTATGTCGACCGCTAGCGTCAACGCGATAAACGCGATCGGACCAAGCCGCGCCAGTTGCTTCGATGCCTTGATTGAACACGGTCCAAGTAATCGTGATCTCTTCGTCGGGCTGGGCATTGGAGGGCGAGTCAAGACTACTGACGACCAAGTCGGCCGATTCACGCTCCGCCACCTCGAATGGATGCACGATCAGGTTGTTGGCTTCGTTGGTTTCCCCAATCACGTTCTGCCTGTCGGCTAGAAGCAGAATGTAATAGGATCCGAGCGCCTGATTTGATCGAATCGAGGCGGTCCTCGATCGTGTGTAGGAATCGCCTCGCGCGAGCGGGTCGTTGCTAAATTGATTCGGATAGAAGGTCAGCACTGGATCGTTTCCGCCGACGACGGTATCGGTGGACAGCCGAACATAGTCCTCCCAGAGTTCAGCAACTGGGTCCGTCCCATCGTTCCTGACAGTCCATTCAATGGTGATGGATTCACCAGGGGCAGCCGTCAATGGCAATGAACTGGAGATGACGTTCAGGTCGATGGCCGCTGACAAACTGATCGGTATGGCGAAGTAGTTGTTGTCTTCGTTTTGCTCGACTTCCAAGCCAAACGGATATGACCAAGTGTCCGTTCGGACGATCAGATACTTTGAACCGATGCCAATGTTGGCGAGGTTCACCGTTCCACTTACCGCGTAGCTATCGCCCACGGCGAGCGGTCGATGTGTACTGGTGGTGAAACTGTCAAGCAGGATGTCTCCACTTTGGGAGCCGCCCAAGAACTCGTCGTCCGAAAGATAGACACTATCTCGACCGAAATTGATCGCATTCAGATTTCCTGAATTCGTAACCGTCCAGGAAAGTTCGATGTCTCGATGGAGCACGCCAACCGAGGGCGCCGAAACGGAGGACACCACCAAGTCGGGCGCCTCGAAACGGATCGGCACGGCGCGAATGTTGTTGTCGAGGTCGGATTCGGCGATCTTGTCGGTCGCGTCGGCAACGATGATCACATACTTGTCACCTGAGGCGTACCCGGATTCGAAGAAACCGCGAGAACGTGTGCTCGTATAATTACGTGCAGCCAATGTCCTCTGATAAGCGGAGCCGACGCCCAGAGGAAACTGATCGGTCGTCGTTACGTTGCTAAGCAGGACATCCGAGGCGTCGAATTGATCGTCGTGCGAAAGATAGACGCTATCACGCGTCGATGACGAACTCGCGGCTTCAATGTTACCTTGATTCTCGACCGTCCACGAGACTTCAAAGTCGAGGCCAAGTCGCACCGTCGTAGGAGAGACGCTGCCATCGGTCGTTACCAAATCAGGCAGATCGGGCAGGACTTCGACGCTGATCGGAACGCTAACGTTGTTGCTCTCATTGGATTCCGGTTGCAGCGAGGTCGAGTCACTGACTACAAACAGATAGTAATCGCCTAACGCAGCGCCCGCCGGAATCGTGATCGTCCGTTGCGTGTTCTGTGATTCGCCCGCAGGCAGAGTCTCAATCGTCGGATGCTCAAGCAGCAGCACGTCGCTACTGTCGTAAACCGAGTCGGTCGACCAGTAGACCGAGTCAACCCAATCCCTTTCCGCCGGCCCCGCGCCGGTGTTGGTCACGTCCCAGCTGACGCTAATTGTCTCACCCGCCGTCCCGGCGACCGGGTTCACACTGCCAGCGACGCTCAGGTCGGGAAGCAGAAAGCTGAGCGGCACGGCGCGTACGTTGTTCGACTCGTCCTGCTCAACAACGGTATGGCCCGCATCGGCTTCGATCAGCAGGTAGGTTCCCGGCAACGCCGCCCCGGAAGTGTGACGACACTGCTTAGTCCATACTGACCCGCCACTGACAGCGGTGAAACGTTGGCCGGTGCCAAACTTGCCAGTTGCACATCACCCACGCCCAGCTGGTCGTCGGTAGAGAACCAGACGCGGTCTTGCCAGTTACCGAATGCCGGCGCCGATCCCTGGTTTTCGACCGTCCAGGAAACCGTGACGTCGCCATCGAGCAACTGATTCGCTGGTGACAACACCGTGTCGCTGATCACCAGATCGCTTGCCAACATCGAGATCGGTTTCGCGAACAAGTTGTTGCCGCGGTCGGTGTCCCAAACGGACTGGTCTTTGTCGGCCACTAGTAGCAGGAAGTAGTCACCTACCAAATCGCTCGGCAACCCGACATCAACAGCGACGGAGTATTGCCCCCCAGAGGAGAGTGGGGTGAATGAATTGAAAAATGGGTCGAACGAATCAAATGGCTTAATACTCAGCAACTGGTCTGCCGTGTCTAGAACAGAGTCCGTCGAGAAGTAGACCGCGTCGTGCCAACCGACGTTTCCCGTGGCGTCTCCAGCTCCTTGGTTCGAAACCGTCCATGACACAGAAACGGTGTCGCCGAGATCCGCCGAGTCGGGCGCACTCGGATTCGTGATCGAAAGATCGGGTCGCTGTATTAGATCGATGTCAAATGGGACCGAGAATTCGATTGTCGTCTGGCTGCAGATCGGGCACTGCCTGCGCATGATCGGCTTGCACAATCACATATCCATCCGCCGCAATTGGCAAGCTGAAGCGACTTGCGCGAGAGTAACTCGTCCCGACCGTTAGTACGTCGCCACCCGGTAGGATGTCGACATATCCCAATAGCGAATCGCCGGCGTCGAGAAGGGGATCCGAGGAGAACCAGACTGCATCCTGCCACGTCGCCGCCGATACTTGCTCGGTGCCTGAGTTGTGAACCGTCCAGCTAACCGAGACGTTTCCCACACCATCGGAAGCAACCACTTCGGCACTGGTGACTTCCAAATTTGGCGAGAACGTGATCGAGATGGGGGCAGCGACCAGGTTGTTGGTCCGGTTCGCATCCATGGTCAAGTTTTCTTCGTCAGCAACGAACAGCAGGTAATGGTCTCCCGCTGTGTCGGTCGGTAATGTGACGTCGATCGTCGCCGCGTATTGGCCGGATGCGGCCAGCGGGACCATCTGGTTGGTGTAGGTTGCCAACCGACGGTCTGATGCGTCCAGCACCAAATCCTGCGATAGAAACACCGCCGTCGTAGCCAACCGCTGGATCCGACATGTGACCGCCCAACGGCACTTCCATCACCGATGTTGGAAACCGTCCACGACACCGGAATGTTTCTCTCCCGGATCGGCTGAACTTGGCGACGTGGTGGGCGAGACCTCTAAATCAGGCAGCCGGGCGGGGGCAACCTGAAAGGGTATCGTCAGAGAATTGTTCCCGAGCTCGGGATCGGAAAGCACGCCGGTCACATCGGTACGAAGAATCAAGAATCCACTATCGACAAGTGGCAAAGGTATCCGCTTTGCGTTGGTATAAGTGCCGCCGACGGCGAACCCGCTAGCTTCACTGATGTGAGGGTAGCTACCCAGGATCGAGTCATCGGCACTGAGTGTCGCGTCGAACGAAAAACGGACCTCGTCAAACCATGCAAGTCCCGGATCGGGCGAGACATCCGCTGGTCCATCGTTGCGGACGGTCCATGACACAGCGATCTCCGATACGCCGTCGGAGGCAACCACCGAGAACGCCGTTGGGACCAAATCCGTACCCGACACGCTGCCCGGTACAACGAGTGAAAACTCTCGGGCGGAGTAGGTGGGATTGAGTGGAATACCGGCCGGGGTGACCAAACCGGTAATCGCAGAAAACGATCCTTGATAAGTATCGTAGGTAAGAACGTTGAGACTGGCACCTGAAGGCGGATCGAAAAACGGACCTGGCCGTAGATCCAGCGATCCAGCGATCGATGCGTTGCCATCGACGTTCACTTGTCCAAACGCCAGCGGAACGAGCCCACCGATTTCACCGCCATCCAGCGCTAGCTGAAGATGTCCGGTTGGCGTTTGCTCGAAGCCTCCAGACACGAACACCCGGGAATACAGGTCGACGGATAGAAGGCCCTCGTTCTTCAGCGTCGCGGGTGCCCCCCCGGGCTCACCAACGAAGACGTACGTTCCAAACGTCGTCTTAAAAACTCCGTTTTGATGGATCTGAATCTCACCTGATACCTGGAATGCATCCCCAACCACGCCATCTGCTGTGAGTTTTTGTTCGGCCGTGGACGTCCCGCCGAGCGTGACCGATTGCACAAAGACACCCTGAGCAACGACAGCGGTGGGAACTGACATATCAATGACAACGTCATCAGCGCTGCCCGGAAGCGAGTCGCGATCCCAGTTCAGCGGATCGGACCAGAGACCATTGCCTGCCTCGCCGTCCCAATGGAACACGGCGAGCATTCTGCGATCTTCCAAGCACTCCAATCCGAATACGAGTCGGCGGCGTCTATATCGTTTCAGGCGTTGGCGAGGACGACGGAGTATCGATTTTGCATTCATGTTAGGACTTCCCCGCAAGTACAATCGCCCCACCTAGTAGTGCGAGATGGGGAAGGAGAAAATCCCAGTGAATTCGGGGAAAGGTCAAAATCCTGCACCCTCAGGTGTATTTTTCCGTGTTGCGAGTTGGCCGACGAGAGCGCAAACCCAATCAGGCTTCATAGTTGCGCGAGACAGCCTCCACCGTGACGAAAGCCCGTTCGGGTGGCATACCTTCAGATTTGTTTGGATCGAAGAGATCACTTGGCCAAGATACGGCTACGATCAGCCATGATTTGATCGGAAAGCGGTTCGGTCGGGCTACATATCTCGACGGAACGCGATGGCTACTTGGCAAACCGCAAGAGGCTCTCGGTTCAGCGACTATCGATTGCGTTCCTCTGTTCTTGCAGAACACTCGCTGCTTCGCGTCGAAGAATTTCGACCATCAGCCGGTCGCTCCAAGCCGGCAACTTCGCATCCGGTGGTACCCTCCATACCGGCATCGGAGCTCCGTCGCGCAAGGCTTCCGTCATCCAAAGATCCGCCTGCTTGAGATCGCCTTGGCGGGCATCCGCCATCGCCAGGAAACAAGCCAACGGTACAGGTGTGGTCTGTGGATCGTTACCGTCGATACGACAAAGCTGCGCGGCGTTCTCCAGCTGGACAATTGATTCCTCTAGTCGTCCCATCCGATACAGCACCGAGCCCAGCGCGCAGCGACAGGCAGCGGAACCGGCTGACTCTTCCAACGCCTGATTGGCCAGCGCCAGCAGCGGTTTGGCATCTCCCTCTCTCGCGTGCAGAACGCCCGTTCGAGCAACCATTTCGGCAACGGTTGGCTCCACGGTCTGGCCGAACCTTCGCAGCATTTCTTGGACGGTGTCCTGGTATGCCTCGGTGTCTCCCCGAGACAGTCGCAGGACTGCCAATAGATGCCACGTGGCAACCGACCCTGAGTCGAGCTCGACCGCACGCGTGAGAGATGCTTCTGCATCATGCCACAGCTCAAGCTCTCCATAGAACTCGCCGACAACGCGACAGTGACTGGCCAGTTCCGGTCTCGGGCAAATAGCGAGGCTTTGCTCGATATCGGCCCGCCCCTGTTTGGTCCGGCCCATCATCCAAAGGACCTGGCCTCGATGAAAGTGCAGCATGTAGTCGCCGGGACTGCGCTGATCAGCCAGAGCGTAGTCGCGAAGCGCCTGTTCATAGTCGCCGGAACAAAAGTGGACGAATCCGCGGTAGCGATAGGGAATCCCTAAGTCGGGCTGCCTAGAAATCCAATCATTGCAGAACGCCGTCGCAGCAACATAGTCGCCAAGATTGCAGTACGCGTTAACGATTGCCGCTTGGGCAGACTTTACGTCGGGTTTCAACTCCAGTCCATGGTAGTATTCCTGCATCGCTTCCTGGCTCCTGCCCTGGTTGAGCAGAATTCTGCCGCGGAAGAACCGGAAAGCGGAATTTTGAGGGGCGATTTCAATGGCGCGGTCGCAATCCGACAATGCTTGTTCGTACAGCCCCGATCTGCGATATGCGTCGGAACGGTGGCAGTACAACCAACTGTGGTTTTTGTTGTAATCCAAAGCGATCGTAAAGTCGGCAATGGCCTGTTTCAGGCGAGCAAGCTTGGCGTTGGCAAGGCCACGGCTGTAGGACACCCACGGCCGCCAGTCAGGATTGAGCTTGAGGACCTGGTCGTAGTCGGCAAGTGCTTTGGCATAGTGATGGAGTTCTGCGTAGACGCGCCCCCGCTGGAGATACGTGCTGTGATCCTCAGGATCATTTTCCAATGCCTGGCTAAGGGATTCCAAGGCTGCCTGGTGATCTCCCGATTTGGATTGGACCGTTGCAAGTGAGCAAAAAGGTTCGCTCGCGGTGGGGGCCAGTGCAGTCCAAACGTTACAGCACCGAAGAGCCTCTTGAACGTCACCGGTAGCGAGGTTTGCATCCACCATGTGCTGGCGGGCCCACGGCTGATCAGGATCGATTTCCAGGGCCCGAGCGTACTGAGACAATGCTTCTTCGTATTGGCTTTGCGCGGCATAGACCAAGCCGCGACTGTCGTAAGTCGATGCATTGTGTGGCTCGAGTTCGATTGCCTGATCAAAATCCGCCAGGGCGGGCTCGTACCGATGAAGCTGGCGTAGTGCTTCGCCACGACGGCGATACGTGTCCGCATTCTCACCACCGTATTTCAATGCCAAACTGAGCTCGTTCACACACTGCTGAAATCGCTTATCGTCAAAAAACAATTGGTGCGCATGCGCGATAAACATCCGGGTCCTCAGGATTGAGTGCCAAGGCTTCGTCAAAATCAGACAAGGCAAGATCGTATTTTTTGAGGGCAAGGCGAGTTCGGCCCCGATGGTAGTAGGCTCTTGCATCTTTGCTGTCTTTCTGAAGGGCAGAGTCGAGGTCCTTGAGTGCCTCCGCGTACCTGTTCGACTGGTAATGAAACAGACCCCGCCAACGAAAAGGATGACTCGAACTGGGACCGGCTTCTGCCCATGCGTCGCAAAGCTCCAATCCTTTGACGATTTGTTCTTCGTGCAGATAGATCTCCAGCATCGAAACGTAGGCGGAAGGGTCATGGGGGAGGAGCTTGATAGCGTTCTTGAAGTCCTCGATCGCCTGCTGGCGTTGCTCAAGCGCGAGTCGAAATCTGCCTCGCCAAAGGTAGGCACAGCTGCACTGCGGTGACAGCTCAACGTACTTTTCAGACCACTCTAGCCCCTGCTCTTGCTGTCCCACCGCATTGAGGGCGGCGAACAAATGATACCAGTCGTAGAAATTCCAATTTCGCGGAGGCGTACTATTGCACGCCTTGGTCAACTCGTCGCGAGCCAAATCCTGTTGACCCAAGGCGTGACGACAAACCGCGAGGCCGGCGTACACGGACACAAATGCCGGGGGCCGTTCATGAGGGCGTTGTTCGGCAGACAACGCCAAGCCTCGTGTCAGATACTCGATCGCCTCCTGATAGCGACCGAGTGTGCGATAGGCCCAGCCAGCAATGAACACCGATTCTGCCCGCTGTGGATCGAGTCGGATGGCATCCAAGGAGGTGTCGATGGCGTCTTGCTTGTGGCCATTTGCCAGCTGCCAGTTCGCCAGGATGGTCAACGCGGGGCGCTGTCGGGGCTTGCGGCGACCCATCGGTCGATCAATTGCTTGGCATGTTCTAACGGTTGCCGTTCAGGATCGGCCAAGAAATCGAGTCCGACCAGACAACGGCAGAGGGTCTCGAATATGCGATCGTCCCCGGGTCGCCCACGCAACGCTTTCTCCAGGTCCTTGACTGCTGCATCATACAAACGTCTGGATGTCTTGCGGGTGGCCACGTTGTAAGTACATCGGCCTCGATGGTAATAAAGCATGGGGTCAAACGGCTCGAGTTCGATGGCTCGAGTCAACAGCTCAATACCGCGCTCGTCGTAGGGCGCCGCCAGCGCCTGCACCACAAGTGACTCGATGCTGCTGGGACTGCGCTGCTTCGCCAATTCCAAGTGCCGCGATGCTTTCTGCGAGTCGCCAAGTTCCTGTGCGGCGGTGGCGATTAGCCAATTGGCTGCACCTGTTTCTCCAGCGTCCAGTGCCAGCGAGCGTTCCAAGTCTGCGATCGCGTCCTCGTAGCGCCCCATTTCGTGCAAGGGCCACCTCGATAGAGATGCAGCCGAGCGTCGCCGGGACGGTGCTCAATCGCTAGATCCAAGAGTCGAACTGCGCCTCGGAAATCCGGAAACATTCCAGAACTCAAACGCTGGGCTTTTTCGACAAACGCGGTGACCTCTGCATCGACCTTGTCCGCTTCGGCCACCCTGGCACGGGTTTCAGCGTCCCGTTTGTCCAACTCCACCTGCTGAAGTGCCAAACGTGCCTCTGTCTCCCGCACAGAGCGACTGTGGGCCAACACGGCGAACAATCCCGTGAGCAAGAGCGCCCCAATGACGCAAGTTGACGCGGTGACCGGCAAACGATTACGGCGCACAAACTTTCGCAGAAGATAGACTTTGGAAGGTGGGCGAGCCTCGATAGGCTGGTTGTCAAGGTAACGCGTTACGTCCATCGCCAATTCATTGGCGGTTCCGTACCTACGCGCCCGGTCCTTTGCCAACGCCTTCGTGACAATCCAATCCAACTCGCCGCGGATCGCGGATTGAAGACGTTTCGGTTCCATATCCCGATTCGCGGCAATCAAGCCCAGCGACGTACCTGGGCTTAGCCGCATACTGGCGCGAGGAGGCTCCTCTTCGCGAATCGTTCGCAGTAGCTTCTCAAGAGACATGGCGCGAAGCCGCTGACGATCGAACGGAGTCTCGCCAACGAGCAACTCATACAGAAGCCCCCCCAGCGAATAGATGTCGCTGCGAGTGTCGATGTCCATCGGGTTCACGCCGGCTTGCTCTGGACTCATGTAATCCAACGTGCCCACAAATTGTCCGCAAAGAGTGACATTGGTCGCCTCGCTCAGCGGTTGGCGGGTCGCCTTGGCGACGCCGAAATCGATGACCTTCGGAATCGGGCGATCGTCGTACAGTGCCACCAGCACGTTGGACGGTTTAATGTCCCGGTGGATGACCCCCTTTTGATGAGCATGCTGAACCGCCTCACACACGGGTATGAATAGTGCCAACCGTTTTCGAAGGCTTAGGTGCCATTGATCGCAATAGTCCGTGATCGGAACACCATGGACAAGCTCCATCACGAAATATGGCCGGCCCTGCTCCGTCGATCCGGCATCGAGCACTTTCGCGATATGCGGATGATCCATCATCGCGAGTGCTTGGCGTTCGGCCTCGAATCGGGCGATGATCTGTTGCGTATCCATGCCTGGCTTGATGATTTTTAAAGCCACCCGTCGCTCGACTGGCTCCGTCTGCTCGGCCAGGTAGACGACCCCCATTCCTCCCTCGCCGAGCTTTTCAAGCAGCCTATAAGGGCCAATCTGCGTGTCGGTTACCTCGCCCAGGGATCGGTCCTGCGAAGCATCGCCAAGCAGAACGCCTTCGTCCCGATCCAACACACTGTCCTCGCCCTGGTGAGCCGCGAGCAGACGTTGCACGCGCTGTCGCAGTGCCGCATCCTCACCGCAGGCTTCCTGAACGAAATCGTCCCATTGTTCGGGTAGGTAATCCTCGACCGCAGTTAGAAAGATTGGTCGGGCGTCGTCGTCTTTGAAACACATGGAATCCCTCGCTAAAGCAGTGCGAGAACGGCGCCGAAAAATCCCAACAACTCAGGGGAAATTCAAAATTCGTTTGCTATGTGTCTTCGGCGAGTTCGGCGCGCAACCAGGCGCGAGCATACGTCCAGTGGCGATAGGCCGTTGTGCGTGCTATCCCCAAAACTTCCGCGGCGTCAGCGACGCTCAGGCCTGCATACACCCGCAGCTCAACCAATTTCGCAACCTCCGGAGAATGCAAGGCCAGACTTGTCAACGCTTCATCAATCGCCAACAGCCGATCAGGATCCGAGAGTATCGAGATCTCCCCTTGCTGCAAGGAATACATCTGCCGACCTCCGCCGGCCTTGAGCGTCTGCTTCCGCCGGGCAGTTTCCACCAGAATCCGCCGCATGGACTGAGCTGCGGCCGCGAAAAAGTGACCTCGGCTATTCCAATACTGACTCTGATCTCCTGCCATCAGTCTGAGATAAGCCTCATGCACCAACGCCGTCGGTTGCAACGTTTGCCCCGGCTTCTCTTGGACCAGGTAGGCGGCTGCGAGTCTGCGGAGTTCCTGATAGACCAGGGGCAACAGACGATCCGCTGCATTCGGATCGCCTTCTTTGATCTGCGACAGGAATCGTGTCACGCCAACCATGGGCTATATGATACCACCCCGGATCGGGCGACGCCATCATTGACAAAAGCCGTCAACAAAGCGGCCGCGATTCCACGTTTCGCTTTGCAGACAATCCCAACACGCTATCGTTGCACGACTCGAGACGTCTCGGTGAGCAGGCACGGCCAAGAAATCGTTTGTTGAAGATGCGGCACAATGACTGACTGCTGCGGTTCGCTCGCCACAGCCGTGTCCACTCTCCCGCGCAATTCGCACTCGGCATCAGGCTCCTGTAACATGAAGCGTGTTGGGCAGTGTTCTCAGAGCGTGCTGCGATCGCTTCGATGATGGTCGCTTTTGAATCGCGTGGCCCTTTTTTGCATTCGGAGTTGGGACCAGCCGGCGGCAGCCCAGTGCTGATATCAAATGAGGGCTATTGGTGGATTCTCAAGAAATCGATCGACTTTGCGATGAATTCGAGCGACGGCTGAGCTCCCACTTTGACGTGGGGATTGAGGACTTCATTGGTGAGTCCGATCTTGATGTTCCGGATGAGTTGATCGTCAAGCTACTTCGAATCGAGAAGAAGCTGGTTGGCTCAACCAACCCACCTCGATCGTTGGCCTCGTATGATGACCTGCTTTGTGACTTTGCGGAAACGGCTGGCGATGGGGCGACTCACAACATTCGTTGCGACCTTGAGGCTGTCACCAAAGCCAAGGATCGTCTTGCCTTGCGAGTCGCATTGCTGCGAATCAAACACTCATGCAATCCGACCGGAGAATTGGAATCGACCCTGGTTCCAGTCGTACAACGGGGAGACGAATCAGAAGCGACGCGGAGCGACATCGGCGTTGCCGAGAAAGACACGGGCGATGACAGTCAACTGAACACGACGGAGTCGGCAGATGCATCAAAAGCATCACGGGCAATCGGTTGGCCAGATTCGTTACGGATTCCCGATCGTTATCGAGCAATCCGTGAGCTCGGTAAAGGCGGATTCGGGAGGGTGGTGCTGGCTCATGACACGGTCCTGCGCCGAAACGTGGCGTTGAAACTACCAAGACCTGAAGCATTCTCTTCGCAAGATGCCAGATCGGCATTCCTCAAGGAAGCCCGTACATCCGCTCAGATGCATCACCCAGGCCTGGTTACGGTCTATGACGTCGATACGTCCGACGGCATGTTGTGCATCGTTCAGGAGTTCATTGATGGTTGCGACCTGTGTGCCCGCATTCGCCATGATTCGTTAAGTCGTGAAGACGTATTGCGATTGATGGTCGAGGTCTCTGAGGCGGTTCATTACGCCCACGAAGCAGGATTCATTCATCGCGATCTCAAACCATCAAACATTTTGGTCGACCGCGAAGGGCAACCTCACGTTGCGGATTTCGGCCTTGCGTTGCTCTCTTCGGATGCAAAGACACGGTCACTGGGATTTGCGGGCACGCCGGCGTACATGTCACCCGAGCAGATGGAACGTGTCGCCCTTGATCCTCGCTCGGACATCTGGAGCCTAGGAGTCATTCTGTATGAGCTGCTAATGGGTTTTCGCCCGTTCCATGCGGAGACATCGGCGGACTTGATGAATCGCGTGCTGAACGACAAGCCAATCCGACCAAGCAGTCTGGATCCACGAATTCCCAACACTTTGGACGAGATCTGTCTCAAGTGCTTGGAACGGTTTCCAGAGAGGCGATTCTCCTCTGCCGCCGATCTGGCTCGATCCCTACGGTTTGCCCTTGACCCGCGCCATCGGTTGGAGGAGGTACCTGAACTTGAGGACGACCAAAACACCTTAGAACAAAGAGTGCTGCTACATGTCAACGCGGCCAGGTTTAGCGATTGCAAGGTTCGCACGATAGCTTCGGCGCTGGGCCTTCATTCGCAGGATGAGAAGAAACATCTCCGCACGATCATTCAATCGCTGGCAAATCGGTCGCTCCTGCAGTACGGGAATGATCGGATCGTGCGAGCCATAGGGCCGTGCGAGTTGCAGGGCAGGCTAACGAACCTCCGAAGCGGTTGTTGGTGTTTGGCGTTGACGGAGCCAGTCGACGAGGAATTCGCGCAGCGTGTGATGATCGATTGCGATCAAGCCGGTAACGCAAAACAGGGCGATCATGTTCGTATTCGCTTGGATAAGGCTGGCGATGTACTCTCCAAAGGCAAAGTCATCGAAGTGATCAGGGAATCGTCACCGCGTGCCTTGGGAAGAATGGAAGTCGCCGCCGGGGAAGCATATGCAATCGTCGAAAACGATGATCGAATCTATCTTGGGCCAGCTCAACAAGTCGCGGCACTGCACGGGGAATCGGTTTACGTGGATCGCTTGGCTGGTTCCAACGAGGTATCCGCTGTCGTAGCTGAGGTATTGGCGGAAAACGAAGATCGTGAAGACATCGAGATACTGACGAAGGACTTGAATCTTCCCAGGCCATATTCCGCAGGCCCGACAGTAGCGGAGCAAATCTTGTTTCGCGCCGATCAGGCTGCGACGTCCAAGAACCGGCTGGATCTCCGTGATTGCCCGACGTATTCGATCGCCGAACGTGGGCGAGGCGATCTATCCAACGCGTTTTCGATTGCTCGTCTGCACACGGGGCATTGGCTGTTGGGCGTCCACGTGACGGACGTAGCTTCACATATCCAGGCAGACTCGGATCTCGACCGTGAAGCAGCGCGGCGCGGTGCAAGTGTCTTCCTCGGACGCATTGAGATTCCGATGCTGCCACCCGTTCTGTCCCATCATTGGCTGGCTCTGAGGCCGGCTGCGGATCGGCTCTGCAAAACAGTCTGGCTGGAATTCGCGTCGGGCGGCGAGTTAATCAAGACCGAAATTTGCCGTTCCATCATTCGCAGTGAGCATCTGTCTTGCGATGTGGGTGACACATTGCTCGCCTCCGCTGACATGAAGGAAACGGAAGGCGTCGAGTCATTTCTCGCTCAAGCGGTTGCGTTGGCCTCCTTGATCCGCAATCGGCGTCACATCCACGGCCAATTCGAACTCTACCGACCCGCCCTGAACATCGGATTGATGCAAGCCAGAACTGCCTCGGTCAAGAAATCCGGGCGTTCCATTAGTTCACAGATCGCCTCCGAATTTTGTCTGGCCGCCAACAAAGCGGTCGCGGCTTTCTTGGCTGCCAGAGGGCACCCGTTCGTGCGGCGTATCCAGCCACCGCCGGGCAAAAAGCGATTGGAACAAGCTTACCGAATCTTTCGAGCACGCGGCATTGCCTGCGGCAACCTTCGCAGTCTCCGGGACTTACAGGAACTGGTGGAACGTTTCACCGGCACACCTGATGAACAGATCGTGCTTCAAGTGATTCGTCGCACGGTCTTCTTTGCAAAGGCAAGCTACTGCGTGGAGAATCGTGGGCATTTTGGTCTTGGTGTGGATGATTATTGTCACTTCAACGATCCACTTCGTCGATATGCCGACATTACCGTACATCGCGCGGTTGATGCGGCGTTGGCCCATGATCTGCCGCCCATGAACATCGCGGAACTGAGCCAAATCGCAAAATTTTGTGTTGATGCGGATGCTCGTGCCGCCATCGCATCACGAAGATTTGCCAAACGTGACAAACTTCGAGCGCTGAGGACGTGGAAATTAACACGGCCTTTTGACGCGGTCGTCGAACAAGTCACCAGTGCCGGACTACGGGTGCGGAATCAACAACCACGTCACTGCACTGATTCCAATCGAAACGCTGGTGGGCCTGCAGATTCGATCGCCGAAACGAGACGCTTTGCGATGACGCCGGAGCGATCGTCGCAGATATTGGCGAAATCGTTGCGGTGAAGGTCACCGAGATCGACGTTGCCGATGAAAAAGTCGCGGCCAAATTGGCGCATCCACTGTCGCAGGCAAAGTCAGGCAGGTCCGTCCACACCAAACCAAAACGAGACCAAAGCAATAGGCGTCAATCCAGTCGTGACCGCAGGAGACATCACCGGTGAATCATTCTGGAATCGGTCCAATGACTGATTTGACTTGCGAACTAAGAAAGAAGAAACTTTGGCAGGGAACTGCGTTCGGTTCCTTGCCGCCCCGGGGATCGAAGTGCCGATTGCCACCCTTGGTCCCCTGGTTTTCTTGTGCACACCAACAGCTGAAATAAGTGGCGGAGCACGAGTCCGATACGAACAAGTCACGCCCGTAATCCAAAGATTGGAATTCAACATGATTCAATTCCCCGCCACAACGCGGTCCGGTTGCCGCCGATTGTTCCGACGTGAGTTTCTTCGTGGCATGACGACGCTCGCCGCAACGGCATGTGCAGCCTTCGTCGCACAGACCCTTTGGATTTCAACAGTTCAAGCCGATTCAAGCGAACGTCCGAATGTTGTTTTGATCATGGCTGACGATCTGGGCTTTTCGGACCTCGGTTGCTACGGCTCCGAAATCGAAACACCGAACTTGGATCGACTTGCGCGCGGCGGACTGCGTTTCAATCAGTTCTACAACACGGCCAAGTGCCATTCGTCGCGGATCTGTTTGCTGACCGGGCTGTACATGTTCCAAGCCGGCAACGAAAAGATGGACAAAGGTGTGACGATCGCCGAGGCACTGCGACCGGCCGGTTATCACACGATGATGGTCGGCAAATGGCATTTGAAGGATGAGCCGACAGATCGCGGGTTCGCACGCTACTTCGGGCACCTCAGCGGTGCGACGAATTTCTTCACCGGCGATGACACGTTTCGGCTCGATGGCAAGAAGTTTGATGTTCCCCAGCAGGGCTTCTACACGACGGACGCCAATACTGACTACGCGATCGAGTTTCTGGATGAGGCCAGGCAAACGGAGAAGCCGTTCTTCCTGTACCTCGCCTACAACGCGCCGCACTATCCGCTGCACGTCAAAGAAGCCGACTATCACAAATACGAAGGACGATACGACGCGGGCTGGGACGCCGTTCGTCAACGTCGGTATGAGAAGCAACAGTCACTCGGTATCCTGCCTGCGGATGTCAAACTCTCGCCGCGTCCCGACGACGTTCGCGCATGGGATTCGCTGAGCGATGACGACAAGCAATGGGAAGCGGAGCGGATGGCCGCTTACGCCGGCATGGTGGATTGCCTCGACCAGAACATCGGTCGCTTGGTTGACTATCTGACAGAGAACAAGCTGATCGACAATACGGTCATCATGTTTTGCAGCGACAACGGAGCTTGTCCATTCGAACGAACGCAAGGCAAAGAGTACCGGCCTTGGGATCCGAGATCGTATTGGACGTACGACACCGGATGGGCGCACGTCGGGCAACACACCATTCCGCTGGTACAAACAGAACCAACATGAAGGTGGAATCTCGTCGCCGATGATCGTCTCTTGGTCGGGATTGAAAACACAGCCCGGCAGCGTCACCGATCAGCCGGCCCACTTGATCGATTTCATGGCCACCTGTGTTGATCTGGCCGGCGCCGATTATCCGGTCGAGTTCGACGGCCGCGCGATCACGGCGCTGCAAGGCAAATCGCTGGTACCGATCTTCGCTGGCGGCACGCGGGATCCGCATCCATGGCTGTACTTTCAGTTCTCCAACAATCGTGCGATTCGCAAAGGCGACATGAAGCTGGCCTCGGCAAAGGGTGGCCCTTGGGAGTTGTACGATTTGGCCAGCGATCGCAGCGAGTTGAACGATCTGGCCAAAGAAAGTCCCGAGCAAGCGAGCGAACTTCGCGAGTTGTGGCATCAAGTGGCCGAGAACATCGAGCAAGCCCCAGCCAACCTCCGTCAGCCCGTTGGTGCGAAATCATCCAAATCAAAAGGGAAACGTGCTAAGAAGTAACGCTTCGTGACTTTGAGTGGCCGATCCGCAATGAGTGGGTGGCTGGTGGTCGAGCGTCAGCGAGCCCCCAGCAGCGAACCGATGGAATTCCGGGGGCTCGCTGACGCTCGACCGCCGGCCACCCCGTCGATTTCGAAATCAAAAGGGAAACGTGCTAAGAAGTGAGTGGGGGCGGTTGGCGGCCCTTGGATTCACCGTCGGCAGGTGGCCGGGTTGGTGCCAGGTGTCGGTCTGGGTTGCGCTGTTGCTGCAGTGGCGACACTGCGTGTGCGGCTGGTGGGGCGACGCTTGATCGGCGAGAGTGCGTGCTGGCTTTGATAGGCGACCTCGGCGACCATTGAATCGACGCGATTGCGACAGACGGCGTAAATCGCCAGCGATGGAATCGCCACCACCAAACCTCCGACCGTCGTGACCAATGCTTGGTAAATCCCCTCGGCGAGATCGCCGGCGCCTGCCGCGCCGCGTGTCGTTGCGACTTGTTGGAAGGCAAAGATCATCCCGGTGACGGTACCCAACAGGCCGACCATCGGTGCGATGTTCCCGATCACCGAAAGGTACTCGATCCGACGCATCAAGCGGGCCGCTTGTTGGGCTAATGAATCTTCGACGGCCTTTTCGACTTCGTGCCAACCGAATTCCAATTCCGAAAGACCTGACAGCACCACCACGCTGAGCACGCTTGGTGCGCGTCGGCAGGCTGCGTCGGCTTCCGCTGGTCGTCCGGTCAACAACGCTTGACGCACCGTGTCGCTGACACCCTCGGGCAGAATCTCACTCCGCCGCAGCGTCATGATCTGGTCAAACAACAAATAGGCTGCCGCGATGCTGAGACCGAACAGCACCAGCAAAATCACCAGTCCGACGACACCGCCGCTCAACAGGATGTCGAAGAAACCGGCTTGCTGTGCTTCGCCGTCGTCCCCGACTTGGGCCAACAACACGCCGACGGTGCAGTTGAGACGACCAGTTCATCCCGGCTCCACTTCCGCGACGCCCGCCGACAACAAGAACTCGGCGTCAGCCAGCAACGGCTCGTCCCATCGCAACCGCAACACGCCATCGTTTTGCATTCGCGTGATCGTCTCGTGATGGATCTGGCGAATCCGAGCTTCCGCCCGATCGACACGTGACCGGCTTTGAGCCATCGACAAGACGACCATCGCAAACAGTGCCGTGGGCAACAGTGAAAGAAACAGACTGGTTAGCATCATCGACAGGTCGGGACGTGGGAAGCTCTCCAAATCGCCATGGAACTCGATCAGCGTGGAATAGCTGGCGTCGAAGTATCCACGATACAGAGCGATAATGGGACCCGCCATCAAGAACCAAAAAGCCAGCGTTCCAATCAACCCGCACAGAATCGCCGTGGACTGCGCGACTGCAACGTGATCCACTTCTTCGTCGAAGATTCGCTGCGAACTCTCTTGAAGTGTGTCGATCCCGGAAAGATAGGCAACCTGGGACCGCGGCTCCACATCGGTGACGGTCGCCTTCGCGGGTTGGCGACGCAGTTCCGAAAGCTCGTCACGAAATCTGGCGGCCAACGGGCCGAGTCGATCGGCTACCGCCGCTGCGCTACGTCGCTGCAGCCCATCGCGGATGTCCTGTTCGGCACCGCGGGTGGCAGCAAGGTTCTTGGTGCTAGTCCAGACAGCACTGACCAGCGATGGCAGCGAACCGGACAGCGACATCAAGACGCGATCCCATGCACCGTGGGTGATGTTCAACAGCGCGAGGATCGATCGATACGGGAACCAGATCGCCGCGGTTTCGGTCAGCAGACAGAGCCGCAGTCGCGAACGGACGGCGGCACGAAGTGGGCCGCCCCTTCCCACCAGAGACTCGGCAACTTCACCTGGCAGCGCGGTCGCCTCGTTATTCAATCGAGCGACAGCGGCGGTCAAACCGGGCAGTTGGTCGCTGAGCACCGAATGCAGGGCCGAGCGAAACCGGCTGTCCAGTGCGGTCAGCCGTGCGCTGCGACGTCGATCGCCTTCCCACGAGTTGCCGAGTTCGGATTGCAAACACTGGGCGATCGCATCGGCGGCCTGTTGGCCGATTTCCGTCTCGTCTCGATTGTCGACCTCGAAATCGGCCACGGTGACCGCCGGCGCAATCGTGCTGGTGGGAGCCGCGTGACGCATTCGGGCGACAAACGATTCAACGTCCGCGTGCAGTTGATCGTCATTCCTGCGAATTGCGTTGACGACTGGAATGACAACGGTTCCTTCGCTGGCTTCGGCCAACATGCCGACGGCCTCGCTGCGCAGTTGATCACGTCGCACGACCAGCAGCAGCACCGAGGCCAAAGAGAGTGCGCGGGCTGCCACCGACGCGATCGCGCGCCGGTCATCGGTCGACCCTGGTGCGTCGACTAGCAGATACGATCCGCCGATTGGCTGCATTTCGGCTGCTCTACAGTGCACGAACTGTTCGTACCGGGGATCAAGATCGGCTGGCGGTGACGGTCCAACCCAGACCAGTTTCTCAGTTGCCTCGTCAGCGTTGTTTCCGCTTCGAATCGCCGCACTCGCCGCGGCACCATGCACCAGCTGTCGGACCAGCCATGATTTTCCTTGACCGGTCGCGCCGACCACCGCGACGACGGTCAAGCCACCACTACGATCCTCCATGATCATGCGTCGGGCCTCGGCGTGATCGTCACACAATTCCAACACATGCCGACCCGTGGGGCTGTCCGCCAGCACACTTGCTGTTGCCCGGCGAACTCGGCTCAGGAATTCGCGTCCTGATTGGCCGAGTGTCTCCGGCACGAGGGCAGTCACGCGACCGGGAAGATGGTTGACTGTCATTCATGACGGGATATCTGGTCCGCTGCGAGGTACAAGTGCCTGTAATTCTTGCCGAAACTCGTTGCGAACGCGATAAAGCGGAAGCGTCGCTCCGTAGGGTTCCCGCATCACGATCTTCGACAGTACGATCGATTCATTGGCACCGCCAACACGAATCTTGGGCGCATCGGTCATGCGTGCAACGCCAAAGGTATCGCATAGCACGGCGTGAAAGTCGGCCAACTGTTGCCGCGCGGCTTGCTCACCGACGTGACGCGTGCTCTGACCTCCGGCCCAAAGCGTCGATAAGGTGGTCAGCCCGGCGGCGGCCAGCAATTCGGGAATCGATGCCGAGGCGATCAGATGACTGGTGCCAAAGTCGATCGGGATCATCAACACGCCGCCGAAGGTAGCCAACATGGCGGCCAATGGAGTCAGCCCCGCGGCAAGCTTCTTGTGAATCGGAATTTCGGCCCACATTTTTGTCACGGCTTCGTCCAATCGACGCG
The DNA here is from genome assembly GCA_963704055.1 of Pirellulaceae bacterium. Lineage (GTDB taxonomy): Bacteria > Planctomycetota > Planctomycetia > Pirellulales > Pirellulaceae > Rubripirellula. The sequence continues at coordinate 18,868 of CAVPGW010000018.1, read as the reverse complement.
GATCGAGCGAAGTGAAATCATCACGTTCGAAATCGCAAGATCGCCGCTTCCGAAGCTTCGTTCCAAAGTGCCGACTCCGCTGAGATTGGTTGGTCGCTCCAATGCTTCAGAGTGATCGCGCCGCCGTGGCGATCGATCGCATGGGTCAACCGCTCGGGCGTCATCAAGCCGCCGTATTCGCCCCGCCAAAACTTATCCTTGATTTCGCCCGCAGTTCGCTGCGCGATGGCCGACGGTGTCAGTTGGCGGATAAAGTCGCCGGCACCGCCGAAGATGCGACGCACGCGAGCGTTCAGACGAACGCCCCATCGCGCGTACCACGGCGCCGTCACGGCGAACGATTCGGAGAGCTGACGGATGATCCGCTCGCTCTGGTGCAGTCTCAGTTCGGTGACTTCGCCCGCTTCGCGATGGGCAAAAAATTCGAGTGCCGCGTCGAGCAGACATTGCTGAGCTTTTTTCGTTGCCTTCACCGATTGATCCGCATCGCGGTCGATCAAAGCAAAGGATTCGTCCCAAACCGCGGTCCGCAAACTCGCTTGCAATGCGATGCGAAACTTTTCGAACAGCTGGCTGCGGTCCAATCGTGATGGCAGCGCGTCGAGCAGTCGATCATCGGAAATCGCCGCGGGCGGGTTGTCATCGATATCCTCGGAGAGAGAAAAGAACACGGGCAGCGGATCCGAATCGGGCTCCAACGCCGCGGCCAATACTTCATCGGATGCCGGGATGTACGGCCGACTCGACGGGACATCGAAGTCGTACGCGGCATAGATGGACTCGATCCCGTGTGTCTTCGCGACCGGCCCGAACGTCTCCAGAACTTGATCGGGCGTTTGACGAGCACGGATCTTGTTGACCGCCAGCAATCGTGGGACTCCCGGCATCAAGTCCGATGCGATCCGCAACAGATCCCCGAGTGTGCCATCACGCGATGATTCGGCGGATGACACAACCACAAAGGCCGAACAGAGCGTCGCAGCGCGTCCCAGAAGTTGGCGTCGAGCTTGCGGTGAGCCAAGTCCGAAGGCTTCATCGGAAACGATGTCGGGACAATCGAGTAGACCGATGCCGATGGAATCGAGCCGCGGATCGGTCGCCACCAAAGGTACCGCCAGCGAGTCTCCATCGCCGCCGCGATTGTTGTATTGCAGATGCGCGTCGCTGGGGTCCTCGGCCAGCATCTCGGGCGGATGACCGATCGCGTCACCAATGCGGCTCATCAACAATCCCCAAAGCTCCACATCGTTCTGCCACGCACTGGGAAGCCACAGCACAAAGCGGTGAGTTCCCTGGTCGTTGTTAGCGCCGCGCAAGGTTCGCGCACGACCTTGTTCGCTGAGAAAAGTGGCGACCAAACTGGTTTTGCCGCTGTTGAGCATGCCGGCAATGGCGACGGTTGGCCAATCGACCAACTGGGATGCGGTGTACAGTTGACGCCCGGCTGCGAGCACATTGGCTGCCACCGTCGAATCCAATCTCCGTAAAGCAGTCAGGTAACTTTCGCGACCTTCGTTGGGAAAGATACGCTCGACAGCCGCGCGTCGATCATCATCTTCCAGCAGCGAAAGCAGGCTGGTCCAGTCGATCGTTTCGTTTTCTCTGCGACGTTGTCCAAACATGATCAGCGCGGCGTCGAGCCCAAATCCTCATCTGCCAACGACGGTCCCGTCGGTGTGGGTCGTGCGTGAGTCGCCCGCGGGTGGCTCCTCATCGAGTGCCGAATCATCAGCCGCAAGGGATCCCTTCAAATTCCGATTCCCACCAATCGATCGCATCGGCCGTGGTCCAAGCCGTGACGTCGGCACATTGCAGGAGTGCATTCTTGAGATCATCGATGGACATCGGACGGTCTTGAGGGTCCTTCCTTAAACAACTCATCAAAACATTCTGCAAATCGTCGGGTAGCGATCGCCCGATTCGCTCGCTCGGTCGAATGGGATCCTCGTTGAGCTGTTTCCAACAGACATCGACCGATGAATCACCCTCGAAAGTCGGCAATCCGGTGAGCAGCGTGTAGCCAACCGCACCCACGGAATAAAGGTCGCTGCGATGGTCCGCGGTCGCCGCGTCACGGACCGCCTCGGGCGACATGTACATCGGCGTGCCCGTGATTCCGTCGGTTCGCGTTAGTTCGACTGTTTCCCGATTCAATTCTTTTACCAGTCCAAAATCCAGCAGCTTGATGATGTCATACAGTCCTGCCTGCGCCGTCACCAGGATGTTCGCAGGCTTGATGTCGCGGTGAATCATACCCAACTGATGGGCTTCCGACAGCGAGCCACATATCTGCAACAACACGTGGATGGTCCGCCCAGGCGGTTGAGGCCCGTACTGGTCGACCAACTCCTGCAACGTGATCCCTTCGACAAACTCCATCACATAGAAGAAAGTGCCGTCTTCGGTGGTGCCGTAGTCGTAGATATCGATCGTGTTGGGATGACGCAGCCGTGCTGTCATCTGCACTTCACGCTCAAATCGTGACACCGATTGCCGGGTCACGCTTTCGCCCTCGAGCACTTTGACCGCGACGTCGCGGCGAAGCAGCTGATGAGTGCCTCGATACACGACTCCCATCCCGCCGCGGCCAACGACTTCGCCCAATTCGTACTGACCCAAACGACGCGACTGGCGATTCGGCAGCCGCAATCGCTCATGGACGCGGCCAAACAGCGAGGCCGAAATCAACAAGCCGACACCAGAGACAGCGAACATCGCAAGCAAGCCAAAAAAAGATCGCCGTAGCAACTGCAATGGTCGATACGCCTCCGACACATCCATTTCAGTCGTCACGCCGATTCCATACTCCGGCATCCAACGCCACGCGCCGACCACCGGCACACCTCGATAGTCGTTGTAGCCAATCACATCCACGTTGGTCGCGCCTCGCGTCGCCTGGTCCGCCATTCGAGTCAGCGGTTGCTGATCGCGCGGCATCGCAGCGGTATTTCCCCTCACCAGGTTCACACCGGGATCACGCACGGCAACATTCAGCGGACTGACGATAAGTGGATCGGCGTCCAGAAGTCCCGACGCACGCAAGTGATGCTCAAACCGGCTCTGCGAGATCAGCGTTCCCCCGCGGTCGAACGCGTAGGTTTCGCCTGTGACGCCGGTTCGTGCGACCGACAGCAGTTCGGTGAATCGTCCCAGTGGATCCATCAACAGAGCCAGGCTTCCCACAGTTCGCGCGCCGATTGTCAGCGGTGCCATCGCACACATCAGCGGCCCATCGACTCGCGACAGGGGGCCATTTTCGCTGAGCGGCAACGGGCGATTTGAAGGGACGACAAACAGTTGTCCGCAGCCGGCTGAGTTGACTCCGCGCGTCATCGTAGATTGGCAGTCTTTGTCCGACCAAGTTGTCATGGTCTGACGCAACCACACGACCTTCGGCGTCAAGCAACGCCCAGCCCAGGTACGAGTCCACTTGCAGATCACGCAACAAGGTTTGATACGCGGGTTGCTCTTTCCGATGCGACAATTCGTGATCCGGATTGTCAGCATCCGCGCGAAGTATCTCATGCGCGGCGATACTGATCGTCTCGTCGTTGGCCAGTCGTGACACGTCGAGACGCGTTTCTTGCAGCCACATCTCCAGGGCAGCCACGTTTGCCGACAGGATCGACCGCAAAGACTCACGCGTCAATTCTCGCATCGAGTTCTGCACGACCCAACCGATCAAGACCGACGCGGCCAGCAGGACCAACACGATTGTGGTCGCAATCAGCGGTGCGAATCGCCGAAACCAGCGAAAAATCGCGTCCTGACGCGTCTTCACTGCACTCGACGTGGATTGAAGGCCCGAACGTTCTTGGTCGCGGGAATCGAGTTTTCGGGAAAGGAAACGCATCCCCACACTATCGTCGAAACACCCCAGGGGGAGTAGAGCGGGGGAGGGGAATCGGTGAGAAGAGCGTGACTTCTACGCAACTGGACCGGGAGTGACAAGCTTCCCTTGAATCACACGTTCTCTGCTTACGGCTCGAAATTTGCGTTCGTTCCCACACCGACGGCAGCCAGTGCTGCGATCGAGATGACAACGACTAGAGTCAGCAAGACCGCGTATTCCACTGCGGTGAATCCCGCCTCTTCTTGAAGTAGATTCCCAATGTGACGTCCGAGATTCTTCATGTCGCTACTCGTGTTAGATCCGTCAGCTTGCTCGCGCCGGAGGCTTTGCGACTTTGCTGGATAAGTCGTGCATCGGCTACCGTACGTACAAGCAGTATTGCAGCCACTTGTAAGTTAGCATGGAGGAACAAATGCAGTCGGTGTTGTTTTAAAATTGTTCGAAAAAATATCGCTGATCGCTGCACCATCGCTAGTGCTGAAACATCGAATTCACTTTGCTCATGAATCACCGGAAGTCCTCACCCAAAGGCTCGGCAGATGGTGATCCGTTTTGTGTTGCTGCGATCCTTGCCGGTGAACCTGCGCGCCGCGACCGAGGTTTCGCGCACGCCATCAGTCTGGGAATTGAGAATCCGCCGCTGCCATCGCTACGAGCCATTCATTCGCTCGCGAAGACAGCTGCAATGCGGATTCTGTTGCAGCTGCTCTTTAGTTTTCAGGGCCCCCCCCGCGAAATTGGGTCTACGTTTCAGGTTACGGAGTCACACTTACTTTTCAGCCCATTTCCCATCTGCTTTCTGCTCCGAGAAAGGCAAACCGATCGCAAGGTCGGGACGCAAAGCCATGGGTCCACGACACAAGTGGATCGCCAGGTTACCGAAGGGCATGAAGGTGAGGTCGTGACGGAGTGAACCACGATTCTCAGGATCGGAACGATGATGCGCTTCAATCAGATTCGCATCGGGGGGGCTCGTGTCGTACCTACGCTTCGTAGATCGACACACGTGACGAACGACACCGCGATTTACCAGCTTGACAACGATCGGCTGATGCTTTTTCATCAACCCGATCCCGACAAGTTGTCAGCGCGACTCGCATTGACAAAGCGACGGAGGGGAGCGACGGCTGTAGAGATGGCCATCGTGGCTCCGTTGTTCTTCTTGTTCGCCTTTGCATTGATCGAATTCGGCCGGATTGGTTTGGTCAAGCAGGCGCTGAGCGACGCTGCTCGCGCGGGCTGTCGCAAAGCCGTTCTCGCGACCACGCTCGACCAGCACGACGTCGATCAGACGGTCCGAGCCCATTTGCAGTCCGTTCTGGCTGACCCCGCACACGTTCAAGAGTGTGAGATAACGACGAGTCCTTCGGATCTGCGCAGCGTGCAACGGGGAACCGAAATCACGACCACCGTCTCAGTGAAGTGCTCCGACGTCTCGTGGATAGCGCCGCGTTACGGCGACAACGTGATGATTCGGTCTGAGGCAACCATGAAACGCGAATGAACCCCGGGGCGCCAGTTGTACTGGCGCACGAATTGTACCAAGGGAATGAATGGTAGTGGGCTAACAATTGTATTCCGGAGTATTTAGATGACCACTAGATCTCGAACGAAGTTCTCGGTGAAGCGACGTTATCAGCGCAAAGGGACTGCGGCAGTTGAATTTGCTGTGATCGCTCCCATGTTGATCCTGATGGTCATGGGGGCCATCGATGTGGGACAAAGTGTCAACGTCGCTCAGGTCGTCAATGACGCGTCTCGCGAGGGAGCGCGTCAGGCATCACGCATCGACTTCACGCAAGAACAAGAAGTCGAATGGGCGGTCCAAGAATACATGTCGGACGCCTTCCCAAGCATCCCAACAACCGTGTTGAATGCTGCGCTGACTGTCAATGTTGTCAACGCCGGTGGGGAAATCCCCGCTGGAGATATGACAACGATCGAGTCTGGATCACCCGTCTCAGTTCAAGTCATCCTTCAATACGATGCCGTGCGTTGGATGGTGGGCATTCCAGTTTTCAATGGGGTCTCGATCGAGACCTCGACGGTCATGCGGCGAGAGTAACGTCGGGGGGGTGAATGTATCCATGTTCGATCCATCTGCTGAATGAAGACAAGACCCATGTTGAAACAAACAACCACACGGCATCGTTCCCAACGTACAGGCGCCATTGCCGTCGCCGCAGCGATCCTCATCCCCGTGTTCATCGGCATGTTGGCGTTTTCGATCGACTGCGGATACTTACTCCAAAAGCGGTCAGGCCTGCAGCGAGCCGCGGATGCCGCAGCCTTGGCAGCGGTCCGCGACCTTGTGCCGGATGCCAACGGCGATCAGGACTTGAATAAGGTCCGCGCGACGATCCGTGAATTCGCCGACGCGAACGTGACCGATATCTCAGGCTTCACGGTGCTCGATTCGGACATTGAAATCGGCCGATACGATCCGGCAACCATTTACAGTCAAGTGACAATTCTTGATTCTGGTATCTTTGACACGGTTCGAGTGAGATTGCGCCGCGATTCGGCAGCCAATACTCCCGTCACCCTGTTCTTCACCGGAATCTTTGGAATTGTAGACTCCGACGTCAGTGCGACAGCCACGGCGGTGCTGCAAAAAGCAAGCATTTTGGAACCAGGTGCCGGGGTGTTACCATTTTCGATTCCAAGGGACGAATGGACAGCGACCAGTCCCGGACAGACGTGGACGGTCTACGGTGATGGAACGTTGCTTGATGATTCCGGGGCGACAGTTCCTGGCAATTGGGGGACGCTCAATCTGTCCAATGCATCCAATTCCACGGCCAAGATCAATGATCAAGTCCTTAACGGTTTGAATCAGGAGCACCTTGACGAACTTCATTCTGAAGGTCGAATCCCTCAAAACACACATATCGACAGCATGGAACCGTTTTACGCAAACGGAGACCCGGGTTTATCCAGCGGGATGAAACATTCGATTGGTGCCATTCACGGACAAACGAGGTTAATACCGATCTATGACACGCTGACTTCGCATGGCGCCAATGTGGAATTTCATGTGACTGGATGGGCCGTGTGCGAAGTCGTCGATTCGCACTTTCAGGGATCGAAGAATACATATGTCAACATTCGCAAATCCTTTGTCTACGACGGAATTCTCAAGCCGCAATCGGATTTGAGCATCACGACCGGGGTCATCGAGGGAGCCTTTACCACTCCCGCGCTGGTCGAATGATTTGGCGACCGGCTGACAACACGCGCCGAATCGATACACGTCACGCGAAGAGCGGTCTTCTAATCGATCTGCCGCCACGTCAATCTGATTCCAAATTCTCACAGCAGCCATCACGACGGAGCGTGCTGGCTACTTTCCACTGCGATCATTTCATGAACCCGCTGGTCGTCTCAACGTTGCCGCTGATGCGATCGTTCTCGGGGTCGTCGAGCGCCAGTAACTGTCGACGCTGTGGCGATAGCCGACTTTGCACATCGGCATCAAGCAACGCTTTTTGGTACTGCTGTTGCAGCTTATCACGGCGACAGTAAAGCGCGTGCAGCGCGGCGGGGATGGTCAGAACGGTTCTCCAGGCCCCTATGCCAAAGACGCACGTCACAATGCCGCTGCAGGGTTCAGGCCAGTCGGTGTAAGCGCCGCGTCACCCATTCCATCGTTAGCATCGTCGCGATCAACCACATCAAGACGGCGTTGCGTCGGCTGTTGAAATCGATATCGGGCGTGCCCGGCAGCACGGTGGTTTGAGGCTGCGGGCGCAAGAACGAAACAAGGTTCGTTGCGACCAAGGTTTCCGGCGTATCATCGTTGACCGGGATGTACTTGCCTCCGGTGATCGTCGCGAACTGTTCCATATCGGCGTCGTTGCGTCGTGGCCGTTCCAGTTCGATCGTTGGCAAACGAACTTGTACGCTTTGTCGCAGCACCTGCTCATCGAGGGCATCGCCCAGGGTCAAGCGGATTTCATAGCTGCCCGCTTCACGGACCACAAAGCGGCCACCATAGGTGCCGCCGCGCGGTTCACCTTTGAGCGGCAACAATCGCAGATCATCGATACGACCTCCGGGAGCGAGTAGTTTCGCCGGGACCTCAGGGACGTCCAGCGGCTCGAATTGCTCGTCGGTCAGGACGGCGCGAACGGTGATCGTGTCGCCAACCATCGCCTTGGAGGTATCAACCAACAGCACGCCGCGGTTGCTGTCTCGCAGCAGCCTGCCCGCGCTGATCCAACGAATCAGTTTTGTGTAGTAGCTGTCAAAATAGCTGTCCGACTCGCCACGCAATCGCCACATTTCGCCACTGCCCTGAAAGTAAACTCTTCCGGCACCGTAGAACTGCGACGCCAAATAGATCGGCTTGGCTCCGGCGATCTCGGTGGTCGGATCCGAAAAACGGGCGTAGACCTTGGCACCAGGTTTCGCCGACTTGGCGTCCACGTAGTCATAGACGCCGCCGAAGTCCTCCCAAACTTGGAAACTCTCGTCTGGATTTTCCGCGATCCACAGGAATTCCGCGCGACGAGCCTCGGGAGTGAATTCCAGCGGCCAGGGGTTGTCACCACCTTGCCGCCCACCGGCAAGCTCCGGCCCGCGTTTGGACAAATTGATTGGAAAGAACCCAGCAATCATTCCCACCCGGGGGTCGGTCTTCTTTCGCACCCACTGCGGGTGATAGACCGGACCGGCGACGATGATCATGCCGCCGGCCTGTTGCGTCAGCCAGCGATCAAGCAATTCAAGTTGATCAGCACCGATCGCGGTCCAATCCGGATCGAACATCGCAATCGCGTCGTATTCGAATAGTGCTTCGGCAGTCGCGGGAAAACCATCCAATACGCGATCGGCATCCTGACTGATCCCCGGTTGTCCAGTTTGCAGCCAGGCGTCCAATTCGACCGACTTCTCGCGGAACAGCAGATTCCGCACGAAGCGGTATTCGCGAGTTGGGCCGCCCGCGACCGCCAACACTCGCAGCTTACGCGAGACAACTTCGTATCGTCCGTCACGCATGTCGTCGCGTTTGTTTCGATCTTCGCTGGGGGCGACGACGCGAATCGCCAGTCTTCTTCGTCCGACCGAATCGGGCTCGAGCTCAAAGCGAATTCCGGACAAAGTGCCATCGTTCTTGACGACGATCTTTTGCGAATCAACAACCTCGCCGGGAGGTTTGATCTCGCCTTCGCTGCGATTGACTCCGCCATCGCCCGCTTGATCGTCCAAACCATCGAGCAACTGAACTTCGACTTCAATCGGGCGTGGGCCGCTGGCCTGCAGCACGGCCGTGACAGCAAACTTGTCGCCGGGGTAGACTCGGCGCGGCGCATCGAGATCGACGACGCGGACGTTGATGGGAGCGTCGCTGCTTCCCAAGCCGACTGGATAAACGGCTACTTCGCTGCGTCGAGCCGACGCGACCGCGACATTCGCATCCGTGCCGCCATTGTTCTGACCATCGGTCAACAGCACGATCCCCGCCAGCGTTGCCGGGTCGTGATCGGTCAAAACATTGCGGATCGCATCGCCGATGCGACTCTGCGTTGCTGCCGCGGCGATCTGCTGCCCCCAATCGGTCACGCGCAGCGGCTCCGGCGAAGTGGGTTCGCTGTCGGTCGGCGACGCTGATTCGTCGGCGGCGCCAGCTTGCCTGCCGAGAATCTGTGACAGCGTCTGTTCCGTTCGAACGCTGTAGACACTTCCCAAGCAGATCATTCCGGGGATCAATGCAACGATGCTGGCGACCACCCACCCACCGACGCTCGTACCGCGACCGACAGCACCTATCATCAGTGAAGTCACACCCAACAACAGACCGATCGCGATCAAGAGTGCGCCGATCACCGCCAGCGGTGAGGCGTTTGTCGTCGTTGCGGCATCAAGATTCTCATCGCTATCGTCCAGCACATCGCCTCGTGTTTCGATCAGACGTGGCTCGGCTTGATCGCCGAACGTGTACACACTGATGCGATGTTCGGCGGCAAGCTTGTCCAGAAGATTCGTGTTTTCAAGGATCCGTTGAACTCGCTCGGTACGGCTGTCCATGCCGGCTCGCGTCCCCGACGGCAGCGACATGCTTTGGCTGGTATCGACCAGCACGGCCACCTCGCTCGGTCGCGTCACCAATCGTTGCGTTCGGCGTTGCAAATCGAAGAAGAAGAAAACCAACGCGACGATGGTCAAGATGCGAAGCGAGATCAGCGCGAGCCGTATGGGGCGAGGCAATTCCGACACATCACGGAGGTAGAACCGAACGCAGAGGTAAAGCAGTGCAGAGAACGCGCCGATCATCAACGCCCAAATCCACCAACCTTCCAGGGTGCCAGCGCGAGCGAACTCGTAAACGATCTCACGTGTGTTGCCGGTCGTGCCATTGGCAGTCTCGTTCATCGATGACCCCCGCCTGCTGACGCGGCGGCGCGAGCGCCGCCCAATTGACCAAGGGCCGCCCGGCTGGGCGACACGTGATAGCTGGCCCAATATGCCAACATTTGCTCGCCCGCCAAAATCGTCCCCAGCAGTCCCAGCAACAACAAAGTCAATGTCGAGCTACCGGCCGTGCGGTTCTCCTCGCTCCATACGCTGCTAGTCACAAAGGTGACTTCGAGTGGCAAAAGCTGCTGCTGGATCGATGCTGGATCAACGCGAGATAAATCGCCTTCGCCGACGCGGATCACCGAAGAGACGGGGATCACTTCGCCGCGCCCATCGCTACGAGTCAACATCCATTCGGATATACCGGGCTGCAGAATCTCGTCCACGTTGGCTTCGCCGGCGATCACCATCTCGTTGGGGTCGATCCTGAGCCGTAACAGCGGTTGATCATTGGCCGATTCCGCGTTGACCTTTTCGGCGACCACGTCAATGGGCACACGCGGGGGCTCGTTGGTCGCCGGCAGATAAATCGCTTGGTCGGTGTAGTCGTCGATCGGCAACAGCCGAACCAATGGTTCATCAACGAAACGTCGAGTCGGCGGCGCGGCACCGCTCCACAAATACGCATTGGACTGCAACAAGAAGACGACAAACGTCGGGTCGCCGGGCCAATTCGTCCAGCGACCGTCCAGGCCCATCAGCACTGTGATCACGCGACCCTGGCCCACATCGTGCTGAGTCACCAACGGTTTTCCATCATGACGCTCCAGAACCGTTCGGACCCGAGGCTGGTTCGGATCAGGATCCTGGTTGATCGCCAGTGTCTGCAGATCCCAAGAATTGGAAACACCCACCAGTGAAAACGCGGCATCGCCACCGGCACGAAGCGGCGCCAGCAACATCGATGATTCGCCAAACTTGACGTCGGCCGCCGCGTCATCGGTGGTTCGCGCCAGCTCCATCGGCTGGCTGAGGGCAGCGGGCAGCAGATATCGGTTCTGAGCCAAGAGCGTTCGGTTGTATGATTCGCGATTCACCTCCGCACCCAAGAACCAAGCGAGTCCCCCCCACGCTCGACGTACTGTGACAGCGCGTCCGCGGCGTTCTCGCCGATCTCCGGTACATCGATCATGTACACCGCTCGGTAGGGTGACAAGCTTTCCAGCGTGGCCGAACGAAGGAACGATGGCGGCTGGATATCAGGCACCGCACCGATCCGGACCTGGCTGCCGGGATTCAGCACCGACGCCACGTGGTAGGCTCCTCGCGCGTCCGCACTGCCATCGATCACCAAGACTTTTTCCACATCCGTCAACGGCAGCGTGCATGACCTGACGTTGTCGATTTTCAATGCGTCATCCGGCAAGGAGACCTCGACCGCATGCGTTCCTGTCTGCGTCACGAAGACTTGAAAGGTTTTCGTGATTTCGCCCCCCGCTGGTAACGTTTCGATGATGATCGCCGGCTGCGACTCGACGTCGCCGCTGAACTGCAACGTTGGATCGGCAAGTTGAACATCTTCGGAATAGCGAATCACACGGCTGGTCAAGGCAATGTTTTTGGCAGGCTGCTGACTGTAGTTGCGAACGGTCACGTTGACGACCACCGGCACACCGGCAACCCAAACGTCTTGCGCGGGCGAGATATCGGTGATGCCCAGGTTGGCCGCGGGCTGGGCGGCACAGTCGATCATACGAATGGATACGTCGCTTGATAGCGCACGCATCGATTCAGCAATTCGCTCGGCCGATCCCCAGTCCCGCTGACGAAAATCGCTGGCGATGTACAGGAACTTAGAGTCGGCTGGAGTCGAATTGATCAACTCGGTCGCCAAGTCGAGAGCGGGAACCAAGTCCGTGCGAATCGGCGAGGCCGCGGTCGACATCAAGCGATTGATCAGGCGTGCGTCGGAAGTAATCGTTTGTGCCGAAAGGTCTGCTGCGGAATCGCCCGACTCGCTGCCGCCGCGAACGGTCATCGCCGCACGACTGGCCCGCATCACAGTCAATTGATGGTTGCCATCGTCATTGGCCAGTCGCCGCGTCAAATCCTGAACCGCCTGCAGGGCTCGGCCGTACGCCGTCGCCGCGCCGCCGACTGATCCGCCGGCTTCATTCGTCCCCGCCAGGTCAACCATGCGACGGGTGTTCGGCCCGATGCTCTCGTCACCCATCGAATAGCTGTCGTCGAGAATCAAGACATGATGCGTTGTTTGGCCGCGAAACATCCCCAGCATCTGGCCACCACCAGTCCAGCCGCAGAGCACCGCAATCAGCAATGCGGCGACCGCCAGGCGAGAGAGCAACAACAGCAACTGGCGTAAGCGAATCCACTTTTTTTGTTTGCGATAACTGGCAAGCAGAAACTCCATGGCGGCCCAACGCTGGCGACGATGCCGAAGCATGTTGATCAAATGGACCAACAGCGGAATGGCAACGAACAGAAAGCCGGTCGTGAGTGCGGGGTAAAGGAACAAGGCAGTTAGCGAGTTAGCAGTTGGCAGTTGGCAGTTGGCAGTTGGCAGTTGGCAGTTGGCAGAAAGAAGGGCAGATTGAGGGGATGGTGAGATGGAAATTCGCTAGGTTCGTAGGTTGGGTAGGGACAGGCGGGTGGCGAGGAACTTGGCCAGCACCGCGTCAAGTGGCTCGCTGGTCCTGACTTGCATGTAATCGATCGACAATCGTCCGCATGCTTTCTTGGTCTTGCTCGAGGAAATCGTTCAAGGCCTCGAGATATCCGTCGCGTAGTGCCCGCGGATTGCAGTTCAAAAAATCGTCCACTTCCAAACCCTCGAATCGCGTCGCGCCGTTGAACTCGAAGTCCAATTCGTCGTCGTGCAATACGTGAAAGAGCGCGACATCGTGGCCGCGTTGGCGTAGCACACGCAGCCCCTCAAGCAGGTTATCGACGCCAAGTAAGTCGGAAATGATCACCACCAGGCCTCGCTTGGGAATCGATTGCGAGACTTCGCGGGCGACTCTCGGCAGGTCGGTGCGGCCATCAGCGCCCACCGATTCCAGGACGGAGAGCATGCGAGTCAATTGTTGTTTGTTACTCTTGGCCGGCACGCTGGCTCGCACCACAGTGTCAAACGTGAACAGCCCCGTCGCATCTTTTTGACGTAGGGCAAGGTAGGCGAGTGAGGCCGCGATTGCTGCCGAGTAATCGAACTTGTTCGACTCGCCGTCGCCGTAGGCCATGCTGCCGGAGCGATCGACCAGCAGCGTCAGCCGAAGATTCGTTTCTTCTTCGTACTGTTTGATGTGCAAACGGTCTTGGCGCGCGTAGACCTTCCAGTCGATGTGGCGGATTTCGTCGCCACGAGTGTACTGGCGGTGCTGCAGGAATTCGATCGACTGTCCAAAGTAGGGACTACGATGCATTCCTGACAGAAAACCTTCGACCACGCGGCGTGCCATCAGCTCGAGCCGACGAATCCGCGTCGTGACCTCAGGACGCAAATATCTTTTGGAATCGGGCATCGCGTGAAAGCTCATCCTCGGTCGTTGGCGTTGCCGCGAGGATGCGTTCGACAACATCGTCGCTCGTTACTCCGTCACTCTCGGCCGCAAAGTTCACCACCAAGCGATGCCGCAGCACCGGCTTGGCTAATGTTTGAATGTCCTCGACTTGAACGTGAAAGCGACCTTCCAATAGCGCTCGGGCTTTGCCCCCCAGGATCAAAAACTGTACGGCGCGTGGTCCGGCACCCCAGCCGACAAGATCGTCGACAAAGTCTGGGACTCCTTCGTTGCCAACGCGAGTTTGCCGCACGAGCGACAGTGCGTAGCGGACGACATGGTCGCTGACGGGCACCTGCCTGACCAAATGCTGCAGCCGCAAAATTTCTTCCGCCCCCAGCACCGCTTGCACCTCGCCGGTTTGTGTACCCGTCGTGCGACGAGCCACCTCGAACTCTTCGTCAAAGTTCGGGTACTCCACATAGACCTTGAACATGAAACGATCCTGCTGCGCTTCGGGCAGCGGATAGGTTCCTTCTTGTTCGATTGGGTTCTGAGTGGCCAACACAAAGAAGGGATCGGACAGCTCGTGCCGGTCACGTCCGACGGTCACCTGCCGTTCCTGCATCGCCTCGAGCAGCGCGGCTTGCGTCTTGGGCGGAGTACGATTGATTTCGTCGGCCAACACGACGTTTGCGAACAGCGGGCCTTCCATGAACCGAAATCCGCGATGCCCTGTCGATCGATCCTCTTCGATGATCTCGGTGCCGGTGACGTCGGCCGGCATCAGGTCGGGTGTGAACTGAATGCGGCTGAAAGAAAGATCGAGCGTTTTGGCGAGCGTGCTGATCATCAGCGTCTTTGCCAGACCAGGAACGCCCTCGAGCATCACGTGGCCGCGGCTGAACAGGCAGATCATGATTTCTTCGATGACCTCTTCCTGTCCGACGATGATCTTGCCCAATTCATCGAGAATTCTCGTGCGGGCCTGATTCAAGCGATTAGCGTCGGCTTCGCTGAGCACTTCTTCGCTGGCCGGTTCTCCGCCGGGCTGTGGGGACATGCAACATCCTTCTCGGGTGAGTCAATCATGAAGTCATCGTGGCTGCCGCCAGGGACCCTGGGAGCCTCGAATTCGCCTACAGAATAGCATCATACGCCAATCCCCGCGCCAGGCCCTCGGGCCAAGCTTTTACACGCCCTGGGTGGCGACGGTCGGGTCTTCGTGGTGGGCAGCTTTTTCTTCGGCAATTTCTATGCTTTCGCGAACCTCTTTGCTGGCAGTCCAATAAAAGAGCGTGCCCAACACCGCCATCACCACTTTGACGATCTCGAAGACAAGCGCCACCAGCGTACCGGAGGCCTCCGTTGGGACCGCCGGCACGATGGCATACATTGAATCCATCGATGCCTCCAAAAGTCCGATTCCGGCGGGGGTAATGGGGATCGCCGAGGCCACCATCGCAACCGGAACGATCACAAAGTGCTCCGCTAGCGTGGGAGGATCGGTGTAAAGGCCGCGGGCAATCAGGTACATGCTGATCACGATCATGCTCTGGACGCCAAGGCTCATCACGATCGATGCACCGAAAGCGATCGGGTGCGAGTGAAACATCCGCAGTGGCGGACCGACTTTCGCAACCAGAGAGCCCAGGATCGGCAGATCGCTGCCCGCCCTGATCAGCTTGTCCACGCCACGGCCACCAAACACAAGGATCGCCAGCACCACTGTGCCGAGCCCGAAAAATGCGGCCACGCCGAACTTGATCTGATCAAGTCCGATGGACGAATCGCTCGTATCGGTCGGGTTGGTCAGCAGCAGAGCCAGGGAGACCAACAGCAGCAATCCATAGAGCCCACAGCCTCGATCGACCACCACAGAGGCAACCGCGGCAATCCGTTTTCCAGGCCGTCGGTTCGCCAAAAAGATCGCCTTGAACAAGTCGCCACCGACGCTTCCCGCCGAGACAAAGCTGAGCAGAAAGCCGATCGATCCGAGCCGGAACGCCTCCAGCATCGTCAACTCGATCCCCTGGCAGCGGACCAGCACACACCACCGCGCAAAGAGAGACTCATCGCCGCCAACGCCACCAACAAGGCGGCCAGGAGTAGCCAGTAGTCCTTGGGCTGGGACGATAGTTGGTGCCACTGCGCCGGCTCGATACTCCACACCAGGTAGCCGATGATGGCAGCCGGAATCGCGAACTTGACAACCGCGACGAGTGTGGAGCTGGAAAGTGAACGCATCGGCTGAATTACTTCTTCCCCCACTGTCGGACTTGTGAGTTGACCTTTACTTCGCAACCCAAAGCGTGAGCTTTGAAGTTGCGCTTTTTAGCCGCGTAGCGGCGACACGTGAGCCCCAGGAAAACGGAACGAACGATGCCCATCAGCCGCGGAGCGGCGACAGAAAACGGAACGGTCACAATGCTGTCGCCCCTTCGGGGCTTTCGGTCGTTTTCGATTACAAATCCTGGGGCTCGCGCCAGGCTACATGCTGCCGTGCCTCCGGCACTAGCGAAACGCGCAACTTCAAAACTCACGCTTCGGGTCAGGATTTCCCGGCGAGTTCATCATCAAGGTCAATTCGCAGTTTCAGCACTCAGGCGATCCGAACCGCCCCGACACGACGCAACTGGAAATCGACCAGTCTGCGGCAAATTGCCACGACGGATCCTGGGAATCACGACGTTTGCTCGGAATGATGCGTACCGATCCGAATGTGGCAACCCAACAAGACGACGATTCTTCGTCTCCCCTGCATTCTCACAGCCGCCGCGCATGCCAGCAATGGGAATCGTCAAATCAGGCGTTTTTTTAGGGCAACCTTGTCAAAACTGGGAAAACTCCATATTCTTCGCTTGCTCAACAAACCAACCCTTTTATCGTTTCGACTGAGTGGAACGCAATGACTATGGATCCAAGCCTCAAGGTGAAAGCCGGGGCGATCAAGACGCGAAATGTGCTGACGCGGGCTGAGCGTATTGCCCAACTCAGGAAACTGGACCGATTCGACGAGGAAGCGAACGTTGTCGGCATGCCCAAAGTTCGCGTGATGAAGGTCTCGCTGAAGCGGAAAAAGAAGGTCAAAAAGGAAGAAGACGACAAGAAGTAGCGATCACTGTTGTTCCCCACACTCGACGCGCAATCATTGTCGACATGAGATCACACCAAGCCGGCCTGCCCGCCGGCTTTTTTACTGCCCGCCAACGCCGCTGGCGTTTGCCCATTGCCATCTGCTATTCGATCTACGACGCACAACATCGCCCGGCGAGGTTCGATGAAACGAGCCGATGGGAGGGCGAGGCTCCTGCCAAGCCGCGAGGCAATGCAAGCCCGGTTCGTCCAGCCAGTTCGGCAGGAGCCTCTCCCTCCTAAAGCAGATACCCTTGGGCATGTTGCCGGCTGTCAGGCTTTCCGATCTGCGCATTTACTGCGATTCGGATTAGCATGGATCTTGAGGTTCGCCGCGAAATACCGACGACAGCGTGGCCGCGAAGCTAGGATGAATTGATGTCAGATTCTGTTTGCACGCATGAAGAAGAAGTGGATGCGGAGGCCGTTGGCGAAACACCGCAGTTGTCCATCGACCCACAGCGGCTGCCGCGCCCGGAAGCCACCGAGCCTCTGCGGATCCTCTGGCAGTACCTGATCGTCCTGACGGCGATCCATCTGGTCGCGCTGTATGCGTTGATCCCGTGGTTGTTCACCTGGTCGGGACTCGTTCTGGCCGTCTCAGGACATTTCCTGTTCGGGATGATGGGAATCACGATCGGCTACCACCGCTTGCTGACCCATCGCGGGTTTACCTGCCCAAAGTGGTTCGAGCATTTTTTGGCGATACTCGGCATGTGCAATCTGCAAGACAGCCCGGCGCGATGGGTGGCGATTCACCGCATGCATCATCAACACAGTGACCATCAGCCCGATCCGCATTCGCCGTGGGTCAACTTCTTGTGGGGACACGTCGGCTGGATTGTTTGTCGCCATCGAGAGCTGGATCGAACGGTCCACTATGAACGCTATGTGCGAGACCTGCTTCGAGATCCGTTCTATTTGCGACTCGAGCGGCGCGGCGGATGGTTCTTTGTGTTCGTTGCTCACGCGATCCTGATTGTGCTGATCGGTGGCGTCGTGGGATACTTCATCAGCGGTGGACAGATGAGCGAAGCACTCCGCTACGCGGCCAGTTGGGCCGTGTGGGCCGTTGCCGTGCGAACCGTTTTCGTTTTGCACGGGACTTGGTCAGTCAATTCGATTGCACATTTGTTCGGCTATCGCAATTACCACACGCGTGACCACAGCACGAACAACTGGCTGGTAGCACTTTTTTCGCATGGCGAAGGTTGGCACAACAACCATCACGCCGAACCACGCAGCGCCGCACACGGTCACCGCTGGTGGGAATTCGACATGTCATGGCGAGTGATCCGAATGCTAGAGGCAGTCGGATTGGCAAAAGATGTCGTACGACCCAAGTCGATGCAAAAAGCCGACTGAGTTGTTGTTCAACACGGTCATCATCGCGGCAAGCTCGATGGTTGCGTCCCCGGGCTGTTGCGTCCCCGGGCTGTTGCGTCTCCGGGCTGTTGCGTCTGCTTTTCCAACTCATGGCGAGTCGAGCTTATTCACAGTAACGGACTCTAGCTTTCCCATCAGCAGCGCGGCGGGCACCAGGGCGACGAGCGCGGTGAGCGTGATCACGATGACCATCACGGACACATTGGGATCTGCGAAGTTCTGCACGCTCACGATCAACGCTGCCGGAAAACTTCGGAAGCCCGTCCCCAGTCCAAGAGCCGCCCGTTGGGCCGCGTGCCTGCCGCCGAGGAGCCATCCGGTGAACGCGGACAGAACGGAAAACAGCAACCCAGCATAGATCGCGCCTGTGCCGAAAACTTGCAGCAGGCTTTGAAAATTCAGCGAGATAATCAGGACAATCGTCGCCAGCAAGGTGACTCCGGATACCCAGGTAAGCACCGGTGCCAGGCGAGCGGCGAAGGACGCTGCGCGTGCATTGATGAGCAATCCGACGATCAAAGGCAGGAGGATCAGCAACACAAGCAATCGCACGATCTTGGCAGGGTTGACCTGCGTTCCAGTGACTAACAGTGGCAGGACGATCGGCAGAAATATAATCGTGCCGACCATCAGCATCACCAGCAATCCAACCGAGAAGGCGACATCTCCTTTC
>CAVPGW010000017.1:0-9097 GCA_963704055.1 Pirellulaceae bacterium | reverse complement strand
TCAAAGCATCTGCTGTCCCGTCGCTTTCTTGGTCGACACCGGTTCGGCAGTCGTGCCTTTTCGCTGATCGAAGTTGTGGTCACGATGACGTGTTACCTGGCCGTGCTCGTTTCATTCGCGGCAGCCAAGACTGATGCGAACGATGGAGCAATCACATGCAGATCTGGCCGAGCCGCCGGACTGCGCATGGTGAATACTGCGCAGCGGTTCTATTGGCTCGAAAATCGCACTTACGCGACGACGCTTCAGACCCTGGTCGACGAGGGGCTTGTCGACCAGGACCTGACGTTGACTTCACCTAGGTATGAATTCTCGATCGCGGTAGCGCCAGCGCGACCGCGTTTCAGGCCCAGTCGCGGTGCAGATTATTTGATGCCTTCGGTACACCGGTCTACACAGGTTCTTGGCAAGGCACTTTTACGATTGACGAAACCGGCGTGATCGCTGGCACCGTGACGGGCCCAGCCAGCACGATTAGCGGAACCACACCCGTACTGACTCCCGCGTTCTAAGTGACGCCCAGCAACACAACTGCGTACACAGATGACTCCAGCAAGCCGCCATCGACGGGGATCCACCTACTTGGAAGTTCAAGTGGCGATGGTATTGTTGGCGATCGGCATGGCGGGTCTGTATTCCATGTCCGTTGTCCAAACCAAGCAAACGCGTCGACTAACGGACGTCTTGCCTCCCGAGGATGTGCCCGCCCTGAATCCAACCGGCGATCCTTGGATGCGAAAACTGGGGGTGTACGCCAGCGTTGAAGCAACAGTGACACCAACGAGTGCGATCCTGCCATATGCGTATTTCGAGCAAGCCGTCGACAATCTTGACGGGACGCCAAGTTTTTCCTTCTATAAGGACCCGGCTGATACCTTCGATTGGTTTGGGTGGGATTACTATCCCGCCTATCTTGGAAACTCCCACTATCACCGGTCGAACGGAAACATCGGTTCTTACGCTGAATTCACGATCAGCGGATTGCCAGTGGGCGAGTACGAAGTTTTGACGTCCTATCCGCCGCTGACGTCGCTTGGCGCGGCGATTCCCCACGAAATTCATGATGGAACGACATGGCGGACCACGGTGAATGTCAATCAAAAGACCATGGCCTCGGACGTTTCCTACAACGGACGCGATTGGGATCGATTGGCCGTCGTCCAAATCAACAGTGGCACGGTCCGCGTGCGTTTGACCGATGGCCCCGGAGCGATGAACTACATTCTCGCTGATGCGATTCTCGTTCGCTCGGCACGCTCGTTCGATGTCGTCTCTGTCGCCGAGACTGTCGGTGGTGGAGCAACCGCGACACTCGAGGCTCCGTGATGCGTTCACTACCAATCAGAACAACGAATCGTCGTGGCTTCAGTCTGCTCGAAGTCACGATCGGCGCGATGATGGCCGGAGCGGTGGCAATCATGGCTTCAGGTGTGGCATTTGATGTCACGCGTCATCTGGCAGACAATATCGCCGGAACGCAAGTCGCGGCCGAAGCTCGACTGGCAATCGAATCGTTTCGCCGCGATTTCGGTGGATCCTCGCCGGATCTTCGGACCGGCGAGCGCAACCAGTGGCGGTTGGTTGGTCGACTGGTTCCCAGTGTCGATGAACTGCGTCTCTGTTTCGACGCCGATCAAGACGCATCGGCGGATTGGATCGCCCCCGACCGCGTCATCATCTATTCGCTTGATGGTAACCGGCTGGTTCGTTCCGATGCGATCAGCGGCGACGTCTTCACGGTCGCACGCTTCGTCGACGACGTCCAATTTGTTGTCGCCGGGGGCCGGATCGACATCTCGATCGATTTTGCGTTTGGCGATTTCGCTGAAACTTACTCCTTCGCAACGGCGGACCTGCCATGATCGGTGGGCGTGTGATCACGAGCGAATCGAGTCGGCCGATGAGCCGACGCCCCACGTGTCGCCGCGGCTATGCGCTGCTGATCGTGCTGGCGCTGATTCTGACGACAACGGCGCTGGCTGCGGTTCATCAAAGGCAACTCAGCGCGGCCCTTCGTGTCGAACAGGCAAGGATGGCAAGCGAGGCTTTTGCCGACGGTCCGCTCGCTGTATTGGCAACCGCGATCGATCGACTCAAGACCGGGGATCCACCTGCTCCAGTCGAGTATTCCTATTCCCATACCGTTGGTGCCACCACCACTTTGTTCCGCATCACTTATGCGGTCTCGGGGACGCAGTGGACCGTGACTGCACTGCCAGACACAACGGCAGGTCTCCTGCCGACACTGCCGACGTCTTTCTAGAGCGAACGATTTCAGGGAAATCAGACCGCCATTTGGATTGTCGCGTCTAACTCAGACATCCACGAAATCGGGATTCTGACGCCGAATTGCGCGAACAGAGGTGATAAACTGGGCGAATAAACGGAGTTGCTCGATCATTGTCGCTTTCCTACTATTCAAACGATCTGGACAGGCAATCGAGCATGACGCATTTTCCCACCTTGCGCCAGCTGATGCTTTTCCGCGCATGTTGAGTCTGAAACAAATCTACCTAGGAATCCACTATGGACAGCCCTCGTCCCCTGCATTCACTCGCCAAGTCCTCCGGACCCCCCCGTGGTGGTGTTTCGAGCGACGATCATGTTCGACCAAGCCGAGTTGTCGCCTGGATCGCCGGCTGCCTGGCGTTCGCCTGCCTGGCGATTCCGGCTGCGGAAGCTCAGGTCCCGGTCCCAGCCACACCTGCTCCCCCAGAATCGCAAGCATCGCGGCAGGATCAAGTTCAGTTACCTGGACAGGATCAGACTCCGATCGTGTTGGCTCAACCGTCCCGACAGGATGGTGTGATCGCAAGGCTGATCGCCACCCTGATGCCTCGGAACCACATTTCCGCTCAGGGGCTTAATGACACGATCAGTCAGCGATCATTGGACCTGTTTCTAAACTCGCTCGATCCTTTGAAGCTTTATTTCTATCAAAGCGACATCGACGAGTTTGCGGCAAGCTCGACGCTGATCGATGACATGGTCGCTAAAGGAGACCTGTCGCTCGCTTACGATATTTTTGGAAGGTTCGTCCAGCGCGTCGACGAACGTGTTGCCGTAGCACAAGCTCTGCTCGATGGAAAATTCGATTTTACCACCGATGAGTCGATCATCATTGATCCCGAGGCGGCCAGCTACGCAAAGACCCCCGCCGAAGCCAACGATCGCTGGCGTCGCCAACTCAAATACGCCCTTCTTGACTTGAAAGACGAAGGAAAGGAGGGAGAAGAGGCAGTCGACCAACTGCGGAGACGTTATTCGCGGTACGCACGTCGTTGGAAGCAGACCGACAGCGACGATCTGCTTGAGATGTTCTTAACTGCGATTACAACCGGGTATGACCCGCATTCGACTTACATGTCGGCGGGTACGCTGCACGACTTCCAGATTACGATGAGTTTGAACCTGGATGGCATCGGTGCGCAACTGCGAGAGAAGGACGGCAACACGATTGTGACTCGTGTGATTCCCGGCGGCGCCGCAGCGAAACACGGCAAGCTGGAGACGGACGATGCAATCGTTAGCGTGGGGCAGGGCGACGAAGGTGAAATGGTTGACATCGTTGAAATGCCCTTGACCGACGTCGTCGATCTGATTCGCGGAAAGGCGGGCAGCACCGTACGCTTGGGCGTGAAGCCTGGAGGCGTTGGCAACGTCGAAGTCTATAAGATCGTTCGCGCTCGGATCGAGCTGGAAGAATCGGCTGCACGTGGCGAAATCATCGAGCACACAACGCCCGACGCGGGCACATTGAAGATTGGGTACATCAACTTGCCAAGCTTCTATTTGGACATGGAATCGGCCAGGCAAGATAAGCACGATTTCCGAAGCAGCACGCGAGATGTGCGACGGATCATTTATGAGTTCCGCGACCAAAAGGTCGATGGCATCGTGTTGGATCTCAGCAAGAACGGTGGCGGCAGTCTGACTGAAGCGATCAACCTGACCGGCCTGTTCATCGATCGAGGGCCAGTCGTTCAAGTCAAGAACTCGGACGGCTCGGTGCAGCAGTATGCCGATGAAGATAGTGGCACAGCGTGGGATGGTCCGCTGGTTGTTTTGACCAGCAAGTTCAGCGCGAGTGCGAGTGAGATTTTCGCTGGGGCGATTCAGGACTATCGGCGTGGCATCGTCGTTGGTGATCCGGCCACCCACGGGAAAGGCACGGTTCAAACCTTAATGGACTTAGGTCAGCAGCTGTTCCGCAACAATCGCGCCAACTTCGGAGCGTTAAAGGTGACGCTGCAACAGTTCTATCTGCCCGACGGGCAAAGCACGCAACGCACGGGTGTCGCCGCCGACGTCGTGCTTCCCAGCATCACGGCGAAAATGGATATCGGCGAGAGTGATCTCAAGTACGCCCTCGATCATGACGCCGTCAAGGCGACACGGCATGACCAATACAGCATGATGCCGGCAGACCTGATCGGCAAGATTCGCCAGCGATCCGCGGCGCGAATCGCGAAAGACGAAGAGTTTGCCGATCTGCTACGCCGTATTGAACTTTATGTCAGCCAAAAGGAACTGAACACGGTTTCATTGGAGGAGAGTGCCTTCATGGCTCGCCGCAAAGAGTTGGACGCTCAAAAGGAGGATGAAGAGGAAGAGCTTGAGCAGCAGATCGGTAATGAAGTCATCTATCGCGACAACTTCTACAACCGCGAAGTGATCAACGTTGCCCATGACTACATCGATGGCTTGCGAAAGCAAAACCTTGCCCAGGCGGGTTAGAGGAACTTTCGCTCGAGTTTCGCAATCGAGGTCCATCGGCCGAGACATCCGAGGGACCTCGCTTTGCGAGGCACTCAAGCAACCGTAAACGCGTCACGTGTGATGAACCAACGCGTGGCTTGAATCAGCTGCGATGGGTACATGCGGGGTTGCCGAACGTTGGAAAGAACGTGCGTGACCGCTTCGCGTTTCCCTTCCCCGGCGACCAGGAACCACGACTGTTTCGCGGAATTGATCGCGGGGGCGGTCAGCGTGTACCGAAAAGCAGCAACCTTTTCGACCCAATTTTCGACGAACCAACGCTCCTGTTCATCGAGCGCCTTGCTGCCAGGGAACAACGATGCCGTGTGTGCGTCGTCCCCCATTCCGAGCAGCACTAAATCCCATTTCGGATACTTGTCCGCCGGGAAGTGATGGCGCAGCGTCTGCTCGTACGCAGCGGCCGCCGCCGCTGGATCGGCGACATTGACTGGGACGGTGTGAACGTTCGTTTCGGGCACCGAGACGCGATTCAACAGAGATTCTCGTGCCATCCTCGCATTGCTTTCGGCGTGATCGTCAGGCACGTTCCGCTCGTCGCCCCAGAACCAATGAATCATGTCCCAAGGCAAGTCACGCAGGGATAGCAGTTCGTAAAGACGCTTCGGCGTCGACCCGCCCGAGAGCGAGACACGCACGATATCTTTGGCCGCCAGTGTTTCGTCGACAAGTTGACAAAACGCTTTGGCCGCTGACTCGTAAAGTTGGTCAAGGTCCTCAAAGGGCATGATCGAATTCGCGTTTGGTAAACCGAAGCTCATTCGAAGGACTCTTTCTTACCCGGAAACTTACTTTCTTGAATTGCTTTGCAATAGGCGGACGCGGCTTCGCTGATCGTGCCGCGCACATCGGCGAATTGGCGTACGAATTTCGGCAAGTAACCGGAGTTGAATCCGATCATATCGTGAGTCACCAAGACCTGTCCGGAAACATGAGGTCCGGCACCGATGCCGATCGTGGGAACCGAGACAGAGTCAGTGATCGCTTTACCGATGTCGGTCGGGACACACTCGATCAGTACCGCGAAGGCTCCTGCCTGCTCTGCGGCCTTGGCGTCGGCAACAAGTTGTTCGTTGTCGCGTTGGACTCGGTAGCCGCCTTCGACGTGAACGTTTTGAGGTCGCAGTCCAACATGAGCCATTACGGGAATCCCGGCTGTCACGATCGTCTCGATCCGTTTCGCCTGCTCGGCGCCTCCTTCCAGCTTGACCGCGTGGCATTTGGTTTCTTTCAACACGCGGGCGCATGACCGTAGACTTCGTTCGATCGTCAATTGTCCTTCCGGGAAGGGCAAGTCGACCACGACGAATGCGCGATGGGCTGCACGCCCCACCATTTCGGCATGATAGATCATTTGGTCCATCGTCACCGGCAGCGTCGTCTCGTGACCTTGGACGACCATCGCAAGCGAGTCGCCGACTAGCAGGATGTCGACGCCGGCTTCGTCCAGCACCTCGGCGGTCGGGTAGTCATAGGCAGTCAGCATCGAAATGGATTTGCCCCCGTCACGCATTTTTTGCAGCGTTCGTGTTGTGATCCGCTTGGGGGACGAAGAGGCAGAGGTGGATGTCGATTTGGGCATGAAGTGATCCGGTCGAGTGTGTGTCACGGCGAAAACGACCTTTTCTAGTAGATCCGCCTGTGGGACAAGCTTCCAACCTAACCGTACAATGGGTGGCGTCTACCCGGCTCTTCGGCGACTCCATCAAATTGGCGAGCGACGCAATGTTCAAAAATCTGTTTTGTTTGATAACCTTCGGTCCCCTGATCTTGTTTTTCGCCCCAGGCATCGCTGACTCGGAACCGCCGTTCCTGCAGGGCGGGCAGAACATGGTCACGCAGTTCAAAGGAGCGTTAAAGAGCTTTCAACGGGGCGTGCTGTTGGTGACCAAGGATGATGGCACGGAAGTCATGGTGCAACCTCCAGATGACATGTCGAAGTTCCAATTCGTTGCCACCGCCAAGCCAGCCTTCCTCGCTCGAGGTGCACTCGTTCGCTTTGCCGGGACATTCAATCAGGCCGGTGTTCCGCAGTCCCCCGTCACGCGTGTGGAAGTATTTCAGCCGATGGCTGGCAAGGTCCCTGGGCATCTGCGAGAGAGATTCGTACCGGGCGTCTACGCCGATCGTCAGTCACAAAACCAGCCAATTGCCGACTGCAAGGTAGTCGGTGCCCTCATCGCCTTGGATGCCTCTGGAATCATGGCCGTGCAAGCGGGGAACCGGCCGGTTCGCGTGCAGCTTGCGCCTGACGCAGAGTTCGAGTTGCGAGTCAACAATCTGTCCCTTGCTCAAGAAGGCGATGCCGTTTCGGTCGCTGGTTTCTACCAGCCTCCCGATGAAACCAGAGTCAAGGCCGATCGAGTGACGGTCACCACTGATCGCATTTACGGTGAACCCAACAACGTGCCCAAACGGACCTCGCGGCGAACAAGTCGCAGAACAACGAAGTCGGATGAAACTGACGAGGGTGCGGCGGCGGGCAAGCCCGACAACCAGGATGCCGACCCGAAGAACGGCAAATGAGCATGAATCTGCTGACGGACCCTGTGCAGCCCCCACCCGGGCGAGTGTCTATGGCGGATCGGCTCAGACCCTGGCCAGTTTATTGTGAGCTACCGTCTTGCCAGGGAAAATCCGTTTTTTCGATCGCTCGGAGTCGATCCGTCTGGGCCAAAATGCCCATTGTCGCGTAGCATACTGTGTCTGAGCGGCAGGAACATCTACCGCGCCGGACGTTAACAGAACTGCTTGATTCTTCTTTCGATCAATCGTAGCCGACCCAGTTTTTGACTACGATCATGGCCTGTCGAAAACCCACCTCACCAACAGAACTTCCTACGACATGAAAATACGATTGATGCTAACTTGTGTTCTTTGCTGGGCGGTTGCTGCCTGGACCATCGAACCACGCAATGCGCCCGCAAAGGAACTTGGGGCCCAGAAAGAACTAGGGATTGGATCGAAAGCACCGTCACTGGATATCGAGCATTGGATCCAGGATGGCAACGGTTTCTTCAAGCCGGTCAAAAAATTCGAGGCCGGTAAAGTCTACGTGATCGAGTTTTGGGCGACTTGGTGTGGCCCCTGCATAGGCAGCATGCCGCATCTGGCCGAGCTGCAGAACAAGTATCGTGGTCGTGACGTTCAGGTGATCAGCGTTTCTGATGAGTCACTGGACGAAGTCAAGGATTTGCTTGGTAAGGAAAACGAGCAAGTTGGCAAGACTTTTGACGAAATCACCTCTGCCTACTCGTTGACCACCGATCCAGATCGTTCGGTACACATCGACTACATGGAAGCATCGAATCAGCAGGGGATCCCGACCTCCTTCATCGTTGGCAAAACAGGAGTGATCGAGTGGATCGGTCATCCCGCGGAGTTGGACGAACCATTGGAAGCTGTGGTCACCGATTCGTGGGATCGCAAAAAGTTCCAAGAGGAAATGAAAGCTCAACAAGAGTTTCAGAAAACAATGGAGCGAATTTCGATGTTGGCCGGTGCCGGAAAATTCGATGAGGCTTTGAAGCTTGTCGATGATCGGCTCGAAAATGCGGAACCGAACCGCGTCGCGATCACTGGCTTTCGGTTCGCAACGGCTTGAAGATATCCGGTGGGATGATCGACGACGATGTCGTCGAGTATTATCGAGGACAGCTGGCGGAAATGAAGGGGACGCCCAAGCAATTGGCCGATTCGGGTATTCGATGTACGGGGCGTCCCAGCAGGGCGCCGACATCGGGCCACTCGCCGGTGTCGTCATCAAGGCGATTCCATTGAAGTGAGGGTGCCGACCTGACATCAACCGCTGCTATTCAACACCGTCGCATTGCTAAACAACGTGACTGGCAAAACCAAGGCAGCCATCAAGGCCCAGCAGGCCGCGATCATGCCGCCGATGATCGCCAAAAACGCCGCCTCACGCCTTTCCTGGAAGAGTTGAAAGCACAGGCCGAAAAAGAGGCCGACAAGTAAACGCACGCCTCGCGCGGCCATTCATGTTACCTCTGCCCTCGGGAGAGGCCACGGTCTCAGCCGCGGGAGAGGACGGGAGCACTGAAGTGGCTTTCGCTACGACGGAAAACTCCGTCCGACATCGTCGTCGAGTTCGTCGATAAAGGAGCGATCGGAGAGCAACTGATCAACACTCTCGGCGGTCTGCTGGCTGCCGGCTCGAGTCTCGGTGATCGCGAATTTGCTCGAGGCGAAGTGCTCTGGACTTGCGGCGAAACCAGCGATACTCGGTTTACGCGTTTCCTCTTCAGTTGCCATCGTGTTGGTGGCGGGCCTGGTCACGTCGAATTGCCGTGGCATTTCCAGT